>JBBRBW010000013.1:0-69527 GCA_038205425.1 Burkholderiales bacterium | reverse complement strand
GACCTGGCGCTTGCGGCAGGCGCACCAGCTCACCGACGAGCACGGCCGCGTGATCGGCTACCAGGCGCTTGACCGCATCGGCGCCACGCTGGCACCCGTTTTGCTGCGGCGGCGCAAGGCCGAGGTGCTGACCCAGCTGCCCGCACGCATCGACAAAACCTTGTTTGTGCCGATGACCCCGCAGCAGCGGGTGATGCACGACGACAACGGCGCCGTGGTCACCCGCATCGTCTCGCGCTGGCGCAAGACGGGCTTTTTGTCCGACACCGACCAGCGCCGGCTGCAATGCGCGCTGCAGAACATGCGCATGTCGTGCAACAGCACCTGGCTGCTGGACCACGAGACCGACTTCGGCACCAAGGCCGACGAGCTGATCACGCTGCTGGAAGAGCTGTTCGAGCAGCCCGAGGCCAAGGCTGTGGTCTTCAGCCAGTGGCTGGGCACGCACGAGGTGCTGATGCGACGGCTGCGCAGCAGGGGCTGGGACCACGTGCTGTTTCATGGCGGTGTGCCCGCCGAGAAACGCGGCCTGCTGGTCGACCGCTTCACGAACGAGCCGGGCTGCCGACTCTTCCTGTCCACCGACGCCGGCGGCGTGGGCCTGAACCTGCAGCATGCGGCGGCCACGGTGGTCAACATGGACCTGCCCTGGAACCCGGCCGTTCTGGAGCAGCGCATCGGCCGCGTGCACCGCATGGGGCAGCGGCGTGGCGTGCAGGTGGTCAACCTCGTCGCGCAGGGCAGCATCGAGCAGGGCATGCTGGGCGTACTGGCGTTCAAGAAGTCGCTCTTTGCCGGCGTGCTGGACGGCGGTGCGGGCGAGGTGATGATGAACGGCACGCGCCTGTCGAAGTTCATGGAGAGCGTGGACGAGGTCACTGCCGGGATGGGCGACGCGGAAGTGGCGAGTGCGGCTGCGGGGGCGGCCCTAGCCCCGGTTCCGGCGGAAGTGGTGGCCGATGAGCCTGCGACGGCTGAGGTGCTTGAGGCGTCTGACGCGTCGACAGAGCCCGGGGTGCATGGGTCTGTTCCGGCGCACGCGGCGCACCCGGCGACCATCGAATCGCCGCAGCCCGCGCCCGGGTCGCCGGCGGGCTCTGCAGCGTCCGACCCATGGGCGCCCCTGTTGGAAGCAGGCCTGCACTGGCTGTCCACGCTGGCCCCATCGAGCGGCGCCGAGGGCAGCGCCCCAGCGGCGGCCGGCCCCCGCGTCACCACCGACCCGGCCACGGGCGAGCGGCGCCTGAGTCTGCCCCTGCCTGACCCCGCCACGGTGCAGCGGCTGGCCGAGGGTCTGGCGGGCCTGCTGAACAGGGTGCGCGGGTGACCCTGGCCAAGGCGGCGGCAACCGCTCGTGCAACCGCGATGCCGCCCGCATGCTGAAGCGCGCTTTCGACATCCTGGGTGCCTCGGTCGCCCTGGTCTTGCTGGCGCCGCTGCTGCTGGTGGTGGCGTTGTGGATCAAGCTCGACACACCCGGCCCGGTCTTCTACCGCCAGGAAAGGGTGGGGCGGCACGGCGTGTTCTTCCGCATCTTCAAGTTCCGCACCATGCGCCACGGTGCGACCGGGCTGGCGCTGACGGTGGGTGAAGACACACGCATCACGCGTGCCGGCCGGGTGCTGCGCCGCACGCGTGTGGACGAACTGCCGCAATTCATCGACGTACTGCGCGGCACCATGAGCCTGGTCGGCCCGCGCCCCGAGGTGCCGCGCTACGTGGCGCACTACCCGCCGGGCCTGCGCGAGCGTGCGCTGGCAGTGCGCCCCGGGCTGACCGACCCGGCCTCGCTGGCGTTCATCGACGAGGGCGAGCAACTGGCCCGGGCCGCCGACCCCGAGCGCGTGTACATCGAAGACATCCTGCCGCGCAAGCTGCAGATCGCGGCCGACTACGCCGAACACGCCTCGCTGGCCACCGACCTGGCGCTGCTGTGGCGCACGCTGCGCGTGCTGCTGGCGCGGGTGCGCTGACCCGGGCGCAGTTCGCTCTGTACAATTTCAACTTCTCACTTTGAAACTGTACAAGTGATGCTTCCCCGCCAAGCCTTGAGCACGCTGCTGTCGATGGCGCGCGGCTTTCCCGTGCTGGCCATCACCGGGCCCCGGCAGTCGGGCAAGACGACGTTGGCGCGCCTGGCCTTTCCGCAGCTGCCCTACGTCAACTTGGAAGATCCCGACACCCGTGCGCTGGTGTTGGGTGACCCGCGCCGCTTTCTGCAGCGCCACGCCGAAGGTGCCGTGTTCGACGAGGTGCAGCGGGCACCGGTGCTGATGTCCTGCCTGCTGGGCATGGCCGACGCCGCGCCGGCCATGGGGCGTTTTGTGCTGACCAGCTCGCAGCAGTTCGGCCTGATGGACGGCATCGGCCAGTCGCTGGCCGGCCGCGTGGGCCTGCTGACGCTGCTGCCACTGGCGCAGCCCGAACTGGCCGAAGCAGACGGCTGCGCCACGCTGGAGCAGCGCCTGTGGCGCGGCGGGTACCCGGCGTTGCATGCCACGCACCGTCAGCCCGAACTGGCGCAATGGTTTGCCGCCTACGTGGCCAATTACATCGAGCGCGAAGTGCGCCGGTTGCTCAACGTCGGCAACCTGCTCACCTTCCAGCGTTTCCTGGGCATGTGCGCCGCGCGCAGCGGCCACCTGCTGAACCTCAACAGCCTGGCGGCCGGTTGCGGTATCAGCCAGCCCACCGCGCGCCGATGGCTCACGGTGCTGCAGGCGAGCCACCTGGTGACGCTGCTGCCGCCTTACCACCGCAAGTTCGGCAAGCGCCTGGTGAAGGTGCCCAAGCTCTACTTCCTGGACACCGGCCTCATGTGCCACCTGCTGCGCATCGGCAGCCCCGAAGACCTGCAGCTGCACGCTGCGCGCGGCGCCGTGTTCGAGACCTGGGTCGTGGCCGAGACGCTGAAGCACCGCCTGCACCGGGGCCTGCCGCCCGACCTGCACTTCTGGCGCGACAACCACGGCCTGGAGGTCGACCTCGTCTTCGAGCACACCGGCCGCCTGCACGGCGTGGCGTGCAAGTCGGGCACCACCTATGTTGACGAGTGGCTGCAGCCGGCACGCCGCTTTTGCGCCGCCGTTGGCCCCGAGGCCGCGGCGCCGCTGCTGGTGTACGGCGGCGAAGCCAGCTTCGAGCAGGCCGACCACCGCGTGCTGTCCTGGCGCGAGCTTGGGGTGGCCGCATGACAGCCAGCCCGGAAGTCCGGCCCGGCTTCTGGCACCGCGTCGACCGCGTGCTGGCGCGCCTGCGCCCGCACCGCGAGTTGCTGACCATGCTGGTCGACGCTGCCGTCGTGGCCGCGTGCTGGAACATCACCTACCTGTTCCGCCTGGGCTTCGAGCGCTGGATCAGCGCGCGACCGACCTACGACGGTTGGGTGCTGCTGGGCATCGTGCTGGCCTATGCAGCCGCCAGCCGGCTGCTGAAGGTGCCGCAGAGCATGTGGCGCTTCAGCGGCTTCGGCGAGATCCAGCGCCTGTTGCTGGCCTGCGCGGTGGCCGGCACGGCCGCCGCCGCGGTTGTGATGGGCCTGGGCCTGACGAAGGTGCCGCGCGCCGTGCTGGCGCTGCACCCGGTGGTCACGCTGATGGGCCTGGCCGTGGTGCGCATCGTCTATCGCATGACCTACGAACATGCGCGCAGCCGCATCGCCGGCCGCGACGGCGTGGTCCGGCGCGCCATCGTGCTGGGCGCCGGCGAGGCGGCGCGGCTGCTGCTGGCCGGGCTGTATCAGCAGGGTTGGGTGGTGCTGGGCCTGCTCGACGACGACCGCACCAAGCTGGGCGCGCGCATCAACGGCGTGCCGGTGTTGGGGCCGCTGCAGGCGCTGGCCGACAAGGCCGTACACGCCGGCGCCACGCACGTGGTGGTGGCCATGCCCGCGGCCACGCCGGCGCAGCGCCGCCGCGCCTTCGACCTGGCCGCCGCCACCGGGCTGAAGGTGTTGACGGTGCCCAGCGCAGACGAGTTGCGCACCGGCAAGAGCCGCGTCGAACGCCTGCGCGACATCGAACCCGAAGACCTGCTGGGCCGCGAGCCCGTGGTGCTGGACGAAGCCGGCATCGCGCAGACGCTGCAGGGCAAGTGCGTGCTGATCACGGGCGCCGGCGGCAGCATCGGCAGCGAGCTGTGCCGTCAGGTGGCGCGCTTCAAGCCGGCGCGGCTGGTGCTGTACGAGCAGAGCGAGTTCAACCTCTACACCATCGAGCAGGAGCTGACCGAGGCCTCTCCGGCGCTGGAACTCGTGCGCCTGATCGGCGACGTCAAGGACCTGGCCCACCTGCGCCACACCTTCGCCACGTGGCAGCCGCAGGTGGTGTTCCACGCCGCGGCCTACAAACACGTGCCGCTGATGGAAGACCTGAACGCTGCCGCCGCGCTGCGCAACAACACGCTGGGCACGTGGCACGCCGCGCTGGCGGCGGCCGAGGTGCAGGCCGAGCGCTTCGTGCTCATCAGCACCGACAAGGCGGTGAACCCGACCAACGTGATGGGCGCCACCAAGCGCGCTGCCGAGATGGTGGTCAGCAGCCTGGCGGCAGAGCATCCGGGCACCAGGTTCATGGCCGTGCGTTTCGGCAACGTGCTGGGCAGCAGCGGCAGCGTGATCCCGAAGTTCAAGGAGCAGATCGCCAAGGGCGGGCCGGTGACGGTGACGCACCCGGACATCATTCGCTACTTCATGACCATCCCGGAGGCCGCGCGCCTGGTGCTGCAGGCCGCGGCCATCGGCGAAAGCGGGCAGGTGCTGGTGCTGGACATGGGCGAGCCGGTGAGGATCGTCGATCTGGCGCGGGATCTCATCAGGCTGGCGGGGCACACGCCGGAAGAGATCGCGATCGAGTTCACCGGGCTGCGGCCGGGGGAGAAGCTGTACGAGGAACTGCTGGCGGACGATGACGACACGCTGCCGACCGCGGTGCCGCAGTTACGGGTGGCGCGGCTGCGACGCGAGCGCGTCGACGTCAGGCACCTGACCGCCTGGCTGGGCATGGCGTCGGTGACCGACGATGCCGCCATACGCGGCCGTCTGCATGAACTGGTGCCGGAGTTCAGGAGGCCCGGCCCGGCCTGACCAACGGCGTCAGAAATCTGCGCCCGTATCGTGCACGACGCGACCCTTGTCGACCACGATCGTGCGGTCGGCGTGCCGGCTGGCGGCGGACCGGTGCGCGATGGCCAGGATCGTCATCTTGCCGCGCAGCCGGCCCAGCGCCGCCAGAACCCGTTCCTCGCTGTCCTCGTCGAGCTGGCTCGTCACCTCGTCGAGCACCAGCAGTTCGGGCTGGCACAGCAGCGCGCGTGCCAACGCCAGCCGCTGCCGTTGGCCGCCCGACAGGCCTTCGCCACGTTCGCCCAGCGGGTGGTCCAGGCCGGCGGCCAGCGCTTGCACGAAGGGCGCGGCGTCGGCCTGCTCTAGGGCCGCCCAAACCTCGGCGTCGCTGCGTGGGCCCGACAGCCAGCACAGGTTGTCGCGGATGCGGCCCGGGAACAGGTAGGTGTCCTGGGCGACGTAGGCCACCGAAGCGCGCCAGCGGCCCTGCGTTGCGCTGCCGGTCAGCGCCTCGCCGTCGACGCGCACGCAGCCGGAGGTTGGCGTGAGCAGCCCCAGCGCGACATCGGCCAGCGTCGTCTTGCCCGAGCCCGAGGCGCCCATGAGCACTGTCGTGGTTCCGGCCCCGAGCGTCAGCGTGAGCCTGGACAAGGCGGCCGGAGCGTCGGCGGCGTAATGCAGGCTCACGTCCTCGAAGGCCAGCGCCCGGCGCAAGACCAGCCGCGCCGAGGCGCTGTCGCCCCGGTGCTCGGCAGCCGCACGGCAACGCGCGATCCAGCCGCTGGTTTCCTCGAAGGCCGGCAGCATGTGCGAGAGTTGTTGCATCTGCAGCTGGCCTTCGCGCAGCACCGGCAGCAGGCGCGAGAACACAAGCACGATCAGCAGCAGCTCAGGCAGTCCGAAGCGGCCCCACTGGGCGGCGCCGTAGAGCAGCGCCGAGAGCAGCAGTGCGCTGCCGACCTCGAACCAGCCGCGGGTGTTGGACTGGTGGCGCGCAAAGCGGAGCTGGTCGTCGCGCAGCACGCCGGCGCGTTGCGCCAGTTCGGCCAGGTGCCGGTCTTCGACAGCGTGCGCCTTGACCAGCTTCAAGCCCGCCAGGAAGTCCCGCGCAGTGGCCATCATTTCGCGCTGGCTGCGGCCGAAGCGGCTGCCCATCGCCGCCGTCGCTGCCAGTCGGCGGCGCAGCACCCAGACGAGCAGTCCGAAGGGCAGCACCAGCACCAATGTCCAGAGCGGTGCGACGACCAGAACGACGAGCAGGCTCGCCAGCCCGAGCCCGGTGCCCGAGAGCAACTGCATCAGCTGGTAGGTGCCCTGGTTGATGCGGCCCAGTTGATCGAACAGCAAGTGCATGACGTCGGCGTGCTTCAGTCGCACCAGGAACTGCCACGAGGCCGTTGCAAGCGCCGATTCGAGTTCGCTGCGCAAGGCCTCGACGTAATCCAGCCGCAGACGCAGCAGGTCCAGCTCGCGCCGCCGGGCGATCCAGGCACGCAGCAGCATGAGCACGACGAACAGCGCCAGCACGGGGCCGAGTTCGGGCCGTAGGCCGCTGGCCACCAGCCAGCGCAAGGCCGGCGTCGACGCCTCGCCATTGATCAGCTGCAAGAGCGGCACCAGCAACAGCAGCCCTGCGCTCTCGAACAGCGTGCCCACGAGCACCAGCAGCACGGCACCCGCGAAGCGCCTGGCACCGACGCGCCGCACCAGGTCCTGCGCATAGGTGCGCAGGCCGGTCGAGAACTGGAGTGCCGGCGACTCGGCTGCCGGCGTCATTGCCGCGGCGCCGCTGCGGCCGGACTGAAGCTGTAGACCGCGATCGGCTGGAAGCGGGCTGCCTCGGCTGCGCCGGTGACGGTCAGGCTGCCGCAGCAAAGCCAGGCGTGGGCGCCGATCTCCGGCGCCGAGGCGGGCTGGCCCGCGGCCCCGGTGCGCACGCCGAAATAGAGTTCGCAGGGCAGGCCGCGCTCGACGAGCAATTCGCGCGCAGCCACGGCCTGCATCAGGCACGTGGGCGGCCACGGCCAGGCACGCGACCAGGCGGCCACCGCCCAGCGCACCGCTTCGGCCTGGGCCTGGCCATCGGTCGTCCCGGCTGCGGCCGGCGTCGGTGCACCGTGCAGCGGTGCGTTTGTCGTGGCTTGCGGTGCGGCCGGCGAGGTCACGCTGCCCAGGCCGGCGGCCAGGCGAGAGAAGGGCCACCGCCGCACACGCCAGGCCGCCTGTAGCAGTGCCCAGCCGCTGCTCAGCAGCAGCGCCTGGCGGTGGCGCGGCAGCGCCAGAAAGCGGGCGAGACGGTTCACGTCGCGTGAGCGCCTGATGTCGCCGTCACAGAGCCCACTGCGCCTCGAGCCTGGCCACGATGGCGCTAAGCGTCGCCTGCTGCCGCGGCCGCGTGATGCGCTCGACGCTGAGTTGCCGCGCCAGCGCGGCAGCGCTGCGAAGTAGCGCCGCCTGCTCGCCCATCGCCAGCACAAAAGCAGGGCGGTATCCATGGCTCAGCAGCAAGGTCACCTTGTCCATGCCGGTCACGGCCTGGAAGTGCAATTGTCCGGCGTCGTCGCTGGCCTGCAGCTCGTAGCACCGGCGCAAGGGCAGCGCGGCCGCCGCGGTGGTCAAAGGCAGCGAGTGCTTGTCGAACTGCGGCATCACGCGTGTCGTCGCGCTGGTCAGGTACGACAGTCCGAGCGTGTCGAGTGCGTCGCGCCACAGCTTCGCGCGAGCCAGGCCCGGCAGACACCAGGCCTGGCCGGCGGCGTCGAAACGCACTGCCGCGATGTCGTCGGCCAGGGTGGGATGACCGCGGCCGGCCAAGGCTGCCGCCAGCGTGGACTTGCCGGCGGTCGACAGGCCACAGAACACGGCTGCGGAGCCATCCGGCAAGGCTACGGCCGAACCGTGCAGCACCGTCAGGCCGCGCAAGCAGAGCAGGGCACCGACGGCCGAGCCGAACAGGACGAGGCGCAACTGGCGCTCGTCGGCACCGGGCTCGGGCGTGATGGTGATGCGATAGGCGGTGACGCCGTACAAGCCAACGCCGGCGACCCGCAGTTCAAACACGCCCTGGGCGTATTGAAACGTTGCGCCGGCCGGACCGATCGGCGCCGCGAGCGAAACGGGTTCAAGCCAATCGATATCGATTGCGGTGTTCGCGCCGGCCAAGCGGTCATCTGCCGCCTGCAGTTCGGGAAGCGGGCGACTGTCGCGGAACAACAGACCGAAGGCCTGTCCTGTGTGATTGACCGGTCTCATCCAACCCGCGACGGGGCGCTTCGGTGCCCGGTTCCGCGCTTCAACCAGCGCGAAGATCGGCGTGCCAGAAACAGCACAGCCGGCGGTGGCCGGCTGTGCATGGAAGGTGGCTGGAGACGCTCAGGAGAGCAGACCTGGGCCGTCAACACCAGGCGTCGCACCCAACAGCGTGGTCGAAGCCAAGTCGGCTTTCACGAGCTCCGGGGCTTCCCAGACTTCCTGCTCGGTCAAGGTGTTGTCGCTGTGTTGCTGCTGCATCTGGGTTCCTACTGTGGCTTGGGCATCCGGAATCTATACCAAGTGCCCTGACGCGAGCAAGCGCAAGTTCATCGGCAAGACGCCACGCGGTAACCGCTTGTTTCAAGGCGCTGGGCCCCGCGCCACCGATCAGGCATGTCGCGCGACGAACATCGCTACCGCCAGGGCCTGTAACAGGTGGACCACCGGCACGGCGCCGCTTGACGGCGGCGCCGACTCCGAGACGGCCGCCTGCGCAGCGAGAACGAGACGCTCGGTGTCGATCACGCGGCGCGCCCCGGCATGACGCGAGACCGCCTCTACCTCGGCCAGAAAGTCGGCACGGCCGTCCTGCAGGCGCTGGCGCAGGTCTGCCGACTGCTGGCCCTTGAGGCGGCTGGCCAGCACCTCGGGTGGCAGCCTGTCACGAAGGCTGCAACGAACCAGCCCGCGCTGGCGGCCGTGGGCCCAGAACAGTTCGTCGGGCAGCCGCCAGCACAATTCCACCAGGCGCTGGTCGCGCGTCGGGTCGCGCATCGACAGTCCGTGCGCCGCGCCCAGCTCGGCCCATACGGCATTGCCGTTGTCAGCGCCGCCGAGCAGGCCCAAACGAAACTGGGCCAGGCGCGCGGCCGAGGTCGAGCTGAACGCCGGGTCGTGTTGTGCCAGCTTCATGGCGGTATCCAGACCCAGTTCGTCGGCGTACGAGTGCCTGAGCAAGGAGAACGACGACCACGCCGGTACCGGGCCGCGCCCGCTCAGCTTCCGCTTCCAGCGGTGCCAGGCCGGCCGCAACGCCGGCTTGAGCAAGCGGTCGCGCAAGCCCGCCGGCCAGCCGGCCTCTTCCCTGTCCAGTTCGCCAAGCACATGCCTCAGGCGCATTGCCCGTACCTGGGGCCAGAGATTGCCGCTGCCGGTGTACGACACGGTCGCATTGCCGCCGTGTCCGTTGAACAGCACGCGCGCACCGCCGGCGCAGGCCTGCGTGGCGACATCCTGCAGCCAGTACCAGTTTGCCGCGGCACCCAAGGGTGCTGCGGCAAAGTCGAGCCAGCGCCTGATGCCGTCCAACGGCGACAGGTTCTCGGTCGGGCAGGCCACGGCGTCGACGTTGCCGACAAACCGCGCCGTCGCCTGCGCCAGAGACCACTCGTTGGCAATGCGGTTGGCGACGGTGTCGACTGCGTCGAAACGGGGTGTGTGCACATAGGCCCGCAGGCGTTGCCCCTCTTCGGCCAGCGCGGGTGCCGCCAGCGCCACGACGGAGCCCGAGTCGAGACCGCCACTCAGGGTGCTGGCCACCGTTCCGCCGCGGCGCCGCAGGCGCTTGCGCACGGCGTCGTCGTACAGGGCCAGGAAACGCGACTCCAGATCGGCCAGTGACGCGCCGTCCAGCGGTGCCAGCGCTTCTGGCTGCCACCAGCGCTGCAGACGGGCCCGTCCTTCCTGCACCAGCAGCAAATGCCCCGGCGGTACCGCGTTGACGCCCTCGAACGCGGTGGCTCCGGGGTGGGCCGGGTCGGTGAAGACGGTCAGAAGACCTGCCAGCCAACGCCCGTCGGGCCGCCTGGGCACCGGACCGGCCGCCAGCAAGGTCTGCAACTGGGTGGCGAACAGCAACTGCCCGCCGCCCTGCCACCAATACAGCGCTGTGATGCCCGTGGCGTCCCTGGCCAGCAGCAGCCGCCTGCGCTCGGCATCCCACAACGCAAATGCCCAGTCGCCGACCAGATGCTTGACACAGTCGGCGCCGAAACCTTGGTACGCAGCCAGCATCAGCGCCGTATCTGACGGCGAATCGTCCAGAGGGAGTGTCGTGCTCGAGCCACGCACTGCGGGAAAGCCCAGCAGCGCCATCAACTCTTCCCGATTGTCCAGTCGCCCCTGCGCAACCAGGCATAGCGGCCCCGCCTGCGCGGTCACGGCGGGCGCCGTTTCGCCCGCATACACGCGCTGACAGGCGCCGAAGGCCACGCCTTCGGCGGCAACGGTCGATCTCAGCATCGGATGCGAGCGGGCGCAAGTCGCTTCTGCGCCCGCGCCCATGCGGTCGAGCAACCCACGGGCAGCCTCGGCCGACAGCGTGGCCGCCATGCCGTGTGCACCGAAAAGCACCGTCACGTCAGCGTGACCAGGGCCTCGGCGACCATCTTTTCGACAAATCGCCGGGTGTCGGCTGCGATGACATCGGCTGGCCCGGCGTAGCGCCGCTGCAGTGCCGCGCAGAGTTGCTCGAAGGTCAGTGGTGAGTCCAGCAGGGTCCAGACGGCGTGCGCCGTCCGAGGCAGGCCGTAGTATTGGCCCTGTTCGACGTGCATGAGCACGGTTTCCCCGTCGACTTCGGTGGCCAGCAGGCCGTCGACTCGCGTGATCAGGGTGGTGGGCAAGAGGTCTGGCATGGGTGTCTTTTCGAGCGAATCCGCGCCGCGACAGACGCCGGCTGAAGCGTCGCCGTCGGATTGCACGGCCAGATCGGCGACATTGTCATGAGCATATCGCCTTGCCACCGAAGTCGGTTCTCGGCCGAGTTTCAGCTGGCGTGCCTATGTTGCCGCTCCCCCATGAGCGGCGACGACCTGGCGGAGATAGAGCGCCTGCTAGGGGTCGTCGACCTGCCGGCCTTCGTCGACCTGGTGGTCACGCGCCACCGTATCGGTCCGCTGGTGCACGCGGCGTTGCGACGATTGCCGGCCGGCGTGCCGCCGGAGGGCCTGATGGCGGCACTTTCAACCTGCGCGCGCGAAAACGCTGTTCAGGCGCTGCGGTCGGTTCGAACGCACATCCTGCTGGCGCGTTGGTTCGCCGAGGCCGGCATCGACTGGCTGCCGTTCAAGGGCATCACCGTGGCCCGGCGCCACTACGATGACTTTGCGGCCCGTCAGGTGAACGACCTCGACGTCTGGGTGCCGCCAGCGCAAATGCTGCGGGCCCGGGCGCTGTTGGAGGCGCGCGGTTTCTGGCTGGATGCCGCCAACAGACACTGGGACCTGGCTACTCGTGGCCCGCGCCACCTGGCGTATCTGTTGCGTTACTACTTCGAGGAGCAGCACTACAGCCGCGAGTTCGGTCCACTTGAACTGCACTGGCAACTCACGGGAACCCCGCGCCAGTTCAACCTGGCCCCGGAAGACATCCTCCGGCGCGCAGTCAGCATTCGCCTGGGCGACGTGTCCATGCGTATGATGAACGACGACGACTTGCTGCTCTATCTTTGCGAACACGGCGGCCGGCACGGCTGGTATCGGCTGAAGTGGCTCGCCGATTTGCCGCGTGTGCTCGCGCAGCGGCAATGGGACTGGCCACTGGTTTTCGAGCGTGCGCGCTCGGCCGGCTGCCTGCGCACGCTTTTGCTCGGCCTGGCGTTGTGCCGAGATCTCTTCGCGTGGTTGCCACCGCAGGCCGTTGCGCGCGAGCTGAACGCGATGCGCTCGCTGCCCTTGGTGCTGCGCACCGTGCGCTATGCCCTGTGTGCGCCCAACAGCGTTTGCGAGGCGCAGGGTCATGTGCCCGCGGCCTGGAGGTTGGCCGACAGTGCCAGGGCGCTGCTGCTGTCGGGCACCTGGGCAACGGTGGTGTCGCACCTGTGGCGGCGATCCCTATCGCCGAAGGACCTGCGCATTCTCGAGTTGCCAGACCGCTGGTTCGGTCTGTACTACGTGCTGCGCCCAATGCTCATCGCGGCACGGCAATTCCGAGCCTAGGTCTTGGACGCGGGTTCGTCCGGCTGGCGCCGCGTGCCACTCATCGTCGGCATGCGGGCCGTGCCGCATCGTCCGATGGTGCGGGTGGCGGCAGACGATCAGCGACAATTCGTCGGCGTCGATCGAAGGCGCGATGCTCTGAAACGCCGGCCCGTTCCGCGCGTCGACGAGCCTCAATGCAACCGGTGCGCCCTGCATTCGGCCGTATGGTCAGACAGTGGTGCAGGCCGCCCACGGGCTGAATCGCCTACCCTTCAAGTATCTGGAAGTGACTGACTCGCGATGAACAACCCCAAGACAGCCCTCATAACGGGCGTGACCGGCCAGGACGGCTCGTACCTTGCCGAGTTCCTGCTTGCCAAGGGCTACGAAGTGCACGGCATCCGCCGGCGCGCATCCATGTTCAACACCCAACGCGTGGACCACATCTACGAGGGCCCGGAGATCGACCACCGGCGTTTCATCCTTCACTACGGTGACCTTACCGACAGTTCCAACCTCACCCGCATCTTGCAGCACGTGCAACCCGACGAGCTCTACAACCTGGGCGCGCAGAGCCATGTCGCGGTGAGTTTCGAGTCGCCCGAGTACACGACTGACGTCGACGCGATGGGACCGCTGCGCCTGCTAGAGGCGATACGCCTGCTCGGGCTGGACAAGAAGACGCGCTTCTACCAGGCCAGCACGTCCGAACTCTATGGCTTGGTGCAGGAGATTCCGCAGACCGAGACCACGCCTTTCCATCCGCGCAGCCCTTATGCAGTGGCCAAGCTCTGCGCCTACTGGATGACGGTGAACTACCGCGAGGCCTACGGCATGTACGCCTGCAACGGCATCCTCTTCAACCACGAGAGCCCGCGCCGCGGCGAGACCTTCGTGACGCGAAAAATCACGCGCGGCCTGAGCAACATCGCGCAGGGTATCGACAAGTGCCTGTTCATGGGCAACATGAGCGCCCTGCGCGACTGGGGGCATGCGAAGGACTACGTGCGCATGCAGTGGATGATGCTGCAGCAGGACGAGCCCGAGGACTACGTCATCGCTACCGGCCTGCAGTACTCGGTGCGTGAGTTCATCACCTGGGCGGCGGCCGAACTCGGTATCACCCTGCGCTTCGAAGGCGACGGCGAGAGCGAGAAGGCCTACGTCGCGACCATCCAGGGTGACAAGGCGCCCGCGCTGAAGGTCGGTGACTGCGTCGTCGCCGTCGACCCGCGCTACTTCCGCCCTGCGGAAGTCGAGACGCTTCTGGGCGACCCCTCCAAGGCGAAACGCAAGCTCGGTTGGGCGCCCGAGATCACGGCGCAGCAGATGTGCGCCGAAATGGTGGCCAGTGATCTGGACGCAGCAAGGCGGCACCGGTTCCTCAAGGCTCATGGCCACGATGTCTCTGCCTCGCGCGAGAGCGGGGCGGAGCGACCGGTTCCAGGCTGAGCCGGCGGCTGCCGCAGGCCTGGCGTACCCGTCCGCCTGACGATGAGCTGCCTCGTATAATTCAGGGTTGACTTTCATCTCGCCAAGCGCGAGTTCTGGGCGAACAGGAGAGACTTTCAGTGGGCAAGCATGAAACGATCGTTGTGACGGGCGCTGGCGGCTTCATTGGCGGGCACTTGGTCAAGCGGCTGCTCGAAGAGGGCCACGAGGTCCGGGGTGCGGACATCAAGCCATTGAACGAGTGGTACCAGGTGCACAAGGGCGCCAAGAACTTCGCCGGTCCGATCAAGGGCGACTGCCGCGATTTCAAGGTCTGTCGCGCCATAAGCACGGGTGCGACCGAGGTCTACCAACTCGCCGCCGACATGGGCGGCATGGGCTTCATCGAAAACAACAAGGCGCTGTGCATGCTCAGCGTGCTGACCAACACCCACATGCTGCTGGCGGCGCAAGAGGCCGGCGTGAAGCGTTTCTTCTACGCGTCCTCGGCCTGCGTCTACAACGCCGAGAAGCAGACCGACCCGCATGTCACGGCGCTGAAGGAAGCCGACGCCTACCCAGGCCTGCCTGAAGACGGCTACGGCTGGGAGAAGCTCTTCAGCGAGCGGATGTGCCGCCACTTCCGTGAGGACTTCGGCATGCACACGCGTGTGGCGCGCTTCCATAACGTCTACGGTCCCGATGGCACCTGGGAGGGTGGGCGCGAGAAGGCACCGGCCGCCATCTGCCGCAAGGTCATCGCGGCAAAGATTTCGGGCAAGCACGAGATCGAGATCTGGGGCGACGGGACGCAGACGCGCTCGTTCATGTACATCGACGATTGCGTCAAGGGCATCGGCCTCATTACCCACAGCAAGGTACTGGAGCCGCTGAACCTGGGTTCGAGCGAACTCGTCAGCATCAACCAGCTCGTCGACATTGCCGAAGACATCGCGGGCATCAAACTCAAGCGCCACTACAAGCTCGATGCGCCCAAGGGAGTGGCCGGCAGAAACAGCGATAACACCAAGATCCAGCAGCACCTGAAGTGGGAGCCCGACACGCGCCTGCGCTC
Source organism: Burkholderiales bacterium (assembly GCA_038205425.1). Taxonomy (GTDB): domain Bacteria; phylum Pseudomonadota; class Gammaproteobacteria; order Burkholderiales; family Burkholderiaceae_C; genus Rubrivivax. The sequence goes on along the minus strand of JBBRBW010000013.1, from coordinate 54,787 downwards.
GGGCATGGAGAAGACCTACCAGTGGATCCTGGGCGAGTTCACGGCCAAGTACAACAAGCGCACGGCGCTGAAGAGCAGCGTCAGCACCTTCACCAAGGGTTCGCACCCGATTCCTGGTGACGGCTTCAACCCCGAGTCGAAGCACATGAACACCTGGAACCAGGGCATCCCCGCGGGTTACGGAACACCCAAGGTCGTCGCGGCCCCCAAGCCTGCCGCGAAGAAGGTGGCCGCGGCCAAGCGCATCCCGGTCGCCAGCCGCGCGAAGCCGGCCGCACGCAAGCGGGTGGCCGCCGCTTGAGTCTCGGGTCCAGGGTTCAGCTGCGGCGGCCGGACGCCGCATGTCCGTGATGCCAACCTTTCTCATCGTCTCGCAGGTCTACGTCCCGGACCCCGCCAGTGTCGGGCAGCACATGGCCGACGCGGCGGCCGAGATGGCACGCCGAGGCTACCGCGTGGTGGTCTACACCTCGGCACGTGGCTACGACGACCCGTCGAAGGTGTATCCAGCACGCGAGATGCGCGACGGCGTCGAAATCCGGCGGCTGCCGCTGTCGTCGTTCGGCAAGTCGTCGATCGGCGTGCGCCTGCTGGCGCAGGGCCTCTTCGTGCTGCAGGCCATGGTGCGCGGGCTGTTCACGCGGGGCTTGTGCGGCGTGATGGTCTCGACGTCGCCGCCCTTCTGCGGCATGGCGGGCGTTGCGATTGGCAAGCTTCGCCAGGTGCCGGTGAAGTACTGGTTGATGGACCTGAATCCCGACCAGATGGTGGCCATGAAGGTCCTGCCGGCCACATCGCTGCCGGTTCGCATTTTCGACGCGTTCAACCGGGCCATCCTGCGGCAGGCATCCGACATCGTCGTGATGGACCGTTTCATGGCCGAACGCGTGGCGCGCAAGATCGACGTCGCCCATAAGGTCGTGGCCATACCGCCGTGGCCGCATGAAGACAGGCTGGAGAATATCGCGCACGCCGAAAACCCCTTCCGCCGGCAGCATGTGGTCGAGGGCAAGTTCGTGGTCATGTACTCGGGCAACCACTCGCCGGCCAACCCTCTGAAGACGCTGCTCGACGGCGCCGAGCGGCTGCACGGCGACCCGCGCCTGCTGGTGATGTGCATCGGCGGCGGCGGCGGCAAGAAAGAGGTCGACGAGCGCATCGCCGGCGGCGCCGCGAACATCCGCTCGCTTCCCTACCAGCCGCTGGACCAGATCCGCTATTCGCTTTCGGCCGCCGACGTGCACGTGGTGTCGATCGGCAACGACGTCGTCGGTATCGTGCACCCGTGCAAGGTCTACGGTGCGATGGCCGTCGCGCGGCCGATCCTGCTGCTCGGGCCATCGCCCAGCCACGTCAGCGACCTCATCGAGCAGCACCACATCGGCTGGCAGATCGCGCACGGCGACGTCGCCGGAGCCGAGCGCGTGCTGCGCGAGATTCTCGATACGCCGGCCGAGGAACTGCACGCGATGGGCCGGCGCGCTGCCGATGCAATCGCCCGGTCGCTGAGCAAGCATGAACTGATGCGGCGCTTCTGCGACGTGCTGCAGCGCGGGCTGCCGCCGCCAGCAACGCCGCGCATCGGCGACGCCGTCGCCCGGCAACCGCTGCAGCAATAGGCTGGGCTTCCGCAGCGGCATGCCGCCGCAGCGGAGGGCCTCAATCACGGGTTTACCGATCACATGAAGACCATTGGCCTGAACGCGTTGCACCTGCGGTGGGGCGTCAATGCAGGCACGGAGACCTACTTTTCAAATCTCGTGCTGCCTTGGTACGAACGGGAGCAGGGCACCAGCCGCTTCATCATGTACTGCAACGAGTTGCCGCCTTGGTGGCGCGGGCCCAGGCCCTGGTTTGATGCAGTTGCGCTGCCGCGGGCGCGTGGCCTAGTCTGGCGCATATTCTACGAACAGCTCTGGTTCCCGCTGAAGCTGGGTTCTGGCGTCCACACCTTGTTCTGCCCGGGCTACGTCGGCAGCGTCCTGCTCCGCGCGCGGCAGGTGGTTGCCGTGCTGGACGCCTACGCGTGGCGGTATCCGCGTGAGATCGGCCGCCTCAAGAGCCTGTACTGGCAGTTCTTCATTCCGCGATCGATCAGGGGCCGCAACGAGGTCACGACCATCTCGTCCAGCAGCGCCAGCGACATCGTGCACTTCTGCGAGGTAGACCCGGCGCGCATCCACGTCATCTATCCTGCTGGCGGGCATCTCGCCGCGATGGACAGCGACGACACCGTCCTGGGCAGGCTCGGACTGGAACCCCAGAGGTACTTTCACTGCGTCGGCGTGTTCAAGGAGATCAAGAACCCCCTGCGCATACTGGACGCGTACGAGCGCTACGCGGCACAGGCTGCGCCCGGGCAGGCGAAGAAGCTCGTGCTCGTCGGGCGCGCAGACGGTGCGTACGCTGAAATGCTGCAGGCGCGCGCCAGGGCCATGCCGGGCGTCGTGCTCGCCGGGCGGCTCAGCGACGGCGAACTGGCGGCCCTGTACCGCGGCAGTGCTGGCCTGGTCTTCCCGTCCTTGTACGAGGGTTTCGGGATTCCGATCCTTGAGGCCCAGAGCCTGTCCTGCCCGGTGATCACGTCGAACGTGTCCTCGATGCCCGAGGTGGCCGGTGCCGGCGCGATCTTGGTCGACCCGGAGTCCGTCGCGGCCATCGCCGACGCGCTGCAAGCGATCGGCGAACCCTCCCGCCGGGACGCGTTGATCGAGCGAGGACAAGACAACTTCGTACGCTTCTCCTGGCAGAAGGCCAGCGATGAAGTCCTGGCATTGCTGACTGCTGAATCACGAGGAATCTGACAGATGAATGAGCGTGTTCTGGTCACCGGCAGTTCGGGCTTCATCGGGCGTGCCATGGTTCCGTATCTGCGCGGGCTGGGCTACGCAGTGCGGGGACTCGACGTCAAGCCGCTCGCGGAAGGCCCCGACGACGCCGATCGGTATCGCTGCGACATTCTCGACCGCGACGCTTTGATGGCTGCGTTCCGCGACTTTTCGCCCCAGATCGTGGTGCATCTGGCTGCACGGACCGATCTGGAGGAAAACCAGCGCATCGAGGGTTATGCGGCCAACACCGTCGGCACGCAGAACGTCGTTGATGCTGCGGTCGCCTGCGGCACGGTGACGCGGGCCCTGTTCACGTCGTCGCAGCTCGTCTGCGCCGTTGGCTATGTGCCGAAGAGCGATACCGATTACCGCCCGATCAACCTGTATGGGCAGAGCAAGGTCATCACCGAGCAGCTGGTGCGCAAGTCCATGCCGGAGCACATCACCTGGTGCCTTCTTCGCCCTACGACGATCTGGGGCGAGGGCATGTCGCCGCACTACCAGCGCTTTCTGGGTGCGCTGGCGAAGGGACACTACTTCCATGTCGGAAGTGGCCGCCTGCTCAAGTCGTACGGCTATGTCGGCAACACGGTCTACGAATACGCCAAGTTCATGGCGGCGCCGAAGGAGGCGATCGCCGGCAGGACTTTCTACATCGCCGACTACGCGCCCATTTCCCTGCGCGATTGGATCGATGCCTTGTCCAGCGAGCTTTCAGGGCGTTCCGTCAGAACCATGCCGATCCCGATGGCCAGGCTGCTGGCCAAGTGTGGTGACATGCTGAACGCGGCCGGGTGGCGCCGCTTTCCGTTCAACTCGTTCCGCGTCAACAACATCCTGACCGAATACACGTCGGACCTGGCACCCACAGAACGTGTCTGCGGTCCGCTGCCGTACACGATGGCCGACGGCGTGGTCCGCACGGCGAAGTGGTTCAAGCACAGGCGCGCCGGGGCCTAGAAGTCACAGTGCGCTGGAGCCTGAGCTCCAGCGTTTCCCTTCGGTCACTTCGCGAGCCGCTGTACCTCGGCTGCGCACAACCGGCGCACGACATCGTCCACCGAGTTGGGTGGCGACCACCGCAGTTCTGCCTTGGCCAGCGAAACGTTGGCCGCGCTGTAGGTGATGTCGGAAGGCCGCAGCAGGGTTTGGTCCTGCACGACGTGGACCTTCCAGTCGAGATTGAAGTAGGCGAAAGCCGCTCGCACGAAATATTCGAGCGAAACGGTGCGCCCGGTGGCGATGACCAGGTCCAGCGCCGATTCACGCTGCAGCATCAACCACATCGCCTCAACATAGTCGGGTGCCCAACCCCAGTCGCGCGACACCTCGAGATTGCCGAGCGTGACCTGAGTCTGCAGCCCGGCGTGGATGCGCGCTGCGGCCTCGACGATCTTGCGCGTGACGAAGCGGCGCGGCCGCAGCGGCGACTCATGGCCGAAAAGGATGCCGGTGCAGGCGAACAAACCATAGGAATCGCGGTAGGTGGCCACCAGGTTGGCCGCGCAGGACTTGGCCACCGCGTACGGGCTGCGTGGCCGGAACGGCGTGTTCTCGTCGGCCGACTTATGCCCAATGTCACCGAAGCACTCGCTGGAACCGGCGCTGAAGAACCGCACGGCCTTGCCAAGGCCTCGGGTGGCCTCAAGCAGGTTGAGGGTGCCGGTTGCGATGCTCTCCATCGTCTCCACGGGTTGTTCGAACGACAGGCCCACCGAAGACTGCCCGGCCAGGTTGTAGACCTCGTCGGGCCGCGCGCTGTCCAGAACCTGCATCACGCTACTGATGTCGTTCAAGGCCATGGAGGCAAGCTCAACCGAGCCGGCGATGCCCAGTTGCTGCAGGTTGTCCATGCGCCCGTCCGAAGCGTCACGCGAAGTGCCGACGACACGGTAGCCCTTGTCGAGCAAGAACTGCGCAAGGTAGGCCCCGTCCTGCCCGTTGACGCCGCAGATCAGGGCCGTCTTCATGGTGCTTGCCTTCGAGGGAAGTGGGGTGCAGCCGGTGCTGCAGGCCGGCGGGCTAGCGGCGCCAGACGCGTCGATTCACGAAATCGGTGTAGCTCATGATGATGCGCAGCACCTTGTCGGAGACGTTGACCGGCTCGTAGTCGGTGACCAGCCGCAGCGAGCGCGTGGCGCCACGCGGCTGCTGCGCCAGGATGTCCAGCCCCTGCATCACGCGCCGGGCGTCGAGCCCGACCATCATCACTGCCGCTTCTTCGAAGCCTTCCGGGCGCTCGTGAACTTCGCGCAGGTTCAGCGCCGGGAAGTTCAGGATCGACGACTCTTCCGTGATCGTGCCGCTGTCCGAGAGCGTCGCGCGTGCGTTCGTTTGCAGCTTGATGTAGTCGAGGAAGCCGAAAGGCTTGAGGAACCTGACCTGCGCATGCGCCGTCAGCCCCAACGCGTCCATGCGCTTTCGCGTGCGTGGGTGGGTCGAGACGACGACCGGCTCGTCATAGCGCTCGGCCAGGGCATTCAGGATGCCGAACAGCCGGCGAAGGTTGTCGGGCGCGTCCACGTTCTCTTCGCGATGCGAACTGACGACGAGGTAGTGTTCCGCTTCCAGCCCCAGTCGCGCCAGCACGTTCGACGCCTCGATGCCGGCGAGGTGGTGTTCGATCACCTCTCGCATCGGGCTGCCGGTCTTGATCACCTGGTCGGGCGGCAGGCCCTCGCGCAACAGGTAGTCGCGCGCAATCTCGCTGTAGGTGAGATTGATATCGGCGATGTGGTCGACGATGCGGCGATTGATCTCCTCCGGCACACGGAAGTCGAAGCAGCGGTTACCTGCCTCCATGTGGAAGATCGGCACCTTGCGTCGCTTGGCGGCGATCGCGGCCAGCGAGCTGTTGGTGTCGCCCAGCAACAGCAGGGCTTCGGGCTGGTGCGTCTCGAGCGCCTTGTCAGCTGCCATGATGACCTTGCCGATGGTCTCGGCCGCTGTCGCGCCTGCGGCCTCGAGGAAGGCGTCGGGACGGCGTATGCCCAGGTCGCTGAAGAAGACCTCGTTCAGCTCGTAGTCGTAGTTCTGGCCCGTGTGCACCAGCACGTGCTGGCAGTGGCGGTCCAACTTCTCGATGACGCGCGATAGCCGGATGATCTCTGGCCGCGTGCCGACCATCGTCATGACCTTAAGCACCGACGGCCTCCCGAACGATGTCGAGCTGCATCAGCACGTCCTTCACAGCGGCCACGTCGAGCCGGCGGGTGTTGTGCGAGGTGTAGTCCTCGAAGCGCGAGATCTCAGTCTCGCCTTCGACGAAGTACTTGTTGTAGTTGAGGTCGCGCGAGTCTGCGGGAATGCGGTAGTAGCCGTCTAGGTCTTCCGAGCGGACCATCTCCTCGCGCGACACCAGCGACTCGTAGAGCTTCTCGCCGTGGCGTGTGCCGATGATCTTGATCTCGCTCTTGGCGTGCAGCAACTCGTCCAGCGCTTGCGCCAGGTCGCCAACCGTCGAGGCGGGCGCCTTCTGCACGAAGATGTCGCCCGGCCGGGCGTGCCCGAAGGCGTAGAGCACCAGATCCACCGACTCTTCCAGCGACATGAGAAAGCGCGTCATGTTGGGGTCGGTGATGGTCAGCGGCCGACCTTCCTTCAGCTGCTCGAGGAACAGCGGAATGACCGAGCCGCGTGAAGCCATGACGTTGCCGTAGCGTGTGGCGCACAGGATGGTCTTGCCAGGGTCGCACAGGCGAGAATTGGCAACCATCACCTTTTCCATCATGGCCTTGGACATGCCCATCGCATTGATGGGGTAGACCGCCTTGTCGGTGCTGAGCACGACGCAGCGGCTCACGCCCTTGGCGATGGACGCGCGAATCACGTTCTCGGCGCCGATGACGTTGGTGCGCACCGCCTCCATCGGATAGAACTCGCAAGACGGCACCTGCTTCAGTGCTGCAGCGTGGAAGACGTAGTCGACGCCCATCAACGCGTCATGAACACTATCGTAGTGACGCACGTCGCCGATGTAGAACTTGACCTTGTCGTTCTTGAGCCGGATGCGCATGTCCTCCTGCTTCTTCTCGTCGCGGCTGAAGACGCGAATCTCGGCGAAGTCGGAGTGAAGAAAGCGGCTCAGTACCGCATTGCCGAACGAGCCGGTACCGCCGGTGATGAGAAGAACCTTGTCCTTGAACATCTGAAGAACCTTATCGGTGGATCAATGGGCCGAGGTCGGCTGGGACTGGTGCATTGCACGAACCAGTTCGGGCCAATCGGGCGGCTGGTAGCCGGTGAGCATACGGAAGCGCGTCGAATCGAGTGATCGGTCGATGACCAGTTTTTCGTCGGGAACGATGTCGATCTTCTTTCCATAAACCTGGGCGACAAGCGTCAGCAGATCGAACTTGTTGATCGGCGCCGCGGACACGTGGTGGACGCCGCGCAACACGGGCTGCGGAATCACGATGTCGCGTATCACGCGCGCCAACTCCACGGTCGGTAGGCCCGAGAAGACGGCGCACCTGAAGCCCTTGACGCTGCCCTGCTGTGCCAGAAACCAACCCACCAGTCCGTGGGCACTGCCGAGCTCGTGGCCGATGATCGACGTGCGCAAGGTCACGGCATGCGGGTAGTTAACCTCGCCCAGCAGTTTGCTGCGGCCGTAGAGGTCTTTGGCATCAGGTTCGTCCTGCTCGGTGTACATGCCCTTGCTGCCGGAGAACACGCAGTCGGTGCTGACGTGAACCAGGCGAGCCTTCGCCAGCGAACACAGGCGTGCCAGGCGGTGCGGAAGCAGGGCATTGACCGGCAGGGCGACCAGGGGGTCATCGGCTTCGGCCAGTTGCTTCACAAGGCCTATGCAGTTGATGACGACGTCAGGACGGACATTCGCAAACAACGCGGTCAGGCTGTCGAAATTCTCGACGTCCACGCCAGCGACGACAAGTGGGCGGAGAGTCGGCTCCAGGGAGGCCAATGCGCTAGCCGAACGCACCGACCCCACCACATTGTGTTGCGGGCTCTGGGCGAACAGCCTCAGCATGGCGTTGCCCAGCATTCCGGAAGCACCAAGTACGAGCACGCGCGTGTGCTTGTCCGTTGTCATTGTTTGAGTTCCCATTCACCGTGTGAGGAGCGCCGCGCACGTGGCCGTTTGCTCGAACCTTCGCCCAGCCGGCGCATCATCTGGCGGGGCCTGCCAGCATCGCGGCGCAGCACTGTCGATGATGATGCGGCGCCCGCCAATAGCACCGGAACGAGGTCAGATCGCGCAGAGTTTCGATGCGCGGACGCCACGCGGGCTGTGCATGATACCGGCTCAGAACATCAGTTCCGCCTGCACTATGCTGTTCATAGAGAGTGCCTTGCGCCGCGGCGCGAGCGCGGGGCGGTTCGTCGGGTCGTGGAATGTGGAAGCAGCGAGTGCACATCAGGAAAAGCGTCATCTTCAACTTCGTCGGGGGCGGGTGGACCGCCGCGCTGATTGTCCTGACGACGCCACTTTATGTGGCGCGCGTCGGCCTCGAAGGCTTCGGCCTCATTGGCTTCTGGCAACTGCTGCTGTACGTGTCGCTCGTGCTCGACTTCGGACTTGGCGCAGCGTGTTCGCGGGAGTTCTCGCGCTACATAGGAGCCCTTGACGCGCGGGGTGACTTTCGCGCCCTTTTGGCCTGCTTCGAGCGTCCGATCGTCTTCATCTCGATCGGCATCCTCCTACTCCTCATGGCTGCCGGCCCGTGGCTTGGGACGACCTGGCTCCAGTTCACTCAGGCGAATGCACAGGAGGCCGGCAGGGCCCTTGCATGGGTGCCTGTATCGGTTGCCTGCCAGTTCGTTATCGCGTTCTACCTGAACGCGCTGGCTGGATTGCAGCGACAGGGCCTCATGAACGCACTGCAGATATTCGTCAACAGCGTGAGGTATCTCGGTGGGGCCGCAGTCCTGATGGCCGATGGAGGCCTCGGTGCGTTCTTCGTGTTCCAGGCCTTCGGCTGCGTCTTCAGCGTCGCCCTGGTTCGCTGGGCGCTGCTGAAGGAGATCAACGCCCTGAACTCGCCAGCGCTCGGGCGCGTTTCGGAAACGGTGCGTCTCGGCTCGTTCCTGCGCTTCTCCGGCGGCATGTTCTTCACCGCCGCCTGCGGTGCCCTGATTTCCAACGCCGACCGCCTTGCGATTAGCAAGCTGATGCCCGCCGAGGCGCTGGGCAAGTACAGCGTGTGTTTGACTGCGATTGGGCTCCTGCAGATGTTCATCCTGGCGTTCCACCGCGCCTACTTTCCGAAGTTCTCGGAACTGAGCGCGGCTGGCGACTCGGTCAGCCTGCGTCGAACCTATCTGATGGGCAGTTCCTTCGTCGGCTTGGCCGTTGTCCCTGCGTCTGTGTTCGTTTGCGCCTTTGCACCCGACCTCTTTACGCTGTGGCTCGGCTGGGAGAATTCCGAGACAACCATGACTGCGCGCCTGCTCACGATCGGATTCGCGATGTCGGGACTGATGTGGCTGCCTGCCGCCTACCAGCAGGCTATTGGCTGGACGCGTCTGCATGCAACGTTGATGGCGGTGAGCCTGCTGGTCGGCGTACCGCTGATGTTGTTGGCCGTCACTCGGCTGGGCCTGGCCGGCGGTGCCTTCCTCTTGCTGGCCCACGGATTCATCGAAATCACGCTAGGGCTGTGGCTGATGAACAAACGCTGCTTTCCCGGTGAAAACTGGACGTGGTACCGCTGTGTGGTCGTCGTGCCGCTCATGCTGAGCTTGCCCATAATCGTGTGCGGTTTCTTACTGATGCCTGATGAACCGTCGTTAATCGCCCGCGCGGGCTTGCTGTTCGGCACTGCGGCCGTTCTTCTGCTTGCACTTGTGGTCGCCGGGCGGATGTTGCTTCGGCAGGTTGGCGCTTCGTCGTGACACACCGGTGGTCATCAACCAGTGCCTCTTGGTTGACTTTAAAGCCTCGCTCCTCGCACAATCTTCGTAAGTAACAGCAATATCAATAGCCCAGGGAGGATTATTCGAAGAAGCGGGGCTAATTGATAGAAGACAGAGTACTTTAGAGCCATCACGGAGGTCGCGAAACAATATGTGAAGATGACAGTCGCCCACCAAAAATTGCGTCGTTTGATGAACCACCGCATGAGGCCGGCGTATACGGCGCCACTGACAATCGCGCGCACGAGCAGGTCGAGCTCGCCGCCCCAGATTGCGCTGTCTGCGATCGGCCCATTGGTCTGCGGGGGTACTATGGCCTCGGGGAAATAGTTTCTTGCGTACCAGTATTGTGGATTCCACTCTATGTGATCGACGAATGGCACGAGGGCAAGAATATCGTTGAAGAACATCAACGCATCCGCCTTCGGCAGCGTCCCTGCTGCTCGTTCGCTGTAGAGGTGAAAGCCCGTGAAGAAGACCGCGCCAAACTCGGATGCGGGACTTGCCCCTTCAGTCGCGACCGCGTCTTTGGTCGCGCCGAAGTCGAAACCTACTGACCTGAATATCTCGATTACGGAAAATAGGATTGCTATAGCAGTGAAGGCCCAGAAGCCCTGTTTGAGGGATATTCGGCTGACCTTGTAGTGGTACAGGCAGACCGTGCCGAGAAGAATACCTAGAGTTTCTATCCTGGAACCGAAAGAATACGCTGTTTCGTATGCGCTCATAGCTATGACAACTGGCGGGATCAGGAGTCTGTACCTATTGTAATTCTGAAATAATAGAGTCAGGAGCAGGAAATATCCCGAGGTCTTGAGTATGAGAAGTATGTAAACAACTCGCAACAGGAATGGGTCTAGATGTTCGAATCTAACGTAGTGGTCAATATACGACTCGACCGGCGCAGACAGTCCGCTGATGCCGACAATTGAGATTGACACCACACCCGAGAGGTACATCACCGCCGCACTGTCGTTGCGGTGGAAAGGAAGTGTATGTGTCGAGACTGGTGCCTCGGACCCCCGAAACGCGAGGTAGCCGATTGATACTCCGGACATGAACAGTACATGCCGCCAGAGATGAAGTCCGAGCTGAGATGGCTCGGGCAAAAGAAGAGACAGTTTCTCCCATACCCAACTTGATGATATTTCGAAGTCGACCAGGAGAAAGGTGATGCCGGGCAGAACTGTGTAGGCCAGCGTCAATGCCAAGTAGATAAAGCCTATCTCACCGACTACATTCTCAGGAAATCTTCGATAGAGGATCAGAGCGAAGAGTGCAAAAACAAGAAGTGATGAAACCGTGGGGGCGAAGATTTGCCACTGCGCGGTGGTCAGTAATGAAAGAGCCAGTGCGAGCAGGAACGACCCGGCAGCGCCAAGCGTTAGGTAGGCACTCATCGTCGCAGGTGATGTCGTTCAACGCTCAATGGCGGCACCTAAGGCTTCTCCCGTTACGCAGCAATGGCGATCGACCGGACCATGAATACGTTTCCCGCTGTTAACGGCCGATGGGCCAAGAGCCACTCGCCGCCTCGAGTCCGATGGCGGACCGTGTCCGTGCTGTGAGGTGGCAGATCGCTGCGAATTCCGCAGTGCCACCGGTAACGGAACGCTTTTGGACTGCACAGGACAATAGCCTACCTTGAACGGTATCCTATCGGTAGATCTATTGCCAAGACGGCGATGCCGGCTTCTGCACAAATACGAAAATATTCGATATGAAAATTCTTGGAAGAATTCTCTGGAGGACGGAGAGCAATTTGAATATCAACCGGCGGCCAAAGAAGTATGTCGGTTCATTGGAGTATAGATAGGTCGAATTCTTGTAGGCCGGAAAAGCCTTCTGTACTGCTCTGCATGTATTGAGGCGATAAGCAGTAGGAAAAACATCCTCCACCTTTCGATTGGGCTGCGCCTTTGCGAGAAAGTGTGTGTGGTGTCTGTTCTTTATAAGACGTGCGGCGATTGACTCATATTGAAACTTGTGCGGCGTTCTCGCGATGAAGTACCCGCCGTAGCGCAGTACTCTGTCAATTTCAGCCTGAAATGCGGGGACATCTTCAACGTGTTCCAGTACATAGTCCGCAATTATGACGTCGGCGCACGCGTCAGGCAGCGGGAACCTATTGTCCTTTATAACATGATTTTCGGTAGTAGTTGGATTGGTCAGGACAGCGGGGTCAATGTCCAAGCCGATTACGCGAAGCGCCACACGTTTGATATCCTGCAACTGCCGCCTTGCTTCACACTTGTCCTCAAAGAACCAAGCGCCACGGCCAGCGCCGAGGTTGACAACTGTATATGTTGGCTTCAAGATTGATTGAATCCGCCCGTAAAACTCTATGGCACCATCGAAAGGTAGATATCCTCCGGGAATGTGTGCTGCGGGATCAAAGTTTGGAGATGTTTTCATGTTGTGGAGATCGTCTTTGACAGGCGCGATCGTGCTGGGCCGACGGTCATGAACAGACCAAAAGTGGGCGCTGCCGACCGATGTCGATAGGGGTGATTGAAGACTGGGCCGCCTTGGCGGGATCCGATCGTTCTTTCGGTTACCTTGCCGCGCAAGATCTAATTTTTTCGCCAGACCGACTCGTCAGGAAAGGCTTCTCCCTTCACGCGCGAACGAAGCCAATACGAGATGGAGTTTCTGATGGCATCTGCTGCTGTCGCGATCATTGGGCGCGAAAACATCGAGTGCGCGAAGTGCGCAAAGTACGCTGCATCTACTATGTTGCTGACACCTATGTCCGCACCGCTGAGAACAAAGAAGTTTGGGCTAATACCATTGCCGGCAAATCTATCCTTTTCCAGGAATCGATTGGTCGTTTTGACCTTCTGCCGGAAGAACTCGGTAAGCCCCTTGGCATCAGCGATCGAGCCAAGAATTTTCAGTTCTCTGACGAGCCGCTCTTTGGCATATAGGCCATGCGATAGTTCGTTCAGGCCACGCGTCAGAAGGTGTTGGAAGTCAATCGGCGGAAACCTGCCGGGCCAACCCGGCAGGTCCGAGGCAGTGAAAATGTAGTCGGCTGTCATCAGAGCAATGAGCGGAGAATAGGGCTGAGAGGCCAGCCTTGCGTGCATTGGCGCGTTCGAAACAGCGCGAAAGAAGGCTTCAGATATGATCGTTGCTTCTGACGTTCCAGCTTGGTAATTCATGCCCTGCGATGTGGGTGAGATACCGTAAATTGAGAATGGCTCGCCGGAAAACGCATAATCTTCAACCTCGCCAGCAAGAACGATTCCTGAGTAACCGTCAGGAGTGGGGCATGCATAGAATCTGCCGTCGAGTGAGCGGCTCCGCACCCGATCAATCAATACGGTCGATGCAACCCCCTTGACATACGACATCGGTGACTCTATATCGTCCAGATAGTCCAAAGCCTCCGCCTGTCGCTTCAGGAAATCTGCAGACCTGATGATCTTTCGGCCACTCTTTCGAAAGAGTACAAGTTGACTGTCGATAGTTCTAGAATTCGCATATGAGAAAGTCGGCGCGGGCCATGCTGCCAGATCCTTCCCCGTCTCCTTCAAGAGATCATGCATGCCCTGAATGCCGCGCGGCAACAATCCATCGTCGGCGCCCAAAGCTATAACGTAGCCCGGTTTGACTTGATTGAGAGCGAACTCAAAATTGTCGCGCATACCGACACCAAGTCCAGGGGAGATGTAGCGCACGCGCCCGTCTCTTCGCCCGGCCGACTCCACAACCTCTCGAGTGTCATCGGTGCTGCCATCATCCGAGACTATGATCTCCAGATTCTCATACTCTTGCATCGAGCATGTGCGCAGCGTATAGAAGAGATAGGTCGCGCGGTTCTTGGCCGGTATAATAACCGTGAAACGGGGATTCTTTTCCATGCCGTCGTTAAGTATCAAATAAAGCGGCGAGCCAAGGAGCAAGGCTCGCTAGCGGAATCCTCGATCTGCCACAACGACCGCGGTCGGCGGTTGGGTGAGCGGCCGATGGCGGTCTAGAGCCAGGCAGATACAGAATCGAGGTGTCGAAGCGAAGTACAGTTGCGCCCGAACCGGGGACGGTCTAGGCCAGATCAATGAGGTCGACTGACGGCGCGGTCGGCCCCCAAGCTCAAGTTTCGTCGGGTTTCGGACGCTTTGGCGCCGCCATTGTGTCGCCATCGCACCCTGAGTCGAGTCCTGATGATCTTGTGACCTCACGTTCAGCGCCAGCGAAACGCAGCACGAAGCCGGGACCACTTCGCGGCATCACGCGCGTTGACTCGCGACTGTCCCGAGATCTTTCGAATGATCAGGTAGGCGAGCAGCAGCAGGAGAGTGCCGGCGGTCACTGTGATTGCCGTCAACGCGCGTCTGGGCCGTGTCTTCTTCTCTGCTGGCATGGCGACATCAACTACTTGAATGAGGGCCCCTTCACGGCTCTCGTCCAAGCGCGCAATTTCATATTGGCGCGAAAAGAGTTCGAATAAAGTCTCTTGATACTTGAAATCTCGATACTTTCCGATGTATCCCGCGTCGCCGCCAGAATCCGAAACAACCTCCAACTTGGCCAACTCGGAACGCAGCGCGGCCACTGTGGCGCCCTGCTGCTGCACCTCAGGGGCCGCGTTGGCAAGATTCTGCCGCAGGGTTTGTAGCCGGACTTCAGCGGCGGTCAACTCCGCGCGAAGTTTGGCGTACCCCTCAGCGGCAGCACGCGGCTCGGCTTTGAGTGCGCCAGGGTTGAAGCCACTGGCCTGCAGCGCGCCTTGCGCCTGGGTAAGACGTTCGCGAGTCTGCGCCAATTGTCCTTCAAAGAAGTGTCGACGTTGTTGTGCTTCGGTCAGCGCAAGCTGGCTGGTCAATCGCCGCAACTCATCGACGTAATAATTCGCCATGTCAGCGGCACGTTTCGGGTCCTCATCATCAACCTCGATCGTGATCAGGCCGTCCTTTCTGCCCGCAACGATCCGCACGTTCTTCGTCAGTCCCTTGCGCGCGTCCAAACGGTACTCTTTATCGTAGACTCGCATAATGTCGAACTTGTCGATGACACGATCTGCAATGGTCGTACTTTGCAATAAGGAAACGTATTGATCTATCGGGCTCCTGAAGCCGGCAACGCCACCGGCCAAACTAGACAATGCGCCTAGCGAGGCCAATGCCGAAGTGGCCAGGCTTTGTTGCTGTTGCGGGGGCAGGAACACCGTGCGCGCCGTGAAAGTCGGCACAATGAGGTAGGTAACAGCGACTGCAAGCAGCCCGGCAACGAGTGGACCGAGTAACAGCAGTTTCCAGCGATCGACAAACAGAATCGCCAGGTCAATGAAGGCCAGTCCACTCTCGTGGCCATCGCTTGGTGGCTTGTCGGCCGCTAAGGGGGGGCCGCTGTCTTGAGCAAGGGTTTCCTGTGTCATCTGCAAGGTCACGGAATGAGCGTCTTGATCCCGGCCAGCCCGATTCCAAGCTGGTAAAGAACCTGCGTCCAGTCCTTCGCACCCTGCACAAAGGTGGACTTGTCGAGTTCCTCGGGCACGAACACCGTGTCACCGGGCTCGGCACTGAAAGTGCCGATGTGGTTGCCGCGGTTGAACCAGGTGCTCTGTTGCTGGCGGCTGCTGACCACCCGCCCACTGGCACGAACGACGAAGACGCTGGCTTCGTCGGCGCCCTTGGTCGGGCCCCCAGCCAGACGCAGGTAGTCGTCGACCGTGCGGCCAGACAAGTACAGGTAGCTTCCGATATTGAAAACGCTGCCGAACACGCCCACGGTGGTGGGTTTCGGTGGCACGACCAGGCGGTCGCCGTCTTCGAGCACGATGTTGGGCAACTGCGTTGCATCTGGGGGCGTCTCAAAAACCACGCGCCCGGTAGGTTTCAGGGCGCGCAGCTTCTCGATCAGTCGCGCATTGGCCGTCGACCGTACTGATGACGCCGTGGCTTCCTCCGCGGTCGAAACTCGCTGCGTCGCGGAATTGCGCACCATGTCGGTTTCCAGGTCGCGCAGCGCCCGGTCGAAATTCTCCTGCTGCGTGGCGCGAACACTTTCCCGCGTGAAGGTGGCAGCGTACAGATAGGCCGCCGGCGTCAGACCTCCGGCGGCGCGCATGGCGTCTGCCAGTGTGCTCTGCGGTGGCAACACGTACTCGCCGGGCAGGATCACCTCGCCTTCGACCCGAACGCGCTTGTTCTGCCGTTCCACCGACAGCGAAGACTCCACGGCGCTGAACACGCGCACCACGTCGCCGTTGACCAGCGGCACCGTGTCGCTGCCGGGCAATTGCAGTTGCACCACCCGCTGCGCGTTGCGCTCGTCCAGACGTTCCAGCGCCACGCGTGTGCGGTCGGCAATGGGCGATAAACCTCCAGCCATGCGGAACACGTCGCGCAGCGACTCTCCGGCCTTCAGTTCGTACACTGCCTGCTTGTTGACGCTACCGCGCAGCGCCACCTGTGGCCCCACCGGCAACACATGCACCACGTCGTCGGGCTGCACCAGACGGTCGCCGCTGCGGTCGCCACGCAGCAGCAGGTCGTAGAGATCGAAGGTGCCGGCCAGTTTGCCGTCACGCCGCAGTTCGATCTGTCTGAAGCTGCCCGCCGACGCCGGGCCGCCGGCACGCATTACGGCGTTCATCACCGTCGACAGCCCGGCCACCGCATAAGCGCCAGGCTTCTGCACGAAGCCCGTCACGTAGACCCGTACGCCGCGCAGCCGGCCGAGGCTGACGCTCAACTCGAAGTTCTTGAAGACCAGCCCCACCCGACGCGACAGCACGTCGTGCAGGTCGGCAAAGCGAACGCCGGCCACCATCACCGGCCCCACGCGCGGGATCGTCACTCGCCCACTGCGGTCGACGCTCAGGCGCAGGTCGGCGTCGACCGATCCCCACAGGGTGACCTGCAACTCATCACCGCCTTGGACGACGTATTCGGGCGGCACGATGGGGCTGAAGTCTGTGGCTCCGGCCGACAGTTCATTGACCATGTCGGCGCCGAAGCGCGGCAGCCCGACGAAGGACTCGAATTCGCCCGGGGGCGCGGCTACCACCATCGGCGCATTGACGGTCGTCGTCATGCTTTCGGCCACCGGCTGGCGCAGGCGGATCGGCCCGCCGCTTACGGCCGCCGCATCGGTGCTGCCAGCCGCTGTTTGCGCCAACGTGCTGCTTGGGGCGATCAACGCCGCCAGTGCCAGCGCCGCCAAAACGTAACCAGCACAGGATAGACGGCGCAGAGAGGACATTCGCATGAGCATGGTGCAGCGCAGAACCCGGGAGCAGTTGCGGTTTGGCAAAGCAGCGAATTCTAGCGGCGCAAGACGGCACCTTCCGCGGCTCATCGCGGGTTTTCCACAGGTTCCCCTGGCCGATTGGCTAAACTCGCAGGCTGTGCCTACGTTCATCCTCGCCTTCTTCGTCTCTGTCCTGCTCACCGGCTGGGTCGTCCACACCCTTGGCCGCAGCGGCAGCTTGGCGCTGGACCATGACGTGTCGGGGCCCCAGAAATTTCATACCCGGGCCGTGCCACGAGTCGGCGGCATCGGCATTTTCGGCGGCATTGCGGCGGGCGTTGCGCTGCTGTGCTGGACGAACGGCTCATGGGCGCTCATCTCGATCCTGCTGCTGGCGTGTGCGATCCCTGCCTTTGCTGCAGGCCTGATCGAGGACGTCACCAAGCGCGTCAGCCCTTTGCATCGTCTGCTGGCCACCATGGTTTCGGCCGCGTTGGCGTTCTGGCTGCTCGGGGCGCAGATCACGCGCAGCGACATACCCGGCCTCGACGCCTTGCTGTCCGTGGGTGCCGGCGCGCTGGTGGTGACACTGGTGGCCGTTGCCGGCATCGCAAATTCGGTGAACATCATCGACGGCTTCAACGGCCTGGCTTCGATGTGTGTGGTGATCATGTTGGCGGCCATTGCCTACGTGGCCTTCCAGTCTGGCGACGTCGTGGTCGGCGCCCTTGCGCTCGTGGGTATCGGCGCCGTGCTGGGTTTCTTTGTCTGGAACTTTCCGTCGGGCCTGATCTTCCTGGGCGATGGGGGCGCGTATTTCCTCGGCTTCTACGTCGCCGAGTTGTCGATACTGTTGCTTGTGCGCAACCCTCAGGTCTCGCCACTATTTCCACTGCTGGTGTGCATCTACCCCGTCTTCGAGACCCTGTTTTCGATCTACCGCCGCCGCTTTCTTCGCGCCGTTCCGCCCAGCATGCCCGATGGCATTCATCTGCATTCGCTCCTCTACCGCCGTTTGCTGCGCTGGGCGGTGGGTGACCGTGGTGCAAGGTCGCTGACGCGCCGCAACTCGATGACCTCGCCCTTCCTGTGGGCGCTGTGCATGGCGTCGGTGGTGCCAGCGGTTCTGTTCTGGGACAACTCGGCCGTGATGGCGGCAGCGCTGGGCCTCTTCGCCGTGAGCTACGTGTATCTGTACTGGCGCATCGTGCGTTTCCGTTCGCCGCGCTGGCTGCGGCGCCTGGCCAGTCGGCCGATGCCGCTGCGAGAGCGATAATTAAAGACACATGACTGAAACCGACACCGAAGCTGAACCTGTTGCGGCCGAGCAGCCCGCTCCGCTCTTCAACACCCTCCCCCTCGACCCCAAGCTGCTGCGCGCCGTGGCCGAGTCGGGCTATACCGCGATGACGCCAATCCAGGCCAAGGCCATCCCGCTGGTATTGGACGGCCGCGACATCATGGGCGCCGCCCAAACGGGCACCGGCAAGACGGCGGCCTTCACGCTGCCCCTGCTGCAGAAGATGCTGCGCCACGAAAACGCCAGCATGTCGCCGGCGCGCCACCCGGTGCGTGCGCTGGTGCTGACGCCCACGCGTGAACTGGCCGATCAGGTGGCGGCCAACGTCAAGAACTACGCCAAGCACACGCAGCTGCGTTCGGCGGTGGTCTTCGGCGGCATCGACATGAAGCCGCAGACGCTGCAGCTGAAGGCCGGCGTCGAGGTGCTGATCGCCACCCCCGGCCGCCTGCTCGACCACATCGAGGCCAAGAGCGCGGTGCTCAACCAGGTCGAGTACGTGGTGCTCGACGAAGCCGACCGCATGCTCGACATCGGTTTCCTGCCCGACCTGCAGCGCATCCTGTCCTACCTGCCCAAGGCGCGACAGACGCTGCTGTTCTCGGCCACCTTCTCGCCCGAGATCAAGAAGCTGGCCAACAGCTACCTGCAGGAGCCGCTGCTGGTGGAAGTGGCGCGGCCCAACGCCACCGCCACCAATGTCGAGCAGCGTTTCTACAGCTGCACCGACGACGACAAGCGCGCCATCGTGCGCCAGCTGCTGAAGCAGCGTGTGCTGTCGCAGGCCCTCATCTTCGTCAATTCCAAGCTCGGCGCCGCGCGCCTGGCGCGCAGCTTCGAACGCGACGGCCTGCGCACGCAGGCGCTGCACGGCGACAAGTCGCAGGACGAACGGCTGAAGGCGCTGGCCGCGTTCAAGGCCGGCGAGGTCGACCTGCTGGTGGCCACCGACGTGGCCGCGCGTGGCCTGGACATCGCCGACCTGCCGGCGGTCTTCAACTTCGACGTGCCTTTCCATGCCGAGGACTACATCCACCGCATCGGCCGCACCGGCCGAGCCGGCGCCTCGGGCCTGGCGGTGACGCTGGTGGCCCGCGACGACCTGCGGCTGCTGGGCGAGATCGAGAAGCTGCTGAAGGAGAAGGTCGAGGTCGAGCCCTTCGAACTGGAAGACGACCGCCCGCGCCGTCCGCGCCGCTACGAGGCCGATGACGCGCCGAGGGTGCCCGAGCTCACGGCTGAGGTGGTGACCGAGCGCGCCGCACCCTTTCGCGAACGCGTGATCGAGGCCCCGCGCCGCGCCGCGCCGTCGTCGCGCGACCCCTTCTTCGACAAGCCCTACGAGCCCAGCAGCAACGACGCCGCCCCGGCTTGGGAATCGGCGGCGCGGACCACGACGTCGCACGTGCCGACGCGAACCGGCCTGTCGCCCAACATCCGCCCCAAGAAGAAGGTGGCGATGCTGCTCGGCGGGTAACCGCCGATGGCGGGCGCGTGCGCCGCAGTCGCGGGCCTGCCGGGTTTCATGTCGCAAGCAGGCTGAACACCGCCGGCCAGCGGTCGGGCATCTGGGCCGGCCGTTTCAGCCAGGCTGCCACGCTGTCGGTGCGGCTCCAGCCACCCGCCAGGGTCAGGCCGCAGCTCACCGAGACGCGGGTGCCCGGCCCCAGCACCGCCGTCATCGCGGCCAGCAGCGCTGCGTTGCGGTAGGGCGTCTCGATGATCAGTTGTGTCTGGCCCAGGCGCCGCGACAGCGCTTCCAGTTCCTTCAGGCGCGCGGCACGCGCCGCGGCGTCCTGGGGCAGGTACCCGACGAAGGCGAAGCTCTGCCCGTTCAGACCGCTGGCGGCCAGCGCCAGCAGCAGTGAACTCGCGCCGGGCAGCGGCAGCACCGGCAACCCCGCGTCGTGCGCCGCCTGCACCAACGCTGCGCCGGGGTCGGCCACGGCGGGCAGACCGGCTTCGGACAGCAGGCCCAGGTCGTGGCCCGCCAGCGCCGGCTGCAGCAGCGCCCGCCATTCGGCTGCCGGCACCGCCTCGCGGCTGCCTTTGCGCGGCCGCGGCAGCTCGGTGATCGTGATGGCCTGCAGCGGCGCCGCCAGGGGTGCCAGCACCACCACGCGCTTGAGGAAGGCGCGTGTGCTGCGTGCGTCTTCGGCGGCCCAGTGCAGCAGGGCGGCGGCGCGGCGGATCACGCCCTCGGGCAGCACCTCGCGCAGGTCAACCTCGTCGGCGCCCAGGTCGAGCGCGTTCGGCACCAGCAGCAGCGAGCCGGGTTTCATGACGCCAGCGGGTCGAGGCCGGCCCGGCGCAGCAGCAAGCAGGTGCGGATCAGCGGCAGGCCGACCAGCGCGGTGGGGTCGTCGCTGTCGATGGCCTTCAGCAGCGCGATGCCCAGCGTCTCGCTCTTGGCGCTGCCGGCGCAGTCGTAGGGCTGCTCCAGCCGCAGGTAGTGTTCGATCTCGTCGTCCCGAAGCGTGCGGAAGTGCACTGTCACCGGCGCCAGCAGCACCTCGGCAAAGCCGGTGCTGGCGCGCACCACGGCGACCGCGGTCTGGAAGACGGCGCACCGTCCACTCAGCTGGCGCAGCTGCGCCACCGCACGCTCGTGGGTGCCGGGCTTGCCGATGGGCTGGCCGTCGAGGTCGGCCACCTGGTCCGAGCCGATGACCACTGCCAGCGGGTGCAATGCGGCCACCGCCTGCGCCTTGGCCAGCGCCAGGCGCACGGCCATGGCCGCCGGCGCTTCGCCCGGCAGCGGCGTTTCGTCGACCTGTGGCGACACTGTCTCGAAGGGCAGGCGCAGGCGTTGCAGCAGTTCGCACCGGTAGCGCGAGGTCGAGCCCAGGATGAGCGGGGGCGGGGTGTTCATGGCCGTGATTCTCGGCGTATCGGCTCGTTACACTGACGGGCATGGTGCCGCCCCAAGTTTCCCTGCTCTCCGCCCTGCGGCCCGCCTGCGCCTGCGCCTGCGTCGGCGCCGAGGTCTGCCCATGAAGGAGCGCGGCCCCGATCCGCATGCGCTCGACGTGATCGCGCTGTGCAAGGCCGCCGGCACGCTGCAGGGCCAGTGGCCGCTGGCTGGCATGGCGCGGCTGGGCGGCAGCCTGTGTGCCGCCACAGACGGCACTGCCACCTGGCAGGCCCATGGCTGGCAGGTGCCGGTGCTGGGTGGCGAGCCCGAGGTCTGGCTCGAACTGCAGGGCAGTGCCGAGGTACCGCTGGAGTGCCAGCGCTGTCTGCAGCCGATGAGCGAACACCTGGCGGTGCAGCGCCGCTTCCGCTTCGTGCGCAACGAGGAAGAGGCGGCGCGCCTGGACGGGGAGTCCGAGGACGACGTGCTGACCCTACCCGCGCGGCTGGACTTGCAGGCCCTGCTGGAAGACGAGCTGATCCTGGCGCTGCCTATCGTGCCGCGCCACGGGCTGTGTCCCGAACCGCTGCCACTGCCGGCGGCCGAGCCGCTTGAAGAAGAAGCGCCGGCGCCCAACCCCTTTGCCGCGCTGGCGGCGCTGCGGCGCCCGCCCGGCGGTGCTTGAGCGCATGGCGCTGACGGCACGGGTGGGTGCTATACTCGCCGGCTTTGCAAACGCACGGGCCTGCGGGTTCGGTGTATGCAGAATAGTCAGTCAGGCGGCCCGACCCCACCAGCCCGTGTACCTTTGCCTGTGCAGGGTTCTGGAGGCGCTACCGCCAAGCAAGCCGCCAAGCAAGCCGCCAAGCAAGCCCCCAAGCAAGCCCCGCCACCCACAGCGCGCCCTTCGGCGCCCCAGGCCGGCGCCGACTTTTACGGTGCCGCGCGCGTCGATCCCAGGAGATTTTCATGGCCGTCCAGCAGAACAAGAAGTCGCCTTCCAAGCGCGGCATGCACCGCTCGCACAACGCCGTCGCGGCGCCGGGCACCGCCGTCGAAACCACCACGGGCGAGGTGCACCTGCGTCATCACATCAGCCCCACCGGTTTTTACCGCGGCCGCAAGGTCCTGAAGACCAAGGCCGACGCCTGAGTGGCACCTGCGGGCCGCATGTCGGCCTGCACCGGCCTTGCTCGGGGCGCTGCCCGCAGCGTCGCCTGAGCGGTTTCGGCCCGTGCGCGGCTGAAGCCCTGCTGTAAACCCGTGTCCCCTCACCCCGTCCACGCTCCCCTGGCGCTGGTCCGCCTGGCGGTGGACTGCATGGGCGGCGACCATGGCCCCGCGGTCACGCTGCCCGCCTGCCGGGCCTTTCTCGACAAGCACCCCCAGGCCGAGCTTGTGCTCGTCGGCAGTGCCGCTGCGCTGGAAGCTGCGGTCACGCTGCCGCGGTGCACGCGGGTGGTCGCCACCGAAGTCGTGACGATGGACGACCCCGTCGAAGTGGCCTTGCGCAGGAAGCGCGACTCGTCGATGCGCGTGGCGCTGCAGCAATTGAAGAGCGGCGCCCATGCCTGCGTCTCGGCCGGCAACACCGGCGCGCTGATGGCATTGGCGCGCTACCTGCTGAAGACGCTGGACGGCATCGACCGCCCGGCCATCGCCAGCGTGCTGCCCAACGGCCGCGACGGCTACACCACGGTGCTCGACCTCGGCGCCAACGTCGATTGCGCCCCCGAACACCTGTTGCAGTTCGCCGTGCTCGGCAGCGCGCTGGTGTCCGCGGTGGACGGCAAGCTGAACCCCAGTGTCGGCCTGCTGAACATCGGCGAAGAGGCCATCAAGGGCAGCGAGTCGATCAAGCGCGCCGGCGAACTGCTGCGTGCCGCCGGCGCCGAAGGGCACATCAACTTCCACGGCAACGTCGAAGGCAACGACATCTTCAAGGGCACGGTCGACATCGTCGTCTGCGACGGCTTCGTCGGCAACGTGATGCTGAAAACCAGCGAAGGTCTGGCGTCGATGCTGTCGGACTTCATCAAGCAGGAGTTCACGCGCACGCCGCTGGCCAAGCTGGCGGCGCTGGTGGCGCTGCCGGTGCTGAAGCGCTTCAAGCACCGCGTCGACCCGCGCCGCTACAACGGCGCCGCGCTGCTCGGGCTGCGCGGGCTGGTCTTCAAGAGCCACGGTTCGGCCGACGCCTACGCCTTCGAACAGGCGCTGACGCGGGCGTATGATGCCGCGCGCAACCGCCTGCTCGACCGTGTGCAGGATCGCATCGTCGACACGCTGCCGGCCGCGCCGGCGCTGCCGCCGGGCGGCGATGCCGCGTCGGAACAAGCTGCATGACCCCGCCCACATCCCTCCCGCGCTACGCCCGCATCACCGGCACCGGCAGCTACCTGCCGCCGCGGCGGCTGTCGAATGCCGACATGGTCGCGCTGCTGGCCGAACGCGGGCTCGAAACCAGCGACGAGTGGATCGTCGAACGCACCGGCATCCGCGCCCGCCACTTCGTCGACGAAGGTGTGTCGTCCAGCGACCTGGCGCTGCACGCCTGCCGCGCCGCGTTGCACGCCGCCGGCCGCACGGCCGACGACGTCGATCTCATCATCGTGGCCACGTCGACGCCCGACATGGTGTTCCCGTCCACCGCCTGCATCCTGCAAAACAAGCTGGGCGCCAACGGCTGCATGGCCTTCGACATGCAGGCCGTCTGCGCCGGTTTTGTCTACGCGCTCAGCGTTGCCGATGCGATGGTGCGTGCCGGTGGCGTGCAGTGCGCGCTGGTGGTGGGCGCCGAGGTCTTCTCGCGCATCCTCGACTTCAACGACCGCACGACCTGCGTGCTGTTCGGCGACGGCGCCGGCGCGGTGGTGCTGGAGTCGAGCGTCGAACCCGGCATCCTGGCCACCGAACTGCACGCCGACGGCAAGCATGTCGGCATCCTGTGCGTGCCCGGCACCGTTTCGGGCGGCCAGGTGCTGGGCGACCCGCTGCTGCGCATGGACGGCCAGGCCGTCTTCAAGCTCGCCGTGGGCGTGCTCGACAGCGCGGCGCGCGCCGTGCTGGCCAAGGCCGGCCGCAGCGAGGCCGACGTCGACTGGCTGGTGCCGCACCAGGCCAACATCCGCATCATGCAGGGCACGGCCAAGAAGCTGAAGCTGCCGCTCGAGAAGATGGTGGTCACCGTCGACGAACACGGCAACACCTCGGCCGCGTCGGTGCCGCTGGCGCTGGACGTGGCGGTGCGCAGCGGCCGCATCCAGCCGGGTGACACCGTGCTGCTCGAAGGTGTCGGCGGCGGCTTCACCTGGGGCGCGGTGCTGCTCGACTTCTGACCTTTCGAACCCGGCGCGTTCAGACCTTTCCCTCCATGACTGCATTTGCATTTGTCTTCCCCGGCCAGGGCTCGCAGTCCGTCGGCATGCTCGACGCCTGGGGCGACCACCCTGCCGTCACCCGGACGCTCGAGGAAGCCTCGGCCGCGCTGGGCGAAGACCTGGCGCGCCTGATCCACGAAGGCCCGAAGGAAGCGCTGGAGCTGACGACGAACACGCAGCCGGTGATGCTCACCGCGGCCATCGCCTGCTGGCGCGCCTGGCTGGCCGAGGGCGGCGCCGAACCGGCCGCCATGGCCGGGCATTCGCTGGGCGAGTACAGCGCGCTGGTCGCCGCCGGAGCACTGAGCCTGGCCGACGCGCTGCCGCTGGTGCGCTTCCGCGCCCAGGCCATGCAGCAGGCGGTGCCGGTGGGCACGGGCGCGATGGCGGCCATCCTCGGCCTGGACGCCACGGTCGTGCGTGAAGCCTGCGCCGCCGTGGCCGCGGCCAGCGGCGAAGTCGTCGAGCCCGCGAACTTCAACGACCCCAGGCAGACCGTGATTGCCGGCAGCAAGGCCGGGGTCGACCTGGCCTGCGAGAAGCTCAAGGCCGCGGGCGCCAAGCGTGCACTGCTGCTGGCGGTGTCGGCGCCTTTCCACTCGTCGCTGATGAAACCGGCGGCCGAGGCACTGCGCGGCAAGCTCGCCGGCGTGGCGCTGAGCGCAACGCGTATCCCGGTGATCAACAACATCGACGTTGCCGTGCAGAACACGCCCGACGCCATCCGCGACGCGCTCTACCGCCAGGCCTTCGGCCCCGTGCGCTGGGTCGAAGTGACGCAGGCGCTGAAGGCACGCGGCTTCTCGCACGTCTTCGAGTGCGGCCCGGGCAAGGTGCTGGCCGGCCTCGTCAAGCGTATGGATGCCGAACTCGTCACCACCACCGTGCTCGACCCGGCCAGCCTGAAGGCGGCGATGGAGATGCTGGCATGAACGAAGTGCAGACGGCGGCGCAGGTCGCGCTCGTCACCGGCGCCTCGCGCGGCATCGGCCGCGCCATCGCGCTGGCGCTGGCCGGTGCCGGTTACCGCGTCACCGGCACGGCCACCACCGAGGCCGGCGCGGCCGGCATCGGCGAGGCGCTGGCCCACTTCCCCGGCTGCCAGGGCATCGTGCTGAACGTCACCGACGGTCCGGCGCTCGACGCCGCCGTCGACACCCTCGTCAAGACACAAGGCGGTCTGCACGTGCTGGTCAACAACGCCGGCATCACGCGCGACACGCTGGCCATGCGCATGAAGGACGACGACTGGGACTTGGTGCAGGACACCAACCTGAAGGCCGTCTTCCGCGCCTGCCGCGCCGCGATGCGGCCGATGATGAAACAGCGCTATGGCCGCATGATCAACATCACCTCGGTCGTGGGTGCGATCGGCAATGCCGGCCAGGCCAACTACGCCGCCGCCAAGGCCGGCGTGGCCGGCATGACACGCGCGCTGGCCCGTGAACTCGGCAGCCGCCAGATCACCGTCAACTGCGTGGCACCCGGCTTCATCGCCACCGACATGACCCACGGCCTGCCCGACGCCGCCAAGGCCGCACTGCTGGGGCAGATCCCGCTGGGCCGCCTGGGTGCGGCAGAGGAAGTTGCGCACGCCGTATTGTTCCTGGCCAGCCGCGAGGCGGGCTATATCACGGGGTCCGAACTGCATGTCAACGGTGGCATGCACATGGCCTGAACCGGCCGCAAGAGCACGACCTGCAGGCGCCGCCTGCAGCCTGAAAAACCGGCAAGGGCCCCGCCGCTAGAATTGCGGGCTGTCTGAACCGACCCCACTCCCGGAGGAGTCATGAGCGATATCGAAGCACGTGTCAAGAAAATCATCGCCGAGCAACTCGGCGTACCCGAAGCCGATGTCACGAACGAGAAGGCCTTCGTGGCCGACCTCGGCGCCGACTCGCTCGACACCGTCGAACTGGTGATGGCCCTGGAGGACGAGTTCGGCATCGAGATCCCGGACGAAGAGGCCGAGAAGATCACGACGGTGCAACTGGCGATCGACTACGCGTCGACCCACCAGAAGGCTTGAGGCCGACATGTCGATGAGCCGTCTCGAGACATGTCGCACCCCCTCGGGGGGGCGGCGTGGTACGGGCCTCGGGGGCCGCTGATGTCTAGGCGTCGCGTCGTCGTCACCGGCCTCGGGCTCGTGAGCCCGGTCGGCAACTCGGTGACGGAAGCTTGGGCCAACCTCGTGGCGGGGCGCAGCGGCATCGACCTCATCACGAAGTTCGACGCCTCGGCCTTCTCCTGCCGTTTCGCCGGCGAGGTGAAGGGTTTCCAGATCGAGGATTACATCCCCGCCAAGGAAGCCCGTCACATGGACACCTTCATCCATTACGGGATGGCGGCGGCCATGCAGGCGGTGCAGGACGCCGGGCTGCCGCATGGCGAGACGCTGGGCGAAGACGGCGCCGAGCGTTACGGCTGCATGGTCGGTTCGGGCATCGGCGGTCTGCCGATGATCGAGCAGACGCAGATCGAGTACGCCGCGCGCGGCCCGCGCCGCATCTCGCCGTTTTTCGTGCCGGCCTCGATCATCAACATGATCTCGGGCCACGTGTCCATCCAGTACGGCTACACCGGCCCGAACATGGCTATCGTGACGGCCTGCACCACGGGCCTGCACTGCATCGGCGAGGCCGGGCGGCTCATCGAGTATGGCGACGCCGACGTGATGATCGCCGGCGGCGCCGAGAGCACGGTGTCACCGCTGGGCGTGGGCGGTTTTGCCGCGGCGCGTGCACTTTCGATGCGCAACGACGACCCGAAAACCGCGTCCCGCCCTTGGGACAGGGACCGCGACGGCTTCGTGCTCGGTGAAGGCGCCGGCGTGCTGGTGCTCGAAGAGTATGAACACGCCAAGCAGCGCGGCGCCAAGATCTACGCCGAACTCGCGGGTTTCGGCATGGGCGCCGACGCCTTCCACATGACCGCGCCCAACGTCGACGGCCCCAAGCGCAGCATGAAAGCCGCGCTGCGCAACGCCGGCGTCAATGCCACCGACGTGAACTACCTGAACGCACACGGCACCAGCACACCGCTGGGCGACCTGAACGAGACGAACGCGATCAAGCTGGCCTTCGGCGACCACGCGAAGAAGCTGGTCGTCAACTCGACGAAGTCGATGACCGGTCACCTGCTGGGCGGCGCCGGTGGCGTCGAATCGGTGTTCAGCGTGCTGGCCGTGCACCACCAGGTGTCGCCGCCGACGATCAACATCTTCAACCAGGATCCGGAATGCGACCTGGACTACTGCGCCAACGAGGCGCGGCAGATGAAGATCGACGTCGCGGTGAAGAACAACTTCGGCTTCGGCGGCACCAACGGCACGCTGGTTTTCCGGCGCGCCTGAGGCCCGATGCGCGCGCCACCTGCGGTGGCCGTGCGCTGCACGGGCGGCTGGGCGTGGCGCCTGCTGAACATCGCGCTGCCGACGCTGGCGGCCGGCGTCTTCGCGGTGTGGGCGCTGCTGCATCTCGAGGCGCCCGTCGCGCCGGCGGCGTTCTTGGCGGTGTTCGTGGCCGCGGGCGTGTTGCTGCTGGCCTGGCGGCTGTCGCGCCCGCGCGAGCGCCTGCTGCAGTGGGACGGCCAGCGCTGGACCGTCGACGCTGTGCCCGGGCGGCTGCAACTGATGATCGACCTCGGGCCCTTCCTGCTGCTGCGGCTGCACACCGGGCGCAGCGGCGGGCCCTGGCTGGCCGTCACGGCGGCCGAGGCGGGCGCCGCCTGGCACGCGCTGCGCGCCGCGGTATATTCGCGCCCTCCCGAAACCCCCTCCGGCGCGCAACACCCGGAACGAGCAGCCGACTGAATGTCTGACGCGGATGCCGATGCGCTGCTGGTGGAACGCGTCAAGCGGGGCGACGTGCGGGCTTTCGAGATGCTGGTCGTCAAGTACCAGCGCCGCGTCGAGCGCCTGATCGGCCGCATGGTGCGCGACGTCGACCTGGTGCAGGACATCGCCCAGGAAAGCTTCATCCGCGCCTACCGCGCCCTGCCGCAGTTTCGCGGCGACAGCGCTTTCTACACCTGGCTCTACCGCATCGCCGTCAACACCGCCAAGAAGGCGCTGATGGACATGAAGCGCGACCCGCTGGTGCTGGAGTCGTCGCGCAGCCTGGGCGAGGACGGCGAGGAAACTTCACGCGCCGAGAATGAACTAACCGACGGCGAAACACCCGAAGCTTTGCTGGCGAGCAAGGAAATCGCAGCGGCGGTGAACTCGGCCATCGAAGCATTGTCTGAAGATCTGCGCCAAGCCATCACGCTGCGCGAGATCGAAGGTCTGAGCTACGAAGAGATCGCCGAAATGATGAACTGCCCCATCGGCACGGTGCGCTCGCGCATCTTCCGTGCCCGCGAAGCCATCGCCACCCGGCTGCGGCCGCTGCTGGACACGCGCGATGGCGCGCGCTGGTAGCGCGCACCTGACTGACGCCCGAAGACACCTGCCGAGCATCGCCCCATGAACGCCACCCCCTCGAACATCCCCCTGCAACTGTCTGCCGACGACACGCGTGCGTGGCTCTCGGCGCTCGCCGACGGCGAGGCGCAGGCCGCCGACCGTGCCTGCGCCGGGTGGCGTGACGATGCCGAGGCCCGTCGCACGTGGCACGCCTACCAGCTGATCGGCGACGTCATGCGCTCGGAAGACCTGGCCCGGCCGGCCGCCGGCGATGCCGCCTTCCTGGCCAGGTTGCGCGAACGCCTGGCGGCCGAGCCCGCAATCGTCGCGCCCATGCCCGTTGCCGTGCAGGCGGTCATCGCCGCGCGCCGCCGTCATGCCTGGCTGGTGTCGGTTGCGGCGGCGGCAGGCTTCGTGGTCGTGGCCGGTGTGCTGGTGGTCGCCCGCGTCAGCCAGCCCGGTGCCGAAGCGCCGGCCGGCCTGGCCAAGGCGGCCGACACCGCACCCTTCGTGCTGGTGCGGGACGAACGTCTCGACGAGTACCTGCGTGCGCACCAGTCGGCGCGTGGTGGCGTGGCCGTGGCCGCGCCGGCGGGTGCGCTGCGCCGCGTCGAGATGACCGTGCCGGCCACGCCCGCGCGCTGATGGAGGCGCTGCTTCGGCATCGCCTGCCACCTCTGCGGTCAATGCGGCCGCAGCGCACGCTGCTGCCGCTGCTGGCCCTGTTGTGCTGCCTGCTACCGCCTGCCGGTCAGGCTGCCGCCGAGGGTGCGGCCCTGCCCGCCGCCGACGCACGTGCCTGGCTGACGCGTATCCGCAGCGCCGCCAACAGCGGCAACTACCAGGGCACGATGGTGTTCAGCGTTGGCGGCACGATGTCCAGCTCGCGTGTCGGCCACTATGCGGTGGGCGACCAGACTTACGAACACCTCGAGGCGCTCGACGGCCGCCAGCAGCGCATCCTGCGCCACAACGACGCCGTGCACACGCTGTGGCCGCAGTCGCGCGTGGCCGTGATCGAAAAACGCGAGACTCGCGCGGCCTGGTCGACGACGCCGCAGCAGATCGATCCGCAGGCGCTCGACCTCTACGAGCTGCGGCGCGAGGGCACGGCGCGTGTCGCCGGCCGCGACGCGGCGGTGTTCCTGCTGCAGCCGCGTGACGCGCTGCGCTACGCACAACGCCTGTGGGCCGACGAAGCGACGGGGCTGATCCTGCGCGCCGATGTCGTCGGCCTGGTCGAAGGCGCTGCGGCCGCGCCGGCGGTGCTGGAGTCCACGGCCTTCTCCGAAGTGGCAATCGGCATCAAGCCGCGGCCTGAAGCGGTGCTGCAGGAACTGCGCAGCACCCGCAATCTCGACGGCTGGCGCATCGTGCGCCCGCAGCAGCAGCGCACTGAACTCGCGGCCGAAGGCTGGGTGCTGCAGCGTCCGGTCGCCGGCTTCCAGCTTGCCGCCTGCGTGCGGCGCGGCATGGAAACCGCGGGCGACCAGGCGCCGGTGCTGCAGGCGGTCTTCACCGACGGCCTGACCCACGTCTCGCTGTTCATCGAGCCCTACCAGGCGCAGCGCCACCGCAGCGAGTTGCGCGCCCAGCAGGGCGCCACCGGCACACTGATGCAGCGCCGCGGTGAAGACTGGCTCACGGTCGTCGGCGACGTGCCAACGGCCACCCTCAAGCTCTTCGCCGAGGCCGTCGAACGCCGACGGCCCTGAACTTATTTGCACTTCCGGCCTCCCATGGCACCCCTCCAGTTGCATCGCATGAAAGCAAGCCACATGACCTTCGTTCGCTCCTGGGCCGGCCGCATGGCGTTCGGCCTGGCTTCCCTGACCCTGGCCGCAGGCGCCCTGCATCCCTTGCCCAGCCTGGCGCAGGCCACGCCGACCGTGCAGCTGCCCGACTTCACCGAGCTCGTCGACCGCGTCGGCCCTTCGGTCGTCAACATCCGAACCACCGAGCGCCGCGTCACCGCCAGCAGCGCGGGTGAAGTCGACCCCAGCATGGAAGAGTTCCTGCGCCGGTTCGGCATCCCGATGCCGATCCGCCCGCAGCCCGATCGCCGCGGCAACCCGCGTGGCGACGACGACACGCCGCAGCAGCAGCGCGGTGTCGGCTCGGGCTTCGTGCTCACTGCCGACGGCTTCATCATGACCAACGCCCACGTCGTCGAGGGGGCCGATGAGGTCATCGTCACCCTCACCGACAAGCGCGAACTGAAGGCCCGCATCGTCGGCGCGGACAAGCGCTCCGACGTGGCCGTGGTGAAGATCGACGTCACTGGCCTGTCCCCGGTAAAGATCGGCGATGTCAACCGGCTCAAGGTCGGAGAATGGGTGATGGCCATCGGCTCGCCCTTCGGCCTGGACAACACCGTCACCGCCGGTATCGTCAGCGCCAAGCAGCGCGACACCGGCGACCTGCTGCCGCTGATCCAGACCGACGTCGCCATCAATCCCGGCAACTCGGGCGGCCCGCTGATCAACCTGCGTGGCGAGGTGGTGGGCATCAACTCGCAGATCTACAGCCGCTCGGGCGGCTTTATGGGCATCAGTTTCGCGATCCCCATCGACGAGGCCACGCGCGTGGCCGATCAGCTGCGCAGCAGCGGGCGCGTCATCCGTGGCCGCATTGGCGTGCAGATCGGCGCCGTGACCAAAGACGTGGCCGAGAGCATCGGCCTCGGACAGCCGCGTGGCGCATTGGTGCTCAGCGTCGAGAAGGACGGCCCGGCCGACAAGGCGGGCGTCGAAGCAGGCGACATCGTCGTCAAGGTCGACGGCCGTGCCGTCGATAAGCAGGGCGACCTGCCGCGCTTCGTCGGCAGCATCAAGCCCGGCAGCAAGAGCGTGCTGCAGGTCTTCCGCCGCGGCGCCACCAAGGACTTCAGCGTCACCGTGGCCGAATTCGAGGCCGACCGCCCAACGCGCCGCGCCGGTGCCGATCCGGTCCCGGCGGTGCCGACGGTCAAGAGCGTGCTGGGCCTGACCGTGTCTGACCTGAGTGAGACGCAGAAGAAGGAGCTGCGTGTGCGCGGTGGCGTGCGGGTCGAAGCCGTCGACGGTGCGGCGGCGCGGGCCGGCGTGCGCGAAGGAGACGTCATCCTGTCGATCGACAACACCGAGATCGCCGACAGCAAGCAGTTCACGACCGTCGCGACGAAAGCCGAGAAGGCCCGTGCCGTGAGCGTGCTCGTGCGCCGAGGTGAATGGACCAACTACCTGGTCATCCGGCCAGCACGCTGAAGTCGGAGATCCGTTCGTTCCGAAGGACGAACGGACGCCAGCCGAAAGCGCCGGCGCATGCGTGCTCTAGTTGACAGTGAGCCTGGGTCTTTCCACATCGTGGAATGATCATGGGCCCGGTGGACGATGCTGATGCGGGTCGGTGCCTCGCTCAAGTTAGTGACCTTTCACTTCACTTTGCTGCAGCCGGTGATTAGCGACGTCGCCGTCTAGAATCAACCCGTGCAGCGCAGCATTTACCGTTTTTCAAAGTCTCAACCCGGGCCCGTAACTTGCTCTGCCGAGACACTTCCGGGTTGTGCATGAGCTGTGGAAAACTTTCGCCTGTCTGATCGCTGCAACGGCCGGAAATCAAGCAACGACGCGGGTTCCCGGCCGGTTCTTTTGGCTACAATGAAACCCCAACAAGCAGTTGCCAAACGTTCTGTTGGAAGGCGCGTCATCTATTTGGACGCGCCTTTTTTTTAGTCTCGCGCGCTTGCCCCTTGTGCGCCTCCGCAGCCCATCGCCCGAGCCGCCAGAACACCGCGCGAAGCTTCGCGGTGCAGGCGCTTCGCGATGCAAACACGTCCGATGAACCACATCCGCAACTTCTCGATCATTGCCCACATCGACCACGGCAAGAGCACGCTGGCCGACCGCATCATCCAGCGCTGTGGCGGCCTGAGCGACCGCGAGATGGAAGCGCAGGTGCTGGACTCGATGGACATCGAGCGCGAGCGCGGCATCACGATCAAGGCCCAGACCGCGGCACTCGAATACAAGGCGCGCGACGGTCAGGTCTACCAGCTCAACCTCATCGACACGCCCGGGCACGTCGACTTCTCTTATGAGGTCAGCCGGTCCCTGAGCGCCTGCGAAGGTGCGCTGCTGGTCGTCGACGCCTCACAGGGTGTCGAGGCGCAGACCGTGGCCAACTGCTACACCGCGCTCGACCTCGGCGTCACGGTGGTGCCGGTGCTGAACAAGATGGACCTGCCGCAGGCCGACCCCGAGAACGCCAAGAGCGAGATCGAGGACGTGATCGGCATCGACGCCACCGACGCCATTCCCTGCTCGGCCAAGACCGGCATGGGCCTGGACGAGATTCTCGAGGCGGTGATCGCACGCATGCCGGCGCCGCGCGGCAACCCCGACGGCCCGCCGCGGGCAATGATCATCGACAGCTGGTTCGACAACTATGTCGGCGTGGTGATGCTGGTGCGCGTGGTCGACGGTTCGCTCAGCAAGGGCGAGCGCATCCGCATGATGGCCACCAACACCGTCTACGGCATCGAGCAGATGGGCGTATTCACGCCCAAGGGCGTGCCGCGCGATACGCTGAAGGCGGGCGAGGTCGGCTTCGTCATCTGCGGCATCAAGGAGCTGCAGGCGGCCAAGGTGGGCGACACGTTGACGCTGGACAAGAAGCTGCCCAACAACGCCGGCCCGGCCATAGTGCCGCTGCCGGGTTTCAAGGAAATCCAGCCACAGGTTTTCGCTGGCCTCTACCCCACCGAAGCCAGCGAGTACGACCAACTGCGCGACGCGCTGGAAAAGCTCAAGCTCAACGACAGCAGCCTGCGCTACGAGCCCGAGGTGAGCCAGGCGCTGGGTTTCGGCTTCCGCTGCGGCTTCCTGGGCCTGCTGCACATGGAGATCGTGCAGGAACGGCTGGAGCGCGAGTTCGACCAGGACCTCATCACCACCGCGCCCAGCGTGGTCTACCAGGTCGAGCTGAACGACGGCACGGTGATCCAGGTCGAAAACCCCAGCAAGATGCCCGACCTGGGCCGCATCAAGGAAATCCGCGAGCCCATCGTCACCGTGCACCTGTACATGCCGCAGGACAGCGTGGGCCCGGTGATGACGCTGGCCAACCAGAAGCGGGGCCTGCAGCTGAACATGAGCTACCACGGCCGCCAGGTGCACCTGACCTACGAACTGCCGCTGGCCGAAATCGTGCTGGACTTCTTCGACAAGCTCAAGAGCGTCTCGCGCGGCTACGCCAGCATGGACTACGAGTTCAAGGAATACCGCGCCGCCGACGTCGTCAAGGTCGACCTGATGATCAACGGCGACCGTGTCGACGCGCTGAGCATCATCGTGCACCGCGCGCAGAGCCTGTACCGCGGCCGCGCGGTGGCGGCCAAGATGCGGCAGCAGATCCCGCGCCAGATGTACGACGTGGCCATCCAGGCCTCGATCGGCGCCAACGTCATCGCGCGCGAGGACGTCAAGGCGCTGCGCAAGAACGTGCTGGCAAAATGCTATGGCGGCGACATCACGCGCAAGAAGAAGTTGCTGGAAAAGCAGAAGGCCGGCAAGAAGCGCATGAAGCAGATCGGCACCGTCGAGGTGCCGCAGGAAGCCTTCCTCGCCATCCTCCAGGTAGACGATTGATCATCACTATGCCCCCTAGCTCACTTCGTTCGCGTCCCCCCGTGGGGGCGTGCATTCATCTTGGGGCGGCCCGGCGATGAATGCCATGAGTTCCCTGACCGCCGCCCTCTACGGCGCCCTGCTCGTCTACATCGGCGGCTGGTTTCTCGGTTTCTGGACCGGCAACTTCGCGTTGCTGCTGTTCCTTTTGACCATCGTCACGCTGGGCTTCTGGCTTGCCGAGCGTTTCTACTTCAAGCCGCAGCGCGAGGCCGCGGCCGTGGCGCTGGAGGCCAACGACGCCATGCGCCGCGCTGAGCTGGCCAGGATGGGCATCCAGCGTGTCGACGGCGACGTGCAGGAAGCCAAGGCGCAGCTGCTGATGCAGCCCTGGTGGCTGGACTGGACGGCCGGGCTGTTCCCTGTGATCCTGGTCGTCTTCCTGCTGCGCAGCTTCCTGTTCGAGCCCTTCAAGATCCCTTCGGGCTCGATGGTGCCCACGCTGGTGGTGGGCGACCTGATCCTGGTGAGCAAGTTCCACTACGGCGTACGCCTGCCGGTGATCAACAAGAAGATCATCGACAACAACCCCGTCGCGCGCGGCGACGTGATGGTGTTCCGCTACCCCGTCGACCCGCGGC
The DNA here is from genome assembly GCA_038205425.1 of Burkholderiales bacterium. Lineage (GTDB taxonomy): Bacteria > Pseudomonadota > Gammaproteobacteria > Burkholderiales > Burkholderiaceae_C > Rubrivivax. The sequence goes on along the minus strand of JBBRBW010000013.1, from coordinate 19,691 downwards.
TGGACTACATCAAGCGTGTCGTCGGCCTGCCCGGCGACGAGGTGGCCTATCTGAACCAGAAGCTGTCGATCAACGGGCAGCCCGTTGCAACAGTGAGTAAGGGCGAGCATTACGACGATGACAGCCTGAGCTACGCGCCGCTGTTCAGCGAGAAACTCGGCCCCGTCGAGCACGAGATCCGCGTCGAACCGCGGCGCGGCGCCTACTATGGCCCCGAGCCGCACCGTTTTCCGTCTGCCGAGAACTGCAAATACAGTCCCGAAGGCGTGGTCTGCAAGGTGCCTCCTGGCCACTACTTCATGATGGGCGACAACCGTGACAATTCGCAGGACTCGCGCTTCTGGGGCTTCGTGCCCGACGAGAATATCGTCGGCAAGGCGTTTTTCGTTTGGATGAACTTCGGCAATCTGGGGCGCATCGGCGCGTTCAAGTGAGCGTTGCCCCATGAGCGCGACAAGCGCGTCAGGAGATGGCAGGCCATGAAGGCAGCGTATTCACGGCGCGCGTTGCGCCGCACGGGCAAGGGGCAGCAGGGTGTCACGCTCTTCGGCCTGATGTTCTGGGCCCTGGCGATCGGCTTCGCCGCCTACGTCGTGATCCGCGTCTTTCCCACCGTCAACGAGTACCTCACGGTACAGAGCACGGTCGAGAAGATCGCGCGTGCGCAGCCGGCCACGGTGGCTGAAGCCCGGCTGGCCTTCGACAAGCAGAAGGACGTCGAGTATTCGATCTCCTCGATCTCGGGCAAGGACCTGCTCGTGACCAAGGAGAACGACCGCGTCGTCGTCGCCTTCGCCTACGACAAGCTTGTGCCCATCTACGGCCCGGTCTACATCCTCATCAAGTACGAGGGGCGTTCACGGTGACCGAACCCGCGGCGCTGGTCGCGCTGCAGCAACGCCTGGGTTACCGCTTCACGCAGCCCGAACTGCTGCGCCGCGCGCTGACGCACCGGAGTTGGGGTGCCGAGCACAACGAACGGCTGGAATTCCTGGGCGACGCGGTGCTGAGCCTGGGCGTGTCGAACCTGCTCTACGCGCGCCACGGCGGCAGCGACGAAGGTGACCTCACGCGTGTGCGAGCCCACCTCGTGCGCGAGGACAGCCTGCACCGCGCGGCGCTGGCGCTGGGTGTGCCCGAGGTGCTGCGCATGTCCGAAGGTGAACTGCGCGGCGGCGGCGCATTGCGACCTTCGCTGCTGGCCGACGCGGTGGAAGCGGTGATCGGTGCGGTGTTCCTCGAGGGCGGGTTTGACGCGGCGCAGGCCGTGGTGCAGCGTCTGTTCGGCGAGGTCATCCAGGCCACCGAAGCCGAGAACTGGAGCAAGGACGCCAAGACCGAGTTGCAGGAATGGCTGCAGGCGCGCAAGCTGCCCGTGCCTGCCTACCGCATCACCGCCACCCGCGGCCAGGCGCACGCCCAGACCTTCGAGGTCGAATGCGCTGTCGCGGCGCTCGGCCTGGCCGAGCAGGGTGAAGGCAAATCGCGCCGCACGGCGGAGCAAGAAGCGGCGCACCGCATGCTGGCGGCGCTGAAGACCAGCGACCGACCCGGCGGCCCGTTGAGATCATGAACCCCCACGCTCCCGATCGGCTGCTGCCCCCCGAGGGGACGCAAGCAGCGGCCCGGCACAGCCGGATCCGCGCATGTCCTTGATGAACATCGAAACCAACCCCCCTGTACAACGCTGCGGCCTGGTCGCCATCGTCGGCCGCCCCAACGTCGGCAAGAGCACGCTGCTCAACGCGCTGGTGGGGCAGAAGATCAGCATCACCAGCAACAAGGCGCAGACCACACGCCACCGCATCACCGGCATCCGGACGCGGGGCGAAGCGCAGTTCGTCTTCGTCGACACGCCGGGCTTCCAGATGAAACACGGCACGGCGCTGAACCGCACGCTCAACCGCACCGTGCTCAGTTCACTGGGCGATGTCGACCTCGTGCTCTTTGTCGTCGAAGCCGGCCGCTTCGGCCTGCCCGACGCCAAGGTGCTGGCGCTGTTGCCGCAGGGCAAGCCCGCGCTGCTGGTGGCGAACAAGCTCGACACGCTGCAGCGCCGGCAGGACGTGCTGCCCTGGCTGAAGCAGATGCAGGAACGCCACGCCTTCGCCGAATACGTACCGATGTCGGCCACGCGCGAAGCCGATGTCGAGCGCCTGCTGGGGATCGTCGCACCCTACCTGCCGCAGCAGCCCTGGCTGTACGAGGAAGACGCGCTGACCGACCGCACCGACCGCTTCCTGGCCGGAGAACTCATCCGCGAGAAGCTCTTCCGCCTGACCGGCGACGAACTGCCCTACAACTGCACGGTCGTCATCGACAGCTTCGTCGACGAGGGCGGATCTGACGGCCCCGAAGGTGCCGCTTCGCCGCACCCGTCCCCCGAGGGAAGCGTGGCCGCTTCGGGCGCCCGCGCGCGGCCATTGCGGCGCATCGGCGCCACCATCGTGGTCGAGCGCGACGCTCACAAGGGCATGATCATCGGCGAGGGCGGCGAGCGCCTGAAGCGCATCGGCAGCGAGGCGCGCCAGGAACTCGAGCGCCTGTGGGACGCGAAGGTTTTCCTCGAGCTGTGGGTCAAGGTGCGTTCGGGCTGGGCCGACGACGAGGCCCACCTGCGCAGCTATGGCTACGAGTGATGAAGGCGCCAAGACGCTGCGTGTCGCCCCCAAGGCCAAGAAGGGGCCCCTGACGAGGCCAGGGGAACTGACCGCCTCGGGGCGGCCCGGCGGCGCTCGCTCGGTTGCGCTGCAGGCCTACGTCCTGCACAGCCACGACTGGAGCGAGTCCAGTCTGATCGTCGAGCTCTTCACGCGCGCCCAGGGCCGCATCGTCGTTGCAGCCAAAGGTGCCAAGCGGCCGACCTCCAACTTCCGCGCTGTGCTGCTGCCGTTCCAGCCGCTGCTGGCCCAGCTGGGCAGGGCACCCGTCGACGCGCAGGCCGAGATATTCAACCTGCGCAGCGCCGAATGGGCGGGCGGCCAGCCGTTGCTGGGTGCGGCGGCGATGTTCTCCGGCTACTACGCCAACGAGCTGCTGCTCAAGCTGCTGGCCCGCCAGGACGCCCACCCCGGGCTCTTCGACGCCTATGCCGACACGCTGGCTGCGCTGGGCACGGGCGAGGACGAAGGGCCGGCGCTGCGCGCCTTCGAGCTCGTGCTGCTGCGCGAACTGGGCTGGCTGCCTGAGCTCGACAGCGCGACGCTCACCACCCAGCCGTTGGGGCCGGACACCCGCTACACGCTGACCGCCGAGGGCGGCGTCATCGCCAACGCCGAAGGCCTGCCGGGCAGCACCTGGGTGGCGCTGGAGGCGGCGCTGGCCCACCAGGCCCAGGCCGGCAGCGCGGCGGCGCTGCGCGCCGCCTGCGCGTCCGTGGCCACGGCGCTGCGCGGGCCGCTGCGCGCGCTGCTTCACTATCATCTGGGCCCCACGCCGCTGCGCACGCGCCAAGTCTGGCAAGGCGTGCAGCGCCTCGTGGACCTGCGATGAACCCTCTGATCTCGCCCGACACCTCCCGGCACCTCGGCAGCTCGCTGTCGGTCAACGTCAACAAGGTGGCGCAGCTGCGCAACACGCGCCACCTGGGCATCCCCAGCGTCGTGCACGCCGCCACGCTGTGCCTGCAGGCCGGTTGCGACGGCATCACCGTGCATCCGCGGCCCGACGAACGCCACGTCCGCGCCCACGACGTTCACGACATCGCCGCGCTGCTGAAGGACTGGCCGCAGGCCGAGTACAACATCGAGGGCAACCCCTTCCACAACCTGATGGGCTTCATCCGCGCGGTGAAGCCGAACCAGGCCACCTTCGTGCCCGACAGCGAAGGCCAGTTCACCAGCGACCACGGCTGGGACCTCGCCGCCGAAGGGGAACGCCTGCGGCCGCTGATTGCCGAATGCCGCGCCCTGGGCGTGCGCGTCAGCCTGTTCATGGATGCCGAGCCGGGCGTGATGGCCGCCGCACGCGCCGTGGGCGCCGACCGCGTCGAGCTGTACACCGAGCCCTATGCGGCCGCGTGGGGACAGGCAGGGCAGGGCGCACAGCTGGCGCGTTTCGCCGCGGCCGCAGCCGCGGCACAGGGCGCGGGGCTGGGCGTCAACGCGGGCCACGACCTCAACCGCGACAACCTCGCCGACTTCCTGCGCGCCGTGGCCGGTGTGCTCGAGGTCTCGATCGGCCATGCGCTGATCGCCGATGCGCTCGAATTCGGCCTGCCCGAGACCGTGCGCCGTTACCGCGCCTGCATCGCCGCTGCGCAAGCCCGGCCGTGATCTACGGCATCGGCACCGACGTCTGCGACATCCGCCGCATCGAGGCCACCATGGCGCGGCGCGGCGACCGCTTTGCCGAGCGCGTGCTGGGCCCGGCCGAACTGCAGGTCTTCCACGCCCGGCGCGCGCGCGTCGAGGCGCGCGGCCTGCGTTTCCTGGCCACACGCTTCTCGGCCAAGGAGGCCTTCTCCAAGGCCATCGGCCTGGGCATCCGCTGGCCGATGACGTGGAAGGCCTGCGAGATCCTCAACGAGCCCAGCGGCAAGCCGGTGCTGAAGCTGTCGGGCGAACTGGCCGACTGGTTCACGGCGCGCGGGCTGGTGGCCCATGTCACCGTCACCGACGAAACCGACTACGCGGCCTCCTTCGTCGTCGTCGAAACCACGAAAGCCCTGTCATGAGCCTGCATGCCCCCGTTGTGCTCGACATCGCCGGCACCACGTTGACCGCCGCCGACCGCAGGCGCCTGAGGCACCCGCTGACCGGCGGCGTGGTGCTCTTCGCGCGCAACTTCGAGCACCGGCTGCAGCTCACCGAACTCACCTCGTCGATCAAGCGCGCGCGGCCCGACGTGCTGGTCTGCGTCGACCACGAAGGTGGCCGCGTGCAGCGTTTTCGCACCGACGGGTTCACCGCGCTGCCGCCGATGCGCGCGCTGGGTGAGCAGTGGATGAAGGACAACATGGGCCAGCGCGGCACGGGCGCCATGAACGCCACCGACGCTGCCGCCGCTTTAGGCTTCGTGCTCGCCAGCGAGCTGCGAGCCTGCGGTGTCGACCTGAGCTTCGCGCCCGTGCTCGACCTCGACCACGGCGGCAGCGGTGTGATCGGCGACCGCGCCTTCCACCGCGACCCGCGTGTGGTCGGTGTGCTGGCCCGCAGCGTCGCGCACGGCATGCTGCGCGCCGGGATGGCGCATTGCGGCAAACACTTCCCCGGCCATGGTTACGCCACGGCCGACAGCCATGTCGCGGTGCCGGTGGACAAGCGCAGCCTGAAGGCCATCCTGGCCGACGACGCACGGCCTTACGAGTGGCTCAGCAGCACGCTTACCGCGGTGATGCCGGCGCACGTGGTCTACCCCAAGGTCGACCACCGGCCGGCGGGCTTTTCCGAGCGCTGGCTGAAGGACATCCTGCGCGGCCAGTTCGGTTTCACCGGCGCCGTGTTCACCGACGACTTGAGCATGGAAGGCGCGCGCCACCTCGACAGCAGCCTGCTCAGCTTTGCCGACGCCGCGCTGCTGGCACTGAACGCGGGCTGCGACATGGCGCTGCTGTGCAACCAGTCGCTTGCCGCCGGCGGTAAGGCGGTAGACAGCCTGCTGGCCGACCTGGAAGCCGCTGCCACCGCTGGCCGCTGGCTGCCCGACCCCGATAGCGAGGCCCGCCGCATCGCAATGCTGCCGCAGACCGCGCCGCTGCCCTGGGACGAGCTGATGCACGACCCGGTCTACCAGCGCGCGCTCGAACGGCTGCCCTGAGAGCATGAGAGTTCTTCGCCCATGCCCGCTCGTGACGCCCAAAGACGCCCGCTCGTCGTTGCAACTGCGCGCCACAGCCTGAGCCATGGCTGTGATTTGCGCCTAGACCGGACGCCTTTGGCCGCGCCGCTCTGGCACGTTCGAAAACTCTCACACTCCGAGTCCGAGCGGTTCGGCGCGCCATGAAAAAAGGCCCCACAAGCGGGGCCTTCGTCTTGTTGCCGGGTGCCGTTCAGGCCGCCGTATGGTCGAAGGGCAACTTCAGCTGCGACAGGTCCTTGCGTGTTTCCACCAGCACCAGCGGGCTTTCGTCGACCACCACCGGCGGCTGCGGTTCACGTGGCACGTGGACGGGCTTGGGTGCGGCGGCGACGGCCGCCTGCGCGGAGGCCACCTTCTCGGCGTCCGAACCCACCCACTCCAGCCCGACTTGCGCGGCCAGGGCCTGCAGGTCGTTCAGCGGCAGCACGAAGGGCTCGATGCGTGCGCGAACCGGCGCTGCGGCGGGTGCGGCCGGGGGGGCCTGCAACGGGGCCCGCACCGGCGCAGGCGCCGGTGCTTCTGCCGGTGCCTGCACCGCCAGCGGCGCCAGGGCTGCGGGGGCGATGGCCGGTACCGCCGGAGCCGCGGCAGCAACGCCCTCGGCGGGCGCGGGCACTGGTAGCGGCTCGGGCTGGCCGGCGCCGTCGTCGTGCATCGCCGGCATCAGCGCGGCGGGGGCCGGTTCGGTGTCGCCGGCTTCGCGCGGCTGCTCGTCGCGGCCTTCGCCACGCTGGCGGTCGCGTCCACGGCCGCCGCGGCGGCGGCCGCGTTCACGTTCGCCGCCTTCGGCCGGGACCTCGCCTTCGACGGTGGCCACCGGGGCCGTTGCCTCGACGCCTTCGGTTGCGGGGCCGGCCTCCGCGCCCTCGGCGGCGCCGGCTTCGTCACCGCGCGGCTCGTCGCCGCGGCCTTCACCGCGGTCGCGGCCACCACGACGGCGGCGGCGGCGGCCACCTTCACGTTCAGCCTCGGCCGTTGCCGTTGCCGTTGCCGTGGCCTCGGCAGCGCCGGGCAGGGCTTCGACGCTCGCCGGCACGGCGACCACGGCGAGCGCGGCCTCCTCACCCTGCGGCGCGGCGATGCGCTCGGGGCGCGGCCCACGGCGTTCACCGTTGCGGTCGCTGCCACGTTCGACACCGCGCTCGGCACCGCGCTCGACACCGCGCTCGGCACCGCGCTCGGCACTACGTTCGCTGCGTTCGCCGCGTTCGGCGCGTTCGGCGGTGCGCGGTGCACGTTCTTCGCGGGCGGCCGGCGTGCTGCCTTCGGCGGGTGCGTCGGCGCGACCACCGCGGCCGTCGCGGCCACCACGGCCTTCGCGGTTGCCGCCTTCACGGTCACCGCGGTCGCGGCTACCCCGGCCGCCACGTTCACCACCTCGCTCGCCACCTCGCTCGCCACCACGTTCGCCGCGGCCACCCCGGCGGCCGTCGCGCTTCTCGGGCGCGGGTGCGGAGCCCGCTTCGGCAGCGACGACAGGCGTAACCACCGGTGCAGGCGACGGCGTGGGCGAACCGCCGAACAGGCGGCCGACCCAGGCGAAGAAGCCACCGCCGGCCGGGGCCGGTGCGGGTGCCGGTGCACGCGGCGCCGGTGTCACCACCGCGACGGGCGCCGGTGCCGGCAGCGGTGCCGGTGCCGGAGCCGGTGCCGGTGCGGGCGGGGCCGGCTGGTCGGGCAGCACACCCTTGATCACCGGTTCCTGCTTGGGTTTGGCCTTCTCGCGCCGCGTGATGCCGACTTCTTCGCTCGGCTCCTCGATCATCGTGTAGCTGGCCTGCAGACTTTCCAGGCGCGGGTCGTCGTGGCGCAGGCGTTCCAGCTTGTAGTTCGGCGTCTCGAGGTGCTTGTTGGGCACCAGCAGCACGGTGACGCGCTGCTTGAGTTCGATCTTGGTGATCTCGCTGCGCTTCTCGTTCAGCAGGAAGCTGGTCACTTCCACCGGCACCTGCACGTGCACGGCGGCGGTGTTCTCCTTCAGCGCCTCTTCCTGGATGATGCGCAGGATCTGCAGCGCCGACGATTCGGTGTCGCGGATGTGGCCGGTACCGTTGCAGCGCGGGCAGGTGATGTGGTTGCCTTCGCTCAGCGCCGGGCGCAGGCGCTGGCGGCTCAGCTCCAGCAGGCCGAATTTGCTGATGCTGCTGAATTGCACACGCGCACGGTCGGAGCGCAGCGCGTCGCGCAGCCGCTGTTCGACCTCGCGCCGGTTCTTGCTCTCTTCCATGTCGATGAAGTCGACGACGATCAGCCCGCCCAGGTCGCGCAGCCGCATCTGGCGCGCCACCTCGTCGGCGGCTTCCAGGTTGGTGCGGGTGGCGGTTTCCTCGATGTCGCTGCCGCGCGTGGAGCGCGCCGAGTTCACGTCGACGCTGACCAGCGCCTCGGTGTGGTCGATGACGACGGCGCCGCCCGAAGGCAGGTTCACGGTGCGGCTGAAGGCCGTCTCGATCTGGTGCTCGATCTGGAAGCGGCTGAACAGCGCCGCGTCGTCCCGGTAGCGCTTCACGCGATTGGCCGTCTCGGGCATCACGTGGTTCATGAACTGCTGGGCCTGCTCGAAGATGTCGTCGGTGTCGATCAGGATCTCGCCGATGTCGGCGGTGAAGTAGTCCCGGATGGCACGGATGACGAGGCTGCTTTCCTGGTAGATCAGGAAGGCGCCCTTGCCCGCCTTGGAAGCGCCGTCGATGGCGTCCCACAGCTTGAGCATGTAGTTCAGGTCCCACTGCAGCTCTTCGGCGCTGCGGCCGATGCCGGCGGTGCGCGCGATCAGGCTCATGCCCTTCGGGTAGTCGAGCTGGTCGAGGTTTTCCTTCAGCTCTTCGCGCTGTTCACCCTCGATGCGCCGGCTGACGCCGCCGCCGCGCGGGTTGTTGGGCATCAGCACCAGGTAACGCCCGGCCAGGCTGACGAAGGTGGTGAGTGCGGCGCCCTTGTTGCCGCGCTCTTCCTTCTCGACCTGCACCAGCAGGTTGTCGCCTTCCTTGACGACGTCCTGGATGCGCGCGTTCTTGACGTCGGCGCCTTCGCGGAAGTAGTTCTTCGAGATTTCCTTGAACGGCAGGAAGCCGTGGCGTTCTTCGCCGTAGTCGACGAAGCAGGCTTCCAGCGAGGGCTCGACACGCGTGATGAGCGCCTTGTAGATGTTGCCCTTGCGCTGTTCGCGCCCCTCGATTTCGGTTTCGAAGTCGAGCAGTTTCTGCCCGTCGACGATGGCCAGGCGCCGCTCTTCCGGCTGCGTGGCGTTGATCAGCATGCGTTTCATGTGCACTCCAGGAGGGCACTGCGCCTCTCGGCGTGGTGCCCGTTCTCACATCGATGCACGAAAAACGCGGTGGAACCGTCGGCGCGAAATGCCCTGGACTGCGTTCTTACCGCCAGTGGCGGTCAGGGGCGCAGCGTTGGCGCGTGCGCGTCGGGCGCGGCTGCAGCGGCATGCGGCGTCGACCCTGGCCGCCGCGGATCACGCAGCGGTGCCCCCACGCCCCGGCTTGCGGCGAAAGGCCGAAGCGCGTGAAGGCGTGTGCGGGGCGGGACGGGAGACGGGGACGACATGGACTGCAGCTGGGCGCACCGGGCGCGGGTGCCAGAGTCGCCGGCTTCGGCGGTCTGCCACCACAGGTGTTCACGGGTGTCTTGCGTTGTAGCGAGACAGGGTTCTTCTTCGTTTCTCTGCCACCTGCAGCTGCGGCCTGCCGGGTACCTCCAGGGCCCCGGCCCGAACGCCCGCTGCGGGCGTTGCATCACCTCTTGTTGCGGGCCGGGGGCTCGTGCCCCACCTGCCGCGCCCCACGCTCACACCGGGACGGCCCGGGTAAACTCCCATAAATCAAGCACTTACAGCGCAAACGTGGAGCGGCAGATTATAGGGGCCAAAGCCCGGCCCAAGGCCACGACCGACGCGCCCGCGGTGCGCCACCTGACGGTGGACGCCGAATCGGCCGGCCAACGGCTCGACAACTACCTGATGCGCGTGCTCAAGGGCGTGCCGAAGACGCATGTCTACCGCGTCATCCGCTCGGGCGAGGTGCGGCTGAACAAGGGCCGGGCGCAGGCCGACAGCCGAGTCGCCGAGGGCGACGACGTGCGTGTGCCGCCGATGCGCCTGCCGGAGCCGTCCACCGTGCCGCCGGCGCCAGCGCGCGAATTCCCGGTACTGCTGGAAGACGAACACCCGCTCGCCATCCACAAGCCCGCCGGCGTGGCGGTGCACGGCGGCAGCGGCGTGAGCTCGGGTGTCATCGAGCAGTTGCGCTCGTCGCGGCCGGCGGCGCGCTTCCTGGAACTGGTGCACCGGCTCGACAAGGAAACCTCGGGCGTGCTGCTGCTGGCCAAGAAACGCAGCGCGCTGACGGCGCTGCAGGACCAGTTCCGCAGCCGCATCCCCGAAAAGTCCATCGGCAAGGTCTATTCGGCGCTGGTCTTCGGCACCTGGCCCGACAAGCTCAAGGTCATCGACCTGGCGCTGCACAAGGGCCTGGACGCAAAGGGTGAACGCCATGTGCGCGTGGTGGCCGCCGAACACGCCGACGGCCGGCGCAGCATCACGCTGGTGAAGGTGGCGCAGCGCATGCCCGACACCACGCTGCTGGACGTGACGCTGAAGACCGGCCGCACGCACCAGATCCGCGTCCATCTGGCCAGCCACGGCCACGCCATCGTCGGCGACCCGAAGTACGGCGACTTCGCGCGCAACAAGGCCTTCGCGCGTGAACACCGCTTCGAGCGCATGTTCCTGCACGCGCGCCAGCTGGCCTTCGACCACCCGGCCACGGGTGAACGAATCACGCTCGTCGCGCCGCTGCCGCCCGAGTGCGCAGCGCTGCTGGCTTGACCCTGCGCCCACGCCCGGCGCGCCCCTGCGCGACACTCCAGCCCCCATGAACCCACGCCGACACCGCCGCTACGACCTGATCGCCTTCGACTGGGACGGCACGCTCTTCGACAGCACGATGCTGATCGTGCGCTGCATCCAGAACGCCTGCCACGACCTCGGCGTGGCCGCACCCAGCGATGAAGCCGCGGCCTACGTCATCGGCCTGGGACTGCACGACGCGCTGCGCCACGCCGTGCCCGAACTGCCGGCCGAGCGTGTCGACGAACTCAGCCTGCGCTACCGCCACCACTACTTCGCCAGCAAGGACGCGCTGGTGCTTTTCCCTGGCACGCTGGAAATGCTGCAGGCGCTGAAGGAGCGCCAGCACTTTCTGGCCGTGGCCACCGGCAAGAACCGCCGCGGCCTGGACGACGCGCTGGCCCATTCGCAGCTGGCCGGCATGTTCGACGCCACGCGCACCGCCGACGAAACCGCGAGCAAGCCGCACCCGCGCATGCTGCAGGAGCTGATGGCCGAGTTCGGCGTGGCGCCCGAGCGCACGCTGATGATCGGCGACACCACGCACGACCTGCTACTGGCCGCCAACGCCGGTACGCCGCGGGTGGCGGTGAGCTACGGCGCGCATGACGCCGAGGCCTTCGAGTTGCACGGGCCGCTCTTCGTCGCGCACAGCACGCGTGAGCTGCACGACTGGCTGCTCGACAACGCATGACCGAGGCGCCCGTTCCCAAACCGGTCGCCGAAACCCTTTGCGCCGCCACCTATCTCGAAGAGCGCGGCCGCGCCTGGATCTGGGACGTGCTGGAGTACGGCCGCCCGGCGCGCGCATTCGCGCTGCGCTTCGACGGCCAGGTACGCGCCTACATGAACCGCTGCGTGCACGTGCCGACCGAGATGGACTGGCAGCCCGGCGAGTTCCTCGACATCGAAAAGCGCGTCATCCTGTGCAGCATCCACGGCGCCGCCTACGAGCCGCGCGACGGCCGCTGCGTCGGCGGGCCCTGCGGGCGCGGTCGGCTGACCGCGCTGCGTGTCGCCGAGCACGACGGCTGGGTGCATTGGTATCCTTCCCGCGATATCCAGCCGGTGCCTTTCGACGCACCGCCTCCTGAAAGTTCCCCATGAGCGCCACCGATACGCCACCGCCTTCCGGACCGGTGGACCCGCCCTTCGAAACGCCGCGTCAGGGCAGCGCCGTCGCGGCCGCGCCGCCGGCGGCGCGCAGCGGACTGGAGTCGTCGCTCGAGCGCGTGGCGCTGGAACTGCTGCGCCAGCACAAGACCGACCGCCGCTGGAAGATCTTCTTCCGCCTGGCCTGGCTGGGCCTGGTGGCGGCCGTGCTGTGGGCCGCCTTCGCGCAGCGGGGCCCCAGCACCGCGCCGAGCGCGCCGCATACCGCGCTGGTGGAAGTGCGCGGCGAGATCGGGCTCGAGGAGAGCGCCAACGCCGAAGACCTGGTGGCGGCGCTGAAACAGGCTTTCGAGGACAACGGCGCGCAGGCCGTGGTGCTGCGCATCAACTCGCCCGGTGGCAGCCCGGTGCAGAGCGGCATCATCAACGACGAGATCCGGCGCCTCAAGGCCAAACACAACAAGAAGGTCTACGCGGTGGTCGAGGAGATGTGCGCCTCGGGCGCCTACTACATCGCCGTGGCTGCCGACGAGATCTACGTCGACAAGGCCAGCATCGTGGGCAGCATCGGCGTGCTGATGGACGGCTTCGGCTTCACCGGCCTGATGGAGAAGCTGGGTGTCGAGCGCCGGCTGCTCACCGCCGGCGACAACAAGGGCATGCTCGATCCCTTCAGCCCCGCCAATGCACAGCAGACGGTGCTGGCCAAGGCCATGATCGAGCAGATCCACCAGCAGTTCATCGCCGTCGTCAAGCAGGGCCGCGGTGCGCGCCTGAAGGAAACACCCGAGACCTTCTCGGGCCTGTTCTGGAATGGCGAAGAGGCGGTGACGCTGGGCCTGGCCGATGCCCTGGGCAACCTCGATTTCGTCGCCCGCGAGGTGGTGAAGGCCGAGGAGGTGGTCGACTACACGCCGCGGCCGAACGTCGCCGAGCGCCTGGCCAAGCGTTTTGGCGCCGGTGTCGGTGCGGGTGCCGTGAAGGCGCTGCGCGAACTTTCGCCGCTGAAATGAAACCCCCAAGCTCACTGCGTTCGCTAGCCCCCGGGCGGGCTCTTGCCGCGGCCCGGCGAAGCCGGTTCCGCGCGAGGCCTCGGTGCGTTGGCTGCCCATGTCGCCAGTGTCCGAGCGCCTGAAGGTCGCCACGCAGTACCTGCTGCCGAAGCAGGCGCTGACACGCTTCGCCGGCCGGGTGGCGAGGGCGCGGCTGGGGGCCCTGACGACGCTGAACATCCGCTGGTTCATCGGCCGCTACGGCGTCAACATGGCCGAAGCCACGAATGCCGACCCAGGGGCCTACGCCAGCTTCAACGAGTTCTTCACGCGCGAACTGAAGCCCGGCGTGCGGCCGCTGGCCAACGCCGACCTGGTGTGTCCGGTGGACGGCGCGATCAGCCAGTTCGGCGCCATGGCCGGCGAGCGCATCTTCCAGGCCAAGGGGCACGACTACACCGCCACCGCGCTGCTGGGCGGCGACAGCGCCCTGGCTGCGCACTTCCATGGCGGCCACTTCGCGACGATCTACCTCAGCCCGCGCGACTACCACCGCATCCACATGCCCTGTGCCGGGCGGCTGCTGCGCATGACGCACGTGCCGGGCGAGCTGTTCAGCGTGAACCCGGCCACGGCGCGCGGCGTGCCCGGGCTGTTCGCGCGCAACGAACGTGTGGTGTGCGTGTTCGACGGACCGCAGGGCATCTGGGTCAACGTGCTGGTGGGTGCCACCATCGTCGGCAGCATGGCCACCGTGTGGCACGGTGTCGTCAACCCGCCGCGACCGGGTGTCGTGCGCGACTGGCGCTACGACGACCAGGACATCCGCCTGGCGCAGGGCGCCGAGATGGGCCGCTTCCTGCTCGGCTCCACCGTGGTGCTGCTGTTCCCGGCCGGTCCGCTGCGCTTCAACCCGCACTGGGCGCCGGGGGGTGCCGTGCGCCTGGGCCAGGCGATGGCGCAGCGCCCCTGAGGGCGTGAACGCCACGCGCCAGGGCCGCGCCGCGCGCTGGGCGCCGGTGCTGTTGTGGGTGGTGCCGGCACTGTGGTCGTCGAACTACGTCATTGCGCGCGCTGCCGAAGGCGTCATCGCGCCGCACCTGCTGGCCAGCGGGCGTTGGCTGCTGGCGGGGCTGCTGTTGTTGCCTTTCGTCTGGCGCGGGCTGGTGCGGCAGCCCGCGTTGTGGCGCAGCGAGTGGAAGCAGCTGCTGGCGTTGGGCGCCCTGGGCATGTGGATCTGCGGTGCCTGGGTCTACCTGGGCGGGCAGACAACGACGTCGACGAACATCGCGCTGATCTACGCCGCCACGCCGGTGGCCATCGTCGCGCTCAGTGCCCGCCTGCTGCACGAACGCATGAGCGGCGCGCAGAAGCTGGGCGGCGCGCTGGCCCTGCTGGGTGTGCTTTTTGTCGTCGCCAAGGGCCAGCCGCAGAACCTGCTGGCGGTGCGCTTCACGGTGGGCGACGGCTGGATCGTCGCCTGCGCCGTCGCCTGGACGGCCTACTCGGTGCTGCTGAAGTACTGGCCCTCGCGCCTGTCGCCGGCGCAGCGGCTGGTGTGCATCATCGCCGGCGGGCTGGTGCTGCTGCTGCCTTTCGCGGCGCTGGAAACCTGGCTGGCGCCCGGCCCGCCGCTGGGCGCGAAAGCGCTGGGTCTGGTGCTCGTGGCGGCGCTGCTGCCCGGGGCCCTGTCCTACGCCGCGCATGCCTACATCCAGCGTGAGCTGGGGGCCTCGCGCACGTCGCTGATGCTCTACCTTGCGCCGGTCTACGGCGCGCTGCTGGCCTGGGCGCTGCTGGGCGAGGTGCCCCAGGGCTACCACCTGGCCGGTGCGGCGCTGATCCTGCCCAGCATCTGGCTGGCGACGCGGCGCTGAAGCGGCCCGGGCCGCCAGCGGCTCTCAGCCGAAGAGGCCGGGTGCGTCGATCGGGTCGTCGGCCTCGCTGTAGAAACACGAGGGGCACACGGCGCGGTATCGCTCGTTGCCGCCGATGACGACCTGCTCGCCTTCCTTGACGCGCCGGCCCAGGTCGTCGACACGCAGGTTCATGCTGGCCTTGCGCGCACAGGCGCAGATGGTCTTCATCTCTTCCAGGTCGTCGGCCAGCGTCAGCAACGCGGCGGCGCCGGGGAAGGCTTCGCCGCGGAAGTCGCTGCGCAGGCCGTAGCAGATCACCGGCAGGTGGGCCGCGTGCGCCAGGCGATGCAACTGACGCACCTGTTCGGGCTGCAGGAACTGGGCTTCGTCGATCAGCACGCAGGCCCAGCCTGCGCCCAGCCAGCCGGCGTCGAACACCGTCTGCGGGCCGAAGGTCTCGACCTGGCGCTGCAGGCCCAGCCGCGAGCCGATGATGCCGTGGCCGGCGCGGTCGTCATGGGCGGCGGTGAAGAGCCGCACCTTCATGCCGCGCTCTTCGTAGTTGTGCGCCGCCTGCAGCAGGGCGGTGCTCTTGCCGGCGTTCATCGCGGCGTAGCGGAAATACAGTTTGCTCAATGGAACCCCTCGGCCGACGGGTTCGTCGGCCGGTCCCCCAAGGGGACGCGGGCCGGCTTGGGAGCGGCCCGGCGCTCGACCCGCAGGCCACGACTCTAGCCGCCGGCCGCAGCGGCAGGATGTTCAGGCCAGCGGCGGAATGCGCAGCATCTGCCCCGGGTAGATCTTGTCCGGGTGCTTCAGCATCGGCTTGTTGGCCTCGAAGATCGCCGGGTACTTGTTGGCGTCGCCGTAGAACTTCTTGGCGATCTTCGACAGGTTGTCGCCCGCCACCACCGTGTGCCACTGTGCCTCGGGTTCGGGCGCGGTCACCGTCAGCAGGTCGTTGACGGCGGCCACGCCGGCCACGTTGCCGCAGCACAGCAGCACCTTTTCCTTGGTCGCCTGGTCGGCGACCACGCCCGAGACGGTGACGGTGTGCGTGGCGCCGTCGAAGCCGACGTCGAGTGCGTCGACCTTCAGCCCCTGCGCGACGACGTAGTCCTCGATCGCCTTGCCGGCGGTCTGGTTGAGCGCGGCCACCTGCTCGGGTGACGCGCCCGCTGCCGGGGTGGCGGCGGCGGCCTTGCCGGTGCCAAAGAGTTTTTCGCCGGCTTCCTTGAAAAATGACATCAGACCCATGGTGTGCCTCCTGTGCTGGGCGTGTCGCCCGGAGCGCGCATCTTAGGCCGGGCTGCCGACGGTTTCCGTGCGCTGGCGCAGCCAGCCGGCGTGCGCTCAGGCCACGAGCAGCCCGCGTGTCTCGATGAAGCGCACCACCTCGGCCAGCCCCTGCTGCGTGCGCAGGTTGCTCATCACGTAGGGCCGCCGGCCGGCATGGTCGGGGCGCATGCGTCGGGTGTCGGCTTCCATCACTTCGAGGCTGGCGCCGACATGGGGCGCGAGGTCGGTCTTGTTGATGACGAAGAGGTCACTCTTGGTGATGCCGGGGCCGCCCTTGCGCGGGATCTTCTCGCCGGCGGCGACGTCGATGACGTAGATCGTCAGGTCGCTGAGTTCGGGGCTGAACGTGGCCGCGAGGTTGTCGCCACCGCTTTCGATGAACACGATGTCGGCGTCGGGGAACTGCTCGAGCAGGCGGTCAACCGCTTCGAGGTTGATCGACGCGTCTTCGCGGATGGCGGTGTGCGGGCAGCCGCCGGTCTCGACGCCGACGATGCGTTCGGGCGCCAGCGCGCCGGCCACCGTCAGCAGGCGCTGGTCTTCCTTGGTATAGATGTCGTTGGTGACGACGACCAGGTCCCAGCGCTCGCGCATGGCCTTGCACAGCAGCTCGACCAGCGTCGTCTTGCCCGAGCCCACCGGGCCGCCCACGCCCACGCGCAGCGGGGGCAGCTTCTTGGTTCGACCAGGTACCGCATGCAGCTTCGTGTTCATGCGGACCATGATGCACGAAGCGTGCAAGCCTTTGCCAGGGCACAGGGCCGGCAGCTTTCAGGAACGGAACAGGCGCGAGTACTGCGTCTCGTGCTGGGCGCTCAGGATGGCGAGCATGGGTGCGCAGGCCTGGCGTTCTTCGGCGGGCAGGGCCAGCGCCTGCTCGACGACGGCCGGCAGTTCGGCGGCCAGGCGCGAGAGCACCCGTTGCGCCGCCGCCTGGCCCAGCGGCACCGCTTTCATCGCGGCCTGCGCCATGTTCTCAGCCCAGCCCCAGGCGAAGGCCAGCAGCGTTTCGCGCGGCGTGGCGCCGGCCAGCACGGCCGCCAGCGCAAACGCGGTGGGCCACAGCGGTGCCGGTGGCAGCGCGGCCAGCATAGCCAGCCGGGGGTCGGCGGCGAGCGCGCCGTTCTTCAGCCAGTCGAGCAGCGAACGGCCCATCTGTTCGGCCTGGGCGCGGAACTCGGCGCTCTCGCGCGTGCAGCGCAGCCAGGTGTTGACGGCCTGCACCTGCACCGCGTCATGCAACTGCCAGGCGGCGTGGGCCTGGGCCAGTGCGGGCAGGTCGCTGCGTGCCAGCGTCAGTTGCAACTGGGCCGAGAGCACCTCGGCGGCCTGCGCCTCGTTCGAGACGAGGCCGGCCTCGACGGCCGCCTCCAGCCCTTCGGAATAGCTGAAGCCGCCCACCGGCAGCGCCGGCGAGGCCAGCCACATCAGCTGCAGCAGCGTGGCCGGCGGCGTTGTGCTGCTGGCCGCGGGCGCCGCGGTGGCGTCAGCCCTCACGCGTGAAATCGCGGTCGGGCCTTCGGCAGGCGTTCGGCTCCTTCCGGAATTTCACGTCCCGCCTCAGTGCTTGTGGTCGCCGTGGTCATGGCCGCAGCCGGGGCCGTGCACGTGCGGCGCCGGCGCCGCGGCCACGCTCACCGGCACGGGCCGGCCACGGGTCGGCGCCGCCGGGGCGGGGTGGGCGTGGTCGTGGTCGTGGCCGTGGTCATGACCGTGCTCGTGTGCACGGCCATGCCCATGCGAGGCCGCGGCATAAGCGCCGCCCTCGGGCTCGAAGGGCTGTTGCGCCTCGGTCACCGTCAGGTGCATGGCCCGCAGCATCTCGGCCAGCACATGGTCGGGTTCGAGCTTCAGGTGGTCGGTTGCGATCTCCAGCGCGACATGGCGGTTGGCCAGGTGGTAGGTGGCGCGCATCAGGTCGTGCGCGCTGCCGTGTTCTGCGCAGGCCTGCACCATCAGCACGGGCTGCGGCGCGGCCTTCACGAGCACCAACGAGCCGTCTTCCACCACCAGCACGTCGCCACCGCGCGCCACCGTGCCGCGGGGCAGGAACACGGCGAGCTGGCGGCCGGCGCTGTCGGTGGCGTCGAAGCGGCTCTTCTGGCGCGTGTCCCAGCCCAGTTCCACGCTGCTGGCGCGCTTGAGCAGCGCGGGCGCCAGGCCTTTGCCCTGGGCGATGATCTTGTTGACGGTGAGCATGGCGGTGGGCCTTCCGGTGGCGTGCTTGCGGGGTCGGGATCGGCGGGCTAGTATAACGTTTGTTATAACGAAAGGCCCGCCATGACCGCGCTCAAGCTTACCCAGATCGGCAATTCCGTCGGCGTCATCCTGCCCAAGGAGGTGCTGGCGCGGCTGAAGCTGGAGAAGGGCGACACGGTGTTCGTCACCGATGCGGCCGATGGCGTGCGGCTGACACCCTACGACCCGGCCCTGGACGAACAGCTGAAGGCGGGCCAAGCGTTCATGCGCGAGTTCCGCGACACCTTTCACCAGCTTGCCAAATGAACTGGCGCTGGGTGGGGCGGCAGGCCCTGGAACTGCTGCACGACGAAAGCATTGCCGAGCACGGCGGCGCGCCCGGCCTGCGCGATGAAGGCTTGTTCGAGGCGGCACTCGCGCGGCCGATGAATCTGGTCGCCTGCGGCGATCCCGACCTGGCTGAACTCGCCGCGGCGTACGGCGTGGGCCTGGCAAAGAACCAACCGTTTGTCGACGGCAACAAGCTCGCCGCCTTCCTCGCGGTCGGTATGTTCCTCGCCCTCAACGGCAGCCGCGTGGTCGCGACCCAGGCCGAGGCCACGATGGCCATGCTGTCCGTCGCCGAAGGCACGCTCGACGAACCCGCCTTCGCCGCCTGGCTGCGCGCCCACATCCAGCCGCGCTGAAGCTGTTCGTCAGAACAGGAAGTAGCGCTGCGCCAGCGGCAGCACGGTCGCCGGGTCGCAGGTCAGCAGCTGCCCGTCGGCGCGCACGCGGTAGGTCTGGGCGTCGATCTCCATCTTCGGCAGGTAGGCGTTGTGCACCATGTCCTGCTTCTTCACCTGACGGCAGCCCTTCACCGCGGCCAGGCGCTTGTGCAGGCCGAGCTGGTCGCCCATGTCGCTGGCAATCGCGCTCTGGCTCATGAAGGTCAGCGAAGTGGCCTGCAGCACGCGCCCGAAGCTGCCGAACATCGGCCGGTAGTGCACCGGCTGCGGCGTAGGAATCGACGCGTTGGCGTCGCCCATCAGCGCCGACGCGATGAAACCGCCCTTGAGGATCAGGCTCGGCTTGACGCCGAAGAACGCCGGCCGCCACAGCACCAGGTCGGCCCACTTGCCGACCTCGATGCTGCCCACCTCGTGCGCGATGCCGTTGGCCAGCGCCGGGTTGATCGTGTACTTGGCGATGTAGCGCTTGACGCGGAAGTTGTCGTGGCGCGTGGTGTCCTCGGCGAGCGTGCCGCGCTGGCCCTTCATCTTGTGTGCCGTCTGCCAGGTGCGGATGATCACTTCGCCCACACGGCCCATGGCCTGGCTGTCCGACGACATCATGCTGATCGCACCCAGGTCGTGCAGCACGTCTTCGGCCGCGATGGTCTCGCGGCGGATGCGGCTCTCGGCAAAGGCCAGGTCCTCGGCGATGCTCGCATCGAGGTGGTGGCAGACCATCAGCATGTCCAGGTGCTCGTCCACCGTGTTCGCGGTGTAGGGCATGGTCGGGTTGGTGGACGACGGCAGGAAGTTCGGCTCGCCCACCACCTTCAGGATGTCGGGCGCGTGGCCGCCGCCG
>JBBRBW010000012.1:0-70730 GCA_038205425.1 Burkholderiales bacterium | reverse complement strand
GGCGACGAGTTTGTCGTCGTGCTCGACGGCGTGGCCGACGTGGCGCGTGCCGGCGTCATCGCACACCGTCTGCTGCAGGACCTGGGCGAGCCCTACCTGCTCGAGAACACGCCGGTGCAGAGCAGCGTGAGTATCGGGGTCGTGGTCTGTGCCGACCTGCAGCGGCTGGGCGGCGAAGGCGCGGCTGCCACCGACGACGACGACGGCGACGACGACGACGACGACGAAGCCCTGGCCGAGGAGGTGCTGCGCAATGCCGATACGGCGATGTACGAGGCCAAGCGCGCCGGCCGCGGCCGCTGGGTGCTGTTCGACGACTCGATGCACGAACGCGTGGTGCGGGTGCTCGAGCTCGAGGCCGACCTGCGCCGCGCGCTCAAGGAGGGCGAACTCTTTGTTGTCTACCAGCCGGTGGTGAACCTGAGCGACCGCCGCATGTCAGGCGTCGAAGCCCTGGTGCGCTGGAACCACCCGCAGCGCGGCCTGGTGCCGCCGGTCGACTTCGTGCCGGTGGCCGAGGAATGCGGCCTCATCGACGCGCTGGGTGCCTTCGTGCTGGAAACCGCCTGCCGCCAGTTCATGCAGTGGCAGTGCTCGCTGCGCGACGCCGCGCCGCGCCAGCTGGCGGTGAACCTGTCGCGTGCGCAACTCAAGCGCGCATCGATGGTGGACGAGGTGCGCGACGTGCTGCAAGCCTGCGGCATGCAGCCTTCGCAGCTGCAGCTGGAGGTGACCGAGAGCCTGGCCGCGCAGGACGACCGGGTGCAGGCCACGCTGCGCGAACTGAAGGCGCTGGGCGTGCGGCTGGCGCTGGACGACTTCGGCACCGGTTATTCCAGCCTGGCCTGCCTGCACCAGCTGCCGGTGGATACCGTCAAGGTCGACCGCAGCTTCGTCAAGCATGCCGAGACGGTGGAATACCACCGCGTGCTGATCGAGGCCACCATCCGCGTGGCGCGCACCATGGGCATGAACACCGTGGCCGAAGGCATCGAGACCGAAGGCCAGGCCGTGCTGATGCGCGAGCTGACCTGCGACGCCGGCCAGGGCTACCTCTTCAGCCGCCCGCTGGAGGCTGCCGACCTCGAAAGTTGGGCACGCGCCCAGATGCCGCAGGCGGTCGACACCGCCTGAGCGTGCCCACCGTCGCGCAGGCACGGCAGTGCGGGGCAAGCTGCAGTTCGTCGCCCGCTTTGCACGCTTCGTCGCAAGCGCGCCCGGCCCGTCGGGGCGCTGCCTACACTGCGGCCCGCTGACAGGCCTTTGCCTGATTTGCGAGCTGGAGGGCATGCAAGATGAAGAAGAAATGGTGGCTGGCCGGTGGCCTGGGTGTGGTCGCGCTGGCCGGTGCCGGCGGTGCCTGGCAGGCCGGTCTGCTGAAGCTGCCGGGTGCGGCCATCGGCACGGCGGTGGCGCAGTCGGCCTCCGCCCCGGCGGAAGGCAAGGCCGATAAGGACGCCAAGGGTGACAAGGGCGACAAGAGCGACAAGAAGCCCGACGTGCCGCTGGAATTCTCGCCGCGTGAAGTGGTGCAGCCGGCGCTGGCCCGCCTGCCGGGCATGGTCGAGTTCTCGGGCCCGCTGGTGGCGCCGCAGACGGCGATGGTGCGTGCCAAGGCCGGTGGCACGCTGCTGAGCCTGACGGTGGCCGAGGGCAGCCGTGTGCAGGCCGGGCAGCTGCTCGGCCGCATCGAGCTGGCCGACCTGGCCAGCCGCGTCGCCGAGCGTGGCGCCAACCTCGAGTCGGCCCGTGCCACGCTGGCCCAGGCCGAGCGTGCCCATGCCAACAACGAACGCCTGGCGGCGCAGCAGTTCATTTCGTCCAGCGCGCTGGACAGTTCACGCGCGGCGCTCGAGACGGCGCGCGCCCAGCTCAATGCCGCGCAGGCGTCGCTGGACACGACACGTGTGGGGCTGCGCGACGCCAGCCTGCTGGCACCCATCTCGGGCATCGTGGCCAAGCGCCATGCCGTGCCCGGCGAGAAGCTCGCCGCCGAGCAGCAGGTGCTGAGCATCGTCGACCTGTCGACGCTGGAACTGGCCGGCAACGTCGGCACGCACGAGGTCGGCCGCATCGCCCCGGGCATGGCCGTGGACGTGCAGGTCGAGGGCGTCGACAAGCCGGTGGCCGGGCGCATCGCGCGCATCGCCCCGGCGGCCGAGCCCGGCACCCGCAGCATCGGCGTGACGATCACGATGGCCAATCCCAAGGAGACTCTGCGTGCCGGGCAGTACGCACTGGCGCGCGCCACGCTGGCCGACGATGCCGACCGCCTGACCCTGCCCGCCAGCGCGGTGGGCAACACGTCGGGCCAGGACCATGTCTGGGTCATCGAAGGTGGCCTGCTGGCGCGCCGCGCCGTGACGCTGGGCCGCAAGGACCCGCGCGAGGGCCGCGTCGAGGTGCTGCAGGGCGTGACGCCGGCCAGCCAGGTGCTGGCGGCGCGTTTCGACAACCTGCGTGAAGGTGCCAAGGCCCTGGTGGTGGCGGGCAAGACGGCGCCGGTGGCTTCGGCCGCGGCGTCGACGCCGCTGGTCAAGTAAGGCGGGGGAACGGACCATGTGGATCACCCGCGTCTCGATCAACAACCCCGTCTTCGCCGCGATGGTGATGGTGGCGTTGTGCGTGCTGGGCCTGTTCAGCTACGCCAAGCTCGGCGTCGAGCAGATGCCCGACATCAGCTTCCCCGGCGCCTGGATGGAAGTGCGCTATCCGGGCGCGTCGCCCGAGGCGGTGGAGCGTGAACTCGTCAAGCCGCTGGAAGAGGCCGTCAACGGCGTCGCCGGCGTCAAGCGCATCACCTCGGGTGCACGCGAGGGCACGGGCTGGGTCAACGTCGAGTTCGGCCTCGACGCCGACATGGGCCGCGCGATGCAGGACCTGCGCGACCGCGTCGCCGCGGTGCAGGGCGGCTTCCCGAAGGACGTGAAGGCGCCGACCATCGCGCGCTGGAACAACGACAACAACCAGCCCATCGTCAACGCCGCGCTGGTGGCCCGCTGCGCCGGGCCGCCTCAAGCAGCGGACGCCCCTCGGGGGCCGGCCGGCCCTGGCGCCGGCCTGGGGGCCTGCGTTCCGCGCAGTGCACGCGAGCTGTCGATCCTGGCCGAGAACGCGGTCGAGAAGCGACTGCGCCGCGTCGAGGGCGTGGCGCGCATCGAGGTCAACGGCATGACGCAACGCGAGGTGCGCATCGATCTCGACCCGGTGCGTCTGCGTGCCTACGGCGTGACGCCGGCCGAGATCGCCGCGGCGCTGAAGGAGGCCAACGCCGACCAGCCGGTGGGCCTGCTGAGCGATCACACACAGGACGTGCTGCTGCGCGTCGAGGGCCGCGTGCGCGACCCGCGCCAGTTCGAGAAGCTCGTGGTGGCCAAACGCGGCAACCTCAGCCTGACGCTGGCCGACCTGGGCACGCTGGTCGAACGTGAACGTGAGCCCGATTCGCTGTCGCGCATCAACGGCCAGCCGGCGATCAGCTTCAACGTCTTCAAGCAGCAGGACGCCAACATCGTGGCCACCGGCGAAGCCGTGAAGGCGGCACTGGACGAGATCCGCAAGACGCTGCCGCCCGACACCGAACTGCGCCTCATCCGCGCCGACAGCGACTGGGTCAAGGGCAGCCTCACGGGCCTGCGCAACACGCTGATCGAAGGCGCGCTGCTCACCGTGGCCATCGTCTTCCTCTTTCTGCACAGTTGGCGCAGCACCATCATCACCGGGCTGACGCTGCCGATCGCCGTCATCAGCAGCTTCATCGCGGTTTATGCCTTCGGCTTCACGCTGAACTTCATGACGATGATGGCGCTGAGCCTGTGCATCGGCCTGCTGATCGACGACGCCATCGTCGTGCGCGAGAACATCGTGCGTCACATCGGCATGGGCAAGGACCACTTTCGTGCCGCACGCGAAGGCACCGAGGAGATCGGCCTGGCGGTGATGGCCACCACCTTCGCCATCGTGGCGGTGTTCGCGCCGGTGGCCTTCATGGGCGGCATCATCGGCAAGTTCTTCTACCCCTTCGGCATCACCGTGGTGGTGGCGGTGCTGGTGAGCCTGTTCGTCAGCTTCACGCTCGACCCCATGCTGAGCAGCGTCTGGCACGACCCGCCTTCGGTGCGCATGAAGCAGTGGCCCGTCATCGGCCATGCCATCCGCGCCACCGACGCCGGCATGGACCTGCTGCACCGCGTCTATGAACGCGCCATCCGCTGGATCTTCAGCGAACGGCGCTGGACGCTGGGCTGGCGTCGCTTCAGGCTCGGCATCCCCGTCTACGCCCACGGCTTCGATGCGCACAACCGCCGCGACAAGGCCAGCCCGCGCCACTGGCGCCTGGCCACGCTGACACCGCGTGGCGTGGTGGTGAGCGCAGGCGCCCTGAGCTTCGTCGTCGCGCTGGGCCTGGCCCCGCTGGTGGGCAGCGAGTTCGTGCCCGAGACCGACCAGGGCTACACCCAGCTGCAGCTGCGCATGCCGGTGGGCAGCAGCCTGGAGCGCAGCGACGCCAAGGTGCGGCAGATCGAGGACATCGTGACCGCGTTGCCCGAGGTGCGTGACCTGTCGACGTGGGTCGGCGGCGCTGGCCAGCGCAACCAGGCCTGGATGAACATCGCGCTGAAGGACCGCAAGGACCGCAGCCGCAGCCAGAAGGAGGTCGAGGAGGCCATCCGCAAGGCCATCGCGCGCATCCCCGGCACCGACGCCAGCGTCGGCTTCAACCGGCCGATCTACGTCGCCATCCTGGGCAGCGACGCCGACGGGCTGGCCAAGGTGGCGCAGGAGTTCGCCGAGAAGGTGAAGAAGATCCCGAACGTCGTCGACGTCGAAAGCTCGGTGCAGCAGGGCCTGCCGGCCTACGCCGTGAAGCTCAAACCCGGCGCCGTGCGTGAACTGGGCCTGACCGCGCCGCAATTGGCCAGCAGCCTGCGCGCCTATGTCAACGGCGAAACGGCCACCTACTGGACGACGCCCGACGGCGACCAGGTCGACGTCGTGCTGCGCCTGAACGAGTCGCAGCGTGAACGCGTGGAGCAGCTGCGCGCGCTGCCGGTGGCCTTCGCGAAGGACGGCACGCCGATCACGCTCGACAGCGTGGCCACCATCGAGAGTGTGTTCAACCCCGAGGTCATCCGGCGCCAGAACCTGCAGCGCCGCGAAGCGGTGTTCGCCGGCGTGCAGGGCCGCAGCGCCGGCGAGGTGGGCGAAGACGTGCAGAAGCTGATCAAGGCCACGACACTGCCGCCGGGCTACACCTTCGACATCGGTGGCCGCATGCAGCAGCAGGCCGAAGCCTTCGGCGGCCTGCTGGCGGCGATGGCGCTGGCGGCGATCTTCATCTACATCGTGCTGGCCAGCCAGTTCGGCAGCTTCCTGCAGCCCATCGCCATCATGGCCAGCCTGCCGCTGGCGCTGATCGGCGTCATGCTGGCGCTGCTGTTCACGAAGAGCACGCTGAACATCTTCAGCATGATCGGCCTGGTGATGCTGATGGGCCTGGTGACGAAAAACGCCATCCTGCTGGTCGACTTCGCCAACCACGCGCGCAGGGCCGGCGCCACCGTGCCCGAGGCGTTGCTGCAGGCCGGGCTGACACGCATGCGGCCGATCATCATGACGACGATGGCCATGGTTTTCGGCATGCTGCCGCTGGCCCTGGCGCTGAACGACGGCGGCGAAACGCAGGCGCCGATGGGGCGCGCGATCATCGGCGGCGTCATCACCAGCACGCTGCTCACGCTGGTGGTGGTGCCGGTGATGTACAGCTACCTGGCGCGGCTGCGCAAGCCGAAGACGGCGGTGGCGGGGACGCAGGCCGGCAGTGCAGCCGAACCACTGGGCATGCCGGCCGACCGGGAGTAGCGCGGCGCGCCGGTTGCGGCAAGCGTGCAGGTTGCACGTTGTTGCACCTCAGTGCACGCGGCGCCGCTGCGAACCCACGGTTCGGGGGGCCAGGGCTGCAACGGTGTGCGTAGCATCCGCCACTGTCCATCCATCCGAAGGAATTGCCATGCGCTTTGCCCAGCTTGCCACTTCCGCCGTCCTGGCATCCTTGTTCTTCGGTGCATCGGCTTACGCGGGTTCCACTACCAATCCGGTCCCCGAACCCGGCACCTGGGCCCTGGTCGGCCTCGCCGCCGCCATCGGCTGGGCCGTGACCCGCAGCAAGCGCAAATAAGCGCGCTGCCCGCCTCCGTCCGCGCCCGCGGTCCATGGAGGCCCTGGTCGAGAACGCCTCGCTGATCATCACGGCGAGTGCCCTCGTCGCCTACGTGATCACGCTGCTGTGGGAGCACGCCCGCCCCGTGCTGCCCCCTGATGCCGGCGATGGCAGCGTGCGCTGGGCAGGCAACTTCGGCCTGCTCTTCGTCAACCACGCCGTGCCCTACCTGGTGGTGCCCGGAATCACGGCCTTTGCGGCGTGGTGGGCCGATTCGCTGGGGCTGGGCCTGCTGGCGGCACTTGACGCGCCCTTCTGGCTTGCGCTGCTCATCGCCCTGCTGGCGCTCGACATCATGGGCTGGCTTCTTCACCGCGCCCTGCACCGCTGGGCCTGGTTGTGGCGTGTGCACCAGGTGCACCACAGTGACCTGCGCTTCGACGCCGCGCTGGCCTTCCGCTTCCATCCCGGTGAAGCCGCGCTCGTCGCGCTGACCAGCAGCTTGGTCGTGATCACGCTCGGCCTGCCGGTCGAGGCCGTGCTCGCCAGCAGCCTGCTGGGCGCCCTGCACAACGTCTTCGTGCACGCCAACGCCAGACTCGGTGCGGGCCTCGAACGGGCCGTGCGTTGGCTGTTCGTCACGCCCGACCTGCACCGCGTGCATCACTCGGCCGACCTGTCCGACGCGATGCACAACTACGGCATCGTCCTTTCGTTCTGGGATCGCCTCTTCCGCACCTGGCGCACCCCGGTCGACGGCGGGCCGCGCAGCTTTGGCATCGACGCCGAGCGCGACCCCGAGCGGCTGTCGCTGCCGCGCCTGCTGTTGATGCCCTTCCGGCGCGCCGGCTGAACGTTCAGCCCGGCGACGACAGCCGCTTCACCGCGCCGACATAACGCGCCAGCGTCGGCGACAGCGTGCCCGGGGCCAGGCGCAGGTCGAGCAACTGGAAGCGCCCGCGCGAGGCATGGGCGCGTTCGAGCGCGGCGGCGAGTTCGGCGCGCGTGGCCACGGCGTGGCCGTCGCCGCCCATGCCGGCGGCCATGGCCGCGAAGTCCCAGCGGCCGAGGTCGTTGAAGCGCGCCTGCGGCTCGAAGGCGCGCAGCATCTCCCAGCTCGCGTTGTTGAACACCAGCACGATGGGATCGCAGCCGCAGCGCTGCGCGTTGCCCAGCTCCCAGCCCGTCATCTGGAAGGCGCCGTCGCCGACCAGGATGATCGGCCGCTGGCCGGTGGCCACCTGCAGGCCCAGCCCGGCCGGCACGCCGTAACCCATGGTCGCGTAGTAGCCCGGTGCGATGAGCGCCGCATTGTCGATGTCCATGGCCGTGAACAGGCAGTCGCCGATGTCGCTGACCAGCGGCATCGTGCCGTGCGCCTGCAGCAGCCGTGTGACGGCCGCGGCGATGTGCTGTGGCTGCAGCGCTGCGTCGTCGAGGGCGGACGCCGGCGCCGTCGCGGCGGGCGGCGCTGGCACGCGGTCTGCGCTGGCGGCGGGCACGCGCGCCAGCAGGGCATCGATCAGCGCCGCGATCGGCAGCGCCTGGTAGACGTGGTGGCCCATCGTCACGTTGCCGTCGTAGACGTGGATCGTCTTGCGCAGGTCGATGCTGCGCGCCGAGACGGCGAAGTTGGTGTCGGAGACGATCACCCCCAGCAGCAGCAGCCCGTCGGAGCCTTCGACGCGTGCGCTGACCGCGGGGTCGCCGGCCAGGCCCAGGTAGGTGCCGAGCAGCGGCACGTCGGCGTGGGCCAGCAGGCCGCGGCCCATGAAGCTGGTGACCACCGGCACGCCCAGGCGGCGGGCCAGTTCGGCCACGCGCGCCTCCAGGCCGTAGCGACGCACCTCCACGCCCACCATCAGCAGCGGCCGTGCGGCGGCGGCCAGGCGTGCCAGCAGTTCGTCGGCGCAGGCCGCCAGGCGTTCGGCGTCGGGCGTCACGGTAGCGGTGCCCGGCACCTCGGCGCAGGGGCGCGCGGGCATGTCGCGCGGGATCTCGAGGTAGACCGGCCGCGACCGCCGCAGCGCCGTGTCGAGCACACGTGCGATCAACGCCGGCGCCAGCACTGCGTCGTCGAGGCGGGCGCGGTCGACGGTGAGTTCCTCGAAGACGCGCCACTGCGTGTCCAGCGTCTTGACCTGGTGGTGCAGCAGCAGGCCGCTCGTCGACTCGTGCGCCGCCGGGGCGCCCGACAGCACGACCAGCGGCACACGTTCGGCGTAGGCGCCGGCCACGGCGTTGACGAGGTTGAAAGCGCCGGCGCCGTAGGTCACGGCGGCCACGCCCAGGCCGCCGCGTGCACGCGCGGCGGCGTCGGCGGCAAAGCCCACGCCGGGCTCGTGCGACAGCGTGAACAGCGGCAGCAGCGCGCTGCGCTCGATCTCGCGGAACAGCGGCAGCGCGAAGTCGCCGGGGATGCCGAAGACCTCGGTGGCGCCGCGAGCCTTCAGGGCGCGCAGCAGGCTGGCTGCCAGGTTCATGGGAAGCACCCCTTGCCGCGGCGCGGCTGCGAGATGGCGCAATCTAGTCGCGGCCTGCGCTGGGCGCCTTGACCTTGGCCAAGGACAGGCTGCCGCGAGGCCGCTTGACCACCCGTCTCGGCCTTGCAGGCCGCGCCCCTCGCAAAGCTCGAGCCCTTCAGCACTCCACGATGTTCACCGCCAGCCCGCCGCGCGCCGTTTCCTTGTACTTGGTCATCATGTCGGCGCCGGTCTCACGCATGGTCTTGATGACCTGGTCCAGGCTGACGAAGTGCGTGCCGTCACCGCGCAGCGCCATGCGCGCGGCGTTGATGGCCTTCACCGACGCGATGGCGTTGCGCTCGATGCACGGTATCTGCACCAGCCCGCCCACCGGGTCGCAGGTCAGGCCAAGGTGGTGTTCCATGCCGATCTCGGCGGCGTTCTCGGCTTGTTCCGGCGTGCCGCCCATCACCGCGCACAGCGCGCCCGCGGCCATGCTGCAGGCCACGCCCACCTCGCCCTGGCAACCGACCTCGGCGCCGCTGATGCTGGCGTTTTCCTTGTAGAGGATGCCGATGGCCGCGGCGGTGAGCAGGAAGTCGACCACCTTGTCGTCCGACGCACCGGGCACGAAACGTGTGTAGTAGTGCAGCACCGCCGGCACGATGCCGGCGGCGCCGTTGGTGGGCGCGGTGACCACACGGCCGCCGGCGGCGTTCTCCTCGTTGACCGCCAGCGCGTACAGGTTGACCCAGTCCAGCACCTGCAGCGGGTCGCCCGGCCCGCCGAAAGGCCGGGCTTTCATGCCGTCCGTGGCCTGTTCGGGGTGGGCGGTGAGCGCCTCGCGCAGCGCCTTGGCGCGGCGCTTGACCTTGAAACCGCCGGGCAGCACGCCGTCGCTGCGGCAGCCTCGTTCGACGCAGTCCTGCATCACGCGCCAGATCTTCAGCAGGCCGGCGTCGATCTGTGTGTCGCTGCGCCAGTGGCGTTCGTTGCGGCGCATCACCTCGGCGATGGGGCCGCCCTTGCCACCGTCGATCTCGCGGCAGCGCAGCAGCAGTTCGTCACCGCTGTGGTAGGGGTGGGGCAGCAGCGTGGTGTCGGGCGCGATGACCTTCTGCTTCGCGCCGTCGGCAGCAACTTCCTCGCTGACCACGAAGCCACCGCCGACCGAGTAGTAGACACGGCTGGCCAGTTCGCCGCCCGCGGCGTCGAAGGCCGTGAAGCGCAGGCCGTTGGCATGGAAAGGCAGGGTCTCGCGGCGGAAAAACTTCAGGTCGTCCTTCTCGTTGAAGTCGACGCCGTGCCGGCCCAGCAGCGCCAGCCGGCCGGCCTGGCGCAGATCGGCCAGCAGCGTCGGGATGGCGTCGACGTCGACCGTGTCGGGCTCGTGGCCGGAAAGGCCCAGCAGCACCGCCTTGTCGCTGCCATGGCCCTTGCCGGTGGCGCCCAGCGAGCCGTAGAGCTGGCTCAGCACCCGCGCCGTGCGGGCCAGCAGGCCGTCGTGTTCCAGCCGCAGCGCAAACAGCCGCGCGGCCCGCATCGGGCCCACGGTGTGGCTGCTGCTGGGGCCGATGCCGATCTTGAAGAGGTCGAAGACGGAAACCGCCATGTGCGCTGCATCCCGGTGGGCTGAAGGGCAGAGATTACAGTCTGTGCGCGGGTGCCCGCCTACACTGCCGGCGCAGCGGCCCCCGTGACGGGCCGGCGAAGGAACGCCCATCGACACCGCCGCCGCAGCCGCAGCCGCAAGACCCGAAGGCACCTGGTTCGGCCACCCCAAGGGTCTGTTCATCCTCTTCCTGACCGAAATGTGGGAGCGCATGAGCTATTACGGCATGCGCTCGCTGCTCGTGCTGTACATGGTGAACCACCTCTTCGTGCAGCCCGACATCGGTGCCGAGGTGCTGGGCTTCAACGCGCTGAAGCAGGCGCTCGAAGCCGCCTTCGGTGTCATGACACCGCAGGCGCTGTCGTCACAGGTCTACGGCCTCTACACCGGCTTTGTCTACCTCACGCCGTTTTTCGGCGGCATGCTGGCCGACCAGTTGCTGGGCCGGCGCAAGGCGGTGGTGGCGGGCGGCGTGCTGATGGCCATCGGCCACTTCCTGATGGCCTTTCAAGGCCTGTTTTTCGTCGCGCTGATGTTCCTGATCATCGGCAACGGCTGCTTCAAGCCCAACATCTCGACGCAGGTCGGTGGCCTCTACGCTGCCGACGACCCGCGGCGCGACCGCGCGTACTCGATCTTCTACGTCGGCGTGAACCTCGGCGCGTTCATGGCGCCGCTGATCTGCGGCACGCTGGGCCAGGTGGTGGGCTGGCATTACGGTTTCGGCGCCGCCGGCGTGGGCATGCTGCTGGGCCTGGCGGTCTACCTGCTGAACCAGGACAAGCTGCCCGTCGAGCCGCTGCCCACGGCGTCGCGTTCGAAGCCGATCGTCGGCCTGGCCGCCTACGTGCTGGGCGTGCCGGTGGGCATCCTGGCCCTGCTGGGGCTGCTGACGCTGCCGCCGGTGGTGCCGGCGCTGCTGGCCGTGGTGGTGCTGGGCTCGAGCCTCGGCTGGATGATCCGCCTGCCGCGTGCCGACCGGCCGCGCGTGATCGCCATCTCGGCGGCCTGCCTCGTCACGGCCGCCTTCTGGGCCGTTTACGAACAGCAGGGCAACACGATGCAGCTGTGGGCCGACCAAAGCACACACTGGCCGACGGTCTTCGGCTTCACGATCCCGTCGACCTGGTACCAGGCCTTCAACCCCTTCATGATCTTTCTACTGGTGCCGCTGCTGAACATGGTGTGGGCCTGGCAGGCGCGGCGCGGGCAGGAGCCGTCGAGCCTGAACAAGATGGCGCTGGGCTGCGTCGTCCTGGGCCTGGGCTTCGTGATCATGATCGTGGCCTCGGCCGGCATGGCCCCCGAGGCGCGGCGCAGCGTGCTGTGGCTGCTGGGCTCGACGCTGGTGTTCACCATCGGCGAGCTCTACCTGTCGCCCGTCGGCCTGTCCTTCGTGACCAAGGTGTCGCCGGCGCGTTTCGTCTCGATGATGATGGGCGTCTGGTTCCTGTCGAACTTCGTCGGCAACTACATGACGGGTTACCTCGGCAGCTACTACGAGAAGATGCCGCACCAGCAGTTCTTCGCCATGCTCACCGTCATCGGCGTGCTGGCCGGGTTGCTGCTGTTCGTGATGAACCGGCGGTTCGACCGCATCGTCGGCGCGCATGACCGGCAGAAAGTGCCTGTGACCTGATGTGCAGGGCTTGAACCGTGGTGTGCCGATCTGCCCCGGTCGCCCTGGAAGCGTCGGGAAGCAGGCGCGTGCTGTCCTGCCGAGGGGAGACGGACTGTTTGCGCCGATTCTTGGCGGTCGGGAAGATCTCGAAACGGTCGACCCGTAGCGATGAGAGTGCAAAGCCCGATTGGCCGGGGGCGTCCGTTTTCGGCCATCAGAAGTCGGTCGCGGCCGGCGGCTTCCCGGCCGGTCAAGACCATCGCGGCGATCCGCGAGGAGCCGGTGAGCGAGAAGATTCTCTCGCCCCCGGGTCTGCAGGCCAGGGCGCTGCCGCGCGCACCTGCCCGTGGGTCGCAGCTCGAAGCGGCCTGACCCATCCCGATCCTTCGCCGTTCAGGCGGCCCGGCACCCAGGGCCGCGGGGATCGGCTGCGCCCGGGCTTCCGCCTGCTGGTTCAGCGCCGCGCTGCTCTTGCTGGTGGTGGCCAGCTTCTGGAGCCTGGACCTGCAGTGGGGCCAGTTCCTGTCGTTGGGCGCGGCGCGCAGCATGGTGCGTTTCCTGGGCGCGTTCTTCCCACACGCGACCTCGCCCGAGTTCCTTTGCAAGGTGGCCGTGGGCGCCTGGGAAACGCTGGCGATGTCGGCCCTGGGCACGGTGCTGGCCGCAGCCGCCGGGCTGCTGCGGGCACCGCTGGCCAGCCGTCTGCACGACGAAGACCCGGCATACGCGCGCGCCGGCACGCGGCTGTTGCTGAATGCACTTCGCGCCACTCCCAAACTGGTGTGGGCGGGGCTGCTGCTCATTGCCGCAGGGCTGGGCCCTTTTGCCGGCAAGCTGGCGCTGGCCTTGCACACCACCGGCGTGCTGGGGCGGCTGTTTGCCGAAGCGCTGGAGAACGCACCGCCCGGCCCTGTACTGCCCAGCGTTTGCAGGGCCGCCCGGCCCTGCACTGCCCAGCGTTTGCAGGGCGTGGGCAAGCTGCGCGTGTTCCTGTTGTACGCCACGCTGCCCCAGGTGCTGCCGCAGCTGATGAGCACACCCTGTACCGCTGGGAAAACAACATCCGCGCCGCAGCCGTCCTGGGCGTGGTGCGCGGGCCGGCGGCCTGGGGCAGTTGCCGGTCTTTCACTTGGGCCTGTTCCACATGGGCAAGACGGCCACGCTGCTGGGCGCCATGCTGCTGCGGGTGGCGGCGGTGGACATGCTGATCTACGGCACGCGGCGCTGGAAGACGCGTTGAACGGCTGACCAGCGCCGCGCTGCCAGCGCGCTCAGCGGCGCGTGACCACGGTCGTCTGGCTGGCCGTGTTGTTGCCGGTGCTCGACTCCTGGCTGGTGGTCGTGGCGGCAGCCTGGGTGGTGAAGGTGCCGGCGGTCCTGCCGCGCAGCACCCAGCGGATGGTGGCGCTAGCGCCCGGGGCCAGGTTGCCCAGCGTGCAGCGTGGCGTGACCGAAGTGGTGCAACTTCCCTGGGTGGTGGTCACCGAGACGAAGCTCGGCCGGTTCAACGCGGTGCTGGTGGCCAGGCTCACGGCCTGTGCGCTGGCCGTGCCGGCGTTGCGCACCGTCGCCGTGTAGGTGATGTTGCTGCCGGTGCGCGCCGGATCGGGCGCGTCGGTGAGGCCTACCACCAGGTCCGGCAGTTGCGGCGGGGGCGGCGAGCCTCCCTGGTCGATGCGCGCTACCTGCCCGCCCACCACGTACACCGCCTGGCTCTGCGCGCCAAAGGCCAGCGCCCGGCCGTAGCCGAAAGGCGCCAGCACCGACCAGCCGGTGCTGCCATCGGCATTCACGCGGGTGACCGACATCTGCGACATGTTTCCCGCGGCCATGTAGGCGTTGCCGGCGGCGTCGAGCCGCATCTGGCCGTGCGACAGAAAGGCGTTGGCCGGGCCATCGGCATCGCGGTTGGCCCACATCGGCGTGCCGTCGGCCGCGAACTTCAGGAAAGCCACGCCGAAGCTCCCCGCCGTGGGCGTGCCGCCGACGACGATGCCGCCGTCCTGCGCCACTTCCACCCGCGCCATGTTCACCGGGTCATTGCGCTGCCACTGCACCTCGCCGAAGGCCCCGAGCTTGACCAGGCGGCCCTGCTGGGTGGCCGGATCCAGCGAGACGACGATGATCTGCCCCTTGGCGTCCACCGTGGCGTCCAGGCCGGCAAAGGCCGGGATGGCGCTCAGCAGGGTCTGGGTCAGGCCGTTCACATCGACCGTGGCCACACCGCCCAGCAGACCGGTGGGTGCTCGTGCTGCTACCACCAGATGGCCGTTGGCGCCCCACTTCATGTTCACCGGAGCGCCGACACCGGCAAAGTCGAACCAGGTCCACACCAGGACGCCACTGGGCGAGTACTTGTGAATGCGGGTGCGGACGCCCGACGGCGTCGGCCCGATGCCCACCACGTAGGCGTTGTCGGCCGCGTCGCGCAGCACCTTGAGGGTGGAGCCGCCGTCGAAGTCGCTGCCCAGCAACCGGCGCCACAGCAGCGTGCCATCGGCCGCAAAGCGCATCAGCAGGCCGTTGGCGTTGACCGGGTTGGAAAAACTCCCGGCGCGGCTGGTGCCGCTGACGTAGGCGCCGCCGGTGCTATCGGTTTCCACCCAGGTGGCCAGTTCCTGGCGCGTGCTGTCGGTGTTGTCGAAGCGCACGGCAAACAGGGTCACGCCGGCCGGCGAGGTCTTGGTCAGCCAGATGTCGCCGGCCGGCTGGGCTTCGCCCAGGGCGGTGAAGACATTCTCCGCGGCATCGGCGGCAACGGCTACGCCGCCGGGCTGCACGCTCCAGGTCAAGGTCTGGGCCATGCTGGACAGGCTGGCCAGGGCTAATGAGGCAAGGGCAAGATGGTGGTGCATGGTGGTGGCGGAATGGGCCCGCGTTGGGTTGATCGAAGTCCTGCGTTTACGGAACTTGCGGGGCGGACGGCGCAGCGGCCATCCGTCAGGCGAAGGGGTCGGCCATCAGGTAGCGGAACCAGTTCTTTTCGCTCCAGCCCACCGATGCGGCCGATGAATCCGCCGCCGGCACCATCGTGCGCGTGAGCGGGTCGTACTGGAAGACCACCGTCAGCCAGGCCGGCTGGTCGGCGGTGATCGTCGAGTAGCAGGCCGAGTGGGTGGTGGGCTGTGCGTCGGGCTGGCGACCGCCGAATTTGCGCACGATGATGTTTTGGCCGGCTTCGCGCTCGTCTGCCAAGCGCAAGCGCTGCAGTTCGCGCACCGTGTCATCGGCATCGCGGCCAGCCAGGCGCTCGAAGCCCCCGATCCCGCCGCTGTCATGGCATTGGAAACAGCCGGAGGCCAACTGCCGCCCCGACGGGCTGGTGGCGGTCTGCGCCAGAGCGGCGCTGCTGCAGACCAGCAAGGCGGCGCTGCAGGCCAGTGTCATGAGCTTCATCGTCACGTCCTTCGTTGCGCGTGCATCGGTGAACTGCACTGTGCGCGCAATGGACGTGGGGCTCAGTGACCCGCGTCACATAGCCCGTGCGGGTTGGCCTTGCCGCGTCGGGCCGGCCGGCTACAACGGGCTGGACTCGTGGCCCTTGCCCCGCACGTTGAGCCTGCTGATGGCCGAGCCGTTCAGGTGGTGGCCGACGATCAGCAGGCCATGCTTGATCACCATGTCGGCCAGCCGACGACGCACCTGTCGCGCGGCCTCGGCGTCCGCGTCGGGTTCGACTTGCGTGGCGACAACGACGGCGATTCGGACGAGGCCCGCGCGCTCAGGCCGTTGCAAGCGGCGGCTTGTACTCACCGCATCGCCTTCGGCCACGAGCCGGGCAGAAGGTGCTGACGCTGCAGGGCGTCATGCCTGGGGATGCGGGGTTCAAGCAGAACTTGTGCGCTGACATTGACGGTTTCAGCTGGCACGCCGCTGTGCGCTGCGGCGTCGACGACCGACAGGCGCTGGAACAGCTATGTCGCTATATCGCCCGCCCAGCGTTGGCGAACGAGCGCGTGCAAACCAGCGCCGCGGGCCAGGGGGTGCTCAAGCCCAAGACGCCCTTGCGCGAGGGCACTACGCACCTGGTGATGTCGCCGCTGGCGTTCATGCAGCGTCTGGCAGCGCTGGTGCCGAGCTCGCGCCTGCCTGACCTGGCCAATTCGTGAAGCATGCGGGTCGAGCGGCAACTTTGTGCCAACCAATTCAGGGCGCCGAATGTCAGCAACGGGTGTGCGGAGTTATTGATGATCTGCATCAGGCTGGTTGCGCCCGGTCTCACCCTATCGACCAGCGGAATCGCCTCGCCAAGCAACACGCTCAGTGGGGCGTTTCTCCTGGGGTGGGCCGCCCCGGTTGACGGTGGCGCTTGCCGATTGAGCGCGGCTTACGCCTTCCTGGATCTGCCGAACAGAAGCCCCGCCAGGCCCAGGCCGACGAGGGCCAGGGAGACTGGCTCGGGGACGCCGTTGACGACCTGGCCGCCGGACCCGCCCGTGCCGCCGGACCCGGTAGGGGCGCCCTGGTCGAAACCGCCGCTGGTGGCGTAGCTGGCGCCGGTGGTGCCGACATTCGTGCACCCGAGCGAGATCGTGTCCTGGATCAAGGTCACTTGTGTCTCTGCCGACAAGAGGCGGCCGCAGGGAAGCGTCAGAAAGCCATCGCTGCTGATGAGGTCGTGCGCGAGGACATTGCCGACGAACTGCGGCCCGTTGAGGGTTGCAGCGCTGCCGACCACCCAGTAGATCCCCACGCCGCCGCCGCCGCCTACGTTGGTCACCGTGACATTCGCCGTGGTCGAGGTGATGAGCGTGCTCGTGGTGCGGAAGATCCACACCGCGTTGCTGTTGCCGCCCCCGTCGAGCACGACATCGGCGCCCAGGGTCACGGCGCCGCCGTCGTAGACGCCCGGGTTGTAGGTGGTCAGAGCACCATTCGAGGTAAAGGCGCCGCCGGTGTTCGCAAAGGCATTCAGGGCAAGGATCGCGGCGTCGAGTTGAAGCTGGGCGTTTTGCGCAATCGCGGTGTTCTGCTGAATGGACCCCGAAGTGAACACGTAGCCACCGCCGACCGAGGCGTTGGGTGCCGAGCCCAGATTCCCGCCGATGGTGCTGGTGGGCACATTCGTCACCCCAGCGGCGCCCAGCACGGCGAAGCTCGCCAGATCCGCGCCCAGAATCGGCGCGGCCAGGGCGGCGGATCCGCCGAAGGACAGCGCAATGAGCGCCGGAAGGGTCAACTTAATTGCGTTCATTGCGTCTCCTGGAGCGTTGATCGGATTTGTCCGAGCAGTAACTCGAGCGGGTCGATAGTGCGCCCCGTGCCTGGACCGCACTTACGGCGGCACAGACGTGCTGATCCAGTGCTTCGGCGCGGCCGCCAATCTCAACACCATCTGCATTGCCTGGTGCAGGGCGGCGTGTACCGTTGCGGTGCCGACGGTTCGCCAGTGTTCAGCGAAGCGGCATCCACGCGTAGTGCTCAGGCCAACGACCGCGTGGCGCGACCGCGCCACGCGTATCGTGAACGGAAGTTGTTGATGGCGTTGATGCGGCGGGTTTCTACGCGCGGGGTTTAGTAGCTTCGCCCTCGAACGACCGACTCACGGCCATCAACTTCGAGGACTGGATGACTGCTCAGGGTGTGCGCGAACGGCTATTGGCTCCGCCCCTGAAGGTCCCGCCTGCCCGTGCGCCGTCAGACCCGGAATCGGCTTCGTTCTTGAATGTTTGGCGCAGCGAACACTGCCACGCCCTGCGCTGCGGTCCCCTATCGTCAATTGAAGACCACAGGGGGTGTGGCGCGCCGCACTGGAGGTGCGCAGCGACCGGCAGCACCCAGCATGCAGGACATGCAGGACATGCAGGGCTGCTGCGGAGGCGCGCACCTGTGCGCAGGCGCAGGCACAGCGCTGACGACATCAGTCGCCGTAGGCACTCAGTGGCACGCAGCTGCAGAACAGGTTGCGGTCGCCGTAGACGTTGTCGACGCGCCCCACCGGAGACCAGTACTTCTGCCGGCGCAGGCTGGCCAGCGGGAAGGCCGCCTCTTCGCGGCTGTAGGCGTGGGGCCAATCCGCCGCCAGCAGCGCCGCCGCGGTGTGCGGCGCGTTTTTCAGCGGGTTGTCGTCCTGCGGCCATTCGCCG
Source organism: Burkholderiales bacterium (assembly GCA_038205425.1). Lineage (GTDB taxonomy): Bacteria > Pseudomonadota > Gammaproteobacteria > Burkholderiales > Burkholderiaceae_C > Rubrivivax. The sequence continues at coordinate 52,786 of JBBRBW010000012.1, read as the reverse complement.
CGCTCGACGCGCGCGATCTCGCCGCGGATGGCGACCATCGCGTCGACAAAACGGTCCAGCTCGGCCAGCGGCTCGCTCTCGGTGGGCTCGATCATCAGCGTGCCGGCCACCGGAAAGCTGAGCGTCGGGGCGTGGAAGCCGTAGTCGATGAGGCGCTTGGCGACGTCCTCGGCGCCCACGCCGCTGCTCTTGGCCAGGCCGCGGATGTCGAGGATGCACTCGTGCGCCACGCCGCCGCCCTTGAGCGTGGCGTCGCCGCCCGAGTACAGCACCGGGTAGTGTTCGGCCAGGCGCGCGGCGATGTAGTTGGCGGAAAGGATCGCCACCTCGGTGGCGTCGCGCAGACCGTCGGCGCCCATCATGCGGCAGTACATCCAGCTGATGGGCAGCACGGCGGCGTTGCCCAGCGGCGCGGCACTCACGGCGCCAACGGCCCGTGATGGCTGATCCACGGCGCCAACGGCCCGTGATGGCTGATCCACGGCGCCGACACTGTGCTCACCACCGACCCCCGCCGTGCGGTGCGCGGGCAGGAAGGGCACCAGGTCGGCCACCACCGCCACCGGCCCCACGCCCGGGCCGCCACCGCCGTGCGGGATGCAGAAGGTCTTGTGCAGGTTGAGGTGGCTCACGTCGCCGCCGAACTCGCCCGGCGCGGCCACGCCGACCAGCGCGTTCATGTTCGCGCCGTCCACGTACACGCGCCCGCCGTGCTGGTGCACCAGCGCGCAGAGTTCCTTCACGCGCACCTCGAACACGCCGTGCGTGCTGGGGTAGGTGATCATCACCGCGGCCAGGTTCTTGCTGTGCTGTTCGCACTTGGCCTGCAGGTCGTCCATGTCGACGTTGCCTTGTGTGTCGCACTTGATGACGACGACCGTCATGCCCGCCATCTGCGCGCTGGCCGGGTTGGTGCCATGCGCGCTTTCCGGAATCAGGCAGATGTTCCGGTGGCCCTCGCCGCGGCTTTCGTGGAAGGCCCGGATGACCAGCAGGCCGGCGTACTCGCCCTGCGAGCCCGCGTTGGGCTGCAGGCTCACGCCCGCGTAACCGGTGGCCTGCGCCAGCCAGGCGCAGAGCTGGTCGTTCATCGCCCAGTAGCCGGCCAGTTGCTCACGCGGCGCGAAGGGGTGCACGTTCGCGAACTCGGGCCAGGTGATGGGGATCATCTCGCTGGTGGCGTTGAGCTTCATCGTGCAGCTGCCCAGCGGGATCATGCTGCGGTCCAGCGCCAGGTCCTTGTCCGACAGGCTGCGGATGTAGCGCAGCATCTCGGTTTCGCTGTGGTGGGTGTTGAACACCGGGTGCGTGAGGAAGGCGCTGGTGCGGCGCATGCCCGGCGGGATCAGCGGCTCGATGCCCTTCTCGAAGGCCGCGAAGTCGGGCAGCGCCTGGCCCGGCGTAGCGAACAGCGCCCACAGCGCGCGGATGTCGTCGCGCGTGGTGGTCTCGTCCAGCGAGATGCCGAGCATCGTGTCGCCCCACTCGCGGTAGCGGCGCAGGTTCATGCCCTGCGCGACGGCGCGCGCAGCGATCTCGGCGGTGGCCGCGCCGGTGTCCAGCGTGAGCGTGTCGAAGGCGCAGGCGTTCACGGGTTTGATGCCCAGCGTGCGCAGGCCCTCGGCCAGCACGGCCGTGTAGCTGGCCACGCGCTGCGCGATGCGCTTCAAGCCCGCGGGCCCGTGGTAGACCGCATACATGCTGGCCATCACGGCCAGCAGCACCTGTGCCGTGCAGATGTTGCTCGTCGCTTTCTCGCGGCGGATGTGCTGTTCACGCGTCTGCAGCGCCAGCCGGTAGGCTGGAGCGCCGTGCGTGTCGATGCTGACACCGACCAGCCGGCCGGGCAGGCTGCGCTTGAACTCGTCGCGGCAGGCCAGGTAGGCGGCGTGCGGGCCGCCACCGCCCATCGGCACACCGAAACGCTGCGTCGTGCCCAGCGCGATGTCGGCGCCCAGTTCACCCGGCGGCGTGATCAGCGTCAGCGCCAGCAGGTCGGCCGCGACGATGAAGGCGGCCTGGTGGGCGTGGATGCGTGCCGCTTCCTGGCGCAGGTCGTGCACGCTGCCGTCGGTGGTGGGCAACTGGATCAGCGCGGCGAAGTAATCGCCGCCGGCGATCAGTGCGTCCCACTCGGTTTCGGAGTTGGCTATCACGACCGTCAGGCCCAGCGGTGCGGCGCGCGTCTGGATCACCTCGATGGTCTGCGGGTGGCAGTCGCCGGCGACGACGAAGGCACTGCTCTTGCTTTTCACGCTGCGCTTGGCCAGCGTCATCGCCTCGGCGGCAGCGGTCGCTTCGTCGAGCATCGACGCATTGGCCATCGCCATGCCGGTGAGCTCGCAGACCATGGTCTGGAAGTTCACCAGCGCTTCCATGCGGCCCTGCGAGATCTCGGCCTGGTAGGGCGTGTAGGCCGTGTACCAGGCCGGGTTCTCGAGGATGTTGCGCAGGATGACGCCCGGCGTGTGCGTGCCGTGATAACCCTGGCCGATGAAGCTCTTCAGCACCTGGTTCTGCGCCGCCAGCGCTTTCAGCTCGGCCAGCGCCTGCGCCTCGCCCAGCGGCGGCGGCAGGTCCATCGGCTTGCTGCGCACGATGGCGCGCGGCACGATGGCCTCGATCAGCGCCCGGCGCGACGCCGCGCCGATGGTGCTGAGCATGAGCAACTCGTCCGTAGCGGAAGGGCCGATGTGGCGGGCGGCGAACTCGGTGGCGTTCTCGAGTTCACCGAGAGGCTTCAGGGCAGACATCAACATGGCGGGTTTCCAGGCGGGCAGGGCAGGCGGGCAGGGCAGGTGGTTCAGGGCAGGGGCGCAGCGCAAGTGTTTCAGCTCAAGACAGGGCTCACAGCGTCTTGAGCAGCGCGTCGTAGGCCGGCGGGTCCATCAGCGCGTCGAATTCGGCCATGTCGGTGAGGTGCACCTTGAAGAACCAGCCATGGCCCAGCGGGTCGGTGTTGGCCAGCGAGGGGTCGTCCTTGAGCGCGGTGTTGACCTCGACCACTTCGCCGCTGACCGGCATGTAGATATCGGCCGCGGCCTTCACGCTTTCGACGACGCCGGCCACTTCGCCCTTCTTGTAGCTGCGGCCGACCTCGGGCAGGTCGACAAAAACCACGTCGCCCAATGCGTCCTGCGCGTGGTGGGTGATGCCGACGACGGCGGCTTCGTGGTCTTCGATGTTGATCCACTCGTGGTCGGGGGTGTACATGGTGGTCATGGGTTGGCTCCGGTTGCGGGGTCGGAAGAAGACGAGGCTGCACGAAGCAGCCAGGAGGGAGGAGGTAGCGAAATCAAGCTTCCCCGCACGGATCCGGCTCTGCCGGTCCGTCGCGGGACGGCCCCCTCGGGGGATAGCGAGCGCGAGCGAGCTTGGGGGCTCCATTTCAACGTTTGTAATGGTGCGGCGCGAAGGGCATCGGGGTCACGCGCATCGGCAGACGCTTGCCACGCACCTCGGCGTAGACCTCGTGCTGCGGCAGCGCGTGGTCTACCGGCAGGTAGGCCATGGCGATGGGCTGGTTGACGGTGGGCGCCAGCGTGCCGCTGGTCACCACGCCCAGCTTGCGGCCGTGGGCGTCGAAGAGCGCGGTGCCTTCGCGCACCGGCACCCGTTCCAGGCCCGCCAGGCCGACACGCTTGCTGGGCGCGGCGCCGGCGAGGTGGCTCTCGATGGCCGCCGCGCCGGGGTAGCCGCCGGCGCGTGCACCGCCCGGGCGGCGCACCTTCTGGATGGCCCAGGCGAGGCCGGCTTCGACCGGGCTCGTGGTCTCGTCGATGTCGTGACCGTACAGGCACAGGCCGGCTTCCAGGCGCAGCGTGTCGCGCGCGCCCAGGCCGGCGGGCTTGACCTCGGGCTGGGCCAGCAGGGCTTCGGCGAGCGTGATGGCGTGGTCGGCCGGCACGCTGATCTCGAAGCCGTCTTCGCCGGTGTAGCCCGAGCGCGTGACGAAGCAGGCCACGCCGGCCAGTTCGAACACGCCGCCGCTCATGAAGACCATCGCCGCCACGCCGGGGTTCAGGCGCGCCAGCGCGTCCACCGCCTGCGGGCCCTGCAGCGCGAGCAGCGCACGTTCGGGCATCGGCACCACGTGGCAGCGGTGGCCGATGTGGGTCTGCAGGTGATCGATGTCGGCGTCCTTGCAGCCGGCGTTGACGACAAGGAAGAGGTCGCCGAAGGCCACGCGCGCCGCGGCGTCGGGCCGCACGACCATCAGGTCGTCGAGCAGGCCGCCGCTGGCGTTGGTAAAGAAGGCGTAACGCTGCTTGCCGTCGCCGAGGTCGATCACGTCCACCGGCACCAGCGTTTCCAGTGCCGCGGCGGCGTCGGCGCCTGCCAGACGCAGCTGGCCCATGTGCGAGACGTCGAAGAGCGCCGCCGCTTCCCGGCACTGCTTGTGTTCGGCCATCACGCCGGCCGGGTACTGCACCGGCATGGCGTAGCCGGCGAAGGGCACCATGCGGGCGCCCAAGCGCAGGTGCAGCGCGTGCAGGGGGGTCTGGAGCAGGGCGGCGGCGGGCGCGGCGGAGGACATCGCAGAGGACATGGCGGAGAACCTTTCAAGGGCGTCGATGCAGTCACCGCCGATGGCGGTGTGCCGGGCCCTCGCTGTCCTTGGTACCTGAGAGATTCAGCGCTGCCCCGTCGCACAGCGCGATCGGCAGGCCTTGCCCCTTCGGTGGACTGTTCGATCCCTGTTGCCGGGTTCGACAGCCGCTCTCCAGTGAGGTGAAGAAGTCAGTCCTTTTGCCTGAGCGTTCGAGGGGGACCCAGCCCGACCTCTGCGCCTTCGGCGGCCCCTTCGACCTGCGTCGCACGGGGCTCTCTCCTGACCGGTGGCAGTGTAGCAGCGGGCGCTGCGCGCGCCGCGTCAGAACAGCTTGCCGACGTTGAACAGCGTCAGCACGCCCAGCGCCGCGAAGATGGCTGCGGCGATGCCGTGCACCAGCGTCATCGACAGTTTCTTCGCGATGGCGTCGCCCAGGAAGACGGCGGGCACGTTGCTGATCATCATGCCCAGCGTGGTGCCGGCCACCACCGCCACCAGGTCGGGGTAGCGCGCGGCCAACGCCACGGTGGCGATCTGTGTCTTGTCGCCCATCTCGGCCAGGAAGAAGGCCACCGCCGTGGTGCCGAAGACGCCGAGGCGGCCGGCCGGATGCGCTTGTTCGTCGTCGAGCTTGTCGGGCACCATCATCCACGCCGCCATGGCCAGGAAGGACAGGCCGATCACCCAGCGCAGCACGTCGGGGCCCAGCGCTGTGGCCACCCAGCCGCCCACGGCGCCGGCGGCGGCGTGGTTGGCCAACGTGGCCACCAGGATGCCGGCGATGATCGGCCAGGGCTTGCGGAAGCGCGCCGCCAGCAGCATCGCCAGCAGCTGCGTCTTGTCGCCCATCTCGCCGAGCGCGACGACACCGGTGGATACGAGGAAGGCTTCCATGCTGTGGTTTCCGAAGGGCCGGCAGAAGACGAGAGACCACACCGCCGCCCCGGCCCGTCCGGGAGGCAGTGTGGTCAAAGGTCTGGCCAGGCCTGGCGGCTGCTCGCACCATGGCCATGCGGGCCAAGTGTGTTGACGCGAGCCCCTGCGCGTGCAGGGCGGCTACTCCCCGATGACGAGAGAGAAAGCGATTCTAGTCGCCGCCTGTGCGGGCTATCCCCGCGGACAATCCGTCACCGCAGCAACCCCGGAGACAAGCGCGTGAAGCCCTACGACATCGAAGTGCAGCGCCTGAAGTCGATGAAACACGACAAGGGCCTGATCGAGGTCAGCATGGATGCCCTGGTGATGTCGCGCCCCGTGCGCGACGACGAGTCCGGCGTCAGCTGCCTGCGCCTGCCCGTGGAGCATGCCCGCACGCTGCTGCTGCTGCTGAAGCAGCAGTTCGCCGAGCTCGACAAGCTGCAGCCGCGCAGCCGCCGCTCCGGGCGCTGCTGAGGCGGCAGCTTGCCGGCCGCTGCGGTGCGCCCGCGTCGGCTTGGCCGGCCTGGCTGGCCTGGTCTGCCTTGACGCCCTGTTCCCTGGCGATCTTCGTGTAGCGCGCCGCCGGCGCCGGGCTTGTTCTCGATCACGACCGGCTGGCCCCGCACTTCGCCGAGCGCCTTTCCGAACAGGCGCGCCATGGTGTCGGAGGCGCCGCCGGGAGGGAAGTTGACGATGAACTTGAGCGGTCGACCGGGGTAGGGGTCGGCCGCGTAGGCACCGAACGGACTGGCGGCGGCCAGCAGGGTGGACAGCAAGGTCGTCAGCGCAAGACGTCGGGTCATGGTTCGGGTCTCCGAGGTCGGTGTTGTTCGGGTGGTGCGACGGCGCTGCGGCCGCTCAGACCATGTGGGCCAGCGGCAGGTTCAGCAGCAGGTTCTGCGGCTTGCAGCGCAGCACGCGTTCGGTGTTGTTCATGAGCCCCAGGTAGACGGGTTTGCCGGCGATGTCGGCGCGCATGTCGCGGCGGTCCGCAAATTCGAGGCAGAAAAGGCTGATCAGCCGCGCCATGCGTTCGTCGTCGACCGGGCGCTCTTCGTAGAGGTCGTCGAGCAATTTGCTGGCTTCGGCGTCGAGGCCGACGTGCCAGCGCCATTGCGGGTCGTCGATGCGGGCTTGTGGCGTGATGCGCACGTCCACGCCCAACAGGTGGCGCACCCAGCGCTCGAGCACACGCGACAGCGCCTTCAGCCCCGAATGCACGTGCGTGAGGTGGAACTCGAGGCCGTGGCCGAGCTCCTGCTTGATCTCGTGCGTGAGGTCGAGCAGGAAACCGTGGCCGCCACCGGGCTTCGCGGCCTCGGCCCAGTAGGCGGCGGCGTTGTCGGACTGCAGCACCTGCATCTGCACCGCTTTCACAGGCTGCGCGGCCTGCGCCAGCAGCCGGCCGAGATCGCCGAAACCGTGGGTCTCGCGCTGCAGGTCCAGCGTCTCCTTGTCGCCGGCGAGCAGCCGCCCCTCGTGTGTGCTCAGGCGCTGGGTGCGGAACAGCATCTCGGCCGCGCGCGCCTCGAAGGCGTCGGGCGCAGCCGCGTCCTGGCCGTCGAGCAGCCCGCGCAGCACGGCCTGCACGACAAGGTCGATGAACAGCGGCGGCACGCGGATGTGCCCGCTGCGCCACAGCCCGAGCAGCCAGGCTTCCAGCGTACCGGCCTGCACCAACGCGTCGCGCAGGGCCAGGAAATGGGCGAAGTTCTCGCGCGCGTCGTTGTCCTTCAGCGCCAGCAGCTCGGCCGGCGGCACGGGGCGCAGCGGGTCGCGGCGCAGCGCTTCGTGCAGGCGTGTTTCGGCGCGGCAGGACTCGGGCACCAGCGCCAGTTCGGGCCGCGCCAGCCAGGCTGCGAGGTAGGCGGGCGTCGGCACACACCAGCCTTCGCTGTTGTGTTCGAGCAGGGTGTAGCCGCAGGCGGGCCAGAAGTCGGGGTTCAAGGGAGTTCCTGGGGCAACGGGGGCGGCCGCGATTCTCGCCGAGCGGGGGTGCGCGGCGGCCGCGGAGTGGGCATCATCGTCGCTTTGCCTGGCGGAGCTGCCCCTTGACCGCCGAAGACTTCTCGAGCCTGCTGCAGGCCCACCGTTCCGTGCGCCAGTACCATGACCGCCCGCTCGACAGCACCCTGATCGACCGCGTGCTCACCGAGGCCTGGGCGGGTTCGTCGTCCGGCGGCAACCTGAACAGGGTCTCTGCGGTGAAGACCAGCGAGGCGGCACGCAAGGCGCGGCTGTACGAGATGCACTTCGAGCAGCCCATGGTGCTGCAGGCACCGCTGGTGCTGACCTTCTGCGCTGACAGCTTCCGCACGCGGCAGTGGCTGGCGCAGCGTGGCGCGCGGCTGGGTTTTGCCGACTTCTACAGCTGGCATGTGGCGGCCTCCGACGCCATGATCCTGGCCCAGACCACGGCGCTGGCGCTCGAAAGCCACGGCCTGGGCATCTGTTACATGGGCACGACGATTCCCGCCATGCGCGCCGTCGCCGACTTCCTGGAACTGCCCGAGAACTGCCTGCCCGCGACGAGCCTGGTGGTGGGCTGGCCCGACGAGGCGCCGGCGCAGCGCGACCGCTTGCCGGCGCAGGCGTGGATCCACGAAGAGCGCTACCGGCAGCCCAGCGCCGCCGACATCGACACCCACTTCGCCGCGCGCGACCGCCGCGGCCGCGAACGTTACCTGGCCATGGGCCCGGAGATGGCCGCGGCGTGGCAGGACCACGGCATCACCTCGCTGGCGCAGTACTACACCAGCAAGATCAAGTACGACCCGGACCGCTTCGCCGAGAGATCGGTCGCGCTGCAGGCGCTGCTGCGCGAACGCGGTTTCCTCGACTGAGATCGCCAGCGGCGGGCCTCAACCCGCGAACAGCCGCACCTGCGCCGCGGCCAGCCTGAGCCGCACCGCGCTGCCCACGCCGAAGGCCGCGCCGCCGGCCTGGTGCGGATGGTCGACGTGCAGGGCGTGGCTGCCCACACGCACGCTGTAGCGCGTGAACTCGCCGAGGAATTCGCTGGACTCGATGGTGCCCGGCAGCACGATGCCGTGCGCCGGGGCCACGGTGTCGGCGGGCTCGATGTGCAGCGCGTGCGGGCGGAAGCCCATCATCAGGCTGTCGCCGGCCGGCGCTTGCACGCCCGCGGGCAGTTGCACGTCGCCCAGACCCGCGACAGCCAGCGTCAGCGTGTCACCGTGGCGCGCACTCACACGTGCCGGCAGCAGGTTGGTCGTGCCCACGAAGCCGGCGACGAAGATGTTCGCCGGCTCGTCGTACAGCGTCACCGGCGCGCCCACCTGCTGCACCACGCCCTGGTCGAGCACGGCCATGCGGTCGGCGGTGGTCATCGCCTCTTCCTGGTCGTGGGTGACGAAGACCGTGGTCAGGCCCAGGCGGCGCTGCATCGCCAGCAGTTCCTGGCGCATCTGCACACGCAGCGTCTTGTCGAGGTTGCTCAGCGGTTCGTCGAGCAGCAGCACCTGCGGCTCGATGACGATGGTGCGCGCCAGCGCCACGCGCTGCTGCTGGCCGCCGCTCAACTGGTTCGGCCGCCGCTGCGCATACGCCGCCAGGCCAACGAGTTCCAGTGCCGCACCCACCTTGGTCTTGAGCATGGCCTTGTCGACCTTGCGCTCCACCAGCCCGAAGGCCACGTTGTCCCACACCGACATGTGCGGCCACAGCGCGTAGTTCTGGAACACCATGCCGATGTTGCGCTGCCAGGGTGGCAGCGGGCTCACGTCCTGGCCGTCGACCAGCACCTCGCCGTGCTGGTGGCGGTTGAAACCCGCGATCAGCCGCAGCAGCGTGCTCTTGCCCGAGCCCGAAGGCCCCAGCAGCGCAAAAAACTCGCCGGGCTGGATGTCGAGGCTGACGTCCTTCAGCACTTCGGTCTTGCCATAGGCCAGCCGCACGTTGCGGCACTGCACGCTGACCTTCTTCATCGTTGTTCTCCAGGGGCAGGCGTGGCCAGCGCCAGCGGCGGCAGCTTCTCGTCGACCGGCCGCTGCGTGTGCCGGCTGCCGGTGCGTTCCACCACCACGTGCGAGATCCAGGTGCCGATGGCCACCACGATGATCGCCAGCACACCCAGCGCCGCGCCGGGGCCGCGCCCGGCCACGCTCTGCATGTAGAGGTAGATGCCGTAGCTCATCGGCGCCTGCGAATCGGCCGACACCAGCAGGATGGTGGCCGACAGTTCGACCGCTGCGGTGATGAAGCTGGTGACGAAGCCGGCCAGGATGCCGCCCACCATCAGCGGCACCGTCACACGCTGGATGGTGCGCAGCTTGGTGGCGCCCAGGCTCTCGGCGGCCTCTTCCAGGCTCACGTGCACCTGCTGCAGCGCCGCCACGCAACTGCGCAGTGCGTACGGCAGGCGGCGCACGGCGTAGGCCAGCATGATCATCACCCAGGTGCTGGTGAGCAGGATCTCGGTGCCCGTGATCCAGGAAGGCAGGGTCATGCCCTTGAAGAAGCGCAGGTAGCCGATGGCCAGCACGATGCCCGGCACCGCCAGCGACGCGGTGGCGATCCAGTCCAGCCACTGCCGCGCCGGCAGCCTGGTGCGCAGGATGAGGTAGGCAATGGTCACGCCCAGCAGCACGTCCAACCCGGCGGCCAGGCCGCAGTAGACCAGGGTGTTCCTGATCATGCCGCTGCTGTCCTGGAACACGGTGGCGTAGTGCGCCAGCGTGTAGGCGTCGGGCAGCGGCGAGTAGCTCCAGACCTTGGCGAAGCTGAGCAGCAGCACGCCGATGTGCGGCGACAGCGTGAGCAGCAGGATGAAGCCTATCCATGCGTAAGCGGCCACCGAGCCCCCCATCGACAGGCTGCGGCGCTGGATGCTGCCGCCACCCTTCTGCAGCGTGCTGTAGTCGCGGCCCTTGAGCATCTGCGCCGACAGTGCCATCGCGGCGATGGAAAAGACGATCATCAGCACGCTGATGACATAGCCCAGCGGGTCTTCCAGCCCGACCTGCGTGATGCGCAGGTAGGCCTGCGGCGCCAGCAGGTTGGTCTGGCCCATCACCAGCGGCGTGCCGAGGTCGTCGAAGACCTTGACGAACACCAGCGAGGCGCCGGCCACGAAGCCCGGCGCGGCCAGCGGAAAGATCACGCGCCTGAACAGCCGCCAGCCGGTGCAGCCCAGGTTCATCGCCGCTTCTTCCATGGCGCCGTCGATGTTACGCAGCGCCACGGTGAGGTTCATCAGGATGAACGGGAAGTAGTGGATGGCCTCGACGAAGATCACGCCGTTCAGCCCGTCCATGATCGGCAGCGTGAAGCCCAGATGTTGCTGGAGCAAAAGGTTGACGCTGCCGCTGCGGCCGAAGATGAGCTGCAGCGCCACCGCGCCGACGAAGGGCGGCATGATCAGCGGCAGCACGCCCAGGGTCTGGATGAGCAGCGCGCCGCGGAACTCGAAGCGCACCGTGAAGTAGGCCAGCGGCACCGCGATCAGCGCCGCGAACACGGCCGACATCACGGCCACGTAGAGGCTGTTGAAAAACGCCTCGCGCATCAGGCTCTGGCCGAAGAAGGCGCTGAAGTGGCCGAAGGTGAGGCTGCCGTCGCCGTCCACGAAGGCGGTGATGAACACCCGCGCCACCGGCAGCACGAAAAACAGCAGCAGGAAGGCCAGCACCAGGCCGCCGGCCAGCCACACGCCGGCGCCGTGGCGCTGGCGCGGGGCAGCCACGGCCGGGCCGCGCGGTTCAGGCACCGCGGCGCTGGTGCGGCTCACGGGGCCGGGTCAGCGCGCTTGTGCGAGGGCCTGCTGCGCCAGCGTGCGTGCGCGCTCGTAATTGTCCTTGGCGTGGCGGCTCCAGGTGTCTTCCAGGCCCGTCACCTGCTTGTTCACCGCGGCGTCCTTCTTGTTCTTCGTGAACAGGTCCAGGAAGTCGGTGTTGCCGGCCATGCTCTTGCCCACCGCGGGCGTGAAGGCCAGTTCGCGCGCCTGCTTCACCAGCGCCTGCGCAGCGGCGTTGGGCTTTTTCGCCAGCGCGGCCTCGGCCTCGTGGATGGCCTTGGTGGCGGCCTGCAGTTCCTTGAGGCGGAAGGTGATGGTCTGGTCGAACATCGCCGAGACCACGTTGTAGCGGCTCTCCGACAGGTCGGAGTTGAAGGCCACCTTGGCGCGCTTGGCGATCTCGAAGGCGTCGGGGTAGCCGGCAGGGGCCTTCAGGTCTTTCAGCGGCAGGATGGGCAGGCGCGAGATCTTGGGGTCGAAGAGCAATTGCTGGCCTTCGGTGGACACCGTGTAGCTGATGAACTGCCTGGCCTCGGCCGTGTTCTTGCCGCCAGCCACGAGGGCGATGTTGGCCGGCACCACGGCGGTGACGTCGGGGTAGATGAACTCGACCGGGAAGCCGCTGTACTTGCCGGCGAGGCCGAAGAAGTCGATCACCAGGCCGATGCCGAACTGGCCGTTGTTGACGCCGTCGGGCACGCCGAAGCTGCGCTCGGTGATGGCGGCGCAGTTGCCGGCAATCTGCAGCAGCTGGTTCCAGCCCTTCTCCCAGCCTTCGCCCTGCAGCATCGTTTCCACGGTGAGATGGGTGGTGCCGGAACGCGAGGGCGAACTCATCGCCACGTGGCCGAAGTAGACGGGCTTGGCCAGGTCGGCCCACTGCTTCGGCGCCGGCAGCTTGTTGGCCGCCATGTAGCGTGTGTTCCACATCAGGCCGTAGCCGGCCAGTGCCTGGCCCAGGTAGCGGCCCTTGGGGTCGTTGATGGGGTAGGCGCCGACCTTGGCCGGTGCCGCCTTGTTGGCCAGGTCGGCGGCGCTTTCCAGCAGGTTCTGGCCGGCCAGCACTTCGAAGGCATCCGGCGCGCTGGCCCAGAAGATGTCGGGCCGCTGGCCCGCCGGCAGTTCACGCACGTAGGCGATGCCCTGCACGGTGTTCTTGTTCAGGATCTCGATCTTGATCGACGGGTTGGCCTTCTCGAATGCCGCCTTGTAGGCCTGCGTAAGCTCTTTCGGGAAGGAGGTGACCACGGTCACGGTGCCGGCGTGGGCCCAGCCGGCCAGCCACAGACTGGCAGCGAGGGTGGACAGGCGGGCCAGGGTCGTTCGCATCGCAGGATCTCCTTGTCGTTGCGACACGATAGCCGGTGGCCCGACGCGTGGGTATCGGGGAAGCTTCGGGGTCGGCAGCGCCATGGCCCAATTCCGCGCGGGGCTACGATGCCGGCATGGCAGACGACATTCCGACCCTGCGCCGCATCCTCGAGAATTGCCGCACGCTCGCCGTGGTGGGGCTCTCGGCCGAATGGCACCGGCCCAGCTACTTCGCGGCCAAGTACATGCAGGCGCACGGCTACCGCATCGTGCCGGTGAACCCGCGTTACGTGGAGATCCTGGGCGAACGCTGCTACGCGCGGTTGGAAGACATCCCCTTTGCCGTCGACATGGTCGACGTCTTCCGCAAGCCGGCCGACGTGCTGCCCATCGCGCAGAGCGCGGTGGCCATCGGTGCGAAGTGCCTGTGGCAGCAGTTGGGCGTGATAGACCTCGAAGCCGATGCCGTGGCGCGCGCAGCCGGGCTGGACAGCGTGATGGACCGCTGCGTGAAGATCGAGCACGCGCGGCTCTTCGGCGGGCTGAACTGGGTGGGCGTGAACACGCGCGTCATCAGCGCAAGGCGGCTGGCGTGAAGAGCGAGTTGGTTCTGCTTTTGGCCCGTTGCGGACGTTCGCGCTCGACGGTTCGTGGCGAGGGCCGAGGGCGTCGGGTGGGGGGCTGCGCTCATGCCTGGCGCCTGCGCACCAGGCGCTCGCCAGGCATGAACGCAGCAGAGCACCCCGGCGGCCTGCTCCCGTACCGGCCGTCATGCGCGAATTTCGCCGCCTTGGCGAACGTCCGCAACGGGCCGATGCAGCCGCAGCCCGTTGGCTTGTTGCCGGAGTAGTGACGTGCAAACCGCGGTAGAGCCATCGACATGAGCGACCACGTCTTCAAGCCCGAGACCCTGGCCATCCACGCCGGCCAGATTCCCGACGCCGCCACCGGCGCGCGCGCGCTGCCGATCTACCAGACGACGAGCTTCGTCTTCGACAGCGCCGAGCACGCCGCCAGCCTGTTCAACCTGCAGACCTTCGGCAACGTCTACTCGCGCCTGAGCAACCCCACCGTGGCCGCGCTGGAAGAACGGGTGGCGGCGCTGGAGCAGGGCCGCGCCGCGGTGGCCAGCGCCAGCGGCATGGCTGCCGAGACGATGGTGCTGACGACGCTGCTGCAGGCCGGTGACCACGTGGTGGCGGCGGGTGCGCTCTACGGCGGCAGCGTGACGATGCTGGCCGTCAACCTGAAGAAGTTCGGCATCGAGACGACGTTCGTCGATGCCACCCGCGCCGACGCCTTCGCCGCCGCGATGCGCCCCAACACCCGCGCCGTCTACGCCGAGAGCCTCGGCAACCCCAGCCTGGTGGTGCTCGACATCGCGGCCATCGCCGAGGTCGCCCACGCCCACGGCGTGCCGCTGATCGTCGACAACACCGTGCCCAGCCCCTTCCTGTGCAACCCGCTGGTGCTGGGCGCGGACATCGTGGTGCACAGCGCCACCAAATACCTGGCCGGCCACGGCACCACCCTCGGCGGCGTGGTTGTCGAGAGTGGACGCTTCCCCTGGGATAACGGCAAGTTCCCCGGCATGACCGACCCCTCGCCCGGCTACCACGGCGTGAAGTTCTTCGAGACCTTCGGCGACTTCGGCTTCACGATGCGCTGCCGCATGGAGGGCCTGCGTGTTTTCGGCGCCGCGCTGTCGCCGATGAGCGCGTGGCAGATCCTGCAGGGCGTGGAGACGCTGCCGCTGCGCATGGAGCGCCACTGCAGCAACGCGCTGCGGCTGGCCGAGTTCCTGCGGGGCCATCCGGCCGTGGCCTGGGTCAGCTACCCCGGCCTGCCCGAACATCCGCAGCACGCGCTGATGCAGCGCCAGATGCGCGGTGCAAGCGGCCTGCTGGCCTTCGGTGTCAAGGGCGGCGTGGCCGCCGGCGTGAAGTTCATCGAGGGTGCGCAGTTCATGAGCCACCTCGTCAACATCGGCGACACGCGCACGCTCATCAGCCACCCGGCCAGCACCACGCACCGCCAGCTGGACGAAGCGCAGCAGCTGGCCGCCGGCGTGCCGCCGGACATGGTGCGCATCTCGGTGGGGCTCGAACACATCGACGACATCCTCTGGGACGTCGACCAGGCGCTGGCTGCCACCAGCACGTAGCGCTGCCGGCGGCCGCGCCGCTCAGTGGCCGGTCGTTGCAGGCGCGCCCAGCACCGCGCTCAGCAGCGGCGCCAGCTCTTCCGGCGTGCTCTGCTTCTGCAGCACGCCGCGCACGCCGGCGGCGTCGGCGGCCAGCGTCAGCTCTTCGGTGATGTAGCCCGAGCTGATGATCACCGGCAGGTCGGCGCGCAGCAGCGCCAGCCCGCGCACGACTTCCAGTCCCGACATGCCGGGCATGTTGAAGTCGGTGACGACGACGTCCCAGGCCTGCGGGTCGGCGCCGACGATCGCCAGCGCCTCGGCCCCGCCGTGCACCACGCGCACCTGGAAGCCCGTGCGCTGCAGCAGCCGCTCGACCATCAGCGCCACGACCTCGTCGTCGTCGACGTAGAGCACGCGCCGGCCCCCACCGGAGGGCGCGACGGCCGGGGTGGCGGGTGCGTGGCGCGGTGGCGTGGCCGGGTCGGACCGGGCTTCGCCCAGCGGCAGGGCCACATGCACCGTGGTGCCACGGCCGGGCTCGCTGTCGACGCGCATCTCGCCTCGGTGTGCGGCGACGATGCCCTGTACAACCGGCAGGCCCAGGCCTGTGCCTTCGCCGCTGGGCTTGGTGGTGAAGAAGGGCTCGAAGATGCGGGCCCGCGTGGCCGCGTCCATGCCGCTGCCCTCGTCGCGCACCCACAGGTGGGCCCATTCGCCTTCAGGCAGGCCGGTGGCCAGTCGCGTAGCGCGTTCGGCCTGCCGCAGCGACCCGACGCCGACTTCGATGCTTCCGCTGCGGCCACGCATCGCGTGGCAGGCGTTGGTGCACAGGTTCATCAGCACCTGCTGGAACTGCGTCGCGTCGACGCTGGCGAACACCGGCTCGGCGGGCGGCGTGCTGGTCATCTGCACGTTTGGGGGCAGCGTCGGCAGCAGCAGCGCGAGCGTCTCGTCGATCAGCGGCTGCAGGGCCTGGTTGACCAGGGCCTGCGGCTGGCGGCGCCCGATGGCCAGGATCTGCTGCACCAGTTCGCGGCCGCGCGCACCGGCCCTGGCCACCTGTTCCAGGCTCGACAGCGCCGGGTGTCCGGGGCCCAGGTCCTGCCGCGCCAGCGCGACGTTGCCGATGATCGCGGCCAGGATGTTGTTGAAGTCGTGCGCGATGCCGCCGGCCAGCGTGCCCAGCGACTCGATGCGCTGCGCTTCCTGCAACTGCTTCTCGAGCGACAGTCGTTCGCGGTCGGAGGCACGCAGCCGCCATACCAGCACGCCCATGGCCAGCAGCAGCGCCAGCCAGGCCAGCGCGGTGACCGCGGTGACGCGGTGCCAGCTGGCCAGCACGTCGTCCTGGCTCAGCGCCACCGTCAGGAAGAAGGGGTAACCCTTGACGAGCACGGTGCCGGAAAGGCGGCGCACGCCGTCGGTGAAGGCTACGTATTCGTTGATCGACTCTTGCCGGCCCGCGGCGACGGCGAGCCAGATCACCTGGTCGGCCGGCATCGGCCGGTTCACCTCGGCCTCGATGCGCGGCCAGCGCAGCACCAGCCGGCCCTGCTGGTCGACGCGGCGCAGGAAGACCGCGCCGTTGGCGCCGATGTCGAGCTTGCGGAACTGCTGCTCGAAGAACCCGAGGTCCAGCGGCGCCAGCACGACGCCGGCGAAGCGCCCTTCGGTGTCGCGGACCGGGCGCGAGATGACCGTCGTCTGGCGGCCGGTGACACGGCCCGTGAGCACCTCCGAAAAGGCCAGACCGGCGCCGGCGTCGCCCTGGTAGCGCTGGAAGAACGAGCGGTCGGCGTAGTTCACCGGGCTCGCGCCCAGCGAGCCGGGGCCCGGCGCGCCGGCACCTTGCACGACATAACGCTGCTCGCCGCGCGCGTCGACGATGCGCAAGGCCAGCAGTTCCTCGAACTGCCGCAGCATGGCGCCGAGCTCGGCGTCGATCTGCGCCGCATGCTGCTGTTCTGCACCCGGCGCCAGCGCCGCCAGCGGCGTGGTCTTGGCCAGCGCCTGCAGGACCGCGTCGGCGCGCCTGAAGGTCGAGTCCAGTCGTACTTCGAGTGTGCGTGCGTAGTTCAGCGCCGTGGTCTGCGCGGTGCTGATCGCATCCTGGCGCGCCGTCCACAGCAGGTAGGCGATGAGCAGCGTGGCGGCCAGCGCCGCGACCGACAGAGAAGCGACGAGGGGTCGGCCGCCGGACTGGGCTGCGCCAGCGCGCGGGTCGCCGTGGCTGCAGGCGGGGGTGGTCGGTGTCTCGGCCATGGACCTGCGGTTTTACACGGACCGGCCGCACCGAACCTGACGGACCCGGCCACACCGCCCTGTCGTACCGGGGGCGTGCCGGCCCGCGCGTACCATTCCTGCCCAACCTCGCCGTCGTGCACCGGAGTGCCATGAACATCTACGAACAGCAGCTCGGCCGTAACGCGGCCAATTTCGTGGCGCTGTCGCCGGTGAGCTTCGTTGAACGCAGCGCCGAAGTTTTTGGTGACCTGCCGGCCGTGGTGCACGGCGCACGCCGGTACAGCTGGGCGCAGACGCGCGACCGTTCGGCGCGCCTGGCGGCCGCCTTGCACGCCCTGGGCGTGACGCGCGGCAGCACGGTGAGCGTGATGCTGCCCAACACACCCGAGATGGTCGAGGCGCACTACGCCGTGCCGGCACTGAACGCGGTGCTGAACACGCTGAACACGCGGCTCGATGCATTGCTGCTGGCCTGGCAGATGAACCACTGCGAGGCCGCCGTCGTCATCACCGACCGCGAGTTCGCGCCGGTGATGGGCGCGGCGCTGCGCATCCTGCGCGACGAGTTCGGCCGCACGCCGGTGGTCATCGACGTCGCCGACAGCGAATACGCCGGCCCCGGCGAACGGCTGGGCACGCACGACTACGAGGCCCTGCTCGCCGCCCACGCGCCGCTGCCGCGGCTGGACGGCCCGGCCGACGAGTGGGACGCCATTGCCGTCAGCTACACCAGCGGCACCACGGGCGACCCCAAGGGCGTGGTCACCCACCACCGCGGCGCCTACCTCAACGCGGTGTGCAACGCGTCGACCTGGACCATGCCGCACTTCCCGCGCTACCTGTGGACGCTGCCGATGTTTCACTGCAACGGCTGGTGTTTCCCGTGGACGGTGGCGATGCTGGGCGGCACGCACGTCTGCCTGCGCCGCGTCGACGCCCAGGCCATCCTGCACGCGATGCGCGAGCACGGTGTCGACCATTACTGTGCCGCGCCCATCGTGCACAACCTGCTGATCAACGCGCCGGCCGAATGGCGCGCCGGCATCACCCAGCAGGTGCGCGGCATGGTGGCCGGCGCCGCACCGCCGGCGGCGATGATCGAGGGCATGGCCAAGCTCGGCTTCGACATCACGCATGTCTACGGCCTGACCGAGGTCTACGGCCCCGCCAGCGTGGCGGTGAAGCGCCAGAGCTGGGCCGGTGAGAGCCTGTCGGAACAAACGCGCCTGAACGGCCGCCAGGGCGTGCGTTACATGCTGCAGGAAGGCATGACCGTGCTCGACCCCGAAACGATGGCGGCAACACCCGCCGATGGCCAGACCATGGGCGAGATCATGTTCCGCGGCAACATCGTCATGAAGGGTTACCTGAAGAACCCGGCGTCGACGGAAAAGGCCTTCGAGGGCGGCTGGTTCCACACCGGCGACCTGGCGGTGATGGAGCCCGACCGCTACGTGAAGATCAAGGACCGCAGCAAGGACATCATCATCAGCGGCGGCGAGAACATCAGCAGCCTGGAAGTGGAAGACGCGCTCTACCGCCACCCCGCGGTGCTGGCCTGCGCGGTGGTGGCGCGGCCCGACCCCAAGTGGGGCGAGACGCCGGTGGCCTACGTCGAGACCCAGGCCGACAGCACCGTCACCGCGGCCGAACTCGTGGCCCACTGCAAGGGCCTGCTGGCGGGGTACAAGGTGCCGCGCGAGATCCGCTTCGAGCCGATCCCGAAGACCAGCACGGGCAAGATCCAGAAGTTCCAGCTGCGTGAGCGCGCCAAGGGCGGCGCGTCCTTCGAATAGGAGACCCACGATGAACGACGAAACCCTGGTACTGCGCACGCTGGACGCGCGCGGCGTGGTCACGCTGACGCTCAACCGCCCGCAGGCCTTCAACGCGCTGAGCGAAGCGATGATCGAGGCGCTGCAATCCGCGCTGCACCTCGTGGCCGACGACCCGGCAGCGCGGGTGGTGGTGATCGCCGCCGCGGGCAAGGCCTTCTGCGCCGGCCACGACCTGAAGGAGATGCGCGCCGAGCCCTCGATGGACTATTACGAGCGGCTCTTTGCGCAATGCGGCCGCATGATGATGAGCATCCAGAAGCTGCCGGTGCCGGTGGTCGCGCGGGTGCACGGCATCGCCACCGCGGCCGGCTGCCAGCTGGTGGCGATGTGCGACCTGGCGGTGGCCGCGCGCGAAGCGAAGTTCGCCGTCAGCGGCGTCAACCTGGGCCTGTTCTGCAGCACGCCGGGTGTGGCCCTCAGCCGCAACATGCACCGCAAGGCGGCCTTCGAGATGCTGGTGACGGGCGGCTTCATCAGCGCCGAAGAAGCGCGCGAGAAGGGACTGGTCAACCGTGTCGTCGACGCCGCCGAACTCGACGCCGAGGTCGAGAAACTCGTTGCCGTCATCGCCGCCAAGCCGCACGTGGCGCTGGCGCTGGGCAAGGCGCTGTTCTACCGCCAGCTCGAAGGCGGCATCGAGGCCGCCTACGCCGACGCCAGCCGCACCATGGCCTGCAACATGATGGACGGCGCGGCGCTGGAAGGTGTGCAGGCTTTCATCGAGAAGCGGCCGCCGGACTGGAAGGCCTGACGCGGCCGGCCTGGACGGCGCGCCTCACTCGCCGCCCGACGGCGGCGCGGGCGCCGGCGGCGGCAGCTTGCGCCCGCGCCTCGCCAGCGCCTCGCGCAGCAGGAACTCGACCTGCGCGTTGACGCTGCGCAACTCCTGCGCGGCCAGGCGCTCGATCTCGGCCCAGACCGCCGGGTCGATGCGCAGCGGAAAGTGTTTCTTGCCGGGGCTGGCCATGCTTGCGGGCGTGGGCGCTCAGCTCGGCCGCGTTCGGTGCGGGCTGCGGGCGGGCGTCGGCGGCGGCAGCCGGGCCGCGATGAACCCGGCCAGGCGCTCAGGCTCGTCGCTGCCCAGTCGCAGCGTGCGGCCGTCGCGCAGTTGCAGGCGCACCGCCTGCAGGCCATGGGCGTTGTAGAGCATGCCGGTCTTCGTTCGGTTGATGCCCCAGCCTTCGAGCAAGGTGCTGGTCGTGACTTCCACGCCGACGATCTGCTCCACCGGCAGCTTCCAGCGCGGCCAGCCGAACACGCCGAAGCGCCATGCGACGCGGCCTTCGCCGACCTCGACCGTCAGGCTGCCCAGCACCAGCAGCGCGGCGGCGATCACCAGCACCAGCACCGCCACACCCGGCCAGGCTGCCGCGCCCTTTTCGGCCACCAGCAAGGCCCCCACGCCCGCCGTTATGGGCAGCGAGATCAACCACAGCAGCCACAGCGCCTGGGTGTGCGAATAGACGGCATGCCGCATGGACCCTCCGCGACTCAGGTGTAGAGCGTGCCGGTGTTGATCACCGGCTGCGTCTCGCGGTCGCTGCACAGCACCACCAGCAGGTTGCTCACCATGCTGGCCTTGCGTTCGTCGTCCAGGTGCACCACGTTGCGTTCGCTCAGGCCCTGCAGCGCGGCCTCGACCATGCCCACCGCGCCCTGCACGATCTTGTGGCGCGCGCTGACGATGGCCTCGGCCTGCTGGCGGCGCAGCATCACCTGCGCGATCTCGGGCGCGTAGGCAAGGTGGCTGAGCTTGGCGTCCTGCACCTCGACGCCGGCGGCGTCGAAGCGCGCCTGCAGTTCATCGCGCAGCGCGGCCGAGACGGCTTCCATGCCGCCGCGCAGCGTGTGCGCGCCCGGGGGCAGGTCTTCGCCGTCGTCGTAGGCGTAGCTCGACGCCAGGTGGCGGATCGCCGCCTCGGCCTGCACCTTGACGTAGTTCTCGAAGTCGTCGACGTCGTAGGCCGCCTGCGCGGTGTCGCGCACGCGCCAGACGACGACAGCGCCGATCTCCACCGGGTTGCCGCGCAGGTCGTTGACCTTCAGCGGCGCCACGTTGAGGTTGCGCGAACGCAGCGACAGGCGCCGCTTGCGCACCAGCGGGTTGGCCCAGCGCAGGCCTTCGCTGCGGTCGGTGCCGCTGTAGGCGCCGAAAAGCGTGAGGTTGGCGGCTTCGTTGGGCTGCAGCATGTACAGGCCGACCAGCAGCGCGATGCCGGCCACCAGCAGGAAGGGCACCGCGAACAGCAGCCGCAGGCCGCCCTGCGCAGCCAGCCAGGCCAGCAGCGGCACCGCCAGCACCAGCGCGATGCCCAGTGCGGCCATCGGATAGCCGCTGCGCGTGGCGGCGGCACGCTCGTGGCTTCGGATCATCGTATCGGCCATGACATGGCTCCGGAAGTGAAATTAAAGTGATATCACTTTAGAGGCGGGCGGTGGACTTGTCAACGGCCTCATGGCGTGTGCGCGCTTAGCATCGGCGCATGACCACACCCGCCCGCATCCCCGGCCGCCGCTTCCTGCACTCGCCCGGGCCCACGCCCTTGCCCGACGCCGTGCTGCATGCGATGAGCCGCCAGCCGATGGACCTGGGCGACTCGCGGGTCGACGCCAACATCGCCGCCGTCGAAACCGGGCTGAAGCGCCTGCTTCACACGGCAGCGGCCGAGGTCTTCCTGTATGCCGCCAACGGCCACGGCGCGTGGGAGGCGGTGGTCGAGAACGTCGCCGACATCGGCCAGACCGTGCTCGTGGCCGGCACCGGCCACTTCAGCGAGAGCTGGGCCGTGCAGACCGAGGCGCTGGGGCGCAAGGTGGTGCGCACGGCCTGGCAAGAAGGTTGGCCCATCGACGCCGCGGCCGTCGAGCAGGCGCTGCGCGACGACCGCGACCATGCCATTCGCGCCGTGTTCGCGGTGCACACCGACACCTCCAGCGGCGTCACCAGCGACCTCGCCGCGGTGCGCCGCGCCATCGACGCCGCGCGCCACCCGGCGCTGCTGGTGGCCGACGTGGTGGCCTCGCTGGCCGCGGCGCCGTTCGCGATGGATGCGCTGGGTGTCGACGTGGCGCTGGGCGCGTCGCAAAAGGGCCTGATGTGCCCGCCGGGTGTGGGCTTCGTGGCCGTCAATGCACGCGCCTTCGCGGTGGCCGAGGCCAACCCCGCGCCGCGCTACTACTGGAGCTGGCTGCTGCGCACGAGCGCGCTGAGCTACCGCAAGTACTGCGGCACGCCGCCGCAGAACCTGCTGTTCGGCATGGAAGCGGCGCTCGGGCTGATCTTCGACGAAGGCCTGCCCGCCGTGTTCGAACGCCACGCGCTGCTGGCGCGTGCCGTGCACGCGGCCGTCGAAGGCTGGGGCGAGGCAGGCGCCCTGGGTTTGTTCGCAAAAGACACGGTCACACGCTCGGTGAGCGTGACCACGATCACGGTGCCGGCGGGCACCGACGTCGACGCCCTGCGCACCGTGGCACGCGAACGTTTCCAGGTTGCGATGGCCGGCGGCCTGGGCCCGCTGGCCGGGCGTGCCTTCCGCATCGGCCACCTCGGCGACTGCAACCCGGCCATGATCCTGGGCGCCCTGGGCGGTGTCGAGGCGGCGCTGCGGGTGCAGGGCATCCCGGTCGGCGACGGCGTGGGCCGTGCGGTGCGCACGCTGGCCGCGGGCTGATCACGCGCCAACGGCAACGCCCGGCGCATACCGGCCTGGGCGCCGAAGCCGGCGGCCTGCGGCGCAGTGGAGTGCCGCCGCTGCCGCCCCGGCCCGATGTGGCGGTCAGCGGCGCGTGGCCAGCAGTTCACCGTTGACGGTCACCCGTGGCACCAGGCTCCTGCCCTTGCCGCCCGCTGCAAACACGCGTGCGTAGCGGCCATCGAGCAGGTCGACGACTTCGGACACGGGCTTGGCACCCTCGGCATCGATGGCCACCCGGCTGGCGAGCCCCGGCCCGAGCAGGTTGCCCGCGGCGTCGACCGGCTTGAGCGTCACCGCGACCGTGCCGCGCCGCGTGCGCGTCTGCGTGAGCTTGCTCGCGGCGAGGTCGATCCGGCCCAGCGTCACGACGAAGCTGCCGAGTTCCTCGCGTTGAACCGGGCCGCAACTGCTGACTCCGGCGATCTGCCACCGGACCGTGTAGGCGCCGGCACGCTGCAACTCGGTGGCCAGCGCGGCAAAACGCGATTCACCGATCAGCGACGGCGGCACACCCTTGCGCGGCGGCACGGCTTCCAACTTGAGTGCACTCGTGCGCTTGGCGGCAGCGCGCTCGACGAAGGCGGGCGCCTTCGCCAGTTCGGCGACCGCCGCCTCGACCACCGCCTGGGCGGACGGCAGCTCACCCCAGGCACCGGCGCGCACGGCTGCCAGGTACTTGCGCGCCGCACGTGTGCCCGGCACGTGGCTGGCGAGCAGATTGCCCGGCGCCGTGGCCGGCGCAGCCACGACGGCCTGCACCGCGGCGGGCGCCGCCAAGGCGCGGCCGCCGCCGGACAGGCGCGCCGTCAGCGACGCCGATGCGCCTGCTGGAAGCGGCTGCGACGGCGTCTGCAAGTCGTAGTGGAAGCAGGTCTCGTCGGCAATGACCGACACCTGGTAGCCCAGCGCCGTGCCCGTGCGCGACAGCGCCAGGCGCCAAGTGCCTGCCGGCGCTGCGGTGCCAAGATCGAAGCGCATCACGGTGAAGAACGGGCCCTGCCGCAGGCGGGCGGGCTGCAGCACGGCGCCACCTGGGCCGTGCACCTTGGCGTCAATGGCGGCCGTCTGCGCCGCGCCTGGCCATGACAGCACCACGCTCACTGAGCGGCTGGTGCCGTTGACCGGGAAGTTCAGGTCGCGACGGCCGCCTGCGGCCAGCGTGCCGCTGCCGGCTTCGATGATCTCGAGCGTGTTGGACTTCAGTGCACGCACCAGGTCGTTGATGTAGAGCAGGTCCAGACTGGCATCGGGCGTGGTCGTGAAGTGGCTCAACCCGCTGTTCTCGCTGGCCAGGCGGCCCATCAGCTGCTGGAAGCCATTGCCGTTGACGCCGACGCCGATGGTGTGCAGCTCGACGCCATGGTCGGCGAGGTTGATGCCGTCGGGCACGATGGCCGCGCCACCCGGCCCGGCGGCTGGCGTGGTGGTGCAGAAAAACGCGTCGAACGGCAGCGCCGACCCCGGCGGGAACGCCGCCACGCGCAGGCGCGAGGGCGTGCCGACCTCGCCGACGAAGGGGTTGGCCGACTGCATGCCGTCGCTGACGAGCAGGATCGAGCGCTTGTTGGGCGAAGCCGCTTCGAAGCCGTCGAGTGCCATCTGCACGGCACCGCCGAGCGCCGTGCAACCCGAAGCCGTGAGTGCGCCCGCGGCCGTGTTCAGCGCCGTCAGGTTGGCCTGCAGCGGCAGCAGATTCGGCGCGCTGCCGGGGGTGGTGCCCACCGTGCTGCTGAACGTCACGAGGCCGATCCGGTCCTGCGCCAGGGCATGCAGACTCCAGGTCTCCAGCAGCAGGCGCACCGAGCGGCGCAGGATCTCGATCTTCTCGAGCCCGCCCGGCGCGGCGGGCGAAGACATGCTGCCCGAGGTGTCCAGCGCCAGCATCAGGTCGCTGGGCCGACGGCTGAAGCCGTTGGGCGCGAGCAGCGAGAAGTTCTGCCGGCCACTGGGCACCGCAGTGCCGCGCACGTCGACGGTCCAGGTGCCGGCGGCGGGAGTGTCGACCAGCACCTGCTCGAGGTTGTCGACGTGGTTCTCCTGCGTGCGAACGGCGTCGACCGCCGGGTTTGCAGGGTCCAGTGTCCACGGGAAGCGGCGTGTGCCGGCGGGGTCGGTGACCACCAGGTCGAGGTCGTTGATGAGTGCCGGGTTGGCGCCCTCGGGTGCGGCTTCGTCGTCCCAGGCCAGCGTGATGCGCAGCGCGGGCGCACCTGCCGCCACGTTGACGAAGTAGCGCGCCGACTTGCCGTGCGCGACCGAGCCTTCGATGGCGTCGCCGCGTTCCAGCGCGGCCACCGCCTCGTTGATGCGCACCAGGCCGTAACCCGACGCGTAGTCGGGACCACGCCGGTACCAGGTGGTGCCGGCATCGTTGAGGTCGTTGGCGGTATGCACCAGCGCGGCGCGCAGCGTCGACGGCAGCGGGTCGGCGCGCTGCGCGAAGGCGCGCCGCCAGCCGTCGATCATCAGCGCGACGCCGCCGGTGACTTCGGCTGCGGCGCTGGAAGTCTGCGAATACCAGCCATAGACGAAGTTCTGCGCGAAGATCGGTGTGCGGTAGGCCTGCTGGTTGGGGTTGCCCGTGGGTTGCCCGAAGGCGGTGTCGATGCGCGTGACGCCGTTGCTGGCAGCGCCGTTGTGGTGCCCGGCGGCCACCACGTCGGGCTTGATGCGGCCGTCCAGCGTCGGGCCCCAGCTGCTGTAGATGCTCATCGCGCTGTTGGCCGAGTCGATGGCGCCGACCACGATCACGTTCTTCGCCGCCTTGGGGTGGTTGATGGAACGGTAATTGGCAAAGGGCGACGTGGTGTTGCCGATGCAGCCGGTGTCGTTCTGCTGCGTGCTGCGGTTGAAAAAGCCGTCGCGGTCGTTGCCCGCCGAGAAGACGATGGCCACGGGGCGGCCCAGCGAGCCCCTGACGACGCCGTCGAGGAACGGCGCGCGCCCGACGTAGGCGCCGTAGGCGAGCACGGCGCAGTCGGAATCACCCCATGAATTGTTCATGACGTGCACGCCGTCGTTCTGCACTGCATCGGTGACGTCGCCGATGTAGTCGGCCACCGGCGTGGCGGTGGTCAGGAAGCTGTAGCTTCGTCCGCTGGCGGCAGGCGCCATGCCGCGCCATCGGTTGGCGGTGGCCGCGCCGGCGGCCGTCGAGCCTGCGCCGCTGCCCAGGATCATGCCCATCGTCATCGTCGAGTGATCCAACGGCGCGGCGGTGCCGGTGTCGCCTTGCTGCACGCGGTTGCCGAAAGCGACGTGGTTGGTCTGCGCATGGCCGCCTTCGAGCACGCCGACGCGCACGCCGGTGCCGTCGGGCCGGTTCGGCGCGATCGCGGCGGCGTCGGCGCCGATGAACTGTCGCGCGCGCTCGCTCTCGTTGCTGCCGGCTGCGGTGGCAGGTTCGATGTGGCGAACGGCATCCAGGCGCGCCAATGCGTGCTCGCCGCCCACCGGCAGCCGCAGCACAAGCACGCGGGCCGCAGGCAGCTGAGTCACGAGCTCGGCGCCCAGGGCCTGTGCACGCGCGATCGTGGCCGCGGCGTCGGCGTCTTCGAACAGGGTGGCGAGGACCTCGATGCGCCCGGGAACGCGCCGCGCGTGGGCGCTGGCCCGATCCTGGGCCAGCTGTGGCGACAACTTGGCCTGCGGCTCATAGGGGCCCGACCAGCGCACCGAAGCCAGCACGGCAGCCGAGCGGTCCAGCGTGCCGGCCACGCTGGCCGCGTACGTGGTGCCGCCCAGCGCCTGGACCAGATCGACGCCGGCCTGTGCCAGCGCGGCGCGCGTGTGCTCGTCGGGCACTTCGTTCAACTGCAGCAGCGCATGCACACGCGGGCCGTCGCGGGTTTTCAACAGCGCATCCCAGTCGGGCCGCGCTGCCTTCGGCACGAAGCTGAGCCCGCCCAGGCGTATTTCGAATGGCGCCGCGGGTGCAGGCGGGCGAACCGGGGCCGGTGCCGGCGTCGCAACGGCTGCCGGCGTGGGCGCAGCGGTGGCCTGTGGCACGGCGGGTGGCAGGGGCGCGCAGCCCGCAGTGGCCAGCAGGCCGGCCGCGGCCGCAGCCGCAGCCGTGCCGAACTGCCATGGCAGGTGGCCGCCTGGCCGCCGAGGGGTCTCGATGTCGTGCATCTTCGAACTCCGTCCGCTTGTGATCACGCGGTCGGCCGTTCGATGCAGTTCGCTCGGCCCCGACCGTCATGCAGGCCCTAGCCTACTGCGCGGCGGCAAGCGTGCACATGGCCAAGCGCTGCCCGGTCTAGGGGGGCGCGATGCGTCGCGCGTGCACGCGGCAGGCCGGCATCAGGGTCGGCCGGCCGTGCTCACATCCCGGCGTAGTTCGGGCCCCCGCCGCCTTCGGGCGTCACCCAGACGATGTTCTGCGTCGGGTCCTTGATGTCGCAGGTCTTGCAGTGCACGCAGTTCTGCGCGTTGATCTGCAGCGCGTCGGCACCGTCGGCCGTCTTCACGTATTCGTAGACCGCGGCCGGGCAGTAGCGGCCCTCGGGGCCGGCATAACGTTCCAGGTTCACCGCCACCGGCACCGACGCGTCCTTCAGCGTCAGGTGGCCGGGCTGGTTCTCTTCGTGGTTGGTGCCGCTGAGGAAGACCGAGCTCAGGCGGTCGAAGGTCAGCACGTTGTCGGGCTTGGGGTAGTTGATGGGCGCCACCTGGCCGGCGGCATGCAGGCGTTCGTGGTCGGCCAGCGTGCGGTGCAGGGTCCACGGCGGGCTCTTGAAGCCCAGCTTGGGCAGCAGCCACTGCTCGACGCCCGTCATCAGGGCGCCCACGGTGTTGCCCTGCTTGAACCACTGCTTGAAGTTGCGCGCCTGGTTCAGCTCGGCGTGCAGCCAGCTCTTCTCGAAGGCGGCGGGGTAAGTGTCCAGTTCGTCGGCGCTGCGGCCGGCGGCCAGCGCGGCCACCACGGCTTCGGCGGCCAGCATGCCGGTCTTGATGGCGGCGTGGCTGCCCTTGATTCGCGCCGCGTTCAGCGTGCCGGCCTCGCAGCCCACCAGCATGCCGCCGGGGAACACGAGTTTCGGAATGCTGAGCAGCCCGCCGGCGACGATGGCACGTGCGCCGTAGCCGATGCGCTTGCCACCTTCCAGGTGCGCGCGGATCGCCGGGTGCGTCTTCCAGCGCTGCATTTCCTCGAAAGGGCTGAGCCAGGGGTTCTGGTAGTCCAGGCCGGTGACG
This sequence comes from Burkholderiales bacterium, assembly GCA_038205425.1. Classification (GTDB taxonomy): domain Bacteria; phylum Pseudomonadota; class Gammaproteobacteria; order Burkholderiales; family Burkholderiaceae_C; genus Rubrivivax. Next base: position 25,131 of record JBBRBW010000012.1, on the reverse strand, counting down.
AAGCCCACCGTGGCCAGGTTGCCTTCCAGGTGGTAGAGGAAACCGCCGCCATAGGTGTGCTCGTCCATCGGCCAGCCCGCGGTGTGCACGACGTGGCCGGGTTTGGCCTTGGCCGGATCGATCTCCCACAGCTCCTTCACGCCCAGGGCATAGCTCTGCGGGTCGCGGCCCTTGTCGAGCTGGAACTTCGCGATCAGCTGCCTGCCCAGGTGGCCGCGCGCGCCTTCGGCGAACACCGTGTACTTGGCCACCAGTTCCATGCCGAGCTGGAAGCCTTCGTGCGGCTGGCCGTCCTTGCCGATGCCGAGGTTGCCGGTGGCCACGCCGCGCACGGCACCGGCTTCGTCGTACAGCACCTCGGCGGCGGTGAAGCCGGGGAAGATCTCGACGCCCAGGCTCTCGGCCTGCTCACCCAGCCACCTCGTCACCGCCCCCAGGCGCACGACGTAGTTGCCGGTGTTGTGGAAGCAGTCGGGCAGCAGCCAGTCGGGCATGGTGCGTGCATCGGTCGCGCCGAGGAAGAGCACCTCGTCGCCGGTCACCGGCTGGTTCAGCGGCGCGCCGCGCTCCTTCCAGTCGGGGAAGAGCTCGTTCATCGCGTGCGGGTCCATCACCGCGCCCGACAGCGTGTGCGCGCCGGGCTCGCTGCCCTTTTCCAGCACCACCACCGAGATGCCGGCGTTCAACTGCTTGAGCCGGATGGCGGTGGCCAGGCCGGCCGGGCCGGCGCCGACGACGACCACGTCGTACGCCAACGCTTCGCGGGGGCCGTACTGGGCCAGGATCTCGGCAGGGGTCATCTTCGGGGGGTCTCCGCGGCCAGCGGCCGCCATGTCGGGCCACAAACCGGGCCCCAAACTGCGGCTCGATTCTAGGTGCGCCCTCTAGTGGCCACGCCCCAGGATGGGTAGTGCTCAGGCCTTGAGCAGCGCCGGCGTGGCCATGCCGGCCAGCGTGAGCAGCAACGAGCCCAGCACGTGGGTGGCCACCGTGGCCGCAGCCCAGCCGGTGCGCCCGGCCTGCAGCGCGTGCACGACCTCGGCCGAGAAGGTGGAGAAGGTCGTCAGCCCGCCCAGGAAACCTGTGATGACGAAGAGCCGCCACTCGGGTGTCAGCTGCGGCAGCTGTGCGAAGAGCGCCAGCGCCAGGCCGATCAGGTAGCCGCCGACCAGATTGGCCACCAGCGTGCCCAGCGGCAGCGCCGGAAAGAGGTGGTTGAGCCCGACACCCAGGCCCCAGCGCGACAGCGCGCCGAGCGCGGCGCCGAGGCTGATGGCGAGAATGGCGGAGAACATGCGCCCGCATTATCGGCACCGGTAGCGCTGACCTCTCTCCCCCCCCCAAGCTTCCCGCCACGGAACCGGCTCCGCCGGGCCCAGCAGCAAGTCCATCGTCGCTACGATCGTCCAAGCTTCCCGCCACGGAACCGGCTCCGCCGGGCCCCAGCAGCAAATCCATCGTCGCTACGATTGTCCAAGCTTCCCGCCACGGAACCGGCTCCGCCGGGCCGTAGGCGGACGGCCCCCTCGGGGGTAGCGAGCGCAAGCGAGCTTGGGGGCTCCAGTTCATGCGGCCTGCATGCCGAGCAGCTGGCTCTCGCTGAACACCGGCGTGTCCTCGTCGCCCAGAGCGGCGACGGCGCGTGAACGTCCCTGGCGCTTGGCCTCGTACAGCGCCTCGTCGGCGCGGCGCAGCGCGGCGTCTATGCCTTCGCCGCCGCGCACCTGCACGAGGCCGAAGCTCAGGCTCAGCGCCGGCAGCGGCGTGGCCTGCACGCGGCGCTGCACCTCGGCGGCGATGCGCGCGGCCACGCCCATCGCGTGCTGCGTTGTCGTGCAGCGCAGCAGCAGCACGAACTCGTCGCCGCCGTGGCGGCCGGCGGCGTCGCGGGTGCGCAGGTGCTCCAGCACGCTGCCGGCCACCAGGCACAGTGCACGGTCGCCCGCGGGGTGGCCGAGGCGGTCGTTGACCTGCTTGAAGTGGTCGATGTCGAAGCGCAACAGCACCGCGCTGCCGAGCGGGTCGTTGCGCAGCGCACGGCCGGCGAGTTCGTCGAAGTGGCGGCGGTTGGGCACCTGCGTCAGCGCGTCCAGGTTGGCCAGCAGGCGCAGGCGGCGGCGCGATTCACGCAGCTGGCGCTCGGTGCGCTCGAAGACCAGCGTCAGCGCCACGAAACCCAGCACCAGGGCGCCCATCGCGGCGGCAAGCACCCGCGCCAGGCGCGCGGCGTCGGCCTGCCAGGCCGCGCTGGTACCCGACAGCCCGGTGCCCAGCACCACGAGCCCGGGCGCGAAGGCCAGCACCGCGGTGGCGGCGGCCAGCGCCAGCACCGGCGTGGCTTCGCGGCCGCCGGCCACGGTGAACATGATGGCCGCTGCGTAGAGGTGCAGCGCCAGGCCGCAGGCCAGTACCGACCAGGTGGCGGCGTCGCGCCAGAGCAACTCGGCCACGGCGGCCCCGAGCAGGCCGAGCGCCAGCAGCGCGGCGTCGATGCGCAGGCTGCCCAGCCAGCGCAGGCGGGCATGGAAGCGGCGCAGCCCCATCAGGGCGACCAGCGGGCCCTGCAGCAGCAGCGGGGCGGCCAGCGCCGGGCCCCAGGGGCCGGGCGCCAGCGTCAGGGCGGCGCCCGCGGTGCCCAGCCACAACGCCGCCACCCACCAGTGCCAGCCCGGGTAACGCTCACGGCGCAGGCCGAAGGCGCTGAGCGAGCCGGCAGCGGCGGCCAGCGCCGCGGTGGCGAACAGCAAGAGGTCTGTGGCGGGCGGCATGGTGGCGGCGATTGTCGGCAGCCCTGCGCCCCGTCCTGCCGCACCTGCCGGCCTCATTGCAACGCTTTGCTACCGCTGCCACGGGCCTTCGGTACCATTCCGGGTTGACTTCAAGACCTGCGGAGCGGCCGGCATGGGCATGGATGTGGTGGATTACGAGATCAAGGGCGCCGAGATGCAGTTCGTCGAGGTCGAACTCGATCCCGGCGAGGCCGCCGTGGGCGAGGCCGGCAGCATGTTCTACATGGATACCGGCATCACGATGGACACCGTCTTCGGCGACGGCAGTGCGCAGCAAGGCGGCCTGTTCGGCAAGCTGCTGGGCGCCGGCAAGCGGCTGGTGACCGGGGAGTCGCTCTTCACCACGGTTTACACGAACGCCTCGAGCGCCAGGCAGCGCGTGGCCTTCGGCGCGCCCTACCCGGGCAAGATCCTGCCCATGGACCTGTCGCAGCTGGGCGGCACCCTGATCTGCCAGAAGGACGCCTTCCTGTGCGCGGCGCGCGGCGTCTCGCTGGGCATCGCGCTGCAGAAGAAGCTGGGCACCGGCTTCTTTGGCGGCGAGGGCTTCATCATGCAGAAGCTCGAAGGCGACGGCCTGGCGTTCGTGCATGCCGGCGGCACCGTGGTGCGGCGTGAACTGCACGCCGGGCAGTCGCTGCTGGTCGACACGGGTTGCGTGGTGGCCTACACGCCCAGCGTCGACTTCGAGATCCAGTACGTCGGCAAGATCAAGACCGCATTGTTCGGCGGCGAGGGCCTGTTCTTTGCCAAGCTCACAGGCCCGGGCACGATCTGGCTGCAGAGCCTGCCGTTCTCGCGCCTGGCTTCGCGCGTGTTCGCCGCGGCGCCGCAGCAGGGCGGCCGCAAGGAGGAGAGCACGCTGGGCGGGCTGGCCGTCGGGGGTGGTTTGCTGGGGGGGCTGCTGGGCGGCGACGACGAGTGACGAACCACACGTTTTCGGCCCACGATCCCATTACGGCACTTACGCGTGGATACCGGGCCGGCGCGCAGCGCTGGCTGGTGTGCGCTGCGCTGCTCGGCGCTGCGCTGGGTGCCCAGGCCGCGCCGCCGATCTTCGTGCTGAATTCGCAGGACGCCGACATCAGCATCATCGACCCGGTCACCTTCACGGTGCTGCGGCGCGTGCCCACGGGCAAGGAACCGCACCACCTCTACCTGGCCCCCGACGAGAAGACACTCATCGTGGCCAGCGCCACCGGCAACACGCTGACCTTCATCGATGCCGCCGACGGCAAGGTCCTGCGCACCGTGCGCGACATCGCCGACCCCTACCACCTGCGGTTTTCGCCCGATATGAAGTGGTTCGTGACGGCGGCCAACCGGCTGAACCACGTCGACCTCTACCGCTGGCAGGGCGCCACCGCCGAGCAGCCCTTCAAGCTGATCAAGCGCATCGAGGCGCCGAAGACCCCCAGCCACCTGAACATCGACAGCAAGAGCAGCGTGGTCTACGCCTCGCTTCAGGACAGCGACGAGCTGCTGGCCATCGACCTGGCGACGCAGACGCCGCGCTGGAAGGTCAAGGTCGGCAAGATGCCGGCCGACCTCTACCTCACGGCCGACGACCGCACGTTGCTCATCGGCCTCACCGGCGACCGCTTCGTCGAGGCCTGGGACGTCAGCGGCGCGCAGCCGAAACTGATCAAGCGCATTGCCACCGGCGAAGGTGCACACGCCTTCCGCGCCCGCGGCGACAAGCGCCATGTTTTTGTCAGCAACCGCGTCGCCAACACCATCAGCCTCATCGATACGCAGACGCTGGCCGTGGTGGCCGAGTACCCGGCACCCGGCGGCCCTGACTGCATGGAGATGCTGTCCGACAACCGCACGCTGATGGTCAGCTCGCGCTGGGCGCGCAAGCTCAGCTTCATCGACATCGAGCAGAAGAAGGTCGTGCGGCAGATCCCGGTCGGGCGTTCGCCGCACGGGGTATGGACGCTGGAACATGCGCCCAGGCAGTAGCGCCGTGCGCAGGAGCATGTTGGGCGCGCTGAGCGCTGCTGGCGGCCTGACCTTCGCGCTGACCCTCACGCTGGCGGCGGGCTTGGCCCAGGCCGCCGCGGCGGCTTGCGAGCGCCCGGTCTACCTCAGCTTCGACACCGGCCACATGGGCGTGGCGCCGCTGGTGGCCGAGGTGCTGCAGCGCCATGGCGTCAAGGCCACCTTCTTCCTCGCCAACGAACGCACGCAAGCGGGCGGCAGCAGCCTGGACGAGACCTGGGCGCCGTGGTGGAAGGCGCGCGCCGCCGAGGGCCACGCCTTCGGCTCGCACACCTGGGACCACGACAGCTGGGTAGCCGACGTGCCCGGCGGCCTGCGCGTGAAGCCATCGCAGGGCCCGCAGGCGGGCAAGGCGCGCACGCTGACGCCGGCCCAGTACTGCGCCGAACTCGACAAGCCCGCGTTGCGCCTGCAGGCGATGACCGGACAGCGCATGGGCGCCATCTTCCGCGCGCCGGGCGGCAAGACGTCGCCGGCGCTGCTCCAGGCGGCGGCGGCTTGCGGCTGGACCCATGTCGGCTGGGCGCCGGCGGGTTTCCTGGGGGATGAGTTGCCCAGCGACAAGTACCCCAATGCGCAACTGCTGCAACGTGCGCTGCGCGACATCCGCGAAGGTGACGTGCTGGTGGCCCACCTGGGCATCTGGTCGCGCCAGGACGCCTGGGCGCCGGCGGTGCTGGAACCGCTGATCAAGGGCCTGCAAGCCAAGGGCCTGTGTTTTGCGACGCTGCGCGAGCATCCGCAGTTCGGCGCCGCGGCGAAGCAGTTGCGGTGAACACCTTGATCGACGTCTTCGGTCGCGTGCAGCAGGCGCTGTTCGAAAGCCTGATGCAGCCGCTGCTCTTCGGCCTGGGCATGGGCAACCTGCTGGAAGACGGCTTCGTGGCCACCGGCTGGCTGCTGGTGGGGCTGCTGGAAATCGTCGTCATGCTGACGCTGTTCGGCGCCCTCGAACGCTGGCGCCCGGTGGAGCCGCTGACCGACCGCGCAGCGGTGCGTGTCGACGTGATCTACACGCTGATCCACCGCCTGGGCCTGTTTCGCGTGGCGCTCTTCTTCACCGTCGAGCCGTTGTGGACCGATCTGGTCGGCCAGCTGCGCGTGGCCGGCCTGCCGGCAGTTTCGCTCGACGACCTGTGGCCCGGCGTCACCGACCTCGCCTGGGTCAGCTTTGCGCTCTACCTGGTGCTCTTCGATGCCGTGCACTACGGCCTGCACCGCGCCCAGCACCGTTTCGGCTGGTGGTGGCAGCTGCACGCGCTGCACCACAGCCAGCGCCAGATGACGATGTGGTCGGACAACCGCAACCACCTGCTCGACAGCGTGCTCATCGACAGCGCCATCGTCGTGGTGGCGCTGGGCGTGGGCATCGCGCCTGCGCAGTTCGTCGGCGTGGTCGCGGTGACTCAGTTGCTGGAGAGCCTGTCGCACGCCAACCTGCGCCTGGACTTCGGGCGGCTGCTCGGCCGCGTGCTCGTCAGCCCGCGTTTCCACCGCCAGCACCACGGCATCGCCGAATGGCAGGGCACCGGCTCGCCGGGCGGCCACAACTTCGCGGTGCTGTTTCCGGTCTGGGACCTGCTCTTCGGCAGCGCGCGTTTCGACGGCGGCTACGGGCCCACAGGCGTGCCCGACCAGCTGCAGGGCCGCGACTACGGTCGCGGCTTCTGGGCCCAGCAGTGGCTGGGGCTGGCGCGGCTGGCGGGCCGATGAACGACCTCTTCGACGCCTTCTGGCGCGCCGCCGCCTACTGCGTGCACCCCCGCGTCATCCTGTGGTCACTGCTGCCGCTGGTGGTGGGCGGCGGCGCCGTGGCGCTGCTCGGCTGGGCCTACTGGGAAGGCACCGTGGCCACGGTGCGCGGCGCGCTCGAGGAGTGGGAACTGGTGGCGGCCATGTTGCAGTGGCTGGAATCCATCGGCGCCAACCAGCTGCGCACGCTGATGGCGCCGCTGATCGTCGTCGCGCTGTCGGTGCCGGTGGTGGTGGTGGCCACGCTGCTGCTGGTGGCGCTGTTCGTCTCGCCGGCGGTGGTGGGCATGGTCGCAGCGCGGCGTTTCCCGACGCTCGAGCGGCGCCGCGGCGCCGCCTGGTGGCAGGGCCTGCTGTGGGCGCTGGCCTGCACCGTGGCGGCGCTGGTGGCGCTGGTGCTGAGTATCCCGCTGTGGTTCGTGCCGCCGCTGGTGCTGGTGCTGCCGCCACTGATCTGGGGCTGGCTCACCTGCCGCGTCTTCGCGTTCGATGTGCTGGCGGCGCACGCCACCGCACCCGAGCGGCGCTTCGTGCTGCGCAACCGCCGCTGGTCGCTGCTGACGATGGGCGTGGTCTGCGGCTACATCGGCGCGCTGCCTTCGCTGCTGTGGGCCGCCAGCGCGGCGGCGCTGATCTTTGCGCCGCTGCTGGTGGTGTTGTCGGTGTGGATGTACACGCTGGTCTTCGCCTTTGCCGCCAGCTGGTTCGCGCATTTCACGCTGGCCGAACTGCAGCGTTTGCGCGATGCGCAGACGCCGGTGCTGTCGGTCCTGCCCTCGAGCTTCGCCACCGATCCGCCCGCATGAACCTCACCCAGAACATCGGCCTCGTCATCGTCGGCGACGAGATCCTCTCCGGCAAGCGCCAGGACAAGCACCTGGCCAAGGTCATCGAACTGTTGAACGCGCGTGGCCTGGCGCTGTCCTGGGCGCGGTACGTGGGCGACGACCGGCCGCGCATCACGGCCGCGCTGCGTGACGCCTTCGCCAGCGGCGACCTCGTCTTCAGCTGCGGCGGCATCGGCGCCACGCCCGACGACCACACGCGCCAGTGCGCCGCCGCGGCGCTGGGGGTCGAACTCGCGCTGCACCCGCAGGCGCGGGAACTCATCTTCGAGCGCATGCGCGAGGTGGCCGCCGAGCAGGGCCTGCCCTTCGAGCCCGAGCGCGCCGACAACCTGCACCGCCTGAACATGGGCGTGTTCCCGGCTGGCGCCCAGATCATCCCCAACCCGTACAACAAGATCGCCGGCTTCAGCCTCGGCGACGTGCACTTCGTGCCCGGCTTCCCGGTCATGGCCTGGCCGATGATCGAGTGGGTGCTGGACCAGCGTTACGCCCACCTGCATGGCGGCGCGCGCACGGTGGAACGATCGGTGATCGTCTTCGGCGCCATGGAGGCGAGCCTGACGCCGCTGATGGAGGACATCGAGGCCCGCCACCCGGGCTGCAAGGTCTTCAGCCTGCCCAGCGTCGACCACCCGACCTACGGCCGCCATATCGAGCTGGGTGTGAAGGGCCGCGGCGACCCCGCCGAAGCCTATGCCGCACTGCGCGCCGGACTGGAGGCTGCCGGCGCCGAACTCGGCCCCGAACTGGTGCGCTGATGCACCGACAGCGCCACTTTGGTGCGTTCTGCGGGCGGCACACCAGTCCGTTCGCGAAAGCTTCCCGAGTGCATGCACCGTCAGCGGCCGCAGGCATGCTTTCTGCTAAATTCCCCTGCGCCTTGTTGGGGCCTTGCCCCGCACCGCCCGCACCCCGCCCGCATACCAATCCACGAGCCCCGCTAGGAGAGATCTGAATGGCAAAGACCGTTGCCGACGTGATGAAGATGGTGAAGGAAAACGAAGTCAAATTCGTCGACTTCCGCTTCACCGACACCCGCGGCAAGGAACAGCATGTGTCCGTGCCTGTGTCCGCTTTCGACGAAGACAAGTTCATCTCCGGCCATGCCTTCGACGGTTCGTCCATCGCCGGCTGGAAGGGCATCGAAGCCTCGGACATGCTGCTGATGCCCGACCCGAGCACGGCCAACCTCGACCCCTTCTTCGAAGAGCCGACGGTCATCCTCAGCTGTGACGTGCTCGACCCCACCGACGGCAAGCCCTACGAGCGCGACCCGCGTTCGCTGGCCAAGCGCGCCGAGGCCTACCTGAAGAGCAGCGGTCTGGGCGACGCGGCCTACTTCGGCCCCGAGCCCGAGTTCTTCATCTTCGACCAGGTGCAGTGGACGAACGACATGTCGGGCTGCTCGTTCAAGATCGGCTCTGAAGAAGCGCCGTGGAACAGCGGCGCCAGCTTCGAAGGCGGCAACATGGGCCACCGCCCGACCGTCAAGGGTGGCTACTTCCCGGTGCCGCCGGTCGACAGCTTCCAGGACATGCGCAGCGAGATGTGCCTGATTCTCGAATCGCTGGGCATCCCGGTCGAAGTGCACCACCACGAAGTGGCCGGCCCCGGCCAGAACGAGCTCGGCACCAAGTTCAGCACCCTGGTGCAGCGCGCCGACTGGTCGCAGCTGCAGAAGTACGTCATCCACAACGTGGCCCACGCCTACGGCAAGACGGCCACCTTCATGCCCAAGCCCGTGGTCGGCGACAACGGCAGCGGCATGCACGTGCACCAGAGCGTGTGGAAGGACGGCAAGAACCTGTTCGCCGGCGACGGTTATGCCGGGCTGAGCGAGTTCGCGCTGTACTACATCGGCGGCATCATCAAGCACGCCCGCGCGCTGAACGCCATCACGAATCCGGGTACCAACAGCTACAAGCGCCTGGTGCCGGGCTTCGAGGCGCCGGTGAAGCTGGCCTATTCGGCGAAGAACCGCTCGGCGTCGATCCGCATCCCCTACGTCGCCAGCCCCAAGGGCCGTCGCGTCGAGGCGCGTTTCCCCGATCCGCTGATGAACCCCTACCTGGGCTTCAGCGCGCTGCTGATGGCGGGCCTGGATGGCGTGGAAAACAAGATCCACCCCGGCGACCCCGCCACCAAGGACCTCTACCACCTGCCGCCCGAAGAGAACGCGGCGATCCCGACCGTCTGCCACAGCCTGGACCAGGCGCTGGACTACCTGGACAAGGAGCGCGGCTTCCTGACCAAGGGTGGCGTCTTCACCGACTCCTACATCGACGCCTACATCGAGCTGAAGATGCAGGAAGTGACACGCTTCCGCATGGCCACGCACCCCTGCGAATTCGACATGTACTATTCGCTGTAGAGGGCAGCTGCCCTTGTTTGCGACAGCGGGCCTTCGGGCCCGCTTTCAATTGCCGCGGCGCGGCCGTTGCCGGCACCCGTTTGCGCTGGTCCACAATGCAGCCATGACCTTGCTGACCAAGCCCCTAGCCCGTGGCTGCGTGCTGGCCCTGCTGCTGTGGCCGGCCGTGGCCGTGCACGCCCAGGACAAGACCGTCTACCGCTGCCCCGGGCCGCCCGTGCTCTACACCGACGCGATGACGCCGCAGGAAGCCAAGGACAAGGGCTGCCGCGCGATCGAAGGCGTGCCGGTCACCGTGGTGCCGGCCACACCGCGCGCCCGTGCACCGGCGCCCACCACAGGTGCCTCGGCCCGCCCGGGCGAAGGGCGCGTCGACGCGGCCGATCAGCGTGCACGCGACAGCGACGCCAAGCGCATCCTCTCTGACGAGCTGAAGCGCGAGGAAGACCGCATGGCCGAGATGAAGCGTGAGTTCAACAATGGCGAGCCCGAGCGTCGCGGCGACGAACGCAACTTCGCGAAGTACCAGGAACGCCTGGCCGACATGCGCGCGGCGATCCAGCGCAAGGAAGCCGACATCGCTGCGCTGAAGCGCGAACTGGCCAAACTGCCCTCGTGAACGACACCGCCGACGGCCCCGACGGCAAGGCCGGGGCGCTCGGGCTGCCACCGGGCTTTGAAGCCTTCGACCTGCTGGCCTCGATGGTGGTGCTGGTGGCCGCCGATGGCCGTTGCCTGCACGCCAACTCGGCGCTCGAGAACACCATGTGTGTGTCACGCCGCGCGCTGCGGCGGGGCAACATGACCGACTGGCTGGCCGAGCCGCAGCAGCTGCGCGAGACGCTCGACCTCGTGGCGCGCAACCAGGTGGCCACCAGCCGCTTCGACGCCCAGCTCAAGCGCCAGCCCGCCGGCAGTGCCGACCTGCCGGTGCACGTCATCGTCAACCAGACGGAGTGGCCCGATCGCGTTCTGGTGGAGCTGATCGAGATCGAGCAGCAGACGCGCCTGGACCGCGAGGAGCGCACGCTGGGCCTGGCGCAGGCCAACAAGGAACTGGTGCGCAACCTGGCGCACGAGATCAAGAACCCGCTGGGTGGCATCCGTGGCGCGGCGCAGCTGCTGGCGATGGAGGTCACCAGCAAGGAGCTCACCGAGTACACGCAGGTCATCATCCACGAGGCCGACCGCCTGCAGGTGCTGGTCGACCGTCTGCTGGCGCCCCACCGGCGGCCGCACGTCGTGGCCGACGTCAACATCCACGAGGTCTGCGAACGGGTGCGCGCGCTGATCGTGGCCGAGTTCCCGCGCGGCCTCGAGGTGCTGCGCGACTACGACACCTCGATCCCCGAGTTCCGCGGTGACCGCGAGCAACTCATTCAGGCGGTGCTGAACATCGCGCACAACGCGACCCAGGCGCTGGCCACCGGCCCGGCCGACGGCAGTTCACCCTGCACGGGCCGCATCGCGCGCGGCGACGCCAAGCTGGCGCTGCGCACCCGCGTGGCGCGCCAGGCCACATTCGGCCGCCAGCGCTTCCGCTTGGCATTGGAATTGCATATCGAGGACAACGGGCCCGGTGTGCCCGAGGACATCCGTGAACGCATCTTCCAGCCCCTGGTGTCGGGGCGCGAAGGCGGTTCCGGCCTCGGGCTCACGCTGGCGCAGACGTTTGTGCAGCAGCATCAAGGCACGATCGAATGCGAGAGCGTGCCGGGGCACACGGTGTTCAAGATCCTGATTCCCTTGCCTTGAAGGGCGCCTTGCGGCGCAGTCCATCCGCATGAAACCCATCTGGGTCGTCGACGACGACCAATCCATCCGCTTCGTGCTCGAGAAGGCCCTGCAACGCGAGCAGTTCGCGGTGCGCACCTTCAGCAACCCGCGTGACGTGATCAAGGCGCTCGACGACGACGCGCCGCAGGTGCTGGTGAGCGACATCCGCATGCCCGGCGGCAGCGGCATCGACCTGCTGACCACGGTGAAGGCGCGCCACCCCGGGCTGCCCGTCATCATCATGACGGCCTTCAGCGACCTCGAAAGTGCTGTCAGCGCCTTCCAGGGCGGCGCCTTCGAATACCTGCCCAAACCCTTCGACGTGATGGCCGCGGTGGACCTCATCCGCCGCGCCGTCGAGGAAAGCCTGCGCGAGGAAGTCGCCGAGACGGCGCCGGTGCAGGCGCCCGAGATGCTGGGCCAGGCGCCGGCGATGCAGGACGTGTTCCGGGCCATCGGCCGCCTGAGCCAGAGCCAGGTGACGGTGATGATCACCGGCGAAAGTGGCACCGGCAAGGAACTGGTGGCGCGTGCGCTGCACAAGCACAGCCCGCGCGGGCAGGGGCCCTTCATCGCCATCAACACCGCGGCGATCCCGAAGGACCTGCTGGAAAGTGAACTCTTCGGCCACGAGCGTGGCGCCTTCACCGGCGCGCAGACCACGCGCCGCGGCCGCTTCGAACAGGCCGATGGGGGCACGCTCTTCCTCGACGAAATCGGCGACATGCCCTTCGACCTGCAGACGCGCCTGTTGCGTGTGCTGAGCGACGGGCAGTTCTACCGTGTCGGCGGCCACCAGCCGCTGAAGAGCAACGTGCGCGTGATTGCCGCGACGCACCAGAACCTGGAAGAGCGTGTGCGCCAGGGCGCCTTCCGCGAAGACCTGTTCCACCGCCTCAACGTCATCCGGCTGCGCCTGCCCGCGCTGCGCGAGCGGCGCGAGGACATCCCGATGCTGACGCGCTTCTTCCTCGGCAAGAGTGCGCGCGAGCTGGGCGTCGAGGCCAAGCGCATCACCGACACGGCGCTGGAACGTCTGGCCAACTTCGACTTCCCCGGCAACGTGCGCCAGCTCGAAAACCTGTGCCATTGGCTGACCGTGATGGCGCCGGCGCAGGTGGTGGAAGCCAAGGACCTGCCGCCCGAACTGATGGGCACGACGCCGGTGCAGGGCGCGGCCGAACCGGCACTGCCCGCACCCGGGCCGTCGGGCATGGCGCCGGCGGCGGCCGGTGCGGCGGCGGATGCGCCAGCACTGTCGACGCCGACCTGGCTCGGTGACCTGGAACGCGAGGCGCGGCGCCGCCTGGACGCCGGCGAGGCCGATGTCTGGGACGCGCTGACCAAGCAGTTCGAGGGCCGCCTCATCCACACCGCGCTCGAACTCACGCGCGGCCGCCGTATCGAGGCCGCGCAGCGCCTGGGCATCGGCCGCAACACCATCACGCGCAAGATCCAGGAACTGGGCCTGGACGACTGACGGTCAGTCTCAGGCCAGGGTGACGATCACCGGCGCGTGGTCGCTGGGGCGCTCGTTCTTGCGCACCGGCTTGTCGATGCTGCAGGCCTGTACACGCGACTTAAGCGCGTCGCTGACCAGGATGTGGTCGATACGCAGCCCCTGGTTCCTGCGGAAGGCCAGGTTGCGGTAGTCCCACCAGCTCCAGCTCTTGGGCGGCTGCTCGAAGAGGCGGAAGGCGTCGTGCAGGCCCAGCGCCTGCAGGCGCGCGAACTGTGCGCGCTCTTCGGGCGTGCAGTGGATCTGCCCGGCCCAGGCCACGGGGTCGTAGACATCGCGGTCTTCGGGAGCCACGTTGAAGTCGCCCATCAGCACCAGCTGCGGGTGGCGGGCCAGTTCGTCTTGCACCCAGTCGTGCAGCGCGTCCTGCCAGCGCATCTTGTAGACGAATTTCTCGCTGTCGGGCGCCTGGCCGTTGGGGAAGTAGGCGCCGATCACCCGCACCCCGTCCACCGTACCGGCGATGACCCGTGCCTGTCCGTCGTCGAGGCCGGGAATGTTCTTCACCGCGTCGGTGGCGTCGCTGCGGCTGAGCAGGGCCACGCCGTTGTAGGTCTTCTGGCCGTGGAAGACCACGCGGTAGCCGGCGGCCTCGATCTCGGCACGCGGGAACTTGTCGTCGGTCAGCTTGGTTTCCTGCAGCACGACAGCGTCCACCGGGTTGGCGGACAGCCAGTCGAGCAGCTGCGGCAGGCGCACGGCCAGGGAGTTGACGTTCCAGGTGGCAAGTTGCATGCGCCAACGATAGCGCCGACGGTCGCCTTCAGAAACTGGTCTTGGTCTTGACCAGCAACTGCACCTTCTTGACGTCGGCCGGCGCGTCGAGCGGGAACGCGAGGTCGATGTGCAGCACGCTGCTGAATGCGGCGCGCGCGCTGACGATGCGCAGGCCGATGCCGGCGTTGCGCAGCCAGCCCGGGTCCTGCAGGTTGGCGTTGGCGCCGCCCCAGGCCCGACCTGCGTCGAAGAAGGCCGCGCCGCCGATGCGGAACAGCTGCCACAGGTAGATGTCGGTGTAGAAACGCTCTTCGACCGTCAACAGCGCGCGGCGCGTGCCGCTCTGGTAGCGCAGCGGATAGCCGCGCAGGCCGTTGTCGCCGCCCAACTGCAGCGCTTCGGCCGGGTCGGGGTTCTTCAGCAGGTCGACCGCGCCCGCCGCATAGAAGAGCCAGCGCGGGCTCTGCGGCAGGTAGTACTGTGCCTGCAGTCCGGCGCGCTGCTGCAGCGGCTGGCCGTCGCTGTGGCGGCCGGACAGCGCTGCCGCCGCGATCAGCCGGTGCCCGTCGGCCGGCTCGAAGCCGCGGCTGAGCGAGGCGGCGTACAGCCAGGCGTTGCGCGTCGACCCCAGGGTGGTGGTGGCGCGGCCCAACTGCACCGTAGCCGCCAGGCCGAGCGCGAAGAACTCGGGGCGCCCGACGAGGTTGCGGTTCTGTTCCTTCTCGAAACGGTCCTCGATCAGCGCGTAGCGCACGAAGGGCGCCACACGTTTCCCGTCGGCGGGCAGCTGCGCCGGGGCCGTGAGCCCGGACTCGGGTGCGTAGGCGTCGACCTCGTGGCGCAGGCCCAGCGTGTAGCGGTGCGCCCAGCCGTCCCGCAGCCCCGGAGACCAGCCGCCGAAGACTTCACGCTGGTTCTGGCGCCGCCGGTACTGGCTGACCAGATTGCCGGCGTTGTAGACGGCGTCGATGCGGTCGTCGTTCGATACCGACAGGCCTGCCGCCCAGCGGCTGTCCAGCGCGCGGAAGGGCAGCCGGGCGGACAGCGCGTCGCGTCGACCGTCGCTGTTCGACGCGTGGTTGTAGCGCAGCGCAGCGGCGGTGCCGAAGGCGTGGTCGTTGAAGAACTCGAACTCGCTGCCGGAACGGTCGACGCCGTTCGAGCGGCCCACGCTGAGCGTGGTGCCGGTGCCCAGCAGGTTGTATTCGCGCAGGTGGATGCCGCTGCTGTTCGCGCCGCCCGCGCGGCCCGCGCTGGCGCCGACGTCCACCGTCCAGGTGTCGCGGGTCATGACCTCGATGTCGACGACGCCGTCGTGCCAGGCCCGCGGCCGGAACTGCACGTCGTAGAGGTAGCGGTTGTTGCGCAGCAGGCGTTCCGTCTCCTCGAGCACACGCACCGAGACCGGGTCGCCGCGCTTGAACAGCAGCTGGCGTTCGATGACGCCGGGGCGGGTCTGGATGTGCAGCCGGTTCGCCCAGCGGAAGAGCAGCTTGTCTTCCTTGGGATCGGTGGTGTCGAAGATGTCGCCGCTGAGGATGACGATCTCGCCGATGCGCGCGCCCGCGGCCTCGAGCTCGGCCCAGCCCGGCGGTACGGCGGCCGCCTGCGCCAGCACCGCGGCAGGCGCCATCGTCAGGCAGATCACGAGAGCGGCGGCCAGACGCAACTTCATCGGCCCGGCCATGGAGCAGGAGACATCGTGGCGAATTTAGGCGCCGGTGCTGAAGACCGGCTGAAGCCTGGGGTCAGCGCTCGTCCGCGCCTGGGCGCTCAGGCGCGCGAATGGGCGGCGCTGTCGAGCAGGCCGTCCACCACCGCCAGCAGGCGCCGCAGGTCGAGCGGCTTGGTCACATAGTCGGCGAAGCCGGCGCGGCGCGCGTCGTCGAGGTCGCTCTGCATCGCGTTGGCGCTGACGGCCACGACCGGGATGTCGCGCGTGCGTTCGTCGGCGCGCAGCCGGCGCAGCACCTCGAAGCCGTCGATGCCCGGCAGCTGGATGTCGAGCAGCACGAGGTCGGGCCGCTCCTGCGCGGCCATCACCAAGCCCGTCTCGGGCAGGCTGGCGATGAGCAGACGCAGCCCCCGGCGTTGCGCCAGCATGCCTTCCATCAGCACCTGGTTGACCGGGTTGTCTTCGATGTACAGCACGGTCTGCACCTTGGCGCCGGCGGGCGCGCTGGTGGCCGGTGCGGCCTCGGCCGGGGCCGTGGCGGCCGCCACCACGCTCACGATGCCGGCGCAGCCCAGCTCGACCCAGAAGGTGCTGCCCTGGCCCGGGATGCTGCGCATGCCGATGCTGCCGCGCATCAGGTCGACGAGCCACTTGCTGAGTGCCAGCCCGATGCCGGCGCCCTCGACCTCGGACTGCTCGGCGTCCAGCCGCTCGAAGGCCTGGAACAGGCGCGTCTGCTGCGTCGCGCTGATGCCCGGGCCGGTGTCCTGCACCTCGATGCGCACGGTACGGGTGTCAGGCTCGCCCCACCAGGCCAGCTTGACATGGCCGCCAGGCCGGTTGTACTTGATGGCGTTGGACAACAGGTTCAGCAGCACCTGGCGCAGCCGTGTCGGGTCGGCCAGCACGCGGCAGCCGCCGGGCGGCGGCGGGCGCACACGCAGTGTGATGCCGCGTGCCGCGGCCATCGCCTGCACCAGCGGCAGGCAGTCGTCGACGAGCGGCTGCAGGTCCACCGGGCCGAGCTGCAGTTGCAGCGCGCCGGCCTCGATGCGGGCCAGGTCCAGCACCTCGTTGATCAGGCTCAGCAGGTGGCGCCCGCCGCGCATCAGTTCGTGCACACGGGCCTGCTGCGTGGCGCTGAGCGGGTCGTCGGCATCGCTTTGCAGCAGCTGTGCAAAACCCAGTACCGCGTTCAGCGGCGTGCGCAGCTCGTGCGACATGCGCGACAGGAAGTCCGACTTGGCGTGGTTGGCGCGTTCGGCCTCTTCCTTGGCAGCGCGCAGCGCGGCCTCGGCGGCCCTGCGCTCGGTGATGTCCCAGCCGTAGACGATGTAGCCCTCGAAGCTGCCGTCGGCGGCGACACGCGGGATGCCGTTGTCGGCAATCCAGCGCAGGCTGCCGTCGGCCTGGCGCAGGCGGTACTCGACCTCGTAGGCGGCGCGCTGCGGCACGGCGGCGCGGTAGGCGGTGCGGCAGACCTCGAGGTCGTCGGGGTGGATGCGCTCGGGCCAGGCGCAGGCCAGTTCTTCGGCCAGCGTGCGGCCGGTCTGCTGCAGCCAGCGCTGGTTGAACCACGTCGGCTTGCCGTCTGCATTGGCCAGACAGATCAGTGCCGGCGCGGCGTCGGCCAGGGTGCGGAAGCGTGTCTCGCTCTCGCTCAGTGCACGCTGTGCTTTCATGCTGGCCGTGACGTCGGTGTAGGTGCGCACCACACTGCCATCGTCTGACAGGCTGGTGCGCACCTCCAGCACCAGGCCGTCGCGGCGCGTGCGCTGGTAGAGCCGCGGGCGATCGAGGCCGCTGGAGGCGCCGACGTCGACCAGCCCGTGCTCCTCCTGGTAGCGCGAAAGCGCCGGCAGCGTAGGGTGGCTGCGCAGGACGTCGTCGCTGAGCTCCAGCAGGTCCAGCGCCCGCCGGTTCCAGGTCGTGATGTGGCCGTTGGCGTTGATCGTCAGCACGCCCTGCGACAGGCTCTGCAGCGTGGTCTCCAGCGCGCGCGACTTCTGCGCCAGCAACGCGCTGGTCTGGCGCAACTGCGCCTCGGCCTGCACACGTTCGGTGACGTCGGCGTAGAGCATGACGAAGCCGCCGCCGGGTGTCGGGTAGCGGCGCAGTTCGATGCTGCGGCCGCTGGGGCGCGTGCGCTGCGTCACCGAGACCGCGTGTTCGCGCAGTGCGGCCAGGCGCCGCGCTGCCTCGGCCTCGGCGTCGCAGGGGCCGAACTCACCGGCCTCGGCCATCAGCAGCAGCAGTTCGCCCAGCGGTGTGCCGGCCACCACGCGCGCGGGCGGCATGCCGGTGAAGTCGATGAAGCGCCGGTTCCAGGCCAGCAGGTGCAGGCCGGCGTCGAAGACGCTGATGCCTTCGCCGGCGTGGTCGAACACCAGCTGCAACAGATCTGCGCCCTGCATGCGGTCGTGCGGGCCGGGCAGAACACCGTGCGGGAGGGACATGGCGCATTCTGACCCGGCGCGGCGCGGCGCGTGCTGCGCTGCAAGTGCTTCAGCTCACCCCCGACCCGCCGATATGGAGCCATGACCGTGCGTCCCGTGTTCCCGTCGCGAACTGCTGACGCGCGTGGCCAACCAGTCCCACCTCGTCCTCGCCCCCGACCTCGACAGCTGCTACAGGCCTCAGCTACCAGGGCCAGCACGCGCTGCTCACCACGTTTGCGCCCATCAACCATCCTGAGCGCCAGCCGGGCCTTGACGCAGCACTCGGGTCACGAACTGCAGGACGTCATCGGCGAGCGGCCCGAATTGCTGCTGGGCGGCGACGAGGGCGCTGCGCTGCCCGAGGCACTGTGGCACAGCGTGGCGCTGCGCGGCACCTGACAGGGCGAGCTCACGCGGCGCCGCCGCACGCCGGCCCGACGCGGTGCGCGCCGGCGACACCGTCAGCTGGCGTGTCGGCCCGGCAGTGCTTGCTCAGCCCGGCTTGAGCGCGGGCCGGTGGCGCCCCGCCCGAGCGTCCGCCGTCAGGCGCGGCGGCGGTAGTTGACGAAGGCGAACGCGAAGTCGTTCGGCGCAGCGGCTTGTAGGCGTTCGCGCGCTTCCTCGACGAAGCCCTGGGCCGCAAAGGTGGGGAAGTGCACGTCGCCCGCGATGTCGGCGTCGATCTCGGTCAGCAGCAGCGTGTCGGCGAGCGGCAGCGCGGCGGCGTAAAGCTCGGCGCCGCCGATCACGAACACACGCTCGGCGCCTGCCGTTGCGGCCAGCGCGGCGTCGAGCGAGGGCAGGGCTTCGGCGCCGGCCGCCTGCCAGCCGGCATGGCGCGTGACCACGAGGTTGCGGCGCCCGGGCAGCGGGCGGAAGCGCTCGGGCAGCGAGTCCCAGGTCTTGCGACCCATGATCACCGGGCGGCCGCGCGTGGCGGCGCGGAAATGCGCCATGTCCTCGGGCAGGTACCAGGGCAGGGCATTGCCGCGGCCGATGACACGGCCGCGCGCCATCGCGGCGATGAGCACCAGTTCGCTCATGTGCGGGACTCGCCGCTCACACCGCCACCGGCGCCTTGATGGCCGGGTGCGGGTCGTAGCCTTCGACCGCGAAGTCCTCGTAGGCGTAATCGAAGATCGATGCCGGCCGGCGCTGGATGACGAGTGTGGGGTAGGGCCGTGGCGCGCGCGACAGTTGCAACGCCACCTGCTCGGCGTGGTTGCTGTAGACATGGCAGTCGCCGCCGGTCCAGATGAAGTCGCCCACCTGCAAGTCGCACTGCTGGGCCAGCATGTGCGTCAGCAGCGCGTAGCTGGCGATATTGAAGGGCACGCCCAGGAAGATGTCGGCGCTGCGCTGGTAGAGCTGACAGCTCAACTTTCCTTCTGCGACGTAGAACTGGAAGAAGGCGTGACAGGGCATCAGTGCCATCTTCGGCAGCTCGGCCACGTTCCACGCGCTGACGATGATGCGGCGGCTGTCGGGGTTGGTCCTCAATTGCTCGACGACCTGGGCGATCTGGTCGATGTGGCCGCCGTCGGGTGTGGGCCAGCTGCGCCACTGCACGCCGTAGACCGGGCCCAGGTCGCCGTCGGGCGCGGCCCACTCGTCCCAGATCGTCACGCCGCGTTCCTGCAGCCACCTGGCATTGCCGTCACCGCGCAGGAACCACAGCAGTTCCAGGATCACGGCCTTCAGGAAGACCTTCTTGGTGGTGACGAGCGGGAAGCCCTCGGCCAGGTCGAAGCGCATCTGGTGGCCGAACACGCTTTTTGTGCCCGTGCCGGTGCGGTCGGCCTTGGCCACGCCGTGTGTGGCCACGTGGCGCATGAAGTCTTCGTATTGGGAACGGGTGGGGCGGGCTTGCATGGCGGCCGATTATCCCGGCGCTGCGTTCAGGCCGTCGCCGGCTGCATCTCGAACTGCATCGCCGCCAGCCGCGCATACAGGCCGCCGCGCGAGACCAGCGCGTCGTGCGTGCCGATGTCGACGATGCGCCCCTCGTCCAGCACGACGATGCGGTCGGCGCGCTGCACGGTGGCCAGGCGGTGGGCGATGACGATGGTGGTGCGGTTGGCCATCGCGGCTTCCAGCGCCTGCTGCACCACACGTTCGCTCTCGGCGTCGAGTGCACTGGTGGCCTCGTCCAGCAGCAGCAGCGGCGGGTTCTTCAGCATCGCGCGCGCGATGCTGATGCGCTGGCGCTGGCCGCCCGACAGCCGCACGCCGCGTTCGCCGAGGTAGGTGTCGTAGCCCTCGGGCAGCGCGGTGATGAACTCGTGCGCGAAGGCGGCCTGCGCCGCGGCCTTGACCTCGGCGTCGCTGGCCTCGGGGCGGCCGTAGCGGATGTTCTCCAGCGCGCTGGTCGAAAACACCGTGCTGTCCTGCGGCACGATGCCGATGCGCTGGCGCAGCGTGGCCAGCGGCAGTTCGGGCAGCGGCACGCCGTCGAGTTTCACCACGCCGCTCTTCACGTCGTAGAAGCGCAGCAGCAGTTGCAGCACCGTGCTCTTGCCGGCGCCGCTGGGGCCGACAAGCGCCACTGTCTCGCCGGGGCGTACGGCGAGCGTGAAGGCGTGCAGCGCCGCGGTCTTCGGGCGCGACGGGTAGTGGAACTCGACCTGCTCGAAGACCACCCCCGAGCCGCCCTGCACCGGCGGCAGTGGGCGCGGCACGGCCGGGTCGCCCACCGGCGACTTCGCGGCCAGCAGTTCCATCAGCCGCTCGGTGGCGCCGGCGGCGCGCAGCAGGTCGCCGTAGACCTCGGACAGCACCGCCACCGCGCCGACGAAGATGATCACGAAGACGACCGTCTGCCCCAGGTGACCGGCGCTGACAGTGCCGGCCAGAACCGCCTGCGTGCCCTGGTAGAGGCCCCACAGCAGCGCGCCGAAAGTGGCAGTGATCATGAAGGCCACCAGGAAGGCCCGCACGCGTGTGCGGCGGATGGCGGTATCGAAGGCGTTTTCGGTGCTGCGGTCGAAGCGTTGCGCCTCGCGCCCTTCCTGCACGTAGCTCTGCACCACCGGTATCTCGCCCAGCACTTCGGCGGCGATGGCACTGCTGTCGGCCACGCGGTCCTGGCTGGCGCGGCTGAGCTTGCGCACGCGGCGGCCGAAGTACAGGCTGGGCAGCACCACCAGCACCAGGATGCCCAGCACCTGCGTCATCACCCAGGGGTTGGTGACGATCAGCGCGATCAGCGCGCCGGCGCCCATCACCACGTTGCGCAGGCCCATGCTGAGGCTGCTGCCGACCACCGTCTGCACCAGCGTGGTGTCGGTGGTCAGGCGGCTCAGCACCTCGCCGGTCTTGGTGCTCTCGAAGAATTCCGGGCTCTGGCGCAGCACGTGGGCGTAGACGGCGTTGCGCAGGTCGGCCGTGATGCGTTCGCCCAGCCAGCTGACAACGTAGAAACGCGCCGCCGAGAAAACGCCCAGCGCCGCGGCGACGCCGAACAACGCCAGGAAGTGCTCGCGCAGCTGCATCACGCGCGCGCCGGGGTCGGCGGCCACCAGGCCCTGGTCGATCAGCACCTTCAGCGCCACCGGGAAGGCCAGCGTGCTGACGGCCGCCAGCACCAGGAAGACGATGGCCAGCCCGACCTGCAGGCGGTAGGGCCGGATGAAGGGACGCAGGCCCGACAGCGAGCGCGGCGTGGCGGCGGCGGGCCGCTGCGGTGGGGTGGACGGTGCGGTGGCCATGGCGCCGAGTCTATGCGGCAGCTTTACGGCCCTTCAGTTCGGTCCGCTTGTGGTCGAATACGCAAAGTGAGCCTGCTGCGATGACCCACGTACCCAAGCCTCCGCCCGATCGGCCCCTGCCGCCGCCGATGCCGCCCCCGGCTGCCGCCCCTGCCGCGGCGGGCCTGCGCGTGGGCGCCGCGGCGCTGATGCTGGGCGCGCTGGCGCTGTTGCTGGCCGCCACGGTGGCCTTTGCGCTGGTGCCGCTGTTCGGCGGTGCTGGCAGCGCCTGGGTTGCCGCGCTGGCGGCGGCGCTGGGCGTGGCGGTGGCGGGTGCGCCGGCGATCTGGCTGCTGCTGCAACGGGCCGCCGAGATGGCGCCCGGCGCCGGCCGCGCCGACGCCGCCCATGCGCCGCCGGCGGGCATGCCGCACGCACTTTTCATGACGCTGGCCGAACGCGAGTTCGCGCGCGCCCGCCGCTATGGCACCGGCGCCGCGCTGGTGCTGGTCGACATCGACCGCTACAGCCGCCTGTGTCAGGCGCGCGGCGCCGCGGCCGGCACGGCGGTGCTGGCCGAGCTGCTGCGCCGCACCGCGCCGACCCTGCGCACGGCCGACGTGCTGACGCACTTCGGCGCCTCGCAGATGGCGGTTTTCCTCGTCCATGCCGACGCCACCGGCGCGCTCGACGTGGCCGAGCGCATCCGCGAGCGCAGCGAGCAGATGGAAGTCGTGTTCCCCGAGACACCGCAGGGCCTGCGCCTGCGAGTCACGGTCAGTGCCGGCGTGGCCCACCTGCGGCCCGCCCATCTCAGCCTGCAGGCCATGATCGACGACGCGCTGGACGCGGTGGCCGCGGCGCGCGCCGCCGGCGGCAACTGCGTGCGGGCGGCCCCGGTGGACAACTTGGCCGCGGGCCGTCCCGGCCCCTTTGCCGACCGCCGCAGCAAGACGCGGCCGCAGCCACCCCGGCCTCCCGGCGGGACCTGACGCGCCAAGCCGGCGCGCGGCGGGCCAGGGGTCTGGCCGGCGCGGCAAGCTGGGGCTCGTCGATGTCGACAACCGAGCCTCGATCTGGGCACGGGCAATCTTGCTGGCACCCCTGGGTGCCGATGCTGCCGATGCTGCTGTGGCCGCCGGGCAGGCAGTGCAACCGGCCCCTTCAGCTGGCATGGATGCCACGCGCCAGGACGTCGAGGTGGCGCGCGCCGTGCTGGCCTGCGCGCAGGCGCGGAGGACCCGGTTGCGGCCGGCCGTGGTTTGGACTTCGCCCGCGTGCACAACGAAGTCGGGCTGGCCCTCACGCGCGCCCGGCGCAAACGGTGACGCCCCGGGCCTACAGCTTCAGCGCAGCCGCGTAGCCCGTCATCTCGAGGTAACCCAGGCCGACGCGCCGGCCCTGGGCGTCGAGCAGTTCGCTCAAGCCCTCCCAGTACACCGTGCCGGTGCCGGCGCGGCTGTCGAGTTCCTGCGCGTCGGCCAGAGCGCGCACGGTGTGGCGGCCGGCGGGGCTCGCGACCTGCCATTCCACCGGGTAGCTGGCGGCGGTGGCCGGGCTGCGCCAGCGCCGGCCCGCCGTGAAGCGCACCTCGTCGGCGCTGAAGCTGCGCGCTGCCACGCCGGGCGCGCGGAAGCTGCCGCCGGCCCACAGCGTGCTGCCGTCGGCGCGGCGCAGCACGAAGGCGGTGAGCGCGCTGCCGTCGAAGAGGTTCATGCCCAGCCAGTCCCAGCCCACGGCGCCGGCGGCCAGGATCTCGTCGCTCCACACGTGGTCCATCCAGGCGCGGCCCTGGCCGCGCGTGTCGCGGCCGTCCAGGCGCAGGCGGCCGCTGGCGGCGAGTTGCGGCTCGCTGTAGTAGTGGCTGGCCTGGCGCATTTCCGGGCCCTTGCGCGAAAAGCCGGCCTGGCCCTGCAGCAGCAGCGGCTGGGTGCGGGCGAGCGTGAGGTCCAGCGCCAGAGCGCCGCCCTGCGCCTGCGCGCGCCAGGCGCTGCCGTCGTCGTGCAGCGACCAGCCGGCCAACTGCACCGCGCCGCGGCCGACGGCGGCGTGGCCGGTGGCGGCCTCGGGCGCGCCGCTCCAGCGCACCATGCGCTGATCGTGCCCGTGTGTGCTGCCTGCCCCGGCCGGCGCCAGCGCGGTGACGGCCGCGTGTGCAAACAGCAGTTGCTTCGCGGCGAAGCGGCTGGTGTTGCCGCGCGCCAGCCCGGTGGCGCTGCGGAAGAAGGTGATCTGGAAGCCGTGCGTGGGCGCGGCTTCGCTGCCCAGCCAGCCGGTGGCGTACCACCACTCGGTGCGCGTGCCGGGGTGGGCGCCGTGGTCCTGCGGAAAGACCAGTACGCGGCCGGGGCGCACGGGGTCGGCGGCCGCGTCGAGAGCGGTCGCGGTCGCCGTTGCCGGCTGCGCCCGCACCGGCAGCGCCGCCACCAGGGGCGCCAGCGCGCCGATCTGCTTCAGCCAGCGCCGGCGCTGCGGGTTCACCAGTCCTCCTTTACCGACAGCACGGCGGCGCGGCCGGCGGCGCGGCGCGCGCTGAAGGCGGCGGTGGCGGTACCCGCCACCAGCACCGCGGCAGCCAGCAACGCCAGGCGGCCCCAGGGCAGCACCAGGTCCATCGTCCAATGAAAGCTCTGCGGGTTGACGACGAAAACCAGGACCATGCTCACCGCCAGGCCCAGCGCCAGGCCGACCAGCGTGCCGGCGGCCACCCAGGCGCCGCTTTCACCGGCGACCACGCCCACCACCTGCCGGCGTGTCAGGCCCAGGTGGGCGAGCAGGCCGAATTCCTTGCGCCGCGCCAGCACCTGCGCTGAAAGGCTCGCCGCGATGCCCACCAGCCCGATGGCGATGGCCACCGCCTGCAGGTAGTAGGTGACGGCGAAGCTGCGGTCGAAGATGCGCAGCGAGAGCTTGCGCAGTTCGGCGCTGGAGGCGAAGTCGAGCATGGCCGGGTCGGGCAGCAGCGCACGCAGCGCGTCCTGCACCGCGGCGGCGTTGGCGTCGGGCTGGAGCCACAGTGCGAGGTCGTTCAGGCGCTGGTCGCCGGTCAGGCGCCGGTAGTCGGCGTCGTCCATCACCACGGCGCCGAACTGGCGTGCGTAGTCGCGCCAGACACCGCGCACACGCACGGCCACCTGCTGCCCGGCCAGCGGCAGTTCCAGCCGCGAACCCGTCGCCGCACCGTAGAGCGAGACCATGGCCTCGCTCACGAACACCCCCACCTCGCCGGGCTGCACCCGCGCCGCGGGCAGCGGCGCCTGCAGCAGCGGCAGCGCGGCCGCGGGGTCGGGCAGCGGGCGGGCGATCAGCGTCACGGCGGGCCGGTCTTCGGCCAGTTGCAGGCTGCGTGTGCGCGAGGCCATCACGCGCTCGACACCCGGCACGGCGGCTGCGCGGGCGGCGAAGTCGGGCGGCAGCCAGGCCTGCTCGGCGGTGCTGCCGGTGGCGGCGCTGCGGCCGTACAGGTCGGCCGGCAGCACGGTGGAGAGCCAGTTGCTGACCCCTTCGCGGAAGCTGGCCACCATCACCGTCAGCGCCACGCTCAGCGCCAGGCTGG
>JBBRBW010000011.1:0-71531 GCA_038205425.1 Burkholderiales bacterium | reverse complement strand
GAGGGGCGCGCGACACCGTCGCGCCAAGAGGCGGCCGGCAAACACATTTTCTGCCCGTTTGCGCGAACCGCGGCTCTGCCGCCTAGCAACGGGTCGAAAAGTTCCCATCCGGCTGCACAGGGGCCGATGCGACAGGCACTTACCGTCTGCGCGGACCCAGGCGGCCATCGGCGACGCTCCGGGTTCGCGCGGACGCTCACATGACCAGCGGCGCATCGAAGTCCGTGGCCTTGAACTGGCCGTGCTCGCGAACCTCGCAGCCGCGGCTGTCGGCCAGTCGGTACAGGCGCAGATTGTCCAGCGCGAGGTCCATCAGCCCCAGCAGCTTCCGCTCCAGTGCTTCCATCTGGGCCAGGTCGATGCGGCACTCGAACACGGACTTCTGCACGCGCTGGCCAATGCCCTCGCAAGCCTTGGCCACGCGGCGAAGGCGGCGGCGGCCTTCGCGGGTCTCGGTGTTCACGTCGTAGCAAACGATCACCAGCATCCTGCAGCCCCTTGTGCCTACGCCCGGCTCAGCGCACGGCATACGGCAGGTAGGCCTCGCAGTCGCCGCGAAGGTGTCTTGCCAGCAGCCGCGCCTGCACCAGTGGCACCAGCCCCAGGGGAACGGCTTGCGCCAGCAACGGGTGTGTCAGTTCTTCCTGCTTTCGTTCCTGGAAGGCCAGCACGACGGCCTTGCGGGCGTCGCCTTGCAGCATCACCGCGCCGCCTTCACGCTCGTCGAAGTCTTCAGCCTTGACCTGCAGACGGTTGATGAGCGACAGCGCAAGCCGGTCGGCCAGAGGGCGGAATTCCTCCATCAGGTCCAGCGCCAGCGCTGCACGCCCAGGGCGCAGCGCGTGAAGAAAGCCGACCTGCGGGTCCAGCCCTGCGGCCTCGCATGCGCTGCGGCAGTCATTCATCCACATCGAATATAGAAACGACAACAAAGCGTTCATGCGGTCGCGCGGCGGCCGGCGGCTGCGGCCGTCCATCGTGAAGACGGGGCGCAGATCGGCGCGCACCAGCAGATTGAGGCCCCCGAAGTAATTGCGTGCGGCCTCGCCTTCCAGGCCGCGCACGGTGTCCAGGATGGCGGCGGCGGGCAGCGCGCGCTGGCTGGCGGCCAGGTTCTGCGCAGCGCGGGTGAGCGCCGCCCGGTCGCCCGCGTCCTTGGCCTCACGCGCGCCGCGCAGCAGCACCTGGCGCTGGTTGCGCAGCTTGCCGGCCACCACGCGGCGCGCCAGAGCCAAGGCGAATGCGGCGTCGTCGCTGCGGCGGTGCTGGGCCTGCCGCAGCAGCACGTTGCCGCCCACGGCGCCCTCCAGCCGCGCCTTGAAACGGCCGCGATCGTCCAGCAGTACGAGGCTGATGCCTTCGTCGGCCAGGCGGTGCATCAGCGGCAGGCTCAGGCTGCTGTGACCCAGGCACACCACCCCGCCCAAATGGTGCAGCGGCACACGCAGCCGGGTCTCGTCGCCCACCAGCAGGCGCAGGGTGTCGTTGTCCAGACGCAGGTGGCTGTCGGGCAGCGTCACGTACAGCGTGTTGAGCAGTTGCATGGGCCGCTGGCCTCGGTTTCAGCTTGCAGCAGCTGGCGTGGCGGCAGGGTCGTCGGGGGCGAACAGCGCTGCGGTGTCGGCACTGGCCGCGGCAGCCATGCGCGCCTGTGCTTCAGGCTGGCAGCGGTCACGCAGTGAACAGCCGTGGCACCGGCGCGGGTCTTCGGTGGGTGGCGGCAGCCGCCCGCTGGCCAGCATGGCGCGCACAGCGCCCGCGGCAGCGGCCACCCGGGCCAGCAGTTCGGCGTCGATGTCCACCACGCGGCGCCTGCGCGAACTGGCGTAGTACAGCGCGCCAGCGGGCACCGCGTGGCCCGTCATTTCCTGCAGGCAATGGGCTTGGGCGGCCAGTTGCAGGTCATCGCAGGCAGCGATTTCGGCCGCTTTATGGCGGCCGCCATGCTTGTATTCCACAGGGTAGGGCGTGTCGTCGGGTTCGAACTCCACGATGTCGGCCTTGCCGATCAGCCCGAGCTGGTCGCTCCACACCGGCAGGGCACGTTCCACCCGCAGGCCGCGCCGCAACTCCACGCCGGGCTGGTCCACCTGCGCATGCACGGCCTGGCCGCGCAGCGTGTGCAGGTTGTCGTCGAAGGCCTGTTCAAGATGGATCAACCCGCACTGGCGCGGGCAGTAGGCCCAGTGCTGCAAGGCCGACAACGGCAGGGGGTCGTCGTTGGTCATGCTGGCGCGGGCGGCGCAGGCGGCGCAGGCGGCGCTGGCGGCGCACCTGGCGTCAGCGCCCGGCGGCGCAACGAGCGGCCGTCGACGACTACCGAGTGCCCGACGACCCAGTCGGCGCGCGCCAGCAGTTTCAGCACCACCTGCGCCGGCCAGTCGGGCGCATAGGCACCCTGCCGCAGGCAGACGATGGCTGGCGGTGCCGGCACCAGGCGCGCGAAAACCAGCTCGCCGTAGTCGCGATCAAAGGTCAGCACCCAGCGCTGATGCTGGGCGGCATGGCGCAGCACCTGGCTATCGGTGGCCCGGGGCATGATCTCGGCCACGGCTTCCACGTCCAGCCCCGCTGCGCGCAGCGCCAGCGGCGCTGGCCGCGGCCAGTTCTCGTTGGCCAGGAGTGCGACGCTCACGCAGCCGAACGGTCCAGCAGCCCGTAGGACTCTTCGCGCATCCGTTCGGCGGCAAAAGCCAGCGCGGCCAGGATGTCGTCGCGCGTCAGCTGGGGGTGGGCCACGGCGCGTTGCGAGGGGCGGTCGATGTCGAAATAGGCTTCGGTGTCGAGGAAGTCGGCGTCTACCAAGGCCGAAAACAGCATGCGGATCCACAGCGACGCCGCCAGCGGCTCGGGTGCACGGCCTGGCTTGGGGGCCAGGCCCGGGATGGCAGCGCAGGCCGCGCGCAGGTCGAAGTCGGCTGGCAGACAGAGCAGGTCGGGATCGGTGCGGCGGCACTCGGCCAAGGCTTGATCCAGCTCGCGGCCAGCATCCACGCGGCCGCCGCCGAACAGGCGCGGGTCGAGCCCGCCGCCCTCGCCGCCGAACCAGTTGTCCAGGCCGGCGTGGTGGCCGGCAATGGCGTAGATGAGCGGTCGGGCTGCCGCTGCGGCGCCGGGGCCCCAGCGCTCGGTCAACACTTGCAGCGCATGCAGTGCGCCGGCCGCCGAGTGGGTCTTGTTGCGACCCTGTGGCGCCTGCATGGCGTGCCCTTCGAGGTGGGCCTCGGCGTCAATGCGGATGTACTGCTGGAAACCGGGCCGGAACTTGCCCAGGTCGTGCCACAGGCCGGCCAATCGTGCCCACGGCGCCAACGAGGCCGGACTGTGCGCGGCCGCCAATTCGCCCACCGCCAGCAGGTGGTCTCGCAGCAGGTGACCGGGGCCGTGGGCCAGTGCTTCCATGTTTGTCATGCGCTGCGCGCGTCGCCGTAGTGCAGTTCATGCTAGCCCGTCAGTGGCTCAAATTCCGAGCCAGTGGCGCTGCGCCGTCAGCGGTCGGCCGCCCCGGGATGCGGCTGCAGCCGCAGCCGCGTCGCCCTCAGGCCTGGCCCGTGAACACCGTCAGCACCCCCGTGTAGCCATAGAGGTGGTGGCGCGCGATCTCGCCGGCGGCGAAATAGCCGACGAGCGGGATGTCCTCGCCGCCGGCGCCGCCGCCCAGCGCGTGATGCAGGGTCTTCAACTCGGCCGACGGCCCGCCGAAGTGGGGCCCGCCGCGGCCGGTGCAGCTGACGTAGTGCGCACCCAGGATGCGCCGCGCGGCCGGCGCCGGCGCGCCGCCGGCGGGCACGCTCTCGGCCTGGGTTTCGAGCTCGTCGCGGATCTCGCTGCAGATGCGCACCAGGTCGCGTCGGGCGGCCTGCACGTCGCGCTGGCAGAAAGCCAGGTGCATGCCCTGCTGCAGCACGTCGGCCACGGCCACCGCATTGCGGCCGGGATCCAGGCCCACGAGGTGGCGCACACGGGTGTCGGTGCCGAACTGGCCCGGGCGCACGAGCGCGGTGTCGGCGGCGTCGGTCAGGCCCACGAGGGTGGCGCGAAGGCGCGGCAGCGCGGCGCGCGGGTCGTCCAGCGTCGGCAGGCCGAGGTCGCGCAGCAGGCACGCCAGGGCCGGTTCGCCGTCGAGTTCGGTGACGATGTTGCGTTCGCAGCCGGTCACCGTGCGCGTCGGGCCCACCGGCTGCGAGCCCTGCGTGACGCGCGACAGCAGCGCCACCTCGCGCGTGAAGGCCACACCCGACAGGCCGCCCTGCCAGACGCCGTCGGCCAGGTGCACGGTGGCCGCGCGTGAACTGGCCAGGCCGCCGAAGAGGTAACCGCTTTCGGTGCGGTCGCTCATCTCGGTGATCAGGTCCTGCAGGTCGGGTGTGCCGGGGTCGGCGTGCACGAGCGCGGTGTAGGGCGCGATGCGCCGCAGCTTGCGCGCGCCCGAGAAGACCTCGAAGCGCCCGGCCGGCAGCGCGGTGAGCATCAGCGCCAGCGCGGGTTCATCGATGTACTCGACAGCGCCGGCGCAGACGCCCACGCCCACGCTGCCCACCCAGGACACGCCGGGCCAGCGCTGGCGCAGTTCACCCAGCAGCGCCTGCGCGTGCGGCGCGTAGTGGTCGGTGAAATAGGCCAAGCCCAGCGTCAGCGGGCCGGCGCTGCTGTGTTCATGCGCGGCGCGGCGCGCCTCGATCTGCGCACCGGCCAGCGCCAGTGCTGCACGCCAGTCGGGGTGCGTGGCATGGCCGACCAGGAAACCGGACATGGCGGGGGCGCCGGGGCGGCTGCCTGGCTTCAGGGCGTGCGCTTGCGCGCGGGGGCGCGGGCCGCCGGCCTGGCCTTGGCGGCCTTGCCCGCCGGGACCGGCGCGTGGAGGGTCTTGCCGGCGGCCTTGGCGACCGCCTTCGCAGCAGGCGACACCGGCGCCTTCGCTGGCGCCTTTGCCGGCGCCGCGGCGGCTTCGGCACTGTCCTTCACGGCCTTGGTGGCGATCTCGGTGAACTGCTGCGTCAGCGCACCCCACCACTGCATTGGGTCGATGGCCGCCGGCGCTGCGGCCGGGGCGGGTTTGGCCGGCGCGGCGCCCGACGCCGGCGTGTCGTCTTCGGCCGCCTCGTCGTCGTCCTCGTCGGCGGGCGCTTCGGCCGCAGGCGCCCGGGCCCAGGACGGCGCGGCCCGGGGTGCCGGGGCCGGCGGTGGCGAGGGCGGCGGCGCGGAAGGCCGCGCCTGCAGCGCGTCGCGCAGGTCGGCCAGCGGCAGGTTCATGGTCTGCAGGGTCGACAGCGTCATGCGCTGCACCTCCAGCGCCTGCACCGTGGCACCGAGCAGGCGCGCGTTCTGTTCCAGCCAGAACTGCACCGTCTTCAGTTCCTGGATGCGCTTGTCGATCTCCTCGGGGTCCAGCGTCGGGGCCACCCATTGGCCGAAACCCTGCACGCCGGGCAGGCTGTTGCTGGCGCCTTTCATCAGGGTCTGCAGGAACTCGAAGCCCGGCACCATGCGGGACAGGTCGTTGGCAGTGCTCATCGTGGTCTCCTCGGCGGCCTTCCGGGCTGCGCCGCAATTGTGGCGCTGCCGGCCGCGCTCAGGGCCTGAAACGCACGCGCTCCACCTTGAAGCCGCGCTGCTGCAGCAGGCTGGGCAGCGACTGCGTGCCCGTCATGTGCAGCGCGCCGACGGCCGCGAAGACACGCCGGCCCTGCCGGTGCTGGGCCACGATGCCCTCGGCCAGCGGGCCGTTGCGCTCGTCGTTGAGCTTGCGCATGAAGGCCTTGTCGGCGTCGGTGGTGGCGCATTCGCACCAGCTGGCGAAGTCCTCCAGCGTCGCCAGGTCGCCGCGCTCCCAGACCGCCGCCATGCGTTCGATGACACGCCGCGCGCTCTGGTCTTCCAGCTGCACCAGGCTCTGCTCGAGCACCGCCAGCGCCTCCACCGGGTCGTCCGGCACCAGCACCGCCTTCTGCTGCGCCGCGGTTTCCAGCGACACCACGCGGCGGCCGCCGGCGCGGGCCTGGGCCACCAGCAACTGCTCCATCGCGTAGCCGGGGTCCATGCCCAGCCAGCGCGCTTCCAGCACCGTCAGCGTGGTGGCCTGCAGCACCGGGTGCAGCGTGGCCATCGCGTCGGGCGAGAGGCAGGCGCGCTGGTAGGCCTGGTCCAGGCGTGTCTGCAGCGTGGCCGGCAACGCTGCGGTCGGCTGCAGCTCTTCGAGCGCTGCCAGCAGCGCCGGGTCGCTGGGGTCGATCTCGAGCGCCAGCACGTCGCTGGCGCGCAGTGCCGCCGCCACCTGCGGCCCGAAGCGGCGCCAGGCCGGCTTGCCGACGTGCAGGGTGCCGTAGAGCCAGCTGGTGCGGCCGT
The DNA here is from genome assembly GCA_038205425.1 of Burkholderiales bacterium. Taxonomy (GTDB): domain Bacteria; phylum Pseudomonadota; class Gammaproteobacteria; order Burkholderiales; family Burkholderiaceae_C; genus Rubrivivax. Next base: position 65,186 of record JBBRBW010000011.1, on the reverse strand, counting down.
CGCGCGTGACACGCCAGAGCAGGCCACGGTCGCGTTCGGCGGCGGTGCCGGCCTCGATGGGCAACGGTGGCGGACACACCGGGGCGGCGGGCGCCGCATGGGCCAACACGGCCAGCGCCATTCCGGCGACCAGCACCCCGCACCACGTCTTCAGCCAGCTCGCCATGGCGCCACGATGCCACGAAAGCGGCGGCGCCGGTAAGCGCCAGTCAACGCCGGTGGCCCGCGCCGCGCAATATGCGTCGAGTTGCGCGTGGCGAAGCGCACGGCCGCGGCGCGGCGGGGGCGAAGCCGGAGGCAACCCTAGAATGAAACGGGCAGGCGCGGCCCGAAGCGCCGGGCACGAAGGTGGGCGATGAAGTTCGGTCCGATGCTGGCACCCTGGGTCCTGACGCTGGCCGTCGGCGCTGCCGTGCCCGCGGCGGCCGAGCCGGCGCGGCCGCCCACGCAGACCCTGCGCGTGGCGGGCCTGGCCCAGCCGGCGCAGATCCTCGTTGACACCTGGGGCGTGCCGCACATCTACGCCCGCAGCGAGGACGACGTCTTTTTCGTGCAGGGCTTCAACGCCGCGCGCGACCGCCTGTTCCAGCTCGACCTGTGGCGCCGCCGCGGCCTCGGCCGGCTGGCGGCGGCCTTCGGTCCGAACTTCGTCGAGCAGGACCGCGCGGCGCGCCTCTTCCTCTACCGCGGCGACATGCGCAAGGAATGGCTGGCCTACGGCCCCAAGGCGCAGCGCATCACCGCGCGCTTCGTCGCCGGCATCAACGCCTACATCGACCTCGCCGGCAGCGACCCGGCGCGGCTGCCCTTCGAGTTCGGCCACTTCGGCTACACGCCCGAGAAGTGGCAAGCCGAGGACGTGGTGCGCATCCGCAGCCACGGCCTGACGCGCAACCTGGTCTCTGAAATGTGGCGCGCCACGGTGGCCTGCCGCAGCGAACTGAAGTGGGACGAAATACGCGTCGCGCTCTCGCCGCCGTGGGAAACAAGGGTGCCCGCCGGCCTCGACCCCTGCATCCCGCCCGAAGCGCTGCGCGCCTACGGTCTGGCCACGCAGGGTGTGCTGATCAGCGGCCGCGACGGCAAGCGCGCAGCGCTGGACAACGCGCCGGCCGTCGCGATGGCCCAGGGCCCCGGCCCCTGGGAAGGCAGCAACGCCTGGGTGGTGGCACCGTCGCGCTCGGCCACCGGCCGGCCCATCCTGGCCAGCGACCCGCACCGCCTGCATTCGGCGCCCTCGCTGCGCTACATCGTGCACCTGAACGCGCCCGGGCTGGACGTCATCGGCGGTGGCGAGCCGGCGCTGCCCGGCATCTCGATCGGCCACAACGGCCGCATCGCCTTCGGGCTGACGATCTTCGCCGTCGACCAGGAAGACCTCTACGTCTACGAGACCGACGCCGCCGCCGGCGCCTACCGCTACCAGGGCCGGTGGGAGCCCCTGCGCGCCGTCACCGAATCGATACCGGTGCGCGGCGAGCCGGCGCAGACGGTGGAATTGCGCTTCACGCGCCACGGCCCGGTGACCCATGTCGACCGCGCGGCGCGGCGCGCCTACGCCGCGCGCGTGGCCTGGCTCGAGCCCGGCATGGCGCCCTATTTCGGCAGCATCCAGTACATGGTGGCGAAAGACTTCACCGAGTTCAGGCGCGCGATGTCGAACTGGGGCGCACCGGCCGAGAACCAGGTTTATGCCGACGTCGGCGGCAACATCGGCTGGGTCACGGGCGGCCTGGCGCCCAAGCGCCCGAACTGGGACGGCCTGCTGCCCGTGCCGGGCGACGGCCGCCACGAGTGGGCGGGCTTCTGGCCGGGTGAACAGCTGCCCTGGCTGCTGAACCCCGCGGCCGGCTGGTTCGCCAGCGCCAACGAGATGAACCTGCCGCCCGCCTACCCCTACCGCGAGCGCAAGCTGGGCTTCGAGTGGTCGCCAGACTCGCGCCAGCAGCGGCTGTCGGAGGTGCTGGCCGGGCTGCCCAAGGTGAGCATCGAGGACTCGATGCGCCTGCAGAACGACGTGCTCTCGGTGCCGGCGCGCCGCCTGCAGGCGCTGCTGCGCACGATGAAGGCCAGCGACCCGCGCGCGCAGGCGGCGGCCCGCCTGCTGGCCGGCTGGAACGCGCAGGCCAGCGCCGATTCGGGCGCGGCGGCGCTGTTCGAGGTCTGGTGGTCGCGCCACCTCGGCGCCGCCTTCCGCGACGCCGTGCTGCCCGCCGCGGCCGCCGCGATGATCCGCTCGACCGACACGCCGCTGCTGCTGGCCAGCCTGGAGCGCCCCGAGACACGCTGGGGCCGCGACGCCTTGGCGCGGCGCGACGCGGTGCTGGAAAAGAGCCTGGCGCTGGCCTGGGCCGACATGCAGCAGCTCGGCGGTGCCGACCCCGCGCGCTGGCAGTGGGGCCAGCTGCACCACAGCTTCTTCGGCCATGCGCTGGCCAACGCGGCCGAGGCCTCGGCCCGTGCGCGCCTGAACGTGGGGCCGATGCCCAAGCAGGGGGGCAGCGACACCGTCAACCTGTCGAGCTTCGACCCCGGCAACTTCCGCCAGCTTGCCGGGCCGTCCTTCCGCATGGTGCTCGACGTCGGCGACTGGGACAACTCACGCGCCGTCAACGCGCCCGGCCAGTCGGGCGACCCGGCCAGCCCGCATTACCGGGACCTGGCGCCGCTGTGGCTGAAGGGCGAGTACTTCCCGCTGCTGTACTCGCGCGGCCGCATCGAGGCGGCCACGGCGCAGCGCTTCGAGCTGCTGCCCGCGCCGTGAGCGTCAGCCCTCAGGCGTGAAATCGCCTTCGGGCCCTCGCATGGCGGTCAAGGCCTTCCGGCCTCGACCATCCCGCTCTGCCCTCGCGCGTGAAATCGCGCTCGGGCCTTCGCCAGCCGCTCGGGCCCTTCCGGACCCTCACGCGCGGGCTCAGAGCCGGAACTTCGGCAGCTGCCGGTAGGTGAAACCGCGCCAGAACCATTCCAGCGGGCCGTAGCGGAACTTCGACAGCCACCAGTGGCTGAACGCGATCTGCGCCACGAAGACCACGGCGACGAAGACCACCTGCTGGCCGCGCGGCATGCCCCAATGGCCCAGCGCGTAGCCGTGGAAGTAGATCGCGCAGATCAGCGACTGCATGAGGTAGTTGGTCAGCGCCATGCGGCCCATCGGCGCCAACAGGCTGACACGCGAGAACACGGTCTTGCTGTGCAGCATCAGCACCAGCAGCCCCACATAGCCCAGGCAGGCGGGCAGGTTGCCCAGCATCGTCAGGCCGCGCGCGATGCCCCAGCCGTCGGTGCGGTCGCCGGGCGTGTGCGACATCGCGATCAGGCTGCCGGCCAGGCCGATGGCAATGCCGATCGGCAGGCCCCAGACGGCGAGCTTGCGGAACAGCGGCAGGTGATCGCGCGCGTTCTCCATCACCCCCGAACGAACGAAGCCGATGCCGAGCAGGAACATGCCGATGAGCACGATCGCAAAGCCGAAATCGCCTGCCACCTTCTCGGGGAAGCGGCTGGCGCGGTAGTACACCGCCTCGCCGTAACTGCCCTGGGTGAAGACGCGCAACTCCTTTTCCTTCTCGGTGCGGCCTTCGGCCAGGCGCTTTGCACGCTCGGCCTCGCGTTCGGTGTAACGCTCGGCCTTGGTCTTCTTCGGCTTGTTGCCGTCCGCCGCCGCGCTGGTGGGCGGGGCGGGTGCCACGGCCGCCGCCGGGGCCGCCGCTGGCGTGGTGGCCGAGGCTTGCGCGCCGGGGGCGTAGGCCGCCAGCGGGTCGGGCGCGTAGTACTGCACCAGCCCGCCCAGCGTCATCGCGATGGCGCCGAAGAGGTAGAGGGCCGCGCCAAGGCGCATACCGCGCTTGTCGGCCGGGTCGAAGTACTTCCAGCTCAGCCAGCCCGCGGTCACCACCAGCGGACCAAAAATCGTCAACGGCAGGCGCGGCTCGATGGGGCCGTCGGGCAGCAGCCAGAACACCGCCGCCGCGATGCACAGCCCGGCACCCAGCAACAGCAGCACCGCGCTGAAGACCGGCAGGCTGCGGCCGAGCAGCTTCACGCGCTTGTCGTTGCGCAGGTACAGCGCGACGAGCCCAGCGATGGCCAGCCCGGCGGCAATGCCGAAGAAGCGGTCCATGTCGGGGATGAAACCGAGGCCGACAAACACCGCGATGCCCAGCAGCAAGGGCTTGGGCCGGCCGTAGAGCACGACCATCAGCATCAGCGCCGCGACGGCATACGAAAACAGGATGTCGCCGTCCCACAGGAAGATGAAGTGCAAGGCGCCGAAGACCGCCAGCGCCAGCACGCGCCGCAGGTAGACCTGCTTGAATTCGCGCCCGGCCTGCTCGGCGCGGACCATCATCACCGCGAAACCCATGCCGAAGAGCAGCGAGAAGATGGTCCAGAACTTGCCCTGCACGAAGTAGGCGATGAACCAGCTGGCAAGCCAGTTCACGCCACTCAGGTCGCGCGGCATGCCTTCGTTGAAGGTGGCGAAGGTGCGGTTGAAGAACTCGATGTTCATCAGGAAGATGCCGAGCAGCGCAAAGCCGCGCACGACGTCCAGCGCCTCGATGCGCTGGGCGACGGCGATCGGCGCCATTGCCGCTGGGGTCGGGTCGCGGTCGGGCTCGGCAGCCGCCGGGGCGGGTAAGGTGGTGTCCATGGCGTGCGTCTCGTTTCCTCGGGTTCGCGGGCAATGTAGCGGCGCGGCCCCGTGCGGTCACTCCCCTGCGACGAACTGCGCAAATGTGGTGACAGGGAGCGCCGGGCCCGCGCCAGCCGGAGGCAGGCGTCGCGCCGCCCGCCCACCCGATGAAGCCCACGAACCAAGGCCCTGCGCGGATCCGGCTCCGCCGGTCCGCAGCAAGAGCCTGCGGCGAGGACGGCGCAGGCGCTCGCAGGCGAGGATCAGTCCGCAGGGACTGTTCCTCGTCCGGCTGGCCCCCCCGGGGGGTAGCCGGACGAAGTGAGCTTGGGGGCCCTATCTCTTCATCTCGAAACGCAGCACGCCCTGCTGCTGTTGCCAGCGCAGCTTGCCCAGCACGTCCATGCCGAGCAGCGGGGCCTGCAGGTCGGGCAGGGCCGTCATGCGCAGGCGGTCGGCGCGCAGGCCACCCTGCAGCAGCAGGTCGCCCTGCACAACTTCGGCGTCGACCACGCCGCCGGCGGTGTTCGAACGCACGCGCCCCACCACCGGCAGGCCCAGTTGGCGTGCCAGCGCGGCCGGGATGGCGGTGCCGGTGGCGCCCGTGTCGACGAGGAAGTCCACCGCCTGCCCGCCGACGCTGCCGGGCCAGTGGTAGTGGCCGTCGGCGCTGCGGCGGATCTCGACCACGTCGCCCGTGATCTCGATGCGCGACTGCGTCGCCTGGCGCTGCCAGGCCTGCACGCCCAGGAACACGCCCACGGCCACCAGCAGCCACACCGTGGTGTGTTTCAGCCAGCCGGGCAGTTCGTGCATCGGTGCGTCACAGTGTCAGCGGGGCGACACGCTGTTCGATGGCGCCGAACACGCTGCTGCCGTCGCGGCCCAGCATCTCGATGCGGATGCTGTCGCCGTAACGCATGAATTCGGTGACGGGCGCGCCGCTCTCGATGGTCTCGATGGCGCGCTGTTCGGCCACGCATGCGTAGCCGTGGCTCCAGTCCTTGTTGCTGACGGTGCCGCTGCCGACGATGCTGCCGGCGCGCAGCCGCCGCGTCTTCGCGACATGGGCGATGAGCTGGCCGAAGTGGAAGCTCATCTCCGGCCCCGCTTCGCACAGGCCGACGCGGCGGCCGTTCCAGCGGCTCTCCAGGCTCAGGTGCAGGCGGCCGCCGGCCCAGGCCGCGCCGACCTCGTCGGGCGTCACGGCCACCGGGCTGAAGGCGGTGGCCGGTTTGCTCTGCACAAAGCCGAAACCCTTGGCCAGTTCGGCCGGGATCAGGTTGCGCAGGCTCCAGTCGTTGGCCAGCATCAGCAGGCGCACGCTGTCGACGGCGGCGCCGGCGTCGGTGCCGATGTCGACGTCGCCGGTGATCACCGCCACCTCGGCCTCGAAGTCGATGCCCCAGGCCTCGCTGGCGAAACGCGCATCGTCCGTGGCGCCGAGGAAGTCGTCGCTGCCGCCCTGGTACATCAGCGGGTCTTCGTAGAAGCTGGCCGGCACCGCGGCGCCGCGCGCCTTGCGCACCAGTTCGACGTGGTTGAGGTAGGCCGAGCCGTCCAGCCACTGGAAGGCACGGGGCAGCGGCGCCATGCACAGCTGGGGGTCGAAGGGGAAGGCGTGGCGCGCCTTGCCGCCGTTCAGCGTGGCGTAGAGGTCTTCCAGCGGCGGGCTGCGGAAGTTCCAGTCGTCCAGCACCTGCTGCAGCGTGGTGGCGATGCCGGTGGCGTAGTGGGCCAGCGTCATGTCGCGCGAGACGACGGCCAGCACGCCGTCGCGCGAGCCGTCCTTGAAGGTGGCGAGTTTCATCGGGGGTCTTGGCCCTGCTGGGCAGGAGCCGGGGAACGGAGTGGCAGTATTGTGGGGTGACGAGCCTGCCCCTCCCGCCGCATCCCCGGCCAGCGCGGCCAGCGCGGCCAGCCCGGCCCGTACGCCGTGCGCTGGCCGCGCTGGGCGTGGCGCTGGTCGTGCTGCTGCTGCACGCAGCGCTGCTGGGGCAGCTGCCGCGTGCGGCCGGCACGGGACGGGCCAGCGAGGCCGCAACTGCGCTGCAGGTGCGTCAGTTGCGTCTGCCGGCGCAGCCGCTCGCCGAGCCGCCGGCGCAGCCGCTCGCCGAGCCGCCGGCGGCGCCGCTGGCAGTTCCGCCGGCAAAGGCGGCACCCGCCGAGGCCGCGCCGGCCGCAATGGCGCGCGCCAAGCCAGCCGCCGCGGTGAAGGCGCCGCGCCCCCCTGCAGCCGCGGCACCGGATGGGGCCGCGCGGCCCGCGGTCGACGCCGCGTCCGCACCCGCACCCGTCGTGCCGCCCCCGGCCCCGGGCGGGCCGCCGCTGCCGCGTTACGCCACCCGCCTTCCACCACCGGCCACGCTGCAGTACACGCTGCAGCGCGAGGCCGCGCCCGGCCGCCCGGGCCTGCAGGCCGAACTGCGCTGGCGCCCGACGGACACCCAGTACACGCTCACGCTGGGCTTCGGCGCCGTCGGCTGGGCCAGCGTCGGCGGGCTGGACGGAGATGGTGTGGCCCCCGAACGCCATGTCGAGACGCGGCGCGGCCGCGAACTGCGTGCGGTCAACTTCCGCCGCGAAGCAGGGCCGACCGGCGGGCGCATCACTTTCAGCGGTCCGCCGGTCGAACATGCGCTGCTGCCCGGCGCCCAGGACCGCCTGAGCTGGATGCTGCAGCTGCCTGCCGTGCTCGAGGCCGACCCTGCGCTGGGCCAGCCCGGGCGCGAGGTGCAGCTCTTCGTGGCCGGCGTGCGGGGTGACGCCGCAGTGTGGACCTTCACCGTCGTCGACCGCGGCCCCGCCGAACTGCCGGCCGGCACGGTAGCCGACGCCGTGCACCTGCAGCGTGAGCCGCAGCGCCCCTACGACACCCGTGTCGACGTCTGGCTCGACCCCGCGCGCCACCACCTGCCGGTGCGCCTGCGCCTGAACAACCGCGGCGAAGGCGAGAGCACCGATTTCCTGCTCTCTCAGCTCAGCCTGCCCTGACGGCCGGCGCGGCGGCGCCGTGCCGTCATTCGTACACGCGGCGCGTGACGCCTGCCGCAGACCGGGCATGCGTTTGCAGGCCGGGGCGCTCACGGATGCAGCCGGGCGGCCGATAACCGTTGGATGAGCCCCCTTCTTGCCGACGCCGCGCACTACGCCGGGGCATATCCGCTGGCATGGGCGCTGGGCGCGTGTCTGCTGCTGCTGGTGCTGCTGGCGCTGGAACACCTGCGCGTGGTGTACAGCCGGCGCCAGCTGGCGCGGCGCCTGAAGGCGGCGAACTCGCAGCTCGACGACCTGCGCGGCCGCGACCTGCTGACCGGGCTGATGACCCGCGCCGACTTCGAGAGCGCACTCGACGAGGCCGTGCTGGCCTGCAACCGCGAGGGCGAGCCGCTGGCGCTGCTGCATGTCGGCCTGGACAACTTTCACTCGCTCAACGAAGGCTACGGCCACCCCGTGGGCGATGCCGTGCTGGCGTTGGCCGCCGACCGCCTGCGCACGGCGCTGGGCGTGCCGCTGGCGCTGTCGCGCCTGGGTGGCGACGAATTTGCGCTGCTGCTGGCGGGCTCGGCCGACGAGGCCGCCGACGCCGCCGAGCAGCTGCTGCGTGAACTGCAACGGCCCTATGCCGTCGACGCGCTGAGCCTGCGGCTGGGCGCCTCGGTGGGCATCGCGATGTACCCCGACCACGGCGCGCGGCCGCGGCTACTGGGCCATGCCGCGGTCGCCATGCGCTCGGTCAAGCAGGTGGGCGGTGGCGGCCACGCCTTCTACGACCCCGCGCTGGCGGTGGATGAACGCGACAAGGCCGACCTGCTGCAGGCCTTGCGCCGCGCCGTCGAGCACGGCCAGCTGCAACTGGTCTACCAGCCCAAGGTCGACGCGCAGAGCCTGCAGATCACCGCCGCCGAGGCGCTGCTGCGCTGGGAACACCCGCAGCGCGGCACCATCACCCCGGCGGTCTTCGTGCCGCTGGCCGAGCGCCACGGGCTGATGGCCGTCATCGGCCGCTGGGTCATCGAGGAGGCCTGCCGCCAGGCGGCGCAGTGGCGCGGGCTGGGCCTGCGCATGCGCGTGGCCGTCAACATCTCGGGCCACCAGATGCGGCAGGACGACCTCGTCGAGCACATCGAGGCCTCGCTGCGCCGCCACGGCATCCCGCCGGGGCGGCTGACCTGCGAGATCACCGAGTCGGTGGCGATGGAGGACACCGCGCACACCCGCGCCACCTTCGAGCGCCTGCGCGAGCTGGGCGTGCACGTGTCCATCGACGACTTCGGCACCGGGCATTCCAGCCTGGCCAGCCTGCGCCGGCTGCCGGCGGCCGAGCTGAAGATCGACCGCGCCTTCGTCGTCGACCTGGGGCAGAGCGAACGCGCGCGTTCGATCGTGAAGGCCATCGTCGACGTTGCGCGCACACTCGACCTGCGCGTGGTGGCCGAGGGTGTCGAGACCACCGAGCAGCGTGACGTGCTGGTGGCGCTGGGCTGCGACGAGCTGCAGGGTTACCTGTTCGCGCGGCCGATGAGCGCCACCAGGCTGGCGCTGTGGGCCGAGCGTGACGAACCGCACGACGGCGCGCAGTGCGACTTTCGCGCGTCGCTTTTCGACCCCACCGCGCCCGTGCCGCCGGACTGAACACCCGATGATGCGCGGCGCGAAGGCGCGCCGCGGCTACAACAAACCCGTCCCACCTCCTGCCATGCCCTATTCCGACACCGAGTTTTCTGTCCTGCTGTGGGCCCTGGGCGTCTTCGTCGCCGCCCTGGCCATGCACCTCGGCCAGGGCTGGGTGCGCATGGCACAGCGCGGCCCGACACTGCGCCACGAATGGCGCGCGCTGCTGCTGGCGGCCACGGTGCTGGGTCTGGGGCTGACCTCGGCGGTCGAACTCGGCATGCAGGCGCAGGCGCTGTCCTTCCCGGTGGGCTACCGCTGGCTGGCAGTGGCCGCGCTGTTGCCGGCGGCGGTGCTGGCCTGCGCACCGGCCGCGGTGGCCGCGGTGTTCGGCGCACGCACGGTGGCGCTGTTCGGCAGTGGCGCGCTGCTGGCGCTGGCCGCGCTGGCGCTGCAGGCCGGCTGGGTGTGGGCGGCCGGGTTCCGGCCCGGCGTGCTGTGGCGCGTCGAACTCGTGGCTGCGGCGGCGGTGCTGGCGGTGGTTGGCCTGGCGCTGGCGCAGTGGATCGCCTTTGCGCCCGCCTTCCATGACAGCCCGCGCCGTTCGCTGTGGCGCATTGCCGCGGCAGTGCTGGCGGCGCTGACACTGATGTCCGGCCTGCAACTGATGTCGCTGGCGGCCGGGCTGCACACCCAGGGCGCGTCCAGCCACAACGGCGAACTGCCGGGCACTGTGGCGAGCCTGGTCTGCGGTGTCATCGTGCCGCTGGCGCTGGTGGCGCTGATGCTGGACCTGTGGCTGCGCCGCCACCAGCGCCGCCAACGCGGCCACGGCGACTTCAACCCCATGCAGCGGCGCAAGCGCCGCCACAAGATGCGCACGCTCTGAGCGCCACCAGGGCCGGGCTGCGCCCAGCCCGACCGCCCACGGGGGTTCGAGGTGCCCACCAGAGCCGGCGCACCTCGAGCGCCGCACGTCGTCGGTCCGGCCTTCCTACAATCATGCGATGAACGCACGCCCCACCGTCTACACCCGCGGCGCCGCCCTGGCCGCCGTCCTGCAGCAGCGCATCGCCATCATCGACGGTGCCATGGGCACGATGATCCAGCGCTACAAGCTGGGCGAGACCGACTTCCGTGCCGAACGCTTCAAGGACCACGCGAAGGACCTGAAGGGCAACAACGACCTGCTGGTGTTGACGCGGCCTGATGTCATCCGCGAGATCCACGGCCAGTACCTGGCCGCCGGCGCCGACCTCATCGAAACCAACACCTTCGGCGCCACCAGTGTGGCGCAGGAAGACTACGGCCTGGCGCACATCGCGCGCGAGATGAACGTCGCCGCGGCACGCATCGCTCGCGAGGTGGCCGATGAATACAGCACGCTCGAGAAGCCGCGTTTCGTGGCCGGCGCCCTGGGCCCGACACCGCGCACCGCCAGCATCAGCCCCGACGTCAACGACGCCGGCGCGCGCAACACCAGCTTCGACGAGCTGCGCGCCGCCTACCGCGAACAGGCCGAAGGGCTGCTCGAAGGCGGCTGCGATCTTTTCCTGGTGGAAACCGTCTTCGACACGCTGAACGCCAAGGCGGCGATCTTCGCGCTCGACGAGCTGATGGAAGACACCGGCGAGCGCCTGCCGGTGGTCATCAGCGGCACCGTCACCGACGCCTCGGGCCGCATCCTCAGCGGCCAGACCGTGGCGGCGTTCTGGCATTCGGTGCGCCATGCGCGGCCGCTGGCCATCGGCCTGAACTGCGCTTTGGGCGCGGCGGTGATGCGGCCCTACATCGAGGAACTGAGCAAGGTGGCCAGCGACACCTACATCAGCTGCTACCCCAACGCCGGCCTGCCCAATCCGATGAGCGAGACCGGTTTCGACGAGACGCCGGCGGTCACCGGCAGCCTGATGGAAGAGTTCGCGAAGGCCGGCTTCCTGAACATCGTCGGCGGCTGCTGCGGCACCACGCCCGAGCACATCGCCGAGATCGCGCGCCGCGTTGGCAGCTACCGCCCCCGCACCCGCCACGACCCGCTGTTCAGCAGCTTGCTCGCCGCGTAGCGCGCCAGCAGGATCAAGCTTCCGCCCGCGGAACCGGCTCCGCCGGGCCGCCAGGCGACGGCCCCCCTGGGGGGGGTAGCGACCGAAGGGAGCTTGGGGGCTTGTCAGATTTCGATTTTCGAGCCCAGCTCGACGATGCGGTTGGTGGGCAGGTGCAGGAAGTCGGCGGCGCCGGCGGCGTTGCGGTGCATGCTGGCGAAGAGCTTCTCGCGCCACAGCGCCATGCTGCCGCCGAAGGTCGGCACCACGGTGTCGCGGCTGAGGAAGTAGCTCGTCTCCATCTCGTTGAGGTTCACGCCCCGGCCCTGCAGCAGCTGCAGCGCCTGCGGCACGTCGGGCTCGTTCTTGAAGCCGAAGTGCAGCGTCACCTGCCAGCAGTCGTGGCCCAGGGCCTCGATCTCGCAACGGCGGTCGAAGCCTATCCACGGCAGCTCGTGGTGCTGCACGGTGACGAACAGGTTCTGCTCGTGCAGCACCTTGTTGTGCTTCAGGTTGTGCAGCAGCGCAAACGGCGTGCTGCCCTGTTCGGCGGAGAGGAACACCGCCGTGCCCGGCACACGCAGCGGCGGGCTGATGAAGATGGACTCGAGGAACAGGGGCAGTTCGATGGCCTCGCTGCGCAGCCGTTCGCCGAGCAGCGCGCGGCCGCGTTTCCAGGTCACCATCAGCGTGAACATGGCGCCGCCGATGAGCAGCGGGAACCAGCCGCCTTCCAGCACCTTCACCGCGTTGGCGGCGAAGAAAGTGATGTCGACGAGGAAAAACAGGCCGGTGGCGCCGACGCACAGCGCAAGCGGCAGCTTCCAGGCCCAGCGGATGACGAAGAAGGTCATCACGGTGGTGATCGTCATGTCGATCGTCACCGCGATGCCGTAGGCTGAAGACAGCGCGCCAACGCTGCCGAAGACCACCACGGCGAAGACGACGCAGCCGTAGAGCGCCCAGTTGACGAAGGGCACGTAGACCTGACCGGTCTCGCGCACGCTCGTATGCAGGATGCGCAGGCGCGGCAGGTAGCCCAGCTGCATGGCCTGCTTGGTGACCGAGAAGGCGGCCGTGATCAGCGCCTGCGAGGCGATCACCGTGGCCAGCGTGGCCAGACCGATGAGCGGGAACAGCGCCCAGGCCGGCGCCATCTCGTAGAACGGATTTTTCACGTTCTCGGGCTGGTAGAGCAGCATCGCGCCTTGGCCGAAGTAGTTGATCACCAGCGCCGGCATCGCCACCATGAACCAGGCCAGGCGAATGGGTTTCTTGCCGAAGTGGCCGAGGTCGGCATACAGCGCCTCGGCGCCGGTGACGCACAGCACCACCGAGCCGAGTGCCACGAAGGCGGTCCCGGGGTGCGCGGCCATGAACGACAGCGCGAGGTGCGGCGACAGCGCCACCAGCACCTGCGGGTGCTGCACGATGTGCGGCACGCCCAGCACCACCAGCATGGCGAACCACAACAGCGTGACGGGGCCGAACATGCGCCCGACGATCGCGGTGCCGAAGCGCTGCGCGGCGAACAGCAGCGTCAGCACGACCAGCGTGATGGGCACGATGAAGCGGTGCAGCGCGGGTGCGGCGACTTCCAGCCCTTCCACCGCCGACAGCACGCTGATGGCCGGCGTGATGACGCCGTCGCCGAAGAAGATGGCGGTGCCGAAGACACCCAGCAGCAGCAGCCGTTCGCGCAGCTTGGGGCGGTCCTTCACCGCCTGCGAGGCCAGCGCGAGCATCGCGATGAGACCGCCTTCGCCGTGGTTGTCGGCGCGCAGGATCAGCACCACGTACTTCAGCGAGACGATGACCGTCAGCGTCCAGAAGACGAGCGACAGGATGCCCAGCACGTTGTCGGGCGTCAGCGGCACGCGGCCGTGCGCGAAGACCTCCTTCAGCGCATACAGCGGACTCGTGCCGATGTCGCCGTAGACGACGCCGATGGCCGCCAGCGTGAGGGCAGCGAGCGCGCCGGGCGTCTTGGGTTGCGGGTCGGCGCTCATGAAGGGGCAGACCGCATTGTGCGCGAGCGCTGCCTATGCGTGTTGCGACGCAGCATGCGGCGAGCGGGCCGCCGTATTCCGCGCGCCACGCTATTCGTAGTTCTCGGCGTCGGGGTCGGTGGCTTCCATCTCGTAGGACGCCGCCACCATCGCCAATCGACCCATCACGCCGTACATGTAGAAGCGGTTCGGCGCGCTGGCACCCGGTTTGCTGCCGGGCCTGGGCAGGATGCTGCTGCCGGCAAAGGCCAGCGGCACGTAGCGCGAGCCGGGTGAGCACAGGCTTTCGTCGGCATTGCGATCGGCATGCACGCGGTAGAAGCCGCCGACGACGTAACGGTCGATCATCACCACCACCGGCTCGGCCACGGCGTCGTGGATGCGCTCGTAGGTGGGCACGCCTTCCTGGATGATGACTTCGTCGGGCACCCGGCCTTCGCTGACCAGGCCCTCGCGTCCGCGCATCACGCGTTCGGGGTCGTCGAGTTCCTTCACGTCACGCACGGTCAGGATGCCCTGGCCGCCGGCGTTGTCGGCCTTGACGACGACAAACGGTTTTTCGTTGATGCCGTATTCCTTGTATTTGCGCCGCACCTTGGTCAGCAGGGCGTCGACATTGCCCTTCACGCAGTCCAGGCCGCTGGCGCTGTCGAAGTCGACCTTGCCGCAGTGCGCGTGCATCGGCGTGATGAGCCAGGGGTCCATGCCCAGCAGCTTGGCGAACTTCTTGGCCACTTCCTCGTAACTCTGGAAGTGCCGGCTCTTGCGGCGCATCGGCCAGCCCGCGTGCAACGGCGGCAGCAGGTACTGCTCGTGCAGGTGCTGCAGTGCACGTGGCACGCCGGCGCTGAGGTCGTTGTTGAGCAGGATGGTGCAGGGGTCGAAGTTCTTCAGCCCCAGGCGGCCGCGTGTGCGCAGCAGCGGCTCCAGCATCAGCTCGCCGCCGTCGGGCAGCGCCAGTGGCATGGCGCCCTCGATGGCCGGGTCCGGCGAACCCAGTCGCACGTTCAGGCCGGCCTGTGTGAACACCTGCACCAGGGTCTGCAGGTTCTCGAGGTAGAAGCTGCTGGCCAGGCGGTCGTCGGGGATGAGCAGCAGGTTCTTGGCCTCGGGGCAGATCTTCTCGATCGCCGCCATCGCCGCCTGCACCGCCAGCGGCAGCATCTCGGGCGTGAGATTGTTGAAGGTGCTGGGGAAGAGGTTGGTGTCCACCGGCGCCAGCTTGAAGCCGGCATTGCGCAGGTCGGCCGAGGTGTAGAAGGGCGGCGTGTGCTCCATCCATTCCAGCCGGAACCAGCGTTCGATGGCCGGCATCGACTCGAGGACACGTTGCTCGAGCTCGTTGATGGGCCCGGTGAGGGCGGTAGTGAGGTGGGGGACCATGGCAGGCTCGGCAGGGCGGAGGCCGGATTCTAGGGATTTGCCCTGAGTGCCGTGCGTCGATGTCGCTGCCGGCCCCCGAACCAGCCGGGCACGAAAAAAGGGGCTGCCATCGGCAGCCCCTTTTCGAGTGGGCTTGGACGCCGGCTTACTTGCTGTAGGCCGTCTCGCCGTGCGAGCTGATGTCCAGACCTTCGCGCTCTTCCTCTTCCGGCACACGCAGGCCGATGGTGAGGTCGACGATCTTGTAGGACACGAAGGCCACCACCGCCGACCAGATCACCGTCACGCCCACGGCCTTGGCTTGGATGATCACCTGGTCGAGGATGCCGTTGCTGCCTACGGTGGCCGTCACCCAGTCGGTGACCAGGCCTGGGCCGCCCAGGCTCTGGCTGTTGAACACACCGGTGAGCAGCGCGCCGATGATGCCGCCGACGCCGTGGATGCCGAAGACATCGAGCGAGTCGTCCGCGCCCAGCATCTTCTTCAGGCCGCTGACACCCCACAGGCAGACGAAGCCGGCGATGGCGCCGATGACCAGGCCGCCGACGATGCCGACGTTGCCGGCTGCCGGCGTGATGGCCACCAGGCCCGCGACGGCGCCCGAGGCGGCACCCAGCATCGAGGCCTTGCCCTTCATCAGCGCTTCACCGGCACACCAGGCCAGCACCGCGGCCGCGGTCGCCGACAGCGTGTTCAGGAAGGCCAGCGCGGCGCTGTTGCCCGCTTCCAGGGCGCTGCCGGCGTTGAAGCCGAACCAGCCCACCCACAGCAGCGAGGCACCGACCATGGTCAGCGGCAGGCTGTGCGGCGCCATGGCTTCCTTGCCGTAGCCGACCCGCTTGCCCACCATGTACGCACCCACGATGCCGGCGACGGCCGCGTTGATGTGCACGACGGTGCCGCCCGCGAAGTCGAGCGCACCCCACTGCCAGATCAGGCCGGCCTTGCCGTTCAGGCCGTCGACCAGTTCCTTGCTCGTGTAGGCGTCCGGGCCCATCCAGAACCACACCATGTGGGCGATGGGCGCGTAGCTGAAGGTGAACCACAGCGTGACGAACAGCAGCACCGCGCTGAACTTGATGCGTTCGGCGAAGGCGCCGACGATCAGGCCGCAGGTGATGGCCGCGAAGGTGGCCTGGAAAACCACGAACACGATCTCGGGGATGACGACACCCTTGCTGAAGGTGGCGCCCATCGCGAACGTGCCGGTGGCCGGGTCGAAGACACCTTTCAGGAACAGCCGGTCGAAGCCGCCCACGAAAGCGTTGCCCTCGGTGAAGGCCAGGCTGTAGCCGTAGACGACCCACAACACGGTGACCAGCGCGAAGACCACGAACACCTGCATCAGCACGCTGAGGATGTTCTTGCTGCGCACCAGACCGCCGTAGAAGAGCGCCAGGCCGGGGATGGCCATCATGATGACGAGCAGGGTCGACACGAGCATCCAGCTCACGTCGCCCTTGTTGGGCACCGGCGCAGCAGCGGCCGGGGCCGAAGCGGCTTCGGCCGCCGCTGCAGCGGCAGGGGCCATCACCTCGGCCGCCGACGCCGCCGCCGACGCGGCGTCGGCGGCCTGCGCGAACACCGTGCCGGCAAAGCCCAGGACCGCGAGGCCCAGGGCGAGAGTCGCAAGTAGTTTTTTCATGATGTGGGGTTGTTTGCAGGTGCTGAGGTTCAGAGCGCGTCCTTGCCGGTTTCGCCGGTGCGGATGCGGACCACCTGGTCGAGCGTGGTGACGAAGATCTTCCCGTCGCCGATCTTCCCGGTGCGGGCCGAGCCTTCGATGGCCTCGATGACGCGGTCGACGATGGCGTCGTCCACCGCCGCCTCGATCTTCACCTTGGGCAGGAAGTCGACCACGTACTCCGCGCCGCGGTAGAGCTCGGTGTGGCCCTTCTGGCGCCCGAAACCCTTGACCTCGGTCACCGTGATGCCCTGTACGCCGATGCCACTCAAGGCCTCGCGCACTTCGTCCAGCTTGAAGGGCTTGACGATCGCTGTCACCATCTTCATTTGATGTGCCTCGTTCAGTTGGTGGCCCTCAAAGGGCCTTGGACAGGGTGAGAACGACGCGCGACTTGTTGATGTCGCCCCAGTCGCCTTTCTTGGTGGCGCCGACATAGGCCGCGCCGACCGTGTACCCGGAACCGGCGTCGATGTCGGCGCCGAGCTTGTAGTCGCTGAAGTTGACGGTGCCGTTGCTCTTGGCGCCGCCGGAGAACTGCGTCGCGCCCAGGTGAGCCACCAGCTTGACGCCCTTGGCCACTTCGTAGCCGGCGTTGAGTTCGAGGTAGCCGGTGCCCTTGCCGCCTTCGACGCCGAACCACTTCGACGAGATCACGCGCGAGTACTTCGCCGTCACGGGGCCGAAGCCGACGCTGGCGTAGAGCTCGGTGGTGTTGGCCGTGCTGTCGGTCCCCGGGTAGTAGTAGTACAGCGCGCCGACGTCGTAGCTGAAGCCCTGGGCCTCGCCCTTGTAGCCGCCGTAGAAGTCCATCTCGGTGCCGCCGAGGAAGCCGACGCTGGAGTTCCAGTTGCCGAGGTAGAAGCCGCTGCTGGCGAAGTCGAAGCCGCCCTGGATGGCGGGCAACACGGCCTTGCTGGCGTCGCTCTGGTCCTGACCGCGGAACTTGTACTTCGTGGTCAACGCGACGTTGGCGGAGAAGGGGCTGTCTTCGGCCTTTGCGGCCAGGGGAGCAGCCGCCAGAACGGCGGCTGCTCCCAGCATGGATACGGTGAATTTCATGTCGGCAGGCTCCAGGGGGTATAGGGGTATGGGGGTCGGGGTGAGGGGGGGACTGGCTGCGGTGTTGCAGCTTCTGTGCCATCTGTGCGCCCTGGGCCCCAGCACCGTGGTGAGGCGCGGCTTTCGCGGCATCCCCCATCAACGCCCCAAATTGGGGCTTACCCCCCGAAGTCCCCCCTTTGGTGCGAACTCGGGGTGCGCGGACGCTGCCGACAATGAAATGAAACGGGGAGGGCGGGATGTCGTTGGCGACGGTTTTCAGCCGCGCACTGGACGGGCTGGAAGCGCCCGAGGTGCGGGTCGAGGTGCAACTGGCCAACGGCCTGCCCAGCTTCACGCTGGTCGGCCTGGCCGACACCGAGGTCAAGGAGTCGCGCGAACGTGTGCGCGCCGCGCTGCAGCAGAGCGGTTTCGCCTTCCCGCACAACAAGCGCATCACCGTCAACCTGGCGCCGGCCGACCTGCCCAAGGAGTCGGGGCGTTTTGATCTGCCGATCGCGCTGGGCATCCTGGCCGCCGCCGGCCAGCTCGACGCGGCGCGGCTGGCGGGCTGCGAGTTTGCAGGTGAGCTTTCGCTTGCTGGTGAACTGCGCCCGGTGCGCGGCGCGCTGGCGCTGGCCCTGGCGGCACACCGGGCCGGCGCCGCGCGTGCGCTGGTCCTGCCGTCAGTGAGTGCTCGCGCCGCGGCTCAGGTGCCCGGGCTGGACGTGCGGGCCGCTGACACGCTGGCCGAGGTCGTGGCGGCGCTGCTGCCCGGTGCAGCCGCAGTGCCGCTGCCGGTGGCCGTGCCCTTGCCCCGCGTGCCGACGCCACGCGGCCCCGACCTGCGCGAGGTCAAGGGTCAGGCGGCCGCCAAGCGCGCGCTGGAGATCGCCGCCGCCGGCGGTCACAGCCTGCTGCTGGTGGGTCCGCCGGGCACCGGCAAGAGCATGCTGGCGCAGCGCCTGCCCGGGCTGCTGCCGCCGCCGGACGACGACGAGGCCCTGGCCAGCGCCGCGCTGCTGGGGCTGACCGCCGCCGGCGCCGACGCGCGGCCCTTCGGCCAGCGGCCGGTGCGCGGGCCGCACCACACCGCCAGTGCGGTGGCGCTGGTGGGCGGAGGTTCGCCGCCGCGGCCAGGCGAGATCTCGCTCGCCCACGGCGGCGTGCTCTTCCTCGACGAAACCCCGGAATTCCCGCGCGCCGCGCTCGAGGCGCTGCGCGAGCCGCTGGAAACCGGGCGCATCACGATCTCGCGCGCAGCGCGCCAGGCCACTTTCCCGGCGCGTTTCCAGCTCGTCGCGGCGATGAACCCCTGCCCTTGCGGCTGGCTCGGCGCGCCGGCGCGCGTCGGCAAGGCCTGCCGCTGCACGCCAGAAGCCGTCGCACGCTACCAGGGCAAGTTGTCGGGGCCGCTGCTTGACCGCATCGACCTGCAGGTGGAAGTGCTGGCCGCGCCTGCCGCCGAACTGCTGGCGCTGCCTGACGGCGAAACCAGCGCGGTGGTCGCCGAGCGCGTGTTGGCGGCGCGTCAGCGTGCGCTGCAGCGTCAGGGCCATGCCAACGCGCTGCTCGAGCCGGGGCGCATCGACACCGTCTGTCGCCTGGACGCCCCCGCCGCCCACTTCGCGCGCAGCGCGGCCGAGCGCCTGGGCTGGAGCGGCCGTCGCCTGCACCGCTGCCTGAAGGTGGCGCGCACCATCGCCGACCTGGCCGGCAACGAACTGCTGGCCACCGCGCACGTGGCCGAGGCCCTGCAGCTGCAGCGTGTGCTGACCGGTTGAGGGCGGCGTGGCGGCAACACAAACTCGCATGCCTGACGCGCGGGCATGCGCAGGTTGGTCGGCCGCACCGCAGAGTGTGGGCTTGCCCCGCGGGGCGCATTCCGTCTGCCCGCGCGGACCGCGGCCATGCACCGACATACCACCCCTGCGCCCGCTGCCACCCTGCGCCGTAGCCTGCCCGCGTTGATCTCGGCCCTGGCGCTGGCCGGCGCGCTCGCCCCGGCCGTCGCCGCCTGGGAACCGACGCAGCCGGTCGAATTGGTGGTGCCCGCCGGCACCGGTGGTGGCGCCGACCAGATGGCGCGTTTCATCCAGAAGGCGGTCGCCGATCACAAGTCGATGGGCCAGCCGCTCAGCGTCGTCACAAGTCGGGCGACTCGGGCGTCGAGGGCCTGCTGTACGTGAAGGCGGCGCGCGGCGACCCGCACAAGCTGGGCATCACGCTGTCGAACCTGTTCACCGCGCCGCTGGCCGCGGGCGCCGATTGCAGCTGGCGCGACATTGCACCGGTGCAGATGCTGGCGCTCGACCAGTTTGTGCTGAGGGTGCCCGCGGCCTCGCCCTACACCTCCGCCAAGGCGCTGCTCGACGCGCTGCGCAGCGGCCCGCCGGGCAGCCTGAAGCTCGGCGGCACCGCCAGCAAGCAGGAAGACCAGATCCTCAGCGTGCTGCTCGAAACTGCGGCGCGACGCGCATCAACTTCGTGGCGCTGAAGGCGGCGGCGACGTGGCGCGTGCGCTGGCCGCGCGCGAGGTCGACATGACGGTGAACAACCCCATCGAAGCCGAGAAGCTGTGGCGCGAAGGCGCCGTGCGCCCGCTGTGCGTTTGCCAATTCCAGCCGGCAGAGCTGGGCCAACGTTCCGGTCGTTCAAGGTCTGCAAAAACCGCGGCGCCGGTGACCGGTCTCAAGGCACAGCAGGCACATCGCGACGTCTGCGCATGGTGACGGGGTTTCGACAGCGGTCGTCCGGCGGCTCACGCCAACGACCGGCATCGCAACTTTTCCGAAAGTCTGGTCGTCGCGGGGTCGAACTGGCGCTGCTTGATGTCCAGCGGCATCTCGCCGCGTCCGCCTGGCAAGTGTCACTCGATCTGATGCCGAGTTTGACGCGGTGACCGAAGCGGGCCGACGCCGGCCGGCAGATCCGATCTGCGACCACCGGCCTCTGTAGGGATGTGCACGTTGTCGCCCGCCGCCCTCGACCGCCTCGCACTGGAGTCCGCGCCCGATGCGCCGCTCCGCTGTCCTCTTCCTCATGCTGTTTGCCATGCTATGGCAGTCGGTGGCCATGGCGCGCGTGGGCTCGACGGTGAATCCGCTGGCCGACCTCTGGCACGCGTCGCTGCACTGGCAGGAATCGGCGCACCACCATCACGACGACGGCTCGTTCCACGTCGATGATTCCAGCGAGTCGGTGCAGCATGTCGTCTGCGACAACCTGAACACCACCGCTGCCCTGGCCGCGGGAGCCGAACCGCGGCTGTCGCTGGCAGCGTCCTGTGCACCGATCGGGCTGCAGGAGCAGCCTGCGCCGCACCCCTATATCGACGGCCTGCTCAGGCCGCCTCGCGTCCGCTCCTGACCCGCCCTTGCGGCGGGCGTCCGGCCTTGGACGCCCGACCCGCTGGTCCGGCCCCCCCGCGCAGTCCCAGGCCCGCCGCCGGAGGCCACGGCGCTGATCGCCGGTCTGTCGGTGGTGTCGCTGGCGATGATGTTCCTGGTGCTGTACTCGAGCTACCAGTCGGTGGTGTTGGCCGGCATCGTCATGGCCAACATCCCGCTGGCGCTGATCGGCTCGGTGTTGGCGATGTGGATCGCGGGCGTGAGCCTGTCGGTGGCCTCGATGGTGGGCTTCATCACACCGGCGGGCATCGGCACGCGCAACGGCATCCTGAAGATCAGCCACTACGTGAACCTGTGCAAGTTCGAGGGCGAGAGCTTCAGCCAGGCGATGGTCGTGCGCGGCGCGCTGGAGCGGCTGACGCCGGTGCTGATGACCGCGCTGGTGGCCGCCTTCGCGCTGACGCTGCTGCTGCTGGCAGCCGACGCGCCGGGCAAGGAAATCCTGCACCCGGTGGCGGTGGGGATCTTCGGCGGCCTGGTGAGTTCGACGCTGCTGGATACGCTGCTGACGCCGGTGCTGACGCCGGTACTGACGCCGGTGCTGTTCTGGCTGTTCGGGCGCAAAGCCACCGAGCGGCTGCTGCGGGGCGAGGACGATGCGCGGGGCCTGCCCGAAGCTCGCGAGGCCTGCTGACGAATCGAGCCATCGACCTGAAACCAGGCCTTCGCGGCGCCGCCTGGCAGCGTGCGCCGCAACCCTCTCGGAGAAACTCTCAATGCTGATAAAACTGCTGCCCTTGACGCTGCTGGCCGTGTCGGCCCTGTCGTTCAACCCCGCGCAAGCCCACGGCGACGCCAAGGCCAGACATGGTGGCGTGGTGCAACTCGCCAGCGATCTCTCGTTCGAGCTGGTGGGCACCGCCGATGGCGCCGCGATCTACCTCGAAGACCACGGCAAGCCGATGGCGCCGGCGGGCTTCAAGGGCAGGCTCACCGTGCTCAACGGCGGCGAGAAGACAGAGGCCGATCTGGTCGTCTCGGCAGACAAGCTGCAGGCCAAGGGCATCAAGCTGGCCAAAGGCGCCAAGGTGGTGGCCGCGCTGACGACGCCGGCGGCCAAGGCCGTCACGGTGCGCTTCACGGTCAAGTAGATGCGACCTCGTTCTGGCCGCGGCGCTGACGCGGGTGGCGGGGCTGCCGGCACTTCACGGACTCTTCAAGCGCCCGAACGGGCTGCGCTGTGTCGCCGTGAACTCCACGGAGGACCTGCCATGGTGGTGCCGTCGGCGATGATCGAAGGACGATGAAACCAACCCTGTGGTACCGACCCGCGCTGCGCGGCGGCATGCTGGCGCTGGGCGCCGCGGCGCTGTTCGGGGTCAGCACGCCACTGGTGCAACGCTTCGGCGCGGGCCTCGGTCCGTTTGCGACTGCGGCTTTGCTCTATGCCGGCGCGGCGCTGCTCGGTGCCGTCTCGCGCCAGCACATCGAGCGTGAGGCGCGTGTACAGGCGGGCGATGCGCGACGCCTGCTCGCGATGGCGGCCTTCGGCGCCGTGGTCGGCCCGGTGGCGCTGGCCTGGGGGCTGCAACGCACCAGTGGCACCAGCGCCTCGCTGATGCTGACGCTGGAAGCCTTGTTCACCGCGGTGCTGGCCTGGCGTCTGTACGGTGAGTCGATGGGCGGCCGCGTCTGGGCCGCGATGGCGCTGCTGCTGGCCGGTGGCGTGGTGCTGGTGCTCGACCAGGGGCTGTCGGCGGGCGCAGGTGGCGCGCAGCTTTGGGGCTTGCTGGCGGTGTTGCTGGCCACTGCGGCCTGGGGCGTGGACAACACGCTGTCGCGCGCCTTGGCCGAACGCGACCCTGGGCAGGTGGTGATGGCCAAGGCCGCGCTGGGTGCGACGGCCACCACCACCGTGGCCCTGGTTTTCGGCGAACCCCTGCCGGCGCTGGGCCCGGCGCTGGCGCTGCTGGCCGTCGGCGCCAGCGGCTATGGGCTCAGCCTGCGCCTGTACCTGCTGGCGCAGCGCGCCTTCGGTGCCGCGCGAACAGGTTCGGTGTTCGCCTTCGCGCCGTTCATCGGCGCTGCGGTGGCCGTCGCGCTGGGCGACCGTTCACCGAGCGCGCTGCTGGTCGGCGGCAGCCTGCTGATGCTGGCCGGTGTGGTGCTGCACCTGGCCGAGTCGCACGGCCACGCGCATCAACACGAAGCCGTCGAACACGAGCATGCACACGGGCATGACGACGGTCATCACGACCACCTGCATGTGCCGATGCCGGTGGGCGCGCACAGCCACCGGCACCATCACGACGAGCGCCCGCACGCCCACCCGCATGTCCCCGACGCTCACCACCACCACGCGCACTGATCAGCCGCCGGCCCGCGCCAGCCGCGCCTGCACCGCCGCGACCAGCGGACCGAGCGCCGAGGGCGGGAACGGCGACACGCTGCTCACGTTGATCTCGCACAGCACGTAGCGTTCCGGCTCGCCTGCGGCCGCTTCGCCCAGCATGAAGTCGCAGTCCCACAGCAGGGGCAGCTGATCACGCGTCAGGCCGACACGCTCGCGCAGCAGGCTCACCCATTGTGTTTCGAGCAATGCCTTCAAGCGCTGGAACGGCACCAGGTCCGGCCCGCGGTACAGGCGCGGGCCCGGCTGCGGCGGCGGTTCACCGGGCAGCGCGGGATACAGCGCATTGATCGCCTGCAGCCCGAAACCAGCGACCTGGTCCTCGACCAGGTAGGCGCGCACCATGCCCTCGGCAAGGCGTGGCTGCCAAGCCTGGTCGATCATGTGTCCACCCTGCGCCGCCTCGAAGTACGGCGCCAGGCGTTCTGACCACTGCGGCAGGGTGAGCCGCTCTTCCTGGCTGCCGCGCTGGGCATGGCGCACCTTCACGAGCTTCGGGTCGGCCGCCGTATCGGCCCACTCCACGCGCCAGACGCCGATGCCGCTGTGGCCGCGGTGCTGCTTGATCACCCGCGCACCCCGGTCCAGCCGCGCTGGCATTTCGGCGGTCAGCGCTTCGAGGCTGTCCACTCGATGCACGTCGCTGCCGAACGGCAGGTCACGGGTCGCGACCAGAACGTCCTTCGTGCCGAGGCGAAGGATGGCTTCGGGATGCGCGCTGACGACCACCCCTGAATCCGCCACCTCCCGCAGCATCGCGTCCAGGCGGTCGCGGCGGCGCCCGCCCTCGATCGGGTTGCACCACACCAGCACCAGGCCCGCGCCCCGCAACTGTGCGGCGACCTCATCGGCGAAATCGTCGTCGTAGACCGCCGGCTCGGCGCGCACACCGGCGTCGGCGAAGGCCGAGAACAGCGCCGCAAAGCGGCTTTCAGCCGGTTCTGCGCGATCACGCGCGGCCCGGTCACCGGGGTAGAGAAGCGCGACGCACGGAGGCTGAGCACGGGTCATGGCGAGGAGAACCCTTCGGGCTGTTGGCGGGGCAAGCGGGCGCGTTGCCCACGGCGTTGCCATCCGGTGCGATCTTGGCGCAGCTTCCCTCTCTTGCGCGTCGGCTTCGGCCGCGAATTGTTCACCCGGCCGAGCGCGGCGAACGACAGCCGCGGGTCGATTGCCGGTGCCCGGCGGTCTGCCCTGAGCGATGGCTTGACGAGCGTGACCCGCCACTCGGCTGACCAGAATGCAAGACCTTTGGCGCCTTCGCAGGTCAGTCGCAGCAACTTGTGCAAAGGTCGACGATGTCCTGTGGCGCGGTCCTCGCTAAGTCGTTGTCGGCGCTTGATCGCCAGAGCGACAAATCTGGCAACCTGTGGCGGTTCAGCGCGGCGGCGGCGGGCGGGCAGCCCAGCCTGCCGGGTCGAAGCCGGCCGTGGTGCGGCCGTCGGCCCATTCGATCACCGGGCGCTTGATGACGCTGGCCTGCGCCCGCATCAGCGCACGCGCCGACGGCCCGTCCACCACCGCCGCCTGCGTGGTGGCGTCGAGCTTGCGCCAGGTCGTGCCCTTGCGGTTGAGCAGCGCCTCCCAGCCCACGGCCTGCAGCCAGGCGTCGAGCCGGCTTTCGGGCACGCCCTGCTTCTTGAAGTCGTGGAAGTTGTGCGCGACGCCGTGCTCGGCCAGCCAGGCGCGGGCGCGCTTGACGGTGTCGCAGTTCGGGATGCCATAGAGCGTGGTCATGGGGTCCTCGGGTGCAGCGGTTCAGATCGCCAAGGGGTCGATGTCCACCGCCCAGCGCAGCAGCCCCTTGTGGCGGCTGCGCACGGCGTTCAGCTCGGGCAGCCAGGCCGCCAGCATGCGCTGCAGTGTCACGCGCGAGGGCGATTCCACCAGCATCTGCATGCGCTCGACGTCGGCCACCTTCGACACGAAGGGCGGCACCGGCGGGTAGACGGTGACACCGGCGTAGGCCTGCGCCAGCGCCGAAGCTTCGTGCAGAAAACCGGCGGCGACCTCGGCGCTGCGCGCGTCGGCGCGCAGCAGCGCCAGGCTGGCAAAGGGCGGCAGGCCGGCGGCCTGGCGCTCGGCCAGCTGCGCGGCGGCGAAGGCGGCGTAATCATGGGCGCGCAGCGCGGTGAAGATCGGGTGTGTGGGGTGCCAGGTCTGGATCCACATTTCGCTGCGTGCGGCCTGCGCCGCGTCGCGCCCGGCGCGGCCGGCGGCTTGCATCAGCAGCGCGAACAGGCGTTCCGGGGCGCGGAAGTCGCTGGTGAACAGCGCACCGTCGGGGTTGACCGCAGCCACCAGCGTGACGCGGCGAAAGTCGTGCCCCTTGGCCAGCATCTGCGTGCCCACCAGCACGTCGACATCCCCCGCGTGCACGGCCTGCAGCTGCTGCTGCAGCTGGCCTTCGCCGCGTGTGCTGTCGGCGTCGAGACGGCCGATGCGCGCCTGCGGCAGCAGCTGCGCCAGCTGTTCCTGCAGCTTCTCGGTGCCGCGCCCGATGGGCGAGATGTCGAGGTTGCCGCAGTCGGGGCAGGCGCGCGGTACACGTTCGCTCAGGCCGCAGTGGTGGCACTTCAGCGTGCGGTCGAGCTTGTGGAACACACGCCAGGCGCTGCAATGCGGGCAGCCGCTCTTCCAGGCGCAGGCGCCGCAGTGCAGCACCGGCGCGTAGCCGCGGCGGTTCAGCAGCAGCAGGCTCTGTTCGCCGCGCGCGATGCGTTCTTCGATCGCCGCCAGCAGTGGCGGCGCCAGCACACGTTCCTCGTTCGTCTTCGGCAGCAGGTTCATGTCGACCAGCCGCACCCGCGGCATGGCGCCGCCGCCGATGCGCTGCGTCATCGGCAGGCGCAGGTAACGCCCCTCCTGCACACGCTGCCAGGTCTCGAGCGAAGGCGTCGCCGAGCCCAGCAGCACCGGAACGCCGGCATGGTGGCCGCGCCAGACGGCGAGGTCGCGCGCCGAGTAGCGTGCACCTTCCTGCTGCTTGAAGCTGGGGTCGTGTTCCTCGTCGACGACGATCAGCCCCAGCCGGGGCATCGACGCGAACACCGCCAGCCGCGTCCCCAGCACCAGGTCGGCGCGGCCCAGGTGGGCCAGCAGCCAGTTGCGCAGGCGCTGCGCCGGCGTCAGTGCGCTGTGCAGGCTGACGAGCAGCCGGCCCGGAAAACGTTCGGCAAAACGCGCCTCGAGCTGCGGCGTGAGGTTGATCTCGGGCACCAGCACCAGCGCTTGTTCGCCACGCGCCAGCGCGGCCGCCGCGGCGCGCAGGTAGACCTCGGTCTTGCCGCTGCCGGTGACACCGTGCAGCAGCACCGGCCGTGAGGCGACGCCCGGTGTCGCCAGCACGTCCAGCGCGGCGGCCTGTTCCTCGCTCAGTTCGGGCCGTGGCGGTTCCGCGGCGGCCGGGGGCGCCTGCAGGCTGGCCAGGCGCTTGAGCCGGCGCGCCAGCTGCGTGTCGTCGAGCTTGCGCAGCTCGGGCGGCAGCACGGCCAGCGCCAGTTCACCGACGCCGCGTTGGTAGTAGGCCGCCGCGAAGTCGACCAGCGCACGCCAGTCGGCGCCCAGCGGCGGCAGTGCGGTCAGTGCCAGCGTGACAGGGCGCAGCTCGGCCGGCGGTGGCGGCGCGTCGGCGCGACGCTCCCACACCAGGCCGGGCATGTCGCGCCGGCCCAGCGGCACGCGCAACAGGGTGCCCGGCGGCAGCGTTTGTTCAGACGCGTAATCGAGCAGGCCGCTGACGCTGCTGTGGCGTGGGGTCTCCACGGCCACCGCCACGCTGGGCATCGAGGCGCTGTTCACCCGCTGTGAACTTGCGCACGAAAGCTAGTCTGAACTTCAAGCAATCGACGCAAGTGCATGATCGGAAAGGATTTTTCCATCTGTCCACGAAATCTGTGGATAAGTTTGTGGGAAAGCTGCGCCAAGTGACGCCAAGTGCTTGATTTTGCGGGCCCTGGTGCCCGATTGCCCGTTTTGGCGGCAGGCCCGTGAATTCATAAGAATCAAGGACTTAGCACAAATTTAGGTGCTTTCCCGTGGGGTGTGCCGGGGCGTATCGCTGCGTCGGGGCCGAAGCCCGATTTTGGGGATAAGTCAAG
Source organism: Burkholderiales bacterium (assembly GCA_038205425.1). Classification (GTDB taxonomy): domain Bacteria; phylum Pseudomonadota; class Gammaproteobacteria; order Burkholderiales; family Burkholderiaceae_C; genus Rubrivivax. The sequence goes on along the minus strand of JBBRBW010000011.1, from coordinate 37,917 downwards.
CCCTGAGCGTTCACTCACACGAGAATTTCCTGCCCCGTGTCGCCAGCGTCGGCGCCCGTGGCAAAGCGCTCGATGAGTACTCACTCACGCCACGGCGCCCGGCTTTCGGGCCACCTGCGGCGCCTGCAGCGGCGCGCTCAGGCCGGTGCGCGTTGCCGGCGCGAATGTGCGTGCACGGCTTCCACGAGCGCCGTCACGTGTTCTGGGGGGGTGAACTGGCTGATGCCGTGGCCCAGGTTGAAGATGTGGCCGTCCCAGCCGCCGTCTTGCCCGGCACCGTCGCGCTGCGGGCGGCCGAAGCTGTCGAGCACCGCCACGCCTTCGCGCGCCACCACTTCGGGCGGGGCAAACAGCACCGACGGGTCGAGGTTGCCCTGCAGGGCAACCTGGTGGCCGACGCGTGTACGCGCCTGGCCCAGGTTCATCGTCCAGTCCAGGCCCACGACGTCGGCGCCGCAGGCGGCGATTTCCTCCAGCCACGGCCCGCCGCCCTTGGTGAAAACGATAACCGGCACGCGGCGGCCGTCGTTTTCGCGCTTCAGGCCGGCCACCACGCGGCGCGTGTAGTCGAGGCTGAAGCGCTGGAAGGCGCCGTCGGCGAGCACGCCGCCCCAGCTGTCGAAGATCATCACGGCCTGCGCACCGGCGTCGATCTGGGTGTTCAGGTAGGTCGTCACGGCCTCGGCGTTGACCGCCAGGATGCGGTGCATCAGGTCGGGCCGGCTGTACAGCATGGTCTTGATGAGGCGGTAGTCGTCGCTGCCGGCGCCTTCGACCATGTAGCTGGCCAGCGTCCACGGGCTGCCGGAGAAGCCGATCAGTGGCACCTTGCCGTCGAGTGCCACTCGGATGCTGCGCACGGCGTCGAAGACGTAGCGCAGCTTGTCCATGTCGGGCGCGCGCAGCGCGTTCACCGCCGCCTCGTCGCGCACGGGATGCGCAAATCGCGGGCCCTCGCCGGCGCCGAAAGTCAGGCCCAGGCCCATCGCATCGGGCACGGTGAGGATGTCGCTGAACAGGATGGCGGCGTCGAGCGGGTAACGCTCCAGCGGCTGCAGCGTCACCTCGGTGGCGAAGCCGGGGTTGGTGGCCAGCCCCATGAAACTGCTGCCGGCCTTTACCCGCGTCGCCTTGTATTCCGGCAGGTAGCGGCCCGCCTGGCGCATCAGCCAGACGGGCGTGTGGGTGGTGGACTGGCGCAGGCAGGCGCGCAGGAAGGTGTCGTTGTGGATGACTGCAGGCATGGGGACATTATCTGGGGCCGCCGGCAAGACGCCGCGTGGAGGTCGAGCCTGTCGGCGCGGCCCGGGTGTTTGTGGTCAAGGCTACTTCAGGTGCTTGGCCAGGAAGGTCTCTACGCGACGGTAGAAATCGATGCGGTTCTCGTCGAATTCGAAGCCGTGTCCTTCGTCGGCGTAGCTGACCCATTCAACCGGCTTGCCGGCCTTGAGCAGCGCATCACGCATGCGTTCGGCATTGGCGATGGGCACGCGCCGGTCCGTCGCCCCGTGGACCAGCAGCAGTGGCACCTCGAAGCGCGCCACCTGCTCCAGGGGCGAACCGGAGATCATCAGCGCCTCGTCCTTCTGGCGGTCGCCGATGAGCAAGGGCAGACTGTATTTGCGGCCCGAAGCGGTGATGTCGGACCAGTGAAAGTCGAACATGTTGCGCGGGTCGGAGACGGCGGCGAACGCGACGCCGCAGCGGTATTGTCCGGGATCCTTGGCCAGGCCCATCAGCGTCGCATAGCCGCCATAGCTGGCGCCCATGATGCAGGCCCGCCCCGCGGTGGTCCAGCCTTTGCCGATGGCGAACTTCAGCGCGTCGCTGATGTCGTCCTGCATCTTGTGGCCCCATTCCTTCCAGCCGGCGCGAAAGTGGGCCGTGCCGTAACCTTCGCTACCGCGAAACTCGGGTTCGATGACAACGTAGCCGCGCGAAGCCAGGAAGGCCGATTCGCTGTCGAAGGCCCACTCGCGCCCGCGCAGCCAGGGGCCGCCATGCACCAGCACCACAGCAGGCGCGGAGGTCGCCTTCTGGCCGGCCGGCGCGCGTGGCAAGGTCACCCACACGGGCAGGTCTCGGCCGTCGCGCGCCCGCGCCCGATGGAACTCCACCGCACCCATGCGCCGCGGGTCGATCTCGGGTCGCACTTCGCCCAGCCGTTGCCACTGCTTGGTCTGCGGCTGGTAGAGCAGGTAGTTGCCCGGGTCGACGTCGGAGTAGGCAAACACCAGCAGGCGCCCGTTGCCGTCGCAAGGCCGGCAACTGATGAGGTTCACGGTGCGTGGGAAGCGGGCGTCGATCTGCTTCTGCAACTGCCGCATGGGCTCGGTCAGCCAGACCTGCGATCGCGCGTCGGTGCGCAAGGCCCAGCCGATGAGTTCGCCGGTGTTGCGATCGGCGATGGGTGAGGCTGCGTTGTCGAACCCCGGCGTCGTGAGCAGCGGTTCCGGGGAGGGGGCGTTAGCGACGAAGTCGTACCGGCGCACCTCCATCGAGCCGTCACCGGGCGCGTCGGTGTTGACGAGTAGGCCGTCGTCGCCATCCAGCCCGACCACAATCCAGGGCGCTTCATAGAGCTTGGCCTTGCGCAGAAGCTTCCACTTGCCTTGTGTGTCGGCCCACCAAACCAGTCGCATGCCTGCCTCCTCGGCATAGGCGACGCGGGCGCGGCCCCGGTGGTCGAACTCCCAGGCGGTCGCCGTGGGGCCGTCGTCGATCAGCGAGCGCACCGCGCTGGTGGCCACGTTCAGCACCTTGGGTACCACCCGCACCGTCTCACCGCCGCGCCAGAACCACTCGCCGACTATCACCTCGTTGCTGCCGGGTGCGCCCAGGGCCAGGAAGCCGTGATTCGCTGGCAGCGTGCGGCGCCGAATGTTGCCAGCGTCGGGCTGCGCGTCGCGTTCGATCAGGGCCCGCACCGTCTTGCCGTCGCGGTTGATGGCCTGCATGCCACCCCAGTGGAAGTCGGCACCGCGGTTGCCGGTGTTGTAGAGCCCGCCGACGAGCCAGTCGTCACTGACCCAGTTGAACCACGTCAAGTCGGCGGTCTCCGAAACCTGGATGAAGGAAGCCGACTTGGCGTCGTCGAGGTCGATGACGAGCAGTCCCTTCTTCTTGCCCGGCATTTCGGTCAGGGCCGCCAGCCAGCGGCCGCTGGGCGACAGTGCGGCGCGCTCCATCTTGGCGGGCTTGAAGAAGACTTCGACCGGCACAGGCGCTGCCGTCGGGGCTGCGGCCGGGGCCTGCGCACCTGCAACGGTCGCGAGGCCCAGGGTCAGAAAGGCGAGTCCGCACCTCAAGGCTGCGCGCATTGCCGTCATGTGTGTTGCTCCCTGTTTGAACTTTCGACCCGCCTGCCCTGCAGGCGGGTCGCCATGTTGCATGAAACGCGCAGCCACTGACCCGGTGCCGGTGAGTGACGGCGCGACGCCGGCCGGCTACTGCTTCAGGTGCTTCGCCAGGAAGGCCTCGACGCGCTGGTAGTAGTCGAAGCGGTTTTCGTCGTAGAAGAAGCTGTGGCCTTCCTCGGCATACGGCACCCATTCGACCTGTTTGCCGGCCTTGCGCAGCGCTTCCAGCATGCGCTCGCCGTTGTCGATGGGCACGCGGCGGTCGCGGCCGCCGTGGCTCAGCAGCAGCGGGGCCTTGATGCGCGCCACCTGTTCCAGCGGCGAAGCGGCGATCAGCAGCGCCTCGTCCTTCTTGCGGTCGCCCAACACCACGGGGAGGCTGAACTCGCGGCCGAACTCGCTGGCGTCGGACCAGTGGAAGTCGTACATGTGGCGCGGGTCGCTCACCGCGGCATGCGCGATACCGCAGCGGTATTGGTCCGGGTCTTTCACCAGGCCCATCAGCGCGGCGTAGCCGCCATAGCTGCCGCCCATGATGCAGGCGCGCCCGCCCTCTGCCCAGCCTTGCCTGACGGCGAAGGCCAGGGCGTCGCTGACGTCGTCCTGCATCGCCCGGCCCCACTGCTTCCAGCCGGCGCGGTAGTGGGCCACGCCGTAGCCGGTGCTGCCGCGGAACTCGGGCTCGATGACCACGTAGCCCCGCGAGGCCAGGAACTGCGCCTCGGGGCTGAAGGCCCATTCGCGGCCACGCAGCCAGGGGCCGCCGTGCACCAGTACGACGGCCGCAGCGGGCTTGGTCGCGGCGCCTGCCGCGGCGAGCGGGCGTGTCACCCACACCGGCAGGTCGCGGCCGTCGCGGGCCTTCGTGCGGTGCAGTTCCACCGGCGTCATGCGCCGCGGGTCGATCTCGGGCTTGACCTCGCCCAGCAGCAGCCATTTGTCCTGCTGCGGCTGGTAGAGCACGACGCTACCGGGGTCGGTGTCGGTGTACCTGAGCACGACGAGGCGGCCCGCGCCATCGCAGGGCCGGCACTGGACGATGTTCACGCTGCCCGGGAACTTGGCGTCGACCTTGGCCTGCAGCGCCTTCATCGCCGGCGTGAACCAGACTTGTGTGGGCGCGTCGGTCAGCACCGTCACGCCGAGCAGCGCGCCGCTGTCCCGCGCGGCGTGGTACCTGACTTCGCTGTCGAAACCGGGCGTGGCCAGCAGCAGGGACTGCGCGGGCGCGTTGGCGGCAAAGTCGTAGCGGCGCAGTTCCATCGAGCCGTCGCTCCGCGACGCGGTGCTGACGAGCAGGCCGTCGTCGCCGTCCAGCGCCATCACGGCGTAGGGCTGCTCGAACATCGGCGCCCGGCTGAGCTGTCGCCAGGCGCCGGCCGTGTCGGCCCACCACACCGTGGTCTGGCCCGCTTCACTGAACCAGGCCACGCGCGCGCGGCCGCGGTGGTCGAAGTGCCAGGCGTCGGCGCGCGGCGCGTCGCTGCCCAGCAGGGTGCGCACGCCGCCGGTGGAGATGTCCAGCACCTTGGGCGTGATGTGCGAGAACTCGTTGTTGCGGTACTGCGACTGGCCGACGATAACCTCGGTGCTGCCCGGCGCGCCCAGCGCCAGGAAGGCGTGGTCGGGCTCGAGGTAGCGCCGGCGCTGGAACGGGTCTTCCATTTCGAATTCGCGTGCGATCAGCAGCCGCGAGCCCGTGCCGTCGCGCTTGACCGCCAGCAGGCCGCCGCCCAGACGCGCGGTGCTGCGCAGCCTGGGGCTGTTCACGCCGAAGATGAGCCAGTCGCTGCCGACCCAGCGGAACCAGCGCACGTCGTCCTTGGGCGAGGCCTCGATGAAGCGCGAGTCTTCCTTGCCGTCGAGGTCGATCATCAGGAAGCCGATGCGGCGCCCTGGCACGCTGGTCAGCGCGGCGAGCCAGCGCCCGTCGGGTGACATCGTGGCCTGCTGCAGCTTGGCCGGGGTGAAGAAAGCGGCCACGGGTACGGGTGCCTGCGGCTGGGCCTGGGCCGTGAGCGCCGCGGCGCAGCACAGGGCCAGGCTCAAGGCGAGGCGACGGCCCCGTTGCACGAAGTTCGGATGCATGTGAAAGGTCTCCCTTGGTGTCCCGATGTTGCGGGTTCTGCCACCCATGTTGCCCGAAGCCGGCCGGCCCGCCGCCCCCACGCTTGAAATCGTCGCCGGCGGCCCCAGATGCCGCAGCTGAGGCAGGTCACCGGACCGGCCCGAACAGGAGAGCTGCGATGCGCTTGATCCCCCGGGCCGCCGCCCTGCTGGCCGCCCTGGCCCTGACCTTGGGCCTGACCGGCTGCGGCTACAACGACTTCCAGCGCCTGGACGAACAGGTGAAGTCGGGCTGGAGCGAGGTGCTGAACCAGTACCAGCGCCGCAGTGACCTGATCCCCAACATCGTCGCCACCGTGAAGGGTGAAGCCAACTTCGAGCAGGAGACTCTGACCAAGGTGGTTGAAGCGCGCGCCCGCGCCACCGGCATCCAGGCCACGCCCGAGCTCATCAACAACCCCGAGGCCTTCGCCAAGTTCCAGGCCGCGCAGGGTGAACTCACGGGGGCGCTCAGCCGCCTGATGGTGACGGTGGAGCAGTACCCCAACCTGAAAGCCAACCAGGGCTTCCAGGATCTGCGCGTGCAGCTCGAAGGCACCGAGAACCGCATCACCGTGGCGCGCGGGCGCTACGTGAAGGCGGTGCAGGACTACAACGTGCTGGCACGCAGCTTCCCGAGCAACCTGACTGCGATGGTCTTCGGCTACCAGGTCAAGCCCAACTTCACGGTGCAGAACGAAGCCCAGATCAGCGTGCCGCCGACGGTGAGTTTCGACAAGCCGGCCGCGCCGGCGGCCCCCGCCGCGTCGAAGTAGGCGCCGCATGCTGCTGCGCGCTCTGTGGCTGAGCTGGGCGCTGCTCTGGGCGGCGGCCGGATGGGCGCAGGACCTGCGGCCGGTGCCGCCGCTGAGCGGGCGTGTCATCGACCAGACGGCCACGCTGAGCGCGGCGCAGAGCGCCGCCCTCGATGCCAAGCTGGCCGCTTTCGAGGCCCAGGCGGGGCCGCAGATCGTGCTGCTGCTGGTGCCGGCGACGGCGCCGGAGGATATCGCCGCTTATGCCCAGCGTGTGGCCGACAGCTGGAAGATCGGCCGCCGCGCGGTCGGCGACGGCGTGCTGGTGGTGGTGGCCAAGGACGAGCGCGCCGTGCGCATCGAGGTGGCCAAGGCGCTGGAGGGCGCCATCCCCGACCTCGCGGCGCGGCAAGTCATTGACCGCGCCCTCGTGCCCGCCTTTCGGGTTGGCGACTACGCTGGCGGCCTGAACGCCGGTATCGACCAACTGACGGCGCGCATCCGCGGCGAAGGCCTGCCGTCGCCAGCCCCGCGCGCCGGTGCCGTCGGCGCACCCGGCGCGCTGCCGCTGGAGCAGATCGGGCTGATGGTCTTCGTCGCCGTGATGCTGCTCGGCGGCCTGCTTGCGGCGGTACTCGGGCGCGGGCCGGGCTCACTGCTGACCGCGGTGGCGGCCGGCGGGGCAGCGTGGTGGCTGGGCACTGGCGTGCTGCTGGCGGTGCTGGCCGCGCTGGCGGCCGCACTGGTGGTGGGCGTGATCGGCGTTGGCAACGTGCTGCGCCTGGTGCTGATGGCGCGTGGCGGCGGGGGCCGGGGCGGTGGTGGCTTCTCGTCGGGGGGCGGTGGTGACTTCGGGGGCGGTGGCGCCTCCGGCCGCTGGTGATGGCCGTACTGAAACGCCTGGCCCGTGTGCTGCGGCACGGCCGCCTGGGTGCGCGCGACGTGCGGCGTGTGCTCGGGCCCGAAGCGCTGGCGCGCCTGCACGCCCGTGTGCAGGCCAGCGAGATGGGGCACAGCGGCGAGATCCGCATCAGCGTCGAAGCCGGGCTGCCGCTGTCCTACCTGTGGCAAGACCTTGCCGCGCGCGACCGCGCCGTCACGCTGTTCGGCAAGCTGCGCGTGTGGGACACCGAGCACAACAACGGCGTGCTGATCTACCTGCTGCTGGCCGAACACGCCATTGAGATCGTCGCCGACCGCGGCCTGGCGCTGCAGGTGCCGCAGGCGCAGTGGCAGGCGCTGGTGGCCGGCATGCGTGACGCCTTCCGTGCCGGGCGCTTCGAAGAGGGGCTGGCCCAGGCGGTCGACGCCGTCGACCAGCGGCTGCGGCAGCATTTTCCGCTGCAGCCGGGGCAGACGAACCCGAACGAACTGCCCAACGAGACCGATCTGCGTTGACGCGCCGCCGCGGAGACTACAGGGTCACGCGGCAGGCCGTCTGCGAGCGACTCCAGTCGGCCAGGCTGCTAGCAAGGTCGGCACCGCGGCGCACGGCGGTCATCTCGGCGACCACGCTCATCGCGATCTCCGGCGGCGTCTTGCCGCCCAGGTTCAGGCCCACCGGGCCGCGCAGCTTGTCAACCTCGGCTTCGCTGACGTCGAAATCCAGCAGCCGCTTGCGGCGCGCCTCGTTGTTGCGCCGTGACCCGAGCGCGCCGACGTAGAAGGCTGGCGTCTTCAGCGCTTCCATCAGCGCCAGGTCGTCGAGCTTGGGGTCGTGGGTCACGGCCACCAGCGCGCTATTGGCGTCGAGGTTCATCGCCAGCACCAGATCGTCGGGCATCAGGCGGCTGAGCGTCACGCCCTCGATTCCGGCCCAGCCTTCGTGGTACTCCTCGCGCGGGTCGCAGACGGTGACGCGGTAGTCCAGCATCACCGCCATGCTGGCCAGGTAGCGGCTGAGCTGGCCGCCGCCGATGATCACCAGGCGCAGGCGCGGGCCGTGCACGGTTTCCAGCACCTGGCCGTCGAAGCGCAGCGCGTCGCCGTCGTTACAGGGAGCCATGTTCACCAGGCCAGTGGCCAGCTCGATCCGGCGGCGAACCACCTGGTGGCTCTCGATGGCCACCAGCAGTTCGCGCAGCAGCGACTGCGCCGACAGCGGCTCCAGCACGATCTGCACCGTGCCGCCGCAGGGCAGACCGAAGCGCTGTGCTTCTTCGGCGCTGACACCGTAGGTGGTGGCCTGCGGCAGGCGCGAGCCCAGCTCACCATGGCGGACGCGGTGGATGAGGTCGTCCTCGATGCAGCCGCCCGAGAGTGATCCCGCCACCTGGCCGTCGTCGCGGATGATCATCAGGCTGCCCGGCGGCCGCGGGCTGCTGCCCCAGGTGCGCACCACGGTGCCCAGCACCACGCGGTGGCCGCGGTTCATCCAGTCCATCGCGGTGCGGATGACTTCGACGTCCATGCTGTTCACGGTGGGGCTCCTGGGCAAGGCGGGTCGGCAGCTTGCCACAGGTGGCGCCGGGTTGCAGGCTGGCCCGCCACGCGCTGCAGCGCTGCACAGGGCTGTCGCCGTTCTTTACAGCGGTGGCCCGCGGCACCGCGGGGTGCCGCGCCGCGCCGCGCAAAAAGCCGTTCCCAATCAATGGCTTGGATGTGCCAGGCGCAGCCGTCCCGGCTGCCGGCGCGAAAGTTGCTGCTTGACCAGGCAAAGCAAGGATCGGGGTACCGTGCAGCATCTCTCGGGCCAGCGGCGCTGACCCCGTGATCGCGGGGTTCGCGGTGGTGTCTCGAGAAGACCCCCCCCCGGTAGAATTCGCCTGTAATCAGATATTGCGCCAAGGACTGCCCCATGAACGCCGAACAACGCTCGCAAGAGCCCACCGAGACGCCCGAAGGCAGTGCCCTGCCATCGCCGAGCCGTCGCCGGCTGGTCCGTGGCGTTGCGGGCGGCGCCGGTGTGTTGCTGTCCGTGCATGCCAAGACGGCGCTGGGCGCCGGCGTGTGCAAGAGCCCCTCGGCGATGATGAGCGGCAACACCAGCCCGCGGCCGGGCAACGGCACGACGTGTTCGGGGGGGCGTTCACCCGGATTCTGGAAGCAGCCGCAAAAGTTCAGCAATTGGCCTGCGGCCGGGGCCGTGGCACCCACGTTCAACGTTGCGGTCAACACCTGCGCCACCGGCATGCAGAACCTTACGCTGGCGAATATCCTTACCCACGGTACCTTGCTCACGACCGCCGGCTTCGCCGGTGCACCTGCGGGTGTCGGCTTGTGGGCCGTGCTGGCGTTCCCCAATTCCTTCACGGGGGGCCAGCTGATGCGGCACCTCAGCGCCGCATGGCTGAACGCGGGTCTCTTCACTGGCCTGTCCGACAAGTACCCGCTGACGAAGCAGCAGGTGATCGACATGTGGAACGCCACCAAGAGCGGCGGCACCTATTGCCCCGGTTCCATCGTCGGCGGTTGCGGCACGAACGGCTGGTCGTCGACACAGGTGATCAACTACATCAGCGGCATGTACGACATCAACGCCTCGGGTGTCGAGCCTGACCTCTGCAAGCCCTGAGCCCGGCATCGACCGCCGCGCGCGAGCCACGCGGTGCTGATCGTCATCGCGCCCGGCAGGGCGCTGCGTTGGGCGCCCCGCTGGCCTTGTTCGCCCGACGCCGTGCTCTTCGACGCCAGCTCCGGCGACTATTGGGTGCTGTCCAGCGAAGGGCGCAGGGTGCTCGAGTGGCTGCAGGCCGAGTTGGCCGTCGAACGCGACCTCCTGCTGTCCCGACTCAGCCTGCTGACCGAGGCGGCTGAAGCGATGCTCGCAAGCCTGGGCGCGGCCGGGTTGCTGGTGGCCATGGTCGACGGCGTGGTGACGGCTGTGCCTTCAGGCGTCGCCGCCGACGACTGATGTTGCCGATCGACACTGTCCTGCACATCGCGCCCTACACCGTCCGGCTGCGCTCGCCGCTGGTCGGCTTGCAGCACCACCTCGACACCTTCTACGCCAACGCGCCGCGCGGCAGCACGCAGGACTTCATCGACTTCGACGTGCAGGTACTGCCCGCAAGCGGCCTGCGCCGCTGGTGGCACCCGCAGGCGCGCTTCGTGCTGGACGGCGAAGAGCCCTTCTTCCCGCTCCCCGCCGAGCAGGCCGGGCCGCTGTTCGAGTGGGGCATGAACTGGTGCGTGGCCCAGCGGCCGTTGGGGCAACTGGTGATGCACGCGGCCGTGGTGGCGCTGGGCGACGACGCGCTGATGGCGCCGGGTTTCCCGGGTGCCGGCAAGAGCACGCTGTGCTCGGCCCTCGTGCACCTGGCGGGCTGGCGGCTGCTGTCCGACGAACTGGCCATCCTCGACCCCGCGGTCGGCGCGTTGTTGCCGCACCCGCGGCCCATCAGCCTGAAAAACGCGTCGATCCCGGTCGTGCAGGCTTTCGCTGGCGTGCGCCTGGGGCCTGTCTACCGCGACACGCGCAAGGGCGACATCACGCATGCCGCCTGCCCGGCGGGATCGTTGTGGATGGCCGACCGACCCGCCAAGGTGCGCTGGGTGGTGTTCCCGCGCTTCGAGGCTGGTGCCGCCCCGCACTGCGAGGCCCTCAGCCGCGCCGAGGCCTTTGTGCTGATCTCCGAGCAGTCGTTCAACAACGAACGCATGGGCGAGGTGGGCTTCGACGCCTTGTGCGCGCTTCTGACCGGCGCCGAGTGCTTCGAGATGGTCTACGGCAGCACCGACGACGCCCTGGCGCTGGTGCGCCAGATCACCGGCAGCGATGGCAAAGGGGCTGCGCCGTGAGCGGGCTGGGTGTCGAGACCGACCGCCTGCTGGCCGTGCTTCGGGCGCCTGCTTCGGCCGCCGCGCTGGACGCCGCGCAATGGTCCAGCCTCGTGGCCACGGCCCGTGCGTGCAACCTCATCGGTGCTCTGGCCGACAAGCTGCAGCGGCACGGGGTGCCCGCATCCGCGGCGGCGCGCCGCCACCTCGACGGCGCGCTGCAACTGGCGGCTCGGCAGCGGCTGTCGGTCGAGTGGGAGGCCCACGGTCTCCAGCGCGCGCTGGGCGCCTTGGGCGTGCCGGTGGTGCTGCTCAAGGGCGCGGCCTACGTGATGGCGCCGCCGGGCAAGCACGGTGCGGCCGTCGGTCGCGGCCGAATGTTCGGCGACATCGACGTGCTGGTGCCGCGCGACGCGCTCGGCGACGTCGAGTCGGCGTTGATGCTCGACGGCTGGGTCAGCGCCAAGGCCGACGCCTACGACCAGCGCTACTACCGCGACTGGATGCACGAGATCCCGCCGATGACGCACATCCGCCGCGGCACCGTGATCGACGTCCACCACACCATCCTGCCGCTGACGGCGCGCAATGCGCCCGACCCGGCGCAGATCATCGCGCGCGCGCTGCCCGTGCCGGGGCTGCCGGCGCTGCGTGTGCCCGCACCCGAAGACCTGCTGATCCACAGCGTGACCCATCTTGTGCACGAAGGCGAGTTGCACAACGGCCTGCGCGACCTGCACGACATCGACGGCATGCTGCACGGCTTCGGCGCCGAGCCGGCGTTCTGGAGCCGGCTGGTCGCCAACGCCGCAGGCAATGACCTGGCCGGGCCGCTGGCGCTGGGGCTGCGGCTGGCCCAAACCGTCTTCGACAGCCCGGTGCCCGCGACGACCCTGGCCACGCTGGACGCCACGGCGGCGCCGCGCTGGCGCCGGGGCTGGTTGCCGGCGGTCTACGGCCAGGCCCTGCGACCGCCGACACGCGCCGACGCAGGCACCCGCGCGGCCGCGGCGCGCAGCGTGGTCTACATCCGTTCGCACGCGCTGCGCATGCCGCTGCCGATGTTGTTGCGCCATCTGTCCGTCAAGGCCTGGAAGGGCCTGAGCACGCGGCAGGAGGAGACCGCGCCGTCCGTGTAAAGGGCCTGTGTAGTGGTGACGCCGACCCGGCCTTCAACCGCCGACGATCAGCCGCAGCCCCAGCCCGACGAAGATCACGCCGGCCACGCGGTCCAGCCACAGCCCGGCCTGGCCGTGGCGCTTGAGCCAGGCGCCGACCTGGCCGGCAAACCAGCCCAGGGCGCCGAAGATCAGCGCCGCCTGCAGCGTGAAGGTGACACCCAGCTGCACGATCTGCGACGGTGCGTCGCCGCGCGGCGTGTCCACGAACTGCGGCAGGAAGGCCAGGAAGAACATCACCACCTTGGGGTTGATGGCGTTGGCCACCACGCCGCGCCAGAACAGCTGCCAAGGGGTCTCGGGTGCGGTGGCTGCGGTGTCAAGCTGAGTGCCGCCGCGGCTGCGCAGGGCCAGCCAGCCCAGACGCACGAGGTAGAGCCCGCCGGCGATCTTCAGCGCCGTGAAGGCCAGCGGCGACGCCGCGATCAGCGCGCTCACGCCCACGGCGGCCAGCAGCGTGTGGCTCAGGCAACCCATCGCGCAGCCGAGCCCGAAGGCCATGCCCTGCACGCGCCCGCGCGCGGCACCCAGGCTCAGCACCATCAGGTTGTCGGGGCCGGGCGACAGCGTCACCAGCACCGCCGCGGCCAGGAAGGCCGCGAACTGCTCGGGGGCCAGCAGCGTCACGGCAGCACGTAGACGAGCGCGGTGCGTGCCGGCACGCGCAGCGTGGCGGTGGCGGCATCCCATTGCGCCTGCGCCGCCGGGCGCGGGTCGGCGGCGGCGGGGCTGCGGTGCACGGGATGCAGCACGAAGGGCCGGCCGCGCAGTTCGGGCAGCGTCAGCGTCGTGTCTTCGGGCGCTACGTTGATGGCGTAAAGCAACTCGGCGAAGCCGGCGCCTTCCACCAGGCGGCCGTTCGACGCCGGCACGCCTGGCTCGCGGCCGTTCAGATGGCCCACGACGACCGTCGGCACCTGCTGCGGCCCGGTGTCGAGCAGCGTCAGCCGGGCCGCGATGTCGTCGGCCGTGCGCAAGCGAAACAGAACGCTGCTGGCGCGGATGCGCAGCAGGTCGAGGAAGGCGTCGCGCGTGAACCGGATCTCGGCCGGCGTCGGCTTGATACCGGCATCCGCCAGCAGCGGCCGCATCGCCGGCCACAGCGCGCCGTTGTCGGCCTTGGGCGGCAGGCCGCTGCCGAAGAAGTTGTCGTGCAGCGTGAAGTCGATGCGGTTGAACCAGTCGCCGCTGTCGTAGCTGTTGCGGTCCAGGCTCTTGCTGCGCAGCAGCTCGACACCGGCGTGGAAGTAGGCGATGCCCTGGCTGAAGGCGGTGACGGCGGCGCCCAGCACCTGCACACGCGCGCGGTCCTCGCGGGGGGTGCCGGGCGGCAGCTTGAGCACGTTGATGTCGAAGAGCGTCGGGTTGTCGTGGTTCTCGACGTAGTTCACCACCTCGTCGGGCTGGGTCGCGAAGCCGGCGCCCTGGCCGGCATAGTCGATCTCTGCCAACGCTCTTGTGCTGCCGTCGAAGGTGGTCATGCTGTAGCCGCGCAGCGTGCCGGCCAGGCCCACGCGCACCAGGTCGGCGGCGCGCAACAGGTCTCCACGCGTGCCCACGCCCGCGGCCTGCGCGTGCGCGTTGGGCGCGTAATGCAGGCCGTTGAGCCAGCCCTGGCGCTGCAGCACTTCGGCCGGGCCGTCGCAGCAGCCACCGCCGCGCAGGGCGTCGCGGCCGCGGTCGCTGAAGGCGGCGATGCCGGTGCCGGCCAGCCGTCCTTGCGCGGCCTGCTCGAAACGCGCGCCGTTGGCCACCTCGCCGAAGTTCCAGCCCTCGCCAAGCAGTTGGATGTGGCGGCCGGTGGCGCGGTTCACCGCTGCCTGCAGTCGTTCCATGGCCGCGCGCGGCTGGTGGCCCATGAGGTCGAAGCGCATGCCGTCGATGCGGTGGTCGCGTGCCCAGACCACGGCCGAATCGATCATCAGCTTGGCCATCATGGTGTTTTCGGTGGCCGTGTTGTCGCAGCAGGTGCTGGTCTCGACCTGGCCTTGCGCGTTCAGCCGCTGGTAGTAGCCGGGCACGGTGCGGTCGAGCACCGAATGCGGCTTCTGGCCCGAGGCGCTGGTGTGGTTGTAGACCATGTCCATGCCGACACGCAGCCCGACACGGTGCAGCGCCATCACCATGCGGCGGAACTCGACGATGCGCACGGCGCCGTCGGCCGCGTCGGTGGCGTAGCTGCCTTCGGGCGCGGTGTAGTGCAGCGGGTCGTAGCCCCAGTTGTAGCAATCGACGGCCGCGCTGGCGGCGACGGCGGCCTGTTGTGCTTCGCTGTCGGGGGCCAGCGCGGCCAGGCGCGCCGCGTCGGGTGTCACGCAGCCCTGCTCGGGCACCGTCGCCAGGTCGAACACCGGCAGCAGGTGCACATCGGTCAGGCCCGCCGCGGCCAGCGCCGCCAGGTGCCGCATGCCGTGCGAATCGGCGTGCGTGAAGGCCAGGTAGGTGCCGCGGTGCGCGGCGGGCACGCGGGTGTCGCCGATGGAGAAGTCGCGCAGGTGCAGTTCGTAGACCACCTGGTCGGTGGCCGCCTTCACGGTATCGGGGCGCGGCGTGCTGACCCAGCCCTCGGGTTGCAGCCGCGGGTCATCGAGGCGGCCAATCCAGCTGCGCGTGGAGTTGGCGTTCAGGCTGATCGAGTAGGGGTCGGTGACACGATTGCGCACGGTGCCCACGCCCGGCACGATGACGTCGACCAGGTAGCTGTAGTAGCGGCTTCGCAGATCGCCCGGCAGCGTCGCCTGCCAGGCGCCGGTGGCCGGCTGGCGCTGCAGCGGCCGCAGCTGGCGCGCCGGGCTGCGGCCGTCTTCGTGCAGGCACAGCCACACCGCCTGCGCCGTGGGCGCCCAGAGCTTGAAGCCGGTGCGGCCGGGTGCGGGTGTGACGCCCAGGTCGGGCAGGTGCGCCGCGGCGGCGTAGAGCGCATCGAGCGCGCCGGCGGTCTGCGTCGCCGTGGCCTGCAGCACGCGGCCCTGGGCGTCTTCCCGCACCAGCACGAGCTGGCCGCGGTGCAGCGCCGGCAGGCGCGGCAGGTCGCTCGCACGCACGGCCAGCGTGACACCTTCGGCCACCCACTTGAAGCGCGTGGCCACGGCCGAGGGCAGTGTGCTGCCGTGCGGCGTGAGCACCAGGGCGCCGGCGGCACCCTGCACCGGCTGGCCCGGGGTGGCGACGATCTGCCCGCGTGCCGAGTGGTGCAGCCGGTAGCGCGGCGCGCCCCCGGCCGCGGGCGGCGCCGCGGGCCAGCGCAGCAGGCGCGCGTTCAGCCACAGGGCCTGCGCCGGCAATGGCGGCGTGGCCGGCGCAGCCTGCAACACGGCCTGGAAGTTGCCGTCGCACGCGCTGCGCGGTGGCACGGCGGCCGAGGCCGGTGCGGCCAACAGCAGCAGGGCGGCCAGCAGCCCCGCGGGGGCCCGTCGACGTGACGTCTCATCCCGGAACATGAGGGCGGGGCGCTGCAGTGGCGGGTGCGTCATGGGGGTTTCGGGCAGGGGCAGACGAAAGCGGATGCTAGCGAAGTAAAACTACATCGCCATTGCGCACCAAAAGGGGCATTCAGTTTCATCCGGGGTCGCGATGGGCGGCCAGGGTCTGTAGTTGGCCTACATTGCGGCCTGCCCGACACATTCCGCCGCATGCACCTCCACCTCCGCCCCGTCGCCGCCACGCTGGCCCTGCTGGCCGGCCTGGCCGGCCTGGCCAGCCTGGCCAGCCTGGCCGGGGCCCAGCCTGCCGTCGACACCCGCCCCGTGCCCGCCGGTGAACTCGGCAGCCGCCTGCCGGCCGCGCTGCGCGACGGCTGGCAGCACGGCGCTTTCATGGCGATCTTCGTGCGCGCCTGGCGCGACAGCAACGGCGACGGCATCGGCGACCTGCCCGGCCTCACGCAAAGCCTGGACTACCTGCACGACCTGGGCATCCGCGGCATCTGGCTGCTGCCCATCACCAGGAACGCCGACGGCGACCACGGTTACGCCACCACCGACTACCGCGACATCGCGCCCGAGTACGGCACGCTGGCCGACTTCGACGCGTTACTGGCCCAGGCGCACCGGCGCGGCATCGGCGTGGTGATGGACTACGTCATCAACCACAGCGCAGCCCAGCACCCGATGTTCACCGAGGCACTGAAGGGCCCGGGCAAGCCCTTCCGCGACTGGTATGTCTGGTCGGAAACGATGCCCGCGGGCTGGGACATCTGGGGCAAGAACCCCTGGTATGCGGCGGAAGGCCAGCCGTGGAATTTCAAGGGCGAGGTGAAGGACCTGCCGGCCCCGCCGCCCGGTGCGTACAACTTCTACTTCGGCACTTTCGGCCCGCACATGCCCGACTTCAATTTCCGCAACCCGGCGGTGCTGGAGTACCACCTGTCCAGCCTGCGCTTCTGGCTCAACCGCGGTCTCGACGGCTACCGGCTCGACGCCGTGCCGCACCTCTTCGAGACCGACGCGGTGCAATGGAACGACCAGCCGGCCAGCCGCCAGCTCACCAAGCAGCTGCAGGACCTGATCAAGGGCTACGAACACCGCACCGTGGTGTGCGAGGCCACCGCCGAACCGCAGGCCTATGGCGACCCGGCGGTGTGCGGCGGCGCCTTCGCTTTCGGCTTCGTGCAGCACTACCTGAAGGCGGCCCAGGGGGATGCCGCCTCGGTGCAGCAGGTGGCCGAGTACTGGCACGGCGCGCGGCCGACCATGGCCACCTTTCTCAGCAGCCACGACATCTTCGCCGGCCGCCGTGTCTGGGACCAGCTCGGCGGCGACGAGCGTGCCTACCGCATGGCGGCCGCCAGCTACCTGCTGCAGCCCGGCACGCCTTTCATCTACTACGGCGAGGAGATCGGGCAGGCCGGCGTGCCGGGTTTGCCCGGCGACCTGCCGCTGCGCAGCCCGATGAGCTGGACGTCCGATCCCGCCACCGCCGGCTTCACCACCGGCACGCCCTTCCGGCCCTTGGCACCCAACCTCGCCTCGCACAACGTGACGTCTCAGCACGCCGATCCGCGCTCGCTGCTGAACTTCTACAAGGCGATGCTGAAACTGCGCAACGGCCTGCCTTCGATTGCGCGCGGCGGCTACGAACACGGCTTTGCGCAGGGCCTGGTGGCCGGCTGGCAGCGGGTGCACAAAGAGGAACGCACGCTGGTGCTCGTCAACTACAGCCGCGAACTGGCGCAGGCGCGGATGGCCCAGCTGCCGCCGCAGGCGCGGCTCTTGTCGGCCTACCCCGAAGGTGGGGCGCTGGCGGCGCGCGCCGACGGCGGTGGCAACGCCACGCTCTGGCTCGGGCCGCAGTCGGTGCGGGTGCTGGTGGTCGAGACGGGTGCGGCTGAATCCGGCACGACGGCCAAGGCCGGCAAGGCCGCCAAAGCCAGCAAAGGCACGAAGTCCAAGGCAAAGGCCACGAAGTCCGGCCGGGCGCCGGCGAAGAAGAAGGCCGTCAAGCCGCGCTGAGCCGCGGTGGCGGCTCAGCGCCCGTGGTTGAGCGCCGGCTTGCCGCCCTGGGCGGCGCGCAGTGCCAGCGCCGCCAGCAGCATCAGCGCCATCACCGCCGCCACGCCGGCATACGCCAGGCGCAGGCCGTGCGCGCCGCCGCCGGCGAAGTCGGCCACGGCGCCGATCACCGTCGCCGACATCAACGTGCCGACGCTGGTGAAGATGTTCACCAGGCCCTGGGCCGCACCGCGCTGTTCCAGCGGCGCCTCGTCGATGGCGATGGTGCGCAAGGCGCCGCCCACCACCACGCCCACACCCAGGCCCACCGGAACGGTGGCGGCGATAAAACCCCAAAGCCCGAAACCCGGCCAGGCCGAGGCGCCGTAGCCCAGGCCCAGGAAGGCGAAGCCGGCCAGGATCACGCTGCGTGCGCCCAGGCGGTTCAGCAGCCGGCCCGAACCCATCGAGCCGACCATCGAAAACAGCACCATCGGCAGCAGCACGAAGCCACCCTGCGCACGGTCGACGCCGTAGGCCTGGGTGGCGATCGAGGTCAGGAAGATCACGCTGCCCATGCCGAAGCCCGCGCCGACGGTGAGCAGGTAGGTGATGCGCAGCTGGCGCTTGCGAAACAGCACCAGCGGGATCATCGGTCGGCCAGCGCGGCGTTCGACATTGCGTTCCACCGCCACCAGCAGCGGCAGCAGCAGCGCCGCGGCGACCAGCAGCCCCGGCCACAGCGTGGTGCCGACGATGGGGTCGGCGATGCGCGTGATGCCCAGCACCAGGCTGGCCAGCAGCGCAAAGACGAGCACGATGCCGGTCCAGTCCAGCGGCGGCAGCGGGCCGCTGCGCTGCTGCGCCGGCAGCGGGCCGCTGCGCTGCTGCGCCGGCAGCGCCCGGTAGCCCATGACCAGCACCACGGCGGCGATGGGCAGGTTGAGCAGGAAGATCCAGTGCCAGCTGGCCACGACCATCAGCAGTGCTGCCAGTGGCGGCCCGAGCACAAACGCCATGCCGTAGATGGCGCCGATGAGGCCGAGTGCGCGGCCGCGCTGCGCCGGCGGCAGCGCGTCGCCGATGACGGCGCTGGCCGTCGGGATGATGCCGCCGCCGCCGACGCCCTGGATCGCGCGGCCCGCCAGCAGCATGGCAAAGTTCGGGCTCAGTGCAATGACCAGCGAACCCAGCGCAAACAGCGCCACGCTTACAAGGTAGACGGGCCGGCGGCCGTGGCGATCGCCCAGGTTGGCCATCAGCGCCGTGCTGGGCAGCGAGAACAGGATGAAGACCACCATCAGCAGGCCGGCGTCGCGGATGCTGAGGTCGAAGCTGGCGCGCAGCACCGGGATGGCGGGCGCGATGACGGCGGTGTCCAGCGCGGCCATGAAGACGCCGGTCAGCAGCACCGGCATCAGTCGGCGCGGCGCTGTGGCAGGGGTGGGGCTCGGATCTGCCGTGGGCGGGGCCGTTGACATCAGGGGCCTGTGCTTTGCGCCGGGCGCTGCGGGTGGCGAGGGCGCGATTCTAGGAGCGCTGCTCCACGCGACAGGCGCGCCAGATCAAGCCGGCGCGCCGAAGCCCGTGAACGGCGCGCGGCCGGTGGCCACAGAGATGCGGGCCAGCGTCGGCGCCACTTCGTCGCCCACCATGCCCCAGCTGAAGCGCCAGCCCCAGTTGCCGTTGTCGCTGCCGGGCAGGTTCATGCGGTGGCTGCCGTCCAGCGCCAGCACGTCCTGCATCGGGAACAGCGCCAGGTTCGCCACCGAGCGGCTGGCGGCGCGTATCAGCGCCAGCGGCACGTCGTGGCCGTCGCCGCTGCCGCCGGGCCCGCCGGCCTGCAGGTACTCGGCCGCATAGGCGCGGTGTGCGGCGGGAGCCTGCCGCCACCAAGCCAGGGCGGTGTCGCTGTCGTGGGTGCTCGTGTAGGCCAGGCAGGCCGGCACGTGGTGGTGGGGCAGGAAGTTGTGCGAAGCGTCGCCGCTGAAGGCTTCCTGCACGATGCGCATGCCGGGGAAGCCGAAGTGGTCGCGCAGCGCGATCACGTCGGGGGTGATGCTGCCCAGGTCCTCTGCCACCACGGGCGGCTTGCCGAGCGCCTGCTCGATGGCGGTGAACAAGGCCATGCCGGGGGCCGGCTGCCAGCGCCCGCCGCGCGCCGTGGGGCTGCTGGCGGGCACCTCCCAGAAGCCGACGAAGCCGCGGAAGTGGTCGATACGCAGCACGTCGGCGTGCACCAGCGCACGGCGCAGCCGCGCGATCCACCATGCGAAGCCTTCGGCCTGCATGCGGTCCCAGCGGTAGAGCGGGTTACCCCAGCGCTGGCCGTCGGGCGTGTAGCCGTCGGGCGGGCAGCCGGCCACCACGGTGGGCTGGTGGTCGCCGCCGAGCCGGTACAGCTCGGGTCGCGCCCAGACGTCGGCGCTGTCGTGGGCGACGAAGATGGGCAGGTCGCCCATCAGGTGCACGCCGCGCGCCCGGGCGTAGCGGCGCAAGTCGGCGATCTGGCGGTCGAAGCACCATTGCACGAAGTGGTGCTTCGCGATGCCCGGCGCCAGGCTCAGGCGCGCGGCCTGCAGCGCGGCGGGCTCGCGGCGCGCCAGTGGCGCGGCCCAGGCCCACCAGGGCTGGCCGCCGTGATTGTCCTTGAGTGCGGCGAAAAGCGACCAGTCGTCCAGCCACGCCGCCTCGGCCTCGCTCCAGGCGTGGAAGTCGGCGTGCTCGGCGGCGCCGGCGCGCGCGAAGAAGCCGGCCGCCGCCTGGCGCAGCCGCGTCCAGCGCCAGGGGATGACGGCGCCGTAGTCAACACGCGCGGCATCGAAGGCAGGCGGGTCGGCCAGCGCCGCGGCGTCGAGCCAGCCGGCTTCCACCAGCGGCGCCAGCGCCACCATGAGGCCGCTGCCGGCGAAAGCCGACGGCGACTGGTAAGGCGAATTCCCCGGACCGATGGGGTTCACCGGCAGCACTTGCCACAGGCTCTGCCCGGCGCCCGCCAGCCAGTCGACGAAGCGCCGCGCACCGTCGCCCAGGTCGCCGATGCCGTGCGGGCCGGGCAGCGAACTGACGTGCAGCACGACGCCGCTGCGCCGCCGCGTGAGGTCCATGCCGCCGGCCCCGGGCGGTTCGGGTGCGCGGTTTTCCATGTAGTAATGCTACATCGGGCATTCCCGTAGCTGAAGCCAAGTGACTGATTTGCAAGGCATCACGCCGGATTCGGCAGGGTCCGCGCGCATTGTTCCTGGGAGTCGCGGCCGGTATATTCGCTACAAAGCGGCAGGTTCGAACCGGCCGTGCGGAGACAACACGTGGCCGAAGTCAAGCTGTCCGGGGTCGGCAAGGCCTACGGTGATGTCAAGATCCTCAAGGGCATCGACCTCGAGATCCACGACGGCGAGTTCATGGTCTTCGTGGGCCCCAGTGGCTGCGGCAAGAGCACGCTGCTGCGCATCATCGCCGGGCTGGAAGAGATCACCGAGGGCACGCTTTCCATCGGCGGCCGCGTCGTCAACGACGTACCGCCGGCCGAGCGCGGCATCAGCATGGTGTTCCAGAGCTACGCGCTCTACCCGCACATGAACCTGTTCGACAACATGGCCTTCGGGCTCAAGCTGGCGAAGGTGCCGCAGGCCGAAATCGAGAGCGCCGTGAACGCCGCGGCCAAGACCCTGCACATCGACCACCTGCTGCAGCGCAAGCCCAAGGACCTGTCGGGCGGCCAGCGCCAGCGGGTGGCCATCGGCCGCGCCATCGTACGCAAGCCCGAGGTCTTCCTCTTCGACGAGCCGCTGTCGAACCTGGACACGGCGCTGCGCGTGAAGATGCGCTACGAGTTCGCCAAGCTGCACGAGCAGTTCAAGACGACGATGGTCTACGTCACGCACGACCAGGTGGAGGCCATGACGCTGGCCGACCGCATCGTCGTGCTGCAGGCCGGCGTCATCGAGCAGGTGGGTGCGCCGATGGAACTCTACGAACACCCGTGCAACGTCTTCGTCGCCAGCTTCATCGGCAGCCCGGGCATGAACTTCCTGACCGCCACCGTGCTGGAAGCTGCCGCCGGCGGTGCGAGCGTGAAGCTGGGCGGCGGCGAAGTCATCCGCTGCGCCGTCGACGCCAGCGGCGCGAAGCCCGGCGACACCGTGCAACTGGGCGTGCGCCCCGAGCACCTGCGTGCCGGCGTGCCCGACAACGCGCTGCAGACGCAGGTGACCTTCGTCGAGAGCCTGGGCAGCATGACCTACGCCTACTGCAGCAACCCCGGCATCGACGACGTGATCACCTGCGCGGTCGAGGGCGACCGGCCCATCGCCATCGGCGCCAGCCTGCCGCTGTCGGTGCCGGTGGCCAAGGCCTACCTGTTCGACGGCACGGGCCGCGCCTTCCCGCGCCTGGCCGCGCAGCCCCAGGCCCATGCGGCTTGACCGCCGGGCAGCGCGTGCGGCGCTGCTGGCCTGCGGTCTTGCCGGCCTGAGCCTGGCGGCGGCGGCGCAGAGCCCGCTGCGCCTGCTGGTCTGGATCAATGGCGACAAGGGTTACAACGGCCTGCAGAAGGTGGGCGACGAATTCACGCGCCAGACCGGCGTGCAGGTGGTCGTGCAGCACCCCGAGGGCGCGCCCGACAAGTTCACCGCCGCCGCCGCCGCGGGCAAGGGCCCGGACATCTTCTGCTGGCCGCACGACCGCGCCGGTGAATGGGCCAAGAGTGGTCTCGTCGTGCCGGTGAAGCCGCCGCGGCGTGTGCGCGAAGAGATCGAGGAGTCTGCCTGGAAGGCCTTCACCTACAAGGGCCAGGTCTGGGGCTACCCGATCAGCATCGAAGCCATCGGGCTCATCTACAACCGGGCCCTGGTGGCCACGCCGCCGGCCACCTTCGACGAAGTCATCGCGCTCGACAAGCGGCTCAAGCCGCGCGGCCTGAGCGCCATCCTGTGGGACTACAACAAGTCCTTCTTCACCTGGCCGCTGCTGGCCGGGCCGGGCGGTTATGTCTTCGGCCGCACGGCCGCCGGTGAGCTCGACCCCACGCAGGTGGGCGTCAACCACCCCGGCGCGCTGGCCGGTGCGCTGATGCTGGAAAAGCTGGTCAAGGAAGGCCACATGCCCCAGGGCGCGCGTTACGCCGAAATGGAAGCGGCCTTCAACCGCGGCCAGGTGGCGATGATGATCAGCGGCCCCTGGGCCTGGGACAACGCGAAGAAGAGCGGCATTCACTTCGGCGTCGCTGCGATTCCGGCCGTGGTGCCTGGCCAGCCGAGCAAGGCCTTCGTCGGCGTGCTGGGCTGCATGATCGCTTCGCCGAGCAAGCTCAAGGACGTGGCGCGCGAGTTCATCGAGCACCACCTGCTCAAGGTCGACAGCCTGAAGACCATCTCGGCCGACGTGCCGCTGGGCACACCCGCCAACAAGGCCTACTTTCGCGAACTGGCGGGCGACCCGCGCATCCTCGCCACCATGGCCAACGCGATGAGCGGCGAGCCGATCCCGAACATCCCCGAGATGCAGCGTTTCTTCCCGGCCATGGACGCGGCGCTGGAAGCCATCACCAACGGGCGGCAGGCGCCGAAGGCGGCGCTGGACGGCGCTGCGGCGCGGATGCTGACCCGATGAAGCGTGCGTTGTCCTGGGCCCTCACCGGCGGGGCCGGCCTGGCGCTGCTGTGGTTCGTCTTCAGCCTGTGGGCAGCCGCCCAGCCGCTGGCGGCGGTGGGCGTGCTGGCCCTGGGCGCCAGCGCGCTCTACGTCTACGGCACGGCGCAGAGCGTGGCCTGGAAGTACCTCTTCCCGGGTGTCGCCGGCATGCTGGTCTTCGTTGCCTTTCCGCTGCTGTACACGGTGCAGATCGGCTTCACGAACTACTCGTCGAACAACCTGCTCGAGTTCGAGCGTGCGCGCGGCTACCTGCTCGACCAGACCTTGGCCGACGAGGCGCACGCGCTGGCCTACACGCTGCACGCCGAAGGCACTGCGCTGCGCCTGAAGCTGCGCCCCACCGACGAGCAGCCCGGCGAGGCGCTGGTCTCGCCGCCGCTGAACCTGGCCGGTGGCGCCCCGGCCGCGCCGGTCGTGATGCAGCCGCTGGGCGGCACCACGCTGGCCGCGCCGCTGAACCTGCGCGAGCTGCTGGTGCACCGCGAAGCGCTCACGGCGTTGCAACTGCAACTGCCCGACGGCAAGGTGATCCACTACGCCGGCCTGCGCGAGTTCGGCCCCATCGAGCCGCTGTGGAAGGCCAACGCCGACGGCAGCCTGACGCAGCAGGCCACCGGCGACGTCTACACGCCCAACCGCAAGACCGGTTTCTTCGAGACCGCCACAGGTGAACGCCTGCAGCCCGGCTTCAAGGTGAACGTCGGCTTCGCGAACTACGCACGCATGCTGTTCGACGCCGATTTCCGCAGCCCCTTCGTCAGCATCTTCGTCTGGACGGTGGTCTTCGCCGGCCTCACGGTGCTGTTCAGCACCGCCCTGGGCATGACGCTGGCGGTGCTGCTGGAATGGCCGAACCTGAAGTACCGCGCGCTCTACCGCACGCTGCTCTTCCTGCCCTACGCGGTGCCGGGCTTCATCAGCATCCTGGTCTTCAAGGGCCTGTTCAACCAGAACTTCGGCGAGATCAACGGCATCCTCGACGCGCTGTTCGGGGTGCGGCCGGCGTGGTTTGCCGACCCGCTGCTGGCCAAGACGATGATCCTCATCGTCAACACCTGGCTCGGCTACCCGTACATCATGATCCTGTGTTCGGGGCTCATCAAGGCGATCCCGAGCGAGCTCTACGAAGCCAGCGCCATCGCCGGCGCCGGGCCGCTGACCAACTTCTTCAAGATCACCGCGCCGCTGATCGCCAAGCCGCTGACGCCGTTGCTCATCAGTGCCTTTGCCTTCAACTTCAACAACTTCGTGCTCATCAGCCTGCTCACCGACGGCCGGCCCGATTACCTCAACACCAAGCTGCCGGCGGGCACCACCGACATCCTGGTCAGCTACACCTACCGCATCGCCTTCACCGACAGTGGCCAGAACTTCGGCCTGGCCGCCGCGATCAGCACGCTGATTTTCGTCATGGTGGCCATCATGGCGCTGTTGCAGCTGAAGATCACCCAGCGCGGGAAATGAAGCCCCCAAGCTCGCTTGCGCTCGCAACCCCCAGGGCCCTGTCAAGGGCCCCTTGGAGGCCCTGGGGCCGTCCGCCAACGGCCCGGCAAAGCCGGTTCCGTCGCGGGAAGCTTGGTCATGCCGACGCAATGAGGTACTGAATTGGCGATCGTCACTGGCAAGAGCCAACGTTGGCGCGTTCTCGCGGCGCATGCCGGGCTGTGGGTGTTGCTGGCCTTCACGCTCTTTCCGCTGCTGGCGGTGGTCAGCATCAGCCTGCGGCCGGGCAACTTCGCCACCGGCTCGCTGATCCCTTCGACCATCAGCTTCGAGCACTGGCAGCTGGCGCTGGGCATCCCGGTGACGCAGGCCGACGGCAGCGTGGTGCAACCGCCCTTCCCGGTGCTGCTGTGGCTGTGGAACAGCATCAAGATCGCGACGATCTCGGCGCTGCTGATCGTGGCCATCAGCACCACAGCGGCCTATGCCTTCGCGCGCATGAAGTTCGCGCGCAAGCAGGCGGTGCTCAACAGCATGCTGCTGCTGCAGATGTTCCCGGTGGCGGTGGCGCTCGTCGCCATCTACGCCATCTTCGAAGGCATCGGCACCAAAGTGCCGTGGCTGGGCATCGAAACGCACGCCGGCCTCATCGTCGCCTACCTGGGCGGCGTGGCGATGCACATCTGGACCATCAAGGGCTACTTCGAGACCATCCCGATGGAGATCGAGGAGAACGCCAAGGTCGACGGCGCCACGCACTGGCAGGCCTTCCGCCACGTGCTGTTGCCGATGGCAGTGCCGATCCTGATGGTGGTCTTCGTGCTGGCCTTCATCGGCACCATCATCGAGTACCCGGTGGCGTCGATCCTGCTGCGTGAAGAGCCCAACCTGACGCTGGCCGTGGGCAGCAAGTTCTACCTCTACGAACAGAAGTACCTGTGGGGCGATTTCGCCGCCGCGGCGGTGTTGAGCGGCTTGCCCATCACGCTGGTCTTCCTGCTCGCGCAGCGCTGGATCGTCAGCGGTCTGACCTCCGGTGGCGTGAAGGGCTGAGCGTGTGAGCGCCGTGAACTACGCCAACCGCCACGACCTCGAACTGGCCGGCATCTTCGAGGCGCGCGAAGCCGACTGGCGCAATGGCGCCATCGTCTACCAGGTGCTGGTGGACCGTTTTGCGCCCAGCGCGAACCTCGACGCCAAGCGCCACCTCTACCCCGCACCCAAGACGCTGCACGCCTGGAGCGAGACGCCGGCCAAGGGCCGCTACCTCGACAGCCACCGGCTCTGGAGCCACGAAATCGCCTTCTGGGGCGGCGATCTGGCCAGCACCGCTGCGAAGCTCGGCTACGTGCAGGACCTGGGTGCCGACGTGCTGTACCTCAACCCGATCTGCCTGGCCTACACCAACCACAAGTACGACGCGCAGGACTACCTGGCGATCTCGCCCGAGTACGGCACGCGCGACGACGTCAAGGCGCTGGCCGCCGAGCTGCACGGGCGTGGCATGAAGCTGGTGCTGGACGGCGTGTTCAACCACATGGGCCGCAGCGCGCCCGTCTTCCAGGCCGCGCAGGCGGATGTCAACAGCCCGTGCCGCGACTGGTTCGACTTCGGCGACGCCTATGCGGGCGGCGCACGCGCCTGGATCCGCGCCGAAAACCTGCCCGAGCTGAACCTCGAGAACCCGGCCGTGCGCGCCCACCTCTACGGCGCGCATGACGCGGTGGTGCGCAGCTACCTGCGCGACGGCGTCGACGGCTGGCGGCTCGACGTCGCCTTCGACATCGGCTTCGTTTTTCTCGACGAACTCACGCGCGCCGCACACGACGAGAAACCGGGTTCGCTGGTGGTCGGCGAGATCGCGAACTACCCCAAGGAGTGGCAGCCCGCGGTCGACGCCGTGATGCTCTTCGTGCTGCGCCAGCTTACGCTGCGCCTGGCGAACGGCAGCATGGACACCTCGACCTACGGCCGCATGGTGACGCGGCTGATCGAAGACACCGGCATCGAGCACGCGCTGAAGAACTGGGTCTACCTCGAGAACCACGACACGCCGCGCCTGGCCACCGCGGTGCCCGACGAAGCCGCGCGCCGACTGGCCCAGGCGCTGCAGTTCACGCTGCCCGGCGCGCCCAACCTCTATTACGGGGGCGAGGTCGACATGGAAGGTGGCGACGACCCCGAGATGCGCGCGCCGATGCGCTGGGACCTCGTCACGCCCGACAACGCCGCGCTGGCCTGGACGAAGCGGCTGATCGCGATGCGCCGCCGGCACCGCGCGCTGCGTGTCGGCAACTACCGCACGATCAGCAGTGACAGGCTGTTTGCCTTCGAGCGCTATACGGACCGTGCCGCCGACACCGTGCTGGTGCTGGTGAATCCGGGCGAAGAAGCCGTCACCGAGACCGTGATGGTGGCCAACAGCAAGCTGATGGACAGCACGCCGCTGGTCGACCTGCTGGCGCCGGATGCCGTGCCGGCGCTGCGCATGGGCACCGCACTGCTGGAGCTGATGCTGCCACCGAAGACGGTGCGTGTGCTCAAGCCCGACACGGCGCCGCCCGGCGGCTACAGCAACTACAAGCGGGTGCAGTGATGCGGCAGCTGTTGGCCGCAGCCGTGCTCGTGGTGCCGCTGGCCGGCTGGGCGCAGGCGGGTGACACGACGCCGGCCGCGAATTGCCGGCCCGACCCGCTGGCCGGGCGCGCGCTCTACCTGCGCGGCAGCTTCAACGGCTGGACGGCCGGCGAAGACCGGCGCTTCACCTGGGCCTGCCAGCGCTGGGAACTCGTCACGAGGCTGTCGGGCGAGCAGGTCTTCAAGATCGCCGACGAAGCCTGGAGCGAAGATGCCGACTTCGGCTCGCGCGACGGCGTACGGCTCGAGCGCCGCGGTGCCGAGATCCAGCGGCGTTTCGACGGCCTGCAGCGCTTCACCGTCACGCCCGGCGGCGCGGCGCCCACGCTGCACATCGAGGCCTGCCCGGCAGCCGCCCCGCTGGGCGAGACCACGCTCTTCCTGCGCGGCACGCTGAACAACTGGGGTGCACTCGACGAGCACGCCTTCCAGTACAGCTGCGACGCCTACTACCTGAACCTGAAGGCCAGCGGCCGCCACGAATTCAAGATTGCCGATGCCGGCTGGCGCGACACCACCACCTTCGGCCGCGACGGCGGCAACTTCGAGCAGGTCTTCGACGGCGAGCACACGCTGCAACTGGCCTTCGACGGCGGCCGGCCCCGGCTGGCCGTCGGCCCGCGAACCTTCGCCGACCCGCGTGCGCCCGCCGTCACCGACGCGGTGGCGCTGAGCCTGCGTTTCGACTCGCGCGCCGCCGCGCACAAGTCGCCCTTCGGCGCCGCGCCAGCCGGCACCCCCTTCAACTTCGCCGTCACCACACGGCCTGGCGTGGCCGGCTTGAGCCTGGTCGTCGAAAGCCGGCGCTTCGAGGGCAACCAGGAGGTGCTGGCGTACAGCGAAGTGGCGCGGGTGCCGATGACGAAGTCGCTCGTCGGTGAACACGAGCGCTGGACGGCCAGCCACCGCTTCGACGCCGTGGGTGTCTACGGCTACTGGTTCGAGGCGCAGATCGGCGGCCGCCGCTATGTGCTGCAGAACAACGCCGACGCGGTGTACTGGACGCGCGAGAAGGGCTCGGGCGGCGCCGGCGCCGTGGCCGACGGGCCGCCCGTCGCCAGCAGCATCCGCCGCTACCGCCAGACGATCTTCGACCCCGGTTTCCAGGTGCCGGCCTGGGCGCCCGATACCGTCTACTACAGCATCTTCCCCGAGCGCTTCCGCAACGGCGACCCGCGCAACGACCCGCGGCCCGGTGGCGGGCGGGTTCAGGACCGCTTCCACGCCGGCACCGTCGAGCGCCACGCGAACTGGAACGGGCGCCCCTTCCGGCCCGGCACCGGCGACGGCTCGGACGGGCAGTACAACAACGACTTCTTCGGTGGTGACATCGCCGGCATCGTCGAGAAGCTCGACAACATCCGCGACCTCGGCGCCAACGCCATTTACCTGACGCCCGTCTTCCGCGCTGCCAGCAATCACAAGTACGACACCGCCGACTACAAGCGCATCGACCCCGCCTTCGGCAGCGACGCCGACTTCACGCGCCTGACGCAAGAGGCGAAGAAGCGCGGCATCCGCGTCATCATCGACACCAGCCTGAACCACACCGGCGCCGATTCGGTCTACTTCGACCGCTACGGCACGCACGGCAGCGGCGGCGCCTTCGAGGGCGGCCGTGTGCAGCCAGGTTCACGCTATGCCAGCTGGTACCGCTTCGACCCCAGCAAGCCCACGCCCGAGCAGCAATACAAGGGCTGGGGCGGCCCCGACCTGCCCGAACTCGACAAGTCGTCACCCGCGCTGCGCGACTTCTTCTACCGCAGCCCCGACGCGGTGATGAAGCACTGGCTGGACCGTGGCGCCGCTGGTTGGCGCATGGACGTCGTGCCCTGGGTCCCCGACGACTTCTGGCGCGAGTGGCGCGCGGCCATCAAGGCCCACCGGCCCGACGCTCTCACGGTGGCCGAGACCTGGTTCGACGCCAGCAAGTACTTCCTGGGCGACATGTTCGACAGCACCATGAACTACATCTTCCGCAACGCCGTGCTCGACTACGCGGCGGGTGGCAAGGCCGAGTTGATGGTGGCCAACCTGGAACACCTGCGCGAGGCCTACCCGCCGCAGGCGCTGTATGCGCTGATGAACCTGCTGTCCAGCCACGACCAGGCCCGTGCACTGCACCAGCTGGGCGGCCACGACGGCGCGAAGGACGCGGCGGCGCTTGCGCGTGCCAAGCAGCGGCTGAAACTGGCGGTGCTGTTCCAGATGAGCTACCCGGGCGCACCCAGCGTCTACTACGGCGACGAGGTCGGCGTGACGGGAGGCGACGACCCCTACAACCGCGGCACCTATCCCTGGGCCGACCGCGGCGGCCGGCCCGACATGGCGCTGCGGGCCGAGTTCCGCAAGCTCATCGCACTGCGCCAGGCCCATGCCGTGCTGCGCCGCGGCAGCCTGGAAGCGCCGCTGCACACCGACGCGCAGGTGGTGGTGCTGGTGCGCCGGCTGGGCGACAGCTGGGCACTGACCGCCACCAACAATGCCGATGTGCCGCGCGAGGTGGCGCTGGAGCTGCCGGTGGGCCTGCGCGCCGAGGCCCTGCGCGACGTGCTGTCACCCCGATCCGCCGGGGCGGGGGCGGCGCCTGCACTGCGGCGGCAGACCGACGGACGCTGGGTGCTGGAAGTGCCGGCGCTCTACGGGCGCGTACTGGTCACGCGCTGACGGGGCCGGGGCCGTTCCGTGTCAAAAGTTCAGGCGCCCGACCACACGGCGGCCACCGCGCCGGCGGCCGCCAGCGCGACCGGCAGCACGCCCAGCAGCACCGCGAGCAGTGCGCCGCGGTGTTTGCCCGGGCTCAGGGTGTCGGTGGCCTCGTCGGCGAGGTCTTCGGCGAAGGCTTCGCTGCGCCAGGCTTCGGGAGGCAGGTATGCGTTCATCGTCGATTCTCCAGCTGCAGGTAAGCGTGGAACAGCGAAGGGCAGCACCGCGGGCTGTGAAGGGATTGCGGGCTCGGCAGGACTTTGCCGTCCGGGCGTGACAGGGGTGTGGCGAGGCTGTGAAGGTTGCATGGCGTCTGGGGCCTGGGCAGGCCGCTTTCGGTGCATGACATGGAGCCTACGGAGCCGCGTGCCCGCCGTCGTCCCCCATTCGGGGCAGGAAACCACAACTGGGGGGCGCCGACGTGCGTTGTTCACAATTGCTTGCAAGCTCGGCTGGATCGCCGCAGTTGCACCAGCCGCGGCGGTGTGCGCGTGGCGCGTCGACCATGAAACGTTGGCTCGCCGCGCTGCTGGTCGGCCTGTGCCTGTGCCTGAGCCTGGGCCTGGGCCTGCACGCAGCCGCTGCGGCCGCCGAAGCGACGCTGCCGCAGCCCGCCAGCGGCCGCATCGAGCGGCTGTCCGACTTCCCCTCGCGCCACGTGGCGCCGCGCCATGTCGATGTCTGGCTGCCCGCCGGCTACAGCCCGGCCCGGCGTTACCGCGTCGTCTACATGCACGACGGGCAGATGCTCTTCGACGCCCGCACCACCTGGAACCGCCAGGCCTGGAGCGTCGACGTGGCCCTCAGCCGTCTGGTGCAGGCGGGACGTGTGCCCGACACCCTCGTCGTCGGCATCTGGAACAACGGCCCGCAGCGCTACGCCGAGTACTACCCCGCGAAGTTCCTGGCCGGGGCGCCCGAGGCGGTGCGCCGCGATTACCTGGAGAAGGCGGCCAACGGACGTCTGCAGTCCGACGCCTACCTGCGTTTCCTGGTCGAGGAACTCAAGCCCGCCATCGATGCGCGCTATGCCACGGTCAGCGGGCCCGAGGGCACCTTCGTGATGGGCTCCAGCATGGGCGGGCTGATCTCGCTGTATGCGCTGTGCGAGTACCCGCAGGTCTTCGGTGGCGCGGCCGCACTGTCGGCGCACTGGGTGGGCATCCCCACCGGCTGGGGCTTGGCGCGTGCGCGCAATGCCGCGCTGCCGCTGGCGGCACTGAACTACCTGGCCGGCCGACTGCCGCCGGCCGGCCGCCACCGCGTCTGGCTCGACCGCGGCAGCGACGCGCTGGACAGCCTCTACGCCCCGGCGCTGGCCATGGCGAGCGAGGTGCTGCGCGACCGCGGCTACACCGAGGCCGACGCGGCAGCGCGTGTTTTCGAAGGCGCAGGCCACAACGAGGCGGACTGGGCCGCGCGGCTGGACGAGCCCTTGGCCTTCCTGCTGGGCCGGCGTTGAAACCGGCGCCGCTGCCGCCCACGCTCCTGGCTAGACGGCAAACGGCGCCTGCTGAACAAAAGCCGCCGACGGGCCCAGCGTGAAAAGATTGGGGCTCTGGCTGGCGGGCAGCGCGGCGCGGATGCGGGCGTGGAGGTTGATGTAGTTGCCGCTGAAGCGGCCGAGGTTCCACACCTTCAGCAGCTTTTCGGTGAAGGCGCCGTTGTGGTCGCCGTCCATGCTGGTCTGGTTGTCCTGGCAGCCCGAGATCAGCAGCACTGCCGGCCTGAAGCTGCCTACCAGCGTGCTGGCCTGCAGTGCCGGGCCGGTGATGGCCACCTGCGCCAGCGCGGCGTCGGGGTCCGCCATGGCCTTGTTGGTGGCACGGGCGGCCGCGGCGGCCTTCGCCACGTCGGCCTGCAACTTGTCGTACATCGCCTTGTGCGCGTCGTAGACCCGAAGTGCCACGGCCTCGGGCATCAGCTTCGGGCGTTGGCCGGGCGGCGGCGGCGGCGGGGTGCGTTCACGCGTCACGCTGCCGCTGTGGCAGCTGTCGCTGAGCACCAGCACGCGCACGCCGCTGGCGAAGCGGGAAAGCTCGAAATAGAGCTCGTCGTCGATGAGCTGTCCGTCGAACAGGCACCAGGTCTCGTCCTTGCCGTCGCGCTCGTCGCGGTTGGCGTCGGGCACCTGGCCGCCGTGGCCGCTGTAGGTCAGGAAGAAGAAGTCGCCTGCCTTCAGCGCCTTGGCCGCGTTGCGCATCCCTGCCAGCAAGGCCGCGCGCGTGGCCTTCTTCGTCAGCAGCACGGTGGGCTTCATGCCCTTGCTGCGCGCGATGGCGGCCATGTCGTTGGCGTCGAATTCGCAGGCCGCCAGCGGCCCTTCCCAGCCTTCGTAGGCGGCCGCGCTGACGACGTTCAGGCCCAGGTGCAGTGACAGGGCCTTGGGGGCGGCGGGCTTGGTGGCCATGGAGCGTCTCCTCGTGATGAGAGCCGCATCATGTTCGCCGCGCCGTGCCTGCGGGTAGCCCTAGATCAAGGCGGCGGCGCGGCCGCCCCGGCCTCTAGAGGAAATGTGGCTTCGCCACTTTCCTTGATCCCCTCGGGGGACGGGCAGCGCGGCGCGCCGTCCTCGGGGCGCTCAGATGTCCAGCGTCGCCAGTTCGTCCGAGGTGCGCTGCAGCCAGGTGCGCAGGCGCTGGCGGTCGAGCAGGCCCAGGCTGCCCGACTCCGGCTGGCTCGCGGCCCAGAAGCTCTGGCCCTTGCCGTCGACCTTCTGCAGCAGCGGGTCGGGCAGCTTGCGCAGGCGCAGGCTGCGTGCGCCCTGGGCCTGCGCGCGCGGCACCAGGCCCGAGGCCTCCAGTTGCTCGAAGCCGTCGCCGCGCACCTCGTTGAGCACCATCACCAGCGGCAGGCCGCCGCCGGCGCGTTCGCTGCCTTCGAGCCAGCGTGCCAGCAGGTCGGTGCTGTCGCGGCCGGCATCCATCACGTGCCAGTAGGTCAGCTTCAGCCCCAGTTCGTGGGCCAGCGCGGGCACGCCGGCTTCGCCCATCCAGCGCAGCAGCAGGCCCTGGGTCTGCGCCGCGAGGTCGACCAGCACACGCCGGCCGGGGTCGGCCACGGCGGCCTCGATCACGGGGTCGAGGCTGTCGTGGGCGTCGAGAGGCAGCGCCTGCGCGTAGTCGGCGTAATAGCGCAGCAGCGCGCCGTGTGAACGGTCGGTGTCGAAGCCGACGAAGGGCTGCTGGCGGTCGATGAAGTGCTGCGCCAGCACGCGCGCCAGCAGCGACTTGCCGACGCCGCCCTTTTCGCCGCCGATGAAATGGATGTGGCTCATGTCGGGTGTCCGTGTGTGGGGGTCGCGGGGCCGGTTGCAGGGAACGTGCCACGGCGTCCGGCGCGAGGGGCGGCGTGGCGCGCAGCGCGCCGTTTGCGCGTGCCGCGGCATCGTAGCGCAGCCCCTGCCGGGCGCCGGCGCGGCCGCGGCGGTGCGGGCTGCGCTTAAGCTTCGGCCGTGACGTCCCGCGCCGCCCCGGCCGTGCCGCCGGAGCGCCGGCCGGCCGGCGCCCCCCGCCTCTTCGCGCTGGCCTGGCCGCTGTTCCTGGAACTGTTGCTGGGCATCGCGGTGGGGGTCGTCGGCACGGCGCTCGCTGCGCGGCTGTCTGACACCGCCGGCGCTTCCTTCGCGCTGGCGCACCATGTCTTCGGCACGCTTTTCATCCTGTTCCGCATCGTCGGCGCGGGCGTCGGTGTGGTGCTGACGCAGGCCCTGGGCGCCGGGCGCCGCGCCGCTGCCGACGCCGTGGCGCGTGCGGTGCTAGGCGCCAGCAGCTGGCTGGGTGTGGCGGTGGCGCTGCCAGCCTTACTGGCGCCGCTGCCGCTGCTGCGCCTGCTGAACGCACCGCCCGAGGTGCTGCCGCTGGCCGCGCCGCTGCTGATGTCGCTGGCCCCGGCGATGCTGCTCGACGCCTGGAACGCCAGCATGACGGCCGTCATGCGCGCCCACCTGCGCGCCCGCGACACGCTGGCCGTGATGGTGGTGATGCACCTCGTGCACCTGGCGCTGATGGCGCCGCTGATGTTCGGCCTCGGCGGCTGGCCCGGGCTCGGCCTGCCGGGCTTCGCGGTGGCGCTGATCGCCTCGCGTTGCGTCGCCATCGGCCTGCACCTGCTGCTGTGGCGCTTGCGCCTGAATCTGGTGCCGCGCTGGAGCGACCTGTGGCGGCTGCCGCGCGCCGAACTCGCCGCCGTGGCGCGCATCGGCCTGCCGGGCGCGGCCGAGAACATCGCCTACCGGCTGGCCCTCATGGTCAGCGTGGCCGTGGTCGGCAGCCTGGGCGCGGCGGCGCTGGCCACGCAGGCTTATGCGATGCAGGTGATCATGGTCGTGCTGCTGTTCGGCCTGGCCACCGGCCTGAGTGTCGAGACGGTGGTCGGCCACCTCATCGGCGCCGGCCGGCTGCACGAGGCCCACCGCGTCGTGCGGCGGGCACTGGCGCGCGGGCTGGCAGTGAGCGTGCTCGCGGCCACCAGCGCGGCGCTGCTCGGGCCGTGGCTGCTGCGCCTGTTCACGAGCGACGCGCAGATCGTCGCGGCGGCCACCGTGCTGCTGTGGTGGACGGTGCTGCTGGAGCCTGGCCGCACCTTCAACCTGGTCGTCATCAACGCATTGCGCGCCGCCGGCGACGCGCGCTACCCGGTGCTGGCCGGCGCGGCGTCGATGGTGCTCGTGCTGGCCGGCGGCAGCTGGCTGCTGGGCAGCCACTTCGGCCTCGGCCTGCCCGGGGTGTGGATCGCCTATGCCGCCGACGAGTGGCTGCGCGGCCTGCTGATGTGGCGGCGCTGGGCCACGCTTGCCTGGGTGCCGCACGCGCGGGCGTCGCGGCGGCGGCTGGCGCGGGCCGTGTGAACCGCTGCAACGGCTACGGCCGCAGCGCCGGCGCCGACTGCCCGCAGCGCGAGCCCCAGGCCGGGCCGCCAGGCCAGCACTGCGGTTCACGCCCGATGGCCCGGGCCGCTGTCTTCTGCCGGGGGCCTTGAACGGTTCACTGCCCCGCAGGCTTGCGATCAGGGAGTGTCCTCGAGCCCGGCGGACGCGCCCCCAGGCGTGCACGACGACCCGGGCACCGCGGGCTCAGCGTGCGGCGCCGGCGGCGCGAACGTCATACGCCGCTTCGACGCGCCAGTCTGCGGGCACGGCGCTGGGCTTTTCGAACCGCTTGAAACCCATGTCGGCACGCAAGCGCAGGCCCGCCATGAAGTTCTTGCGCGCGTTTCGGCGCTCGGTCTGGACAGCCACCGCGTCGGCCGACAGATTGCCGGTCACGGCGCCCTCGGTCAACTCGTCGACGATCTCGACACTGCCCTCGTGAGGAACAAAGACGACTCGAATCTTGCCCACCAAACCAAAACTGGTGGCCAAGGACGGGCCTTCGCCTTCGGCTTCGGCCTGGATATTGGCCATGATCGCGGCGGCGTAGGCGCAAGTGTCCAGCTGGCCGGCCGGCCAGGCTTGCAGCGCAGCGATGAAACGGTCGGTGTCATCGCTCGACGCCGCGGGCTTGCACACGGCCGGCAAGGCCGTCTGGGCGCGCACGGCCCACCACACTGCAGCGGCCTTGTCGCGGCCGCCTTGGGCCGAGGCATAACCCGCGGCCAGCCTGGCGGCCACGCCCGGGTGGCCTGCATTGACCGCGCGTTGGTACAGGCTGACGGCGCGGTCCCAGTTCGGCTTCACGCACACGCCCTCTTCGTACAACGCCCCGGCCAGGGTGACCACTTCCGGATACCCTTTCCCGAGGCCGGCATTGAGCGCGGCGACGGCGCCTGGACAGTCGCGTTTGGCCAGCGCTGCGGTCACTTGCTGGACCACCTTCTCGGCCTCGGTCAGGGGCACGGCCATACGTGCCCTGGAGTCGCTGTTCTGCTTGTCCAGGTCGCGCAGGGCTTCGTTGACATTGGACGTGCGGTCAGACCCCGTGGCCTGCGCAAAGGCCACCTCGTGTCCGAAGGCTAACGTCAGAAGCGCGCTGAAGAACAGGCTGCAGGGAAGCGTCCGCATCACAGCACCTGAAGACCGGCCGAACCCACTGCGCGGGCCGGTGCGGCGTCGCTGCCTGCGGCGCCACGACGTGCCCGTGGCATGTCATCGCGTACCTCACGGCCCGCCTTTGTGACGATGACGATGCACCGCTTCGTATGATCCAGCGGTGCGTCGAGGTCGGGCAAGGTCATGGGGAGTGAGCCGGTAGGGGGTCAACAGGGCAGCGGCAAGCCGCGTAAGGTCGATTCGAAGTATAGGAAAGCATTGCGGTGGGCGCCACGACCGCGGCAGTACCTGCCAGTTCCTGAACAGGCGATGCGTTGGACGGAAGAAGCCGGCTCCGTCACGATTGCACCGAGCCGGCGCAGTGGCGGTTCGCACGGGCCCCCGCAGCGTTCGGTGCGCCGAACGCGGAGAAACCTCCGGGACCGACATCGCAAAGGCCCGTCGATCACCGGCCACCACCAGACTGCCCACATGCCCGACGTCGCCCACTTCTTCAACCCGCAACCGGACATCAGCATCGTGCCGCTGATCGCCGGCGAACGCTGCGTGGTGATCGACAACGCGCTGGTCGACCCGGGGAGCCTGGTGGCCTGGGCCGTGGCCCATCGGGCCGCTTTCCAGCCGCCACAGGGCTACCCGTACCCCGGCCTGGTGGTGGACGCGCCAGCCTGGGTGGCGCAGCGCATGGGTGACTTCTTCGCGCAGCACGTTCGCAGCCTGCTAGGCGCAAGGCGCACGCTGGACTTGACGGTACGGCTGTCGATGGTCTGCACGTCGCCCGATCGGCTCGACCCGTGCCAATGGCAGTGCCACCGCGACCGGGTAGCCGACGATCCCCAGGCGGTGCTGTTCGCGGCTTCGGTGCTGTACCTGTTCGACAACCCGGCCTTGGGCGGCACGAGCTTCTACGTGCCACGCCACCCGATGGACGAACTGCTGCCGATGCTGGTGGACAGCCAGACGCTGGCGCCGCATGAGTTCACCGCGCGCCACGGCGTGTTGCCCGGCTACATGGCCGGCAGCAACGCCCACTTCGAGCGGGTTGCGCAGGTGCCGGCAGCGTGGAACCGGGTGATCTTCTACGACGGCGGGCTGTTCCACTCGGGCGACGTGGACGATCCGGCTCAACTCGGCGGCGACCCCGAACGCGGACGCCTCACGCTCAACAGCTTCTTCACCTGCCGGCGTTTGGCGGTGTAGCGGGGTTCTGTCGCGTCATGCCGCATTCGGGTTGGGCGCCGCGCAGTTTTCGGCGATGAACTGGGCGTGGGTGGGCATGACGTCGGTGCAGGCGCCGATCACGCCTTCGACTTCGTCCAGGTAGTGCTGGATCTCTGCTTCGCTGAGCAAGTCGGTCAACGGGTGGTAAGCGCGCGGGGTGATGCGCTGGCCGTGCATCACCTGCAGCCAACTGACCTTGGTGAACAGTTCGTTGCCCTCGCGGAAGACCCGGCCGTGGCTGCGGAACAACTCCATGCGGTGGGTCAGCGTTTCAGGCACTTCCATCGTGCGGCAGTAGTTCCAGAACGGCGTGTCGGTGCGCTCGGTGGCCTTGTAGTGCAGGATGATGAAATCACGCACCCACTCGTATTCCTGGTTCATCACGCGGTTGTACTGGTCGATGTCGTGCTGTTCCAAGCCCGCCGCCGGGAAGAACGTCAGCAGGTGCGCAATGCCCATCTGCACCAGGTGGATGCTGGTCGATTCCAGCGGCTCGACAAAGCCGCTGGCCAGGCCCACCGACACCACGTTCTTGTTCCACGCCAGCCGGCGTTTGCCGGTGGTGAAGCGAATCGGCCGCGGCTCGGCCAGCGGTTCGCCATCCAGGTTGGACAGCAGCACGGCAGCAGCTTCGTCTTCGCTGATGTACTTGTTGCAGAACACATGGCCGTTGCCGATGCGGTGCTGCAGGGGGATGCGCCACTGCCAGCCGGCCGTGCGCGCG
>JBBRBW010000010.1:0-75054 GCA_038205425.1 Burkholderiales bacterium | reverse complement strand
AGGCGGCGGCGAAGGTGGATGCGCTGTCGAGCAACGGCATGGACGAGATCGAGATCCCGGCGTTCCTGCGCAAGCAGGCGGACTGAGTTTCGTCAGTGGGTCTGCTCGGGGAAGGTGCGCTGCGGCGCCCCTTCCCCTTCGCTTCGTTTGCGAAAAGATGTGGGGGTGACAGACGGTAATCGGCCAGTTCCTGCCGCTCGCGAAGGGCCGCTGTACGGCGACTCGCCCGTGGGCCGGTTGGGAAAGCGGGTCTTCGACAATGACTCGAAAATGCCCGAACTGCGATGGGTAGCTCAAGATCATCGCGGCGATCCTGCCGGCCGCTCACCAGGTCGGCAGCGAGAACAAGTAGTCGAAGCCCAAGCTCAGGCTGTTTGCCGTGAAGCGGTTGCCAGCCTTGCTTCGGGCCTCGATATGGCCCGCTGTCACGCGCAACGCCGCGCGATCGCTCAGGCCGTAGCGAAACCCCGCACCGCCCTTCACGGCCAGGCCGTGCACATTGGTTCCGGCCATCAATTCGCCGAACGCTTGCAAGCGTTCGCGGCCGCCTCCCAGGCTCTGCACGCCGATGCCCGCCAGCAACTCGCCATAGCCGGGGTAGCCCAAGTAGGTGCTGTAGGCCACCGAGGCCTGCAGCGGCAGGTACCAACGCTCGTTGATGATCGCTTCGGCCTGGATCCCGATAAGCTTCAGGCTGCCGCGGTCGATACCGATGAAACGCTGGGACGACTCGGTCTGCTGGAATAGGCTGACCCGAAACCCCTGGTAAGTCGGCGAGCCGGCGGTGTCGCTTGCGGCCGAGGGCACATCAC
The DNA here is from genome assembly GCA_038205425.1 of Burkholderiales bacterium. GTDB lineage: Bacteria > Pseudomonadota > Gammaproteobacteria > Burkholderiales > Burkholderiaceae_C > Rubrivivax. The sequence goes on along the minus strand of JBBRBW010000010.1, from coordinate 74,242 downwards.
CGGTGCGCAGGTGCCGGGTCAGTCCCAGGCCGAAGGACAGGTTCTTCGACGAGCCCTTGGGCGCTGCCAGGTAACCGGCCGATAGGGACAGGCCTAGATCCTTGGTCAGCGCGTACTCCCCCACGAGCCTCGGGTACACCAGTAGCCCGGCATCCGTATTGATCTTGTCGGGCGCAAAGCCGCCCGAGCCGATGCCCAGCTGGCCGTACAGGGTGAACTGCGGCGACAGCCGGACGCGCTGCCCGAGGCCGCCCATAACTTGGTTGTACAGCGGCATGCCGCGGTAGCCCACGCCCAGGCCGGCATACCAGTAACTGTCACGGGCGAAGTACTGCGCGAACTGCAGGTCGGCGATGTTGAAGGTGCCCTTGTAAGAGCCTTCGGGGCTGAGTTGTTTGAAGTTGTCGAAGACCAGCGTCAACATCCGCTCGGTCGATGCTTCTGCAGCCTGACTGGCTTCGACAGGCGACAGGCGCTGCCCATGGCTGCCAATGGGTCCGGTGAGGTAGTTGAAAGGGACCTGCAGGAAGAGGTTGGCCTGGGAGCCGTCGATGGCCGAGCGCATGAATTTCATCTTCGACACATTGAGGCCTATAGAGAAGTCCCCCAGGTCGTAGCCCAGGCCGACAGAGGCCTTGTAGAACGCGCCCGTGCCCGACAGCGCCTTGGCGTTCTCGGTGCTGCGGCCCCCGGCGCCACCGCCCAACGACAGGCCGGCCGTGGCGAAGAGCTGGGCCGTCAGGCGCCGCTGCACGTGAGCACTGATGTCGTAGGCCGTGAATCCGCCGTACACCCCTTTCACCAGGGGTGCAAACAGGCCGGCGCCCACGTAGAGCCCGTCGGCCACTCTGTTGACTACGTGGAAGCCCATCAGATCGATGGGATCGTCGCCAACTACGCGGATGACCTGGTAGTCCAGCAGGATCATCGCCTCGTTGAGGCGCAGCCCAGACTCCACCGGTGCAGCCGCATCCGACCTTTGCTCGACAGCGATTGCGCTGTCGAGCAGTCCCGCCAGAAGAATGGCCACCAGGAAGCGGAAGCGTGCGGCCATCGGTCGTTCGTCGGTCTCTGTGTTTGTCCACACTGTATGTCCAGCCTCGTAATGCGGTCAGGTCTAAGGGTGATCCTCAGCTTGACTGTATTGGTTGACGTTCGGGCGGACAAGTCCGGCGCTCGGCAGACTGGCGCCTAGGGCTAGACTCCTGGCGCAGGATGTGCCGCAACATCACGCGGCCGGCGCGGTCTGAGGCGCGGGTGCAGTACAACGCCGCCGGGCAGGTGGTGCTCAAGCTCAAGAACCAGGCGCGACGGCACCATGAACATCGTGATGGCGCTGCTGGACCGCAAGAAGCAGCCAGTCTTGCTCCGGCACGCATTCGCGACCGACTGCTTGAAGGCTTTCAACCTCGGCAATCAAGTGCCCGCTCGGGGTCGAGACGTTGAGCTCATCGTCTCGAAGACCGGCCGTTCAGTCTGCGCCGGGTCGAATGGCTGCTGTCGGCGTTGACCGCGAACGTTTAGGTTTGTCCAACACCTGCCCTCACACCGGTGCGATGCGCAGCGTCGTGGCGTCGCGCGGGCAGGTGTCGAACAAACCTAAACGAAAGGCGAAATCGGTGCCGGCTCGTGTTGCGTGGTGGAAAACGCTCGACCGGACGCCCTGCGGCCGCCGGTCAGCTCTTCGCTTCGCCCGATCGTTGTGCTCAACGAAAAGCTGCTCGAGGTGATGGGCGACGACGTGACGCAGGATCAGGCGTTTGCGCATGCCAACGACATGTTGCGCAACGCGGTGGGCGGCATCAGCGGCATCAGCGACATCATTCACATCCCCGGTCTCGTCAACGTCGACTTCGAAGACGTGAAGACGGTGATGAGCGAGCCCGGCAAGGCGATGATGGGCACGGCCGTGGCCGGCGGCCCCGACCGCGCGACCAAGGCCGCGCAAGCCGCGGTGGCCTGCCCGCTGCTGGCAGACATCGACCTGAGCGGTGCGCGTGGTGTGCTGGTGCTGATCGCGGCCAACAAGGCCACCTTCAAGCTCAGAGAAAGCCCGTCATCCACAACTACTTGGTCGGCACAGGGAAGGGGCGCTGCGGCCGCCCCTTCTAAAGTCTTCACTACAAACGTTCTGGCCATTCACGACTTTCATCGTGCCCTTGCCGACGACGGTCCAGCAAACGGCCGACACCATGGGCTAAACCAAGTCGCGAAGCGGACGACGCACGCACATCGCTGATCACAATGCCCAACCTGTCCACCGTTCGAGTTTGCTGGACTCCACATAAGGCGCGCGTTATGTGACTTGAGTCTGGTGTGCAGCGGGGGCGGCATGGCGATCTTCGGGTGCCGGCGCTCGGCGTCTGGAGCACTTCGCCGGCCCTATCGAAATCCGGGTCCATTTCCCGCCATGCTGCGGGCCCCCCATCACGGGGGCTCAAGCGCTCACCGCATTTGGGGCGATCTGGCTAGCATGCGACTTCCAAGGACAGAGGCACACGGCTGCAAACGGCCGCGATGAAGACAACATGAACAACCCCATCGTTTCGTGGCTGCGCAAGGGCGCCATCCCGCTGGCTTTGGTGTGCCTGGCGGGCCCGGCGCTCGCCTCACGCACGGTGACAGGTTCCGACAGCGGCGGTGGCGGGCGCAATGCGGTGGCGAGCGGGTTCCTGAACACCTGCGGGGTGGGTGATTTCTTTCGGCCGGCCGATGCCTGCGGCGGGTTCTTCAATTACGGCGAAGACAGCAACGCCGTGCAGGCGCTGGTCTCGGCTTTCGACCTGAGCAACCCGAACGTGGCCTGGGGCACTGCCGCCACGCAGGTCGACAGCCAGGGCTCGGGCAACACCAGCACGTTGTTCACGACCACACTGTCGGGCATCGTCGGACAGGTCAACTTTCAGCAAAACCTTTCGGGCAGTTTCGTCGTCGCGCTCTCGGGCACCTGGGTGCCGAGCATCTTCAACCCCAGCGCGAGCGCCTGGAGTGCCTACTACCTCTTCGACGACGTCATCGCAAACAGCGGACAGTTCATGAGCTTCATTCTGTACGGCGATGACCTGGCAGTCGACGATCCCAACACGCCCCAGATCGATGCCTATGTGATGAGGGGCCTGACGGTGGACAAGGTCTCGATCTACCAGTTCGACACCACACGCACAGCCAACGTGCCCGAGCCTTCGTCGCTGCTGCTCAGCGGGCTGGCGCTCGGCGCCCTGGGTGCCGCGGCGGCCCGGGTACGGCGTCGCCGGCTGACCCCCGGGACTGCAAAGGCCCTCTAGGAGCGTGGGCGGCAGAAGGTCGTCGGCTGCAACGCGCGAGAAACCGGCACCGCCAGGTATCACCTCCTGCGCCCAGGGGGCATGCCCTGGGCTTGTCGGTGCTGCCCTGCGGTACTCGGTTTTCGCACGTTTCGCTTCGACGCCTTCTGCCGCCCACGCTCCTGGCTCCGTCAGCGCTCAGGCCAGTCCGGCCTCGACGGCCATGCGGCGCAACGCCACGTGGTGGGCGTGGCCGGTGATCACGCGCTCGCGCGCCGCGTCTTCGCCCAGATTGCCGCAGAACGCCTGCAGTTCCGCCCAACTGTCCGCCAGTTCCGCGGGCGCGCGCCCGTCGCCCACGGCGCGCAGCACTTCGCAGCAAGTCAGGCGCATCAGCAGCGGCTTTTCGGTACCGTCGAAGTGACCGTGTTGCTGGCGGTGGGTGAGCACCCGTTCCACGTCGCGCAGGGCTGCCGGCATGTTGCCTTGCAACAGTGACACGCGGGCCAACCAGGCCACGGCTTCGATGGCCATGTGCGCCATGCCCAGTTCTTCCAGCATGGCGCCTGAACGCTCGAAGGCGGCCTGTGCCGCCGGCAGTTGGCCCTGCTCCAACAGCACCGCCCCCAGCGTCATCCACGCGTAGGCCTCTTGCTCGGGGTTCTGCACGTCCTGCGCCAGCTTGCACACGGCCAGCGCGCCCGCATGCGCCTCGGGCAACTGGCCCAGCGAAAGCAGCGTCGTGGCCAGGTTCAGCCGGGCCGACAGTTCGAGTGTGCGGTTGCCGGTCAGGCGCACCAGCGCCATCGCGGCGTCGAGGTCGCTTCGTGCGCTGTCGAAGTCGGCCAGTCGCATGGCGGCGGCCGCCAGGTTGATGCGGCTGGTGCATTCGGCAGCCCGATCGCCGCGGCGCTGCTGCAGGGCCAGCGCCTGCCGCAGCAGCGACTGGCTGCCGACGGCGTCGCCCTGCTCGGTGGCCACGGCCGCCAGCACCACCAGCAGTTCGGTGGGCACCTGGTCTTCGCCTGACAGCCGCGCGCGCTGCAGGCCCTCTTGCGCCGCGTCGCGCGCCTGCGTGTGGCGCCCGGCCCCGTGCAAGGCGCCGGCCCAGACACCGTAGGCGGCCAGTTCCACGCCCAGGTTGCCGGCCTGGCGCGCGGCGGCCAGAGCCTGCGGCGCCAGGGCCGCCGCTTCCAGCGGATGGCCGGTCTCGTCGGCGGCCACCGCGCGCCGCAGCGCCACCGTGGCCAGGTGCAAGGGGTCGGCGGTGCGCTGCGCCAGGGCGGCCAGGGCGTCGAGATCGGCCGCCTGCTGCTCACGCCGCCCGCTCAGGCGCAGCGCCCGTTGGCGCAGCAGCAGCAAGGCCCAGCGCGTGGCGTGGTCGTCGTCCGCCGCGCGCGCCAGGCCGAGCGCAGCCTGATCGACAACCGCACTGTGGGCGAAGCGGCCGGCCAGGTTCTCGGCCGCAAGCAGGTGAAAACGCGCCGCTTCGAGCGGCTGGCCGGCCTGGAAGTGATGTTCAGCCGCCACCGGCAGGTAGTCGGGCGCAGTGGCGGTCTGCAGCTGGGCGTACCACTGCGCGGCCGCGGCGTGCAGCGCCTGCCGGTCGCGCCGCAACAGGCGGCCATACGACACCTGCTGCAGGAAGGCATGGGCGAACTCATGCTCCTCGGCACTGCCTTGCGCCAGCCGGGCGCGCAGGCGCAGCAGCCCGCGCTGCGCCAACGGCGGCAGTTGCTCAGGCGCCAGGGCATCCAGCGCTGCCAGCGTGTCGCGCCAGAAGGCCAGGCCCAGCACCGACGCTTCCTGCAGCGACGTGCGCTCGGCGCCGGGCAGTGCGTCCAGCCGCGCCTGCAGCACGCCGTTCAGCGTGGTGGGCACCTGCTGCAGTTCCAGCGTCGGGGCCTGCAGTGTCCAGGGGCCGTCGGCCTGTGAAGACGCTTGCAGGGTGCCGACGTCGAAGAGCATCTGCAGCAGGGCCTCCATGTAGAACGGGTTGCCGCCGGCACGTTCCACGAGCAGATCACACAAGGGCTGTGACGGGGGCTGCAGCGGGCCGAGCAAGACCTGGGCAAGCGTTTGGCTGGCCACCAGGTTGAGTGGCGCCAGGGTCAGGCGCAGGCCTTCGGCCGCAGCCCAGCCGGGCAGGCGTTCGTCCAGGGCGGGGCGTGCCGACGCGAGCACGAACACGGGCACGTCGATGGGCCGCTGCGCCAGGCCGCGCAGGTAGTCCAGGCTGGCATCGTCGGCCCACTGCAGATCGTCCAGGCACAGCACCAGCCCGGCGCCGGCCGTGCGGGCCAGCGCGGCCAGCAGGCGGGTGGCCGTGTGCAGCGCACGCTGGCGGATCTGGGCGCCTTTCTGGGCGATGTCGCGCACGTGCGGGCTGTCGACGAAGTTCAAGCCCAGGAAGTGGCCCAGAACATGGCACTCGGCCGTGGCCTCGGCGGCTCCGAGTTCCGACGCCAGCAGCGGCACGCTGCGGTCGACGAAGCGCTGGCGCGCGGCCGCCGGGCTGTCGGACTCAGGCAGGTCCAGCGCGCCGGCCAGCAAGTCACGCAGCAAGGCACTGGGCACCTGCTGGTGCTGGGGCCGGGCCGCCGCCACCAGCCACAGCGCCGGGGTGGCGCCCGCCTGGGCCCACAGGCGCCACTCGCGCACCAGGCGCGTCTTGCCCAGGCCGGCTTCGGCGGCCACGCGCGCGATGCAGACACCGGCCACCTGGCGCGCCGGGTCGTGCCAGGCCGCCCGCAGTGCGGCCATGGCGTCGTCACGCCCCAGCAGCGGCGCCGACCATCCCGTGCCGAGCCCGCTGCCGAATTCGCCGCGCGGCAGGCGCCGGATGACGAGGTAGGTCTGCAGCGGCTCGTCGTGCCCCTTGACCTGCAGCGGCGGCTGTTCCTGAGTTTCGAACTGTCCCTGCACCAGCCGCTGCGTCGCCGCGCTGATGCGCACCGTGCCCGGCACGGCCGACTGCTCCATGCGCGCGGCCAGATTGACCGTGGCGCCGCGGATCGTATTGGCCGCGTCGACACCACCGCCCAGCAGCACCGGCCCGGTGTGCAGGCCGACGCGCACGTTGAACCCCGGATGGCCGTGTTCCCGGCGCACACGCTCGGCCTGCAGCGTCGCTTCGTCGACGATGCCCAGGCCCGCCTGCACGGCGTTCTCGGCGTCGTCCTCGCGCACGGCCAGCGTGCCGAACGCGGCCAGCAGGCTGTCGCCGGCGTATTGCAGCACGCGGCCGTTGTGGCGCTCGACGATGGCTGTGAAGCGCGCCAGCGCGGTGTCCATCACGAGGTGGATGTCTTCGGGGTCGAGCCGCCCGCCCAGCGCGGTGGAGCCTACGACGTCGACGAACAGCACCGTGGCCTGGCGCAGCCGCTGCTCGGGCTGCTCGCCGACCCGCAAGGCATCGAGGCGGTCGTGCAAGGGCGCCAGCGCGAGATCGAGCACGGCGTCGTCGATCTCGCCACGCAGGCGCTCCAGCGCCAAGAGCCCGGCCTGCAGCTGCTCTGCGGTCATGGCCCGGGGCGCATGGGCCGTGCGCGCCTCAGGCGCGCGGAGGCGCCCAGTCGAGCAAGGCGGGCACTTGGTCGATGCGATCGACGGTGGCCTTGGCACGACACGTTGGCTATGGGCTCGCCATGGTTTTGGCCGTAGCCCACCCTCACGACTCGGCAGCCGGCCGCGCGCGCGGCGGCGGCGTCGATGCTGGAATCGACCACCATCAGCGTCTGCACGGGCGCCGTGCCCAGCGCCCGCAGCGTCTGCAGGCCTTCGTGTACGCAGGGGTAGGCGTCGGGGTTCTGGTCGTTGATACCGACGCAGTGGTGCTGGCAGCGCGCCCATGCCTCGTCGTAGAGCATCGCCGGCGCGCCCACCGCTTCGAACGTGCGTGTCAGCCGGTGTTCGCTGCCCTCGCCGACCTTGCGTTCGATGAAGGCCCGGCTGACCGGCGGCCAGCCCAGGTCGGCCAGCGCCCGCGCCACCTCGAAGTGGCCGACCGTGTCGACCATGGTGCCGCCGAGGTCGTCGATGGCGGCTTCACCGGGTCTCTGGCTCAGGGTCATGGGCTGCGGCTCTGCCCGCAAGTCCGGCGCTCGCGTCGGGTGCCACGTGGTCTTCATGCGGCGATGGTAAGGAATCCGGGCGTGCAGCGCCCGCGACCGGCCCGCGATCGGCGATGCAGCGCCGGCGCCCAGCGAGGCCGGGTCCAGGCCGGCCAGCCTGCCGGGGAGCGTCATGACTCTGGGGTAGGAACCGTACTTCATGGCGTGCCGGCTGCCGTCCCACCACAGGTCGCAGGTGAGCGCGGGCGGTGGTCGGGCGAGATCGGCTGCACCAGATCCATGAAGCGAAGGTCTTCTCTTCGCCTTGTCGGTGAAGCAGGCCGCAGGCCTGGCCGGGGCGCTAAACCCCTGCTGCTTCATGCTCGCCATCGTCATCCGATCCTCGGGCTGAAACTGTCGCTACTGCTTGGTCTGCTCGATGTGCACACAGCACGCCTGCGTGTTGCACTTCATATCTGAGGTCGCCTATCGTCCAGCATGTTCTCAGTCATCGATCCTGGAGGCAGGGGTCGTTGTGTGAAGCCGGACGGCGGCACGACGCACGACACGGGCGCGGGGCGCCGTGGGTTGGATTGATTTGGTTCGAGAGCAGCCTTCTACACACCCTTTGCCAACACGGGCGACCCATGAAACAAAGTTTCGCTAAGTGCCTGACCGTCGTCGTGCTGGTGGCTGGCGCGTTCTCGACGCCGTCGGCACTGGCAGCCGCCAGCCAAGGCGCACCGAAAAGCCTCGACGCATGCAGCCTCATCACCAAAGCCGATGTCAACGCGGCGTTCGCACCGCGCATCTTCGAAGTCGACAACTCTGGTCCGGTGCAGCGTCTGTCCACCAAGTACGCCGAAGTGTCCAACTGCACCTTTGTGTCGAAGGGCGCAACGATTCGTGACCTGGCCACCGTGACGGTCTCAGTGCGGGTGGCTACGAGCGACGAGTACGGCGTGGGGATCGACAAGATGAAGGCCGGCGCGGTCGCGCTGAAAGGTACACCGGTTGATATCGCCGGTGTGGGCGACGGCGCTTACTGGGTCAATCTCGGCTCGTCAGCCAGACCCGTCAGGCAGTTGGCCGTGGCCAAAGGCAAGCGGCTCTGGCTCACCTTCGGTGAAGGGTCACCAGCACTCAGCGACGCCGAAGCGGTCGAAAGGCTGACTCGGCTGGCGAAGTTCGGCTTGGGCAAAAGGTGACTGCAACTTCCGCCCGTTCCGGAGACCCGGCCGCGGGCGCCAGTGAAGCCGTCGGTCGCCGGCGCCGCACCCGGCCAGAAGCGGCTGCTGGCGGTGGGCAGTTCGACGGTCATTCACCCGGCCTGGCCCGAGGTGCCGGTAGGTGCGCCATCACCGGCGGCCAAGGGGCAACGGCGCGACCAGCCCGACGGACATGCCTTGATCTGGGCATCACCAGGTAGGCGCCACGCTGGGCGATGGCGCCGTGCTGCGCCTTCTGAGCACCCCCAGGAAATGACTTCGTCATTCCCGCCCCCTGGGTCAGGCAAAGTGGCGAAGCCACATTTCCTTGAGAGACCGTGAACCTACGCATTCTCGTCGTGAACAGCGTGCGCAAGCCATCGGTCGGAGGCCTTGCCGGGCGTCGCTACAGCGGCGCGGCCGGTGCGGCGGCCGCGCCGCTCAGGGTGGGGCCACGCAGGTCGGTGAGGCCAAAGCCGCGGTTCACGCTCAGGCCGCTCAAGGCCCAGTCATGTGCCGGCAGCCGCAGCGGGTGCACCACCTCTTCGTAGAAACGCGTCGGCCACAGCACACCGAAGCGGCGGCTGAAGTCCAGCCAGTCCACCTCGGCCACCGCACCGCGCGTGCCGGCAAAACCTTCCAGCGTGAAGCGCAGGCGGCGCGTGAGCTGGTCGTCGCGGTCGACGAGCACGGTCACGCGGTCCTGCGGCGAGCGGCCCAGGCCTGGCCGCAGCCAGACCTCCACGGCATCGCACAAGCGGCCATGGACGCGTTCGGTGCCGTTCACTTCAAAGGGCATGCAGCGACCTGCCAGCCACAAGGGGCCGAGCAGGAACAGGCCGCAACACTCGGCCACCAGCGCGCTTGCGGACGCGCGCGCGACGTCGGTGCTGGCTTGACCGTCGTACCACAGACCCAACTCGTCGGTCCTGGCGGTGGCGGCGTCGCCGCGCTGCCAGAACACGTGCTTGCGCAAGCGCGGGTCGTCGCTGCCGCGCCAGGACTGTGCCACTGCGCCCAGTGAAGGCAGCAGCCGTTCTTCGCTGGAGCCGCGGTAGGCACGGTCCACCACCTCGGGCTGGATGCCGTTGATCAGCGGCCGCCACTGGCCGGTGAAGGCGACGCTGATGTCCGTGTATTGGCGGTAGGCTTCCCAACCATGCGCCTGGGCGCTGTCCAGCAGGCGCGCCTGCGCAGCGGCGGCAGCGGCGCTGGAGCCCGGCGGCGGGTTCAGCGGCAGCGGCGTGCCGCAGGCGCCCAACAGCGCGGCGGGGGCCAGCAGGCCGGCGCAAAGCACCAGGCGGCGTTCAGGATTGGGAGCTTGCATTCCAAAGACCATAGCAGCACTCATCTCGCGATGCAGGCCGGGGGCCATGGAAGCATGCAGCCGTGACCAGACCCAACCCCTGACGCAGCCGGTTTCGGCGTTCGGTGTCGGTCGGTGGCAAGGGACCTCCGGCATCGTGCGTGCCGCGGGTGTGACGCGTTTGCGGCAGCCACGATCTTGAGCCACGCCGCGGTTGGCCGCGAGGCCCGCCGCCGATGCCCCTGGTTTCACGTTGTCCTGCGGGCCCGGATTGGCCTGCTCTCCGTGCCGACCGTCGGCCGGCTTCGGACGGGCCCGAACTGGGTGAAGTCACCGTGCGGCTGCGCCATGCCACCGCGCCCGGTGGCGGTGACCTACCGAGCTTCAAGCTCGAAGCCTGCAGCGCCCAGCGCAACCTGGACGAAGCGGGCCGCGAGCAGGCCCCCCGCGTTCTCAGCCTGGGATCAGCCAAAGGCTGAGCCCGACGACGGCGCCGACGACGAACAGCACGATCAGGCAGTAGCCCATGATGTCGCGCGCCTTCAGCCCGGCGATGCCGAGCGCCGGCAGCGCCCAGAAGGGCTGGATCAGGTTGGTCCAGGCATCGCCCCAGGCCACACCCATCGCCGTCTTCGGCAGCGAGGCGCCGATCTCCTGCGCCGCCTGCACCATGATCGGCCCCTGCACCGCCCACTGCCCGCCTCCGCTGGGCACGAAGATATTGACCAGCCCCGCCGACAAGAACGCGAACAGCGGCAGCGTCGCCGGCGTCGCGACGGCGATGAATGCGTCCGAGAACAGCTTGATCAGGCCCGAGCCGGCCATCATGCCGGCCAGGCCGGCGTAGAACGGGAACTGGACCAGGATGCCGGCGGTGCCCTTGACAGCGTCGATCGTCGCGTCGATGAAGCGCCGCGGCGTGCCGTGCAGCAGGATGCCGGCAAACAGGAAGATGAAATTAACGATGTTGAGGTTGAGCGCCGCGCCCTTGTCGACGAAGTACTTGATGGTGTAGGCGAGCCCGAGCAGGCCGATCACCCAGCTCACCCAGGGCGAGTTCTCGAGCCGCTCGGCCGGCGTGCGCGGCGTCGCGACGCCGACGTTGTGGTGCGTCTCGTCGAGCAGCGCCGGGTCGATGACGACCGGCTTCTCGCGGTTGAGCATCGCGCGGTTGACCAGCGGCACCAGTACCATCAGCAGCGCCACCGGCACCAGCGTGTAGGTGGCAAAGATGGTCTGCCCGGTGGGGATCAGCCCCATCGTCTTCTCCAGGAAGTGGCCGGGAGTCGCGATCGTCAGCGGCACCGATCCCGACAACCCCGCGTGCCAGATCACGAAGCCCGAATAGGCGCTGGCGATCAGCAGCGGGTAGTCGACCCGCGGCACCCGACGCGCGAGCTCCTTGGCGAAGATCGCGCCGATGACGAGCCCGAAGCCCCAGTTGATCCAGCTCGCCAGCAGCGCCACCACGGTCACCAGCACGATCGCGCCGGAGGCCGAGGTCACGGTGCCCGCCAGCGCCGACAGCATGCGCTTCAGCAGCGCGGTGCTCGCCAGCACGTACCCCGTGACGAGCACCATCGCCATCTGCATTGCGAAGCTCAGCAGGTTCCAGAAGCCGCCGCCCCAGTGCTCGAGCATCTGGAGCGGCGTCGACGGCGTGGCCGCGATACCGAGCGCGAAGATGACCATGGTCAGCAGCGCGACGAACAGGAAAGGATCGGGCAGCCAGCGCGAGACGACCGCGTTGGACAGATCGGCAAGCTTGCGGAACATGGGCGCTCCTGAGGTCGTTGGGAGGTCGTGCGCGGCTAGTGTGCGCACACGGGTCGCGTTCGGCAAGCTCCAGCAGCCACGGGTGTGCGGCCGGGGCTTCGATAATCCAGCCGTGCCCAAGAGCCCCGCTGCGCAACCGTCGACAGAAACCGAAGCCTGGTTCACGCGCCGCGGCTGGCAGCCGTTTCCCTTTCAGCGCGAGGTCTGGGCCGCGATGGCCGCCGGCGAAAGCGGCCTGCTGCATGCCACCACCGGCAGCGGCAAGACCTACGCGGTGTGGATGGGGGCGCTGCTGCGCGCCAGCGCCGCGGCCGGCCTGCAGGTGCTGTGGCTGACACCGATGCGCGCGCTGGCCGCCGACACCACGCGCGCGCTGCAGGAGCCGCTGCCCGAGCTGGCCCCGAAGTGGACGGTGGGCGCACGTACCGGCGACACGCCGAGCGCCGAACGTGCGCGCCAGGACAGGCGGCTGCCGCCGGCGCTCGTCACCACGCCCGAATCGCTGAGCCTGATGCTGACGCGCGAAAACGCCCGCGACGAACTCGGCGGCGTGCACACGGTGGTCGTCGACGAATGGCACGAGCTCATCGGCAACAAACGTGGCGTGCAGGTGCAGCTGGCACTGGCGCGGCTGAAACGCTGGAACCCGAAGCTCGTGGTGTGGGGCCTGTCGGCCACGCTGGGCAACGTCGACGAGGCCATGGCCACGCTGTGCGGCGCCGGTGCGCGGCGTGTGCAGGGCCGCGTCGACAAGGCCTTGCTGATCGACACCTTGCTGCCCGCCGAGCCCGGGCGCTTCAGCTGGGGTGGCCACCTGGGCGCGCAGATGCTGCAGCCGGTGGTCGACGAGATCGAGCGCAGCAGCACGGCGCTGGTCTTCACCAACACGCGCAGCCAGGCCGAGATCTGGTACCAGCTGCTGCTGCAGGCGCGGCCCGACTGGGCCGGCATCGTGGCGCTGCACCATGGCTCGCTCGACAAGACGGTGCGCGCCTGGGTCGAGGCCGGGCTGAAGGATGGCCGCTTGAAGGCCGTGGTGGCGACCAGCAGCCTCGACCTCGGCGTCGACTTCCTGCCCGTCGAGCGTGTGCTGCAGATCGGCAGCGCCAAGGGCGTGGCGCGGCTGCTGCAGCGCGCCGGCCGCAGCGGCCACGCACTCGGCCGGCCCAGCCGCGTGACGCTGGTGCCGACGAACACGCTGGAGCTCGTGGAAGCCGCCGCCGCTCGGCACGCGGCGCTGGCCGGAAACGTGGAGCAGCGCCACTCGCCCGACAAGCCGCTGGACGTGCTGGTGCAGCACCTGGTGACGGTGGCACTCGGCGGCGGCTTCGCCGCCGATCCCAAGCCTGGCGGCGGCTTCAGCGCCGACGAACTCTTCGACGAGGTGCGGACGACACGCGCCTACCGCGACCTCACGCGCGCCGAATTCGACTGGGCGCTGGCCTTTGTCGAACGCGGCGGCGACAGCCTCACGGCCTACCCCGAGTACCACCGCGTGGCGCTGCTCGACGGCGTCTGGCGGGTGCCCGACCGCGGCATCGCGCGCCGCCACCGCCTGCAGGTGGGCACCATCGTCAGCAACGCGGCGATGGTGGTGAAGTGGCTCAGCGGCGGCAGTGGCGGCAAGACGATAGGCAGCATCGAGGAAGGTTTCATCGCGCGCCTGAACAAGGGCGACAACTTCGTTTTCGCCGGTCGTGTGCTCGAGTACGTGCGCACGCAGGACATGGCCGTCTACGTGCGCGTGGGCAACAAGAAAAAGGGCGTGGTGCCGGCCTGGGCCGGCGGCAAGATGCCGCTGTCCAGCGAACTGGCCGACGCCGTGCAGACGCTGCTGGACGGCGCCGCGCTGCGGCTGGGCGGGCCGCAGGCGCAGCAGCCCTTCGCCGACCTCGAGATGCAGGCCGCGCGCCCGATGCTGCAGGCCCAGGCGCGCCTGTCGCAGCTGCCGCAGCGCGGCCGTCTGCTCGTCGAGCGCTACAGCTCGCGCGAGGGCCACCACCTCTTCCTGTACCCCTTTGCCGGGCGCAACGTGCACATCGGCCTGGCCCAGCTGCTGGCCTGGCGGCTGGCGCAGCGGCAGCCCAACACCTTCTCGCTCAGCGTCAACGACTATGGGCTGGAGATCCTGGCCGCCAAGCCGGTGCTGCTGGACGACACGCTGCAGGCCACGCTCTTCGCCAGCGAAGGCCTGCTCGCCGACGTGCTGGCGAGCCTGAACTCGGGTGAACTGGCGCAGCGGCGTTTTCGCGAGATCGCGCGTGTGGCCGGCCTCGTCTTCAGCGGCTACCCCGGAGCGCCGAAGAGCATGCGCCAGCTGCAGGCCAGCAGCAGCCTGTTCTTCGAGGTCTTCCGCAAGTACGACACCGGCAACCGGCTGCTGGGCCAGGCACAAAGCGAAGTGCTGGCGCAAGAGCTCGAGATCGACCGCCTGGGCGCCACGCTGCGCCACCTGGCCACGCTGTCCTGGAACCTCGTCGAGCTGGCCGCGCCGAGCCCGTTTGCGCTGCCGTTGCTGGTGGAACGCCTGCGCGAACAGCTCAGCACCGAAAAACTCAAGGACCGCCTGGCGCGCCTGCTGGCCGAGGCCGAAGCCGCGCTCGCCGCACCGCCGCTGGCGTCGCCGCGCCGCCGCCGCGCGCCGCGGTGAGCCGCCTACACTGGCGCCCTGCCTGCACCCCGCCCGAGACTTCCATGCCCACAGCCGCCCCACCCCCCCGCCCGACTGCACCTGGCCCGCAAGCCCTGCTGGCCGCGCTGTGCACCCTTCTGCTGGCCGCCTGTGGTGCCGAGGTTGCCGGCACTGCCGCCACCGTCGGCAAGCTGCAGGCCGAACAGGCCAGCCAGGCCCGCGCGCAGCAGCAGAAGATCGTCGAAGGCATGAAGCAGGCGCAGGAAGCCGGCCTGCAGCGCGCGGCCGACGCGGCCAGCGCCGCCGGCCAGTGATGCCGTTGCAAGAACCGGCAAGCCCCAGGAAGAGTCTCATGCCCGTTGCCCACCTCTTCACCATCAGCCTGCTGCTGCTGGCCGGCCTGGCCCCTGCGGGCGCCGCCCCGCGTGCCCAGCCTGCGCCGCTGCAGGGCGTGGTGACGCAGGTCAGCGACGGCGACACGCTGCGCTTCACGCCGGCCGGGCAGGCGCCCATCGTCGTGCGCCTGGCCAACATCGATGCCCCCGAGATCTGCCAGGCCTGGGGCGCCGAGGCGCGGCGCGCGCTCACCGACCTGGCGCTGAACAAAACCGCCACGCTGCGCCCCACCGGCCGCGACAGCTACGGCCGCGCCGTGGGCGTGCTGGTGGTCGACGGGGTCGACGTCGCGCAGAGCCTGGTGGAAGGCGGTCACGCCTGGAGCCTGCGCGGGCGCAACGACGTCGGCCCGCTGGTCAAGCAGGAGCGCATGGCCAAGGCGCTGAACCGCGGCCTGCACGAGGGCGGCGCGGCCATCAAGCCGGCCGACTTCCGGCGCACCCACGGGCCCTGCGTCGGCACCGGCGCGCAGTCTGGCGCCGCGCCCGCAGCGGTGGTGGCGGCCGCGCCTGCGCCACCCGCGCGCAGCACGACGGCCCCTACCGCGGCTGCTGCCTACCGCTGCGACGGTCGCACCCGCTGTTCGCAGATGCACTCGTGCGACGAAGCCAAGTACTTCCTCGCCCATTGCCCGGGCGTGAAGATGGACGGCGACCACGACGGCATTCCCTGCGAGGACCAGTGGTGCCGCTGAAGGCCTGCGCGGCGGGCTGAGAGTGTGAGAGTCTTTCGCCTTTGGACGCGCCGCTCGGGCACGTTCGAGAAACTCTCACGCGCTGACCCGCTCAGCGCTGCGCCGCGCGCGCCGCGGCCAGGAAGTCTTGCAGGATGGCGCGATCGTCCAGCGTGTGCGGGTGGTCGGGTTCGTGGAACTCGGGGTGCCATTGCACGCCGGCCACGAAGCTGACGCCGCGCCAGCGCACGGCCTCGACCATGCCGTCGTCGGGGCAGCGCGCCTCGACCATGAACTCGGGCGCCAGGTCCTTGATGCCCTGGTGGTGGATGCTGTTGGTGATGGCCCGCGCCACGCCCGGGAAGAGTTCGGCCAGGCGTGTGCCCGGCACGAACTCGACGCCGTGGTGGTGGTGTTCGTAGCGCCCCAGCACGCGGTGGCTCAGCGAATGCGGCTGCTGCGTCTCGATGTCCTGCAGCAAGGTGCCGCCGAAGGCCACGTTCAGCAGCTGCAGGCCGCGGCAGATGCCGAACACCGGCTTGCCGGCGGCCACGAAGGCCCGGATGAGGTCGATCTCGTAGCGGTCGCGCACGCGGTCGCCGTGCCAGTCGGCGTGCAGGGGCGCTTCGCCGTAGGTCTCGGGCGCGACGTCGTTGCCGCCCTGCAGCACCAGCCCGTCGAGCGCGGCGGCGTAGTCGTGCAGGTCGAGGTCGCTGCGCTGCACGATGCTCTCGGCGTCCACCGCCGGCACCATCACCGCCACCGCGCCGCCGGCCAGCAGCCAGTGCGCCACGCTCTGTTCGAGGTAGTGCACGGTTTTGCTCCACACGCCAGTGGCCGGCATGTCGACGCTGCCGGGGTAGTGGATGCGCGCCGAGACGCCGATCAGCAGGGGTCTTGCCATCGTCATCGTGTCCTCATTTCGGTGCCGCCACCCCGGCCGGCGCTGCGGCCGGCCGCGGCGCCGGTTATTCGTTGCCCTCGCCGTCACCCTCGTCGTCGGCGCGCGCCTGCTGCACACGCGCGGCGAGCTTCTCGGCCAGCGGTGCCATGTCCTGCACCAGCGTGGCGCTGGGCACGGTGCCCGCCAGGCGCAGCGCCGGTGGCGGCAGCGTGCTCATGTAGGGCGCGGCCACCAGGCTGTCGGTGTTGCGCCAGGTGAGCGCGGCCGACAGTGCGGCGCCGGCCACCGCCATCGTGGCCACGCTGGCCGTTACGGCGCGTCGGTGCAGCGGCAGCAGGTGGCTCAGGTGGGCGTGCACCAGCAGCGCCAGCAGCACCCCTTCTATCGTGTTGCCCAGCATCCACAGCCTCGGCGCAGCGAGCGCCGCGGTGAGCAGCGGCCACAGGGCGTCGGTCAGGGTCAGCGCCAGCAACCAAGGCAGCGCGATGCGCAGGTGACCGCCGAAGTCGAAGCGGTGCTGGAAGAGCTTGGACATCAGCGCCCACATCCCGCACCAGGCCGCCAGCACCGCCGGCAGGCCGATCAGCGCCGGCAACCAGGCCGAGTAGTCGGCGCCCGGGTCGAGCGTGAGCCCGTGCGCGCCGAGCAGCAGCGCAAACACCGCCGCGCCCACCAGCAGCGGCGGCGGCAGCGGCGTGCCGTTGGCATGGCGCGGTAGCGGCAACTCGGGTGCCAGGGTTTCGCCGGGCAGGCGCAGGCGCAGCTTGCTCGTGCCCAGCTGCAGCAGGCCACCGCCGGCGGGCAGCGTCATGGCGCCTTCGACCGCGAGGCCGGCGAAGCGCACGCCGTTGCGCGAGGGCAGCGCGTGCAGCAGCAGTTGGCCGTCATCGCCCGGCGCCAGGCGTGCGTGGTGGGCGGCGAGGTGGGGGTCGTCGACGACGAAGTCATTGTCGAGCGCGCGGCCCAGCGTCAGCGGCCACCGCCATACGTCCAGCGTGCGCATGACCTGGCCGTCGCGGCCCAGCAGTTCGATCAGCGCGACACGTTGTTCGGGGTGTTCCATGCGTAGCCGTCGAGGTAATGCTGGGCCAGGCGCTGCGCGCTGGCGGCGCTGATGCCGAAGGCGTCGAGCCGGCCCTGCACGCCGACCTGCGTGCCGTCCAGCGTGGCCACCAGCACCGCCAGGTCGTGCAGGCCTTCGAGCTTCTTGTACGCGCGCAGGCAGATCACGCCCTTCAGCGGCAGCGGCGCCGCGCCGTCTGCGCCCGGCGGGCCGCTGCTGATCTGGCGCTCGACGCAGCGCGGCGCGGTGCGGTGGCGGTCGTTGCGGCCCATGAACTCGTTGCGGAAGCTGGCCGAATAGCGTTCAGCGAAACGCAGCGCGCCGATGCGGCTGCCGTCGTAGGCCTCGTGGCGCACCGTCAGGTAGCCGGTGAGCAGGCTGCCGTTGACGAAGATGCGGCTGTCCATCTCGCAGTCGGAGCGCTCGAACTGCAGCCCGCGCGCGGCCTGCGGCGAACCGCGGCCCCAGCAGCGCATGAAGGTCTCCTGCGGCACGGGAATGGTGTACCGCGAGTGGCCGGCGCTGCGCCAGGGCAGGGCGGTGAAGCGCGCGGTGAGTGTGGCCTCGTGGGCCAGCAGCTGGCGCGTGATCTCGGGCCAGGCCGGCGCGGTGATGGGCGTGGCGCCGCGGCCGCGGTTGATCAGCACGCGCACCGGCGCCGCCGGCACCAGGAAGCTGACCTGCTCGCCGTCGCGCCGGGCCGCCACGTTCACGCCCACCAGCCGGCCCTGGTCGTCGAGCGCTGGTCCGCCGCTCATGCCCGGGCTCAGCGAGCCGCCGAAAAACAGCGTCTCCAGGACGCTGCGTTCCACCGGGCCGTTGTAGCTGCCCTCGGCCACCGCAAAGCCGACGTCCAGCGGGTTGCCCAGCGAAAAGATGCGCGCGCCGCGCGCCAGCGGCTCGTCGGCCGGCCGCAGCGCCACGCTGCCGCGGCCGGCCAGCGGCGCGGCGTCTACCGGTTTGAGCAGCGCCAAGTCGTGCACGACATCAAAGGCCAGCAGCTGCAATGCACCCTGCTGACCGTCGACCGTGACGTAGACCAGCCGGAAACGCGAGGGCTGCAGCGCGTACTGGCTGACGACGTGGTAGTTCGTCACCAGGTGGCCGGCGTCGTCGACCAGGAAACCCGAGCCGACGGAGGACTGGCTGTCCTGCGTTTTCAGCAGCGTGCGAACCTGCAGCAGCTGCGGACGTGTGCGTTCGTAGAGGCGCTGGCCGGTGCCGGTGAGCGGCATCGCCGCTGCGGCGGTCGGCGCGCTGGCTGCAGACGCCGGCGCGGCGAGCGGGGGGGTGTCGGCGCCGGCGGGCAGGGCTGCGGCGACGACGCCTGCGAGCAGGCCGCGTCGCAGTGCCCGAAGGAAGGCCCGCGGGCCGGTGTGCTGCATCGTGGCATCTTAGCCGCCGCCCCTGCCGGGCGCTGGCAGGGCGCCGGCAGGGCGGTGCTAACCTCGGCACGATGTCTGCTCCTGCCGCACCCCCTGCGCCCGGCGGCGTGCTGCAGCGCTGGCTGGGCGATTGGGTTGCCGAGGTGAGTGCCGACAGCCTGCGCGCCGACGCCCTGGCCGCTCTGCTGGCGGCCGTGCTCGTGCTGCCGCAGGCCATCGCTTTTGCGGCGCTGGCCGGCCTGCCGCCGGCCTGGGGCCTGTATGGCGCCGTGTTGCCAACGGCCGTGGCGGCGCTGGCCGGTTCGAGCCGGCACGTGCTGACCGGGCCCACCAATGCGCTGTCGCTGGCGCTGGCCGCCTCGCTCGCGCCGCTGGCGGTGGCCGGCAGCGCCGAATACCTGCGCCTGGCGCTGGTGTTGACACTGATGGTCGGCGCCATCCAGCTGGCCATCGCGCTGCTGCGGCTGGGTGTGCTGACGCACTACATCTCGCCTTCGGTGCTGCTGGGCTTCACGGCCGGTGCGGCCGTGCTCATCGCCTGGCACGCGCTGCGCGGCCTGGTGGCATGGCCGTTGCCGCCGGTCGAAGTGCTGAAGGGCTCCTGGTCCGACCCGCGGCTGGGCGCGGCGCTGGGCCCGTTGCTCGTCGGCGGGCTGACGTTCGCTGCCGTGCTGCTGCTGCGCCGCCTCTGGCGTCGCGGGCCCGTGCTGCTGCTGGCGCTGGCCGCCGGCACGGCGGCGGGTGTGGCGCTGGTGCAGGGCGCGCACTGGCCGCTGGAACGCATCGGTGCGCTGCCGCAGGCCTGGCCGCCGTTTGCGCCGCCGGCCTTCGCCTGGGGCGACGTGTCCAAGCTGATCGCCATCGCGCTGGCGATCACGCTGGTGGCGCTGGGCCAGGGCATCGCCATCGCCAAGACGCTGGCCGCGCGCAGCGGCCAGCACCTCGACGTCAACCGCGAGTGCCTGGGCCAGGGCCTGGCCAACCTGACGGGTGGCCTGTTCTCGAGCTTCGTCGGCTGCGGCTCGCTGAACCGCTCGGCGCCGCACTTCGAGGCCGGCGCGCGCACGCCACTGGCCGGCGTGATGGCCGCCGCAGGTGTGCTGGCGCTGGTGGCGCTGGCCGCACCACTGCTCGCCTGGGTGCCGATGGCGGCCATCGACGCGCTGCTGTTGCTGGTGGCCTGGTCGCTGGTAGACATCGCGCAATGGCGCGAACTGGCGCGCCTGGACCGCCGCGAGGCCGGCGTGGCCGGCGGCACGCTGATCGCCACGCTGCTGCTGCCGCTGCAGGTGGCGGTGTTGGCGGGCATGGCGGCTTCGCTGCTGTTCTACCTCTACCGCACCTCACGTCCGGCGCTGCGCACGATGGGTTTCAACCGCCCGCCCACGGGTGCCGAGGTGCGGCCTTTCGTGTTGCTGCCGACCGGCGCAACCGAGTGCCCGCAGCTCAAGCTGCTGCGTGTCGAGGGCCCGGTGTGGTTCGGCGCCGAGGCCCACGTGGCCGATGCCCTGCGCGCGCTGCGCGAGCCGCCCAACGCGCCGCGCCACCTGCTGGTGATGAGCAAGAGCATGAACTTCATCGACCCCGCTGGCGTTGCGTTGTGGGAACGCGAACGTGCGCGCCGCCGCGAGCTCGACGGCGGCCTCTACTTTCACCGGCCGCGGCCCGATGTGCTCGACGCCTGGCAGCGCAGCGGTTTCATCGACCGCCTGGGCGCCGACCACCTGTTCGACAGCAAGCGCGAGGCCCTGGCCACCATCGTGCCGCGGCTGGACGGCGCGGTCTGCGCGCGCTGCACGGTGCGCCTGTTCGAGGAATGTGCGCGCCAGCCCGGCGGCGCGGTGGGCGGGGTCAGCCCGCACGCGTGAAAGCGCGCACGCCGCACTCAGCGGCCTGAGCGCAGGTGGTCTTCCAGGCCCAGCCGCACCGCATGGGCCAGGCGGGCGCGGAACAGCGGGTCGAGCAGCCGTGCCTCGTCGCCCGGGTGGGTGACGAAGGCCTGTTCCACCAGCACGGCCGGCATCCAGGTTGTCAGGCGCAGCGGCGTGTAGTTGAAGTTGCCCACCACGCCGAAGTCGTCCAGGCCGGTCTGCTCCAGCACGCGGCGCTGCACGGCCGTGGCCAGTTCGCGGTGTGGCGCGTGTTTGTAGAAGGTCGAGCTGCCGCTGACGCGCAGGAAACCGCCCGCCGTGTCGCTGGCGTTGGCATGCACGCTGACGAAGAGCTCGGCCCCCGACGCGCCGACGCGGCGGGCACGTTCGCGCAGGTTGGGGTTGTCGTCGCCTTCGCGCACCAGCACCACCTGCGCGCCCGCGGCCTCGAGCTCGGCCTTCAGGGCCTCGGCGGTCCAGCGGTTGATGTCCTTCTCGGGCACGCCGGTGGCGCCGACGGCGCCCAGGTTGTCGTCGCTGCCATGGCCCGCTTCGAGCGCCACGCGCAGGCCGCGCAGCGGCGACGCGGCAGCGGCGTCGAAGACCGGTGCCGGGCGCAGCAGCACACGCAGCGCACCGGCAGTGCGCTCGACGCGCCAGCCCCAGAGCCGCGGCGCGACGGGTGTGATGCGCACACGCACGCGGCCGGGGCCGGACTGGTCGACGGCAACTTCGCGCACCAGCCTGGCGCTGGCGCGCTGGCTGATCCATGTCGCCGCGTGATGGGCGCCGTAGAACTCGACCTCCAGCAGCTGCCGGCCGTCGGGCGTGCTCACGGCGTTGACGGCGTAGGGCACACGTGCGCCCAGTGGAATGCTGACCACGTCGCCCTCGGCGCTGCCGCTGACCGAGACCGAGGTGAACGCGGCGTGCGGCGGGCGTGTGTCGGGTGCTGCCGGCAGCAGCGCGGTTTCTGCCACCCAGGCGCTGGTGTCGGGCGCCAGCTGCACCCGCAAGTGCGCGCCACGGCGGCCGGTGGCGTGCAGCAGCGTGCCGGGCGGCAGCTCGGCCAGGAAGGGCCCGCCCAGGCGCACCTCGTGCAGACCATGCAGCAGTTCGGCGCCTTCCGTGCCCACCGCGTACAGGCGTTCGGGGTCGCGGCGCCACTGGCCCGCGGCACCCGGCGTCTGGGTGGCCATCTGCCGCGGCCCGGCGCTGCGCGGCAGGGCCTGCGCCACGAGGCGCAACTGCACCGGCGCGGGCTCGACGTCTTCGGCATGGTCGAAGTGCAGCAGCGCGCGGTAGCGGCCAGACGGGTCACTCACTGCACCCTGCTCGGGCAGCGGCTGCCAGCGCTGGCCCGGCAGGCGTGCCTCGACACGCTGGCCGGGCGTGGCGCGCACCGCCACTTCCAGCGCCTCACCCGGCGCCACGGTCACGGCCTCGGCCGGGCGCAGGCTGGCGCCGTCGATCGCCAGCCGGTCGACGGGCCAGACCACCGGTGCCGGCGGCGGCACACGTTCGATGTCCAGCTGTTGCGTCAGCTTCCGGCCGCTCGCCGAGACGGCCTCGACGACGATGCGGTTCATGCCCGGCACGAGCGGGATGCGGTCGCGCGCGAAGACGCCGGTGCCGTACACCGCCACCGGCTCGCCGCCGACGCGCACGCCGGCGCCCGGCGCTGTGCGGCCGAGCACGTTGACAAATTCGCGCGTGGTGGTCGGTTGGTCCTTGGGCGAGAGCAGGTCCAGCGTGAAGGCAGGCTGGGCCGTCGCGGCGCCTGTGGCCAGGGCCAGCAACAGTGCGCAGGACCGCAGCGTGCCCTTCATCTCAACGGTTGGCCCGCATGAGCGTGCTCTTGCCGAAGAGGCTCTCGATGAGGTCTACCGCCAGCTCGGCGGTCTTGTTGCGGATGTCGAGCGCGGGGTTGAGCTCCATCACGTCCAGGCTGGCCAGGCGGCCAGTGTCGGCGATCATCTCCATGCACAGCTGGGCTTCGCGGTAGGTGGGGCCGCCGGGCACCGTGGTGCCTACGCCGGGTGCGATCTCGGGCTCGAGGAAGTCGACGTCGAAGCTGACGTGCAGGTGGGTGTGGGCGTCGAGCGTGGCCAGCGCCAGCTCCATCGTGTGGCGCATGCCCATCTCATCGATGAAGCGCATGTCGAAGACCTCGAGCCCGGTCTCGTGCACGAGGCGCTTTTCGCCGGGGTCGACGCTGCGGATGCCGATCTGCCGCACCACCTTCGGGCTGATGGCGGGCACCGTGCCACCGATCTCGACCAGTTCCCGCGGCCCGTGGCCGCACAGGCAGGCCACCGGCATGCCGTGGATGTTGCCGCTGGGAGTGAGCACGCTGGTGTTGAAATCGGCGTGCGCGTCGAGCCAGAGCACACGCAGCTTCTTGCCGTTCTCGCGGCAGTGGCGTGCCACCGCGCTGATGCTGCCGATGCCCAGGCAGTGGTCGCCACCCAGCAGGATGGGCAGGCGGCCCAGTGCCAGCTCGGCGTGCATCGCGTCGTGCACGGCGCGGTTCCAGGCCACCACCTCGTGCAGGTGGCGGTAGCCGTCCACGGGCGGCAGCCACGGGTTGGCCGGGCCGGCGAGGTTGCCGCGGTCCTGCACCTTCAGGCCATGCGCTTCCAGCGTGGCCTGGATGCCCGCCACGCGCAGTGCCTCGGGCCCCATGCTGGCGCCGCGCGCGCCGGCT
Source organism: Burkholderiales bacterium (assembly GCA_038205425.1). Taxonomy (GTDB): domain Bacteria; phylum Pseudomonadota; class Gammaproteobacteria; order Burkholderiales; family Burkholderiaceae_C; genus Rubrivivax. Next base: position 51,006 of record JBBRBW010000010.1, on the reverse strand, counting down.
CCGATGTCGGTGGGCGCGCCGATGAGGCTGATCTGCTTGTTCAAGGGCGTCTCTCGCGTCGTGAGGTCAGTGGAACCGCATCAAGCGAACGCCGCGGAACCGGCCTTGCCGGGCCGCTGGCGTTGCCCCCTCCAGGGGGAGCGGCGAAGCCGCTTCGGGGGTGGTCTATATGTCATCGGCGAACTCGCCGGTCTGGGTTTCGGGCAGGTCGAAGCCGTAGTGCGCGGCCAGCGCCTCCCAGGCTTCCTCGGCGGTTTCAACGAAGCGGAACAGGTCGAGGTCGGCGGCGCCGATCATGCCGGTCTCGATCAGGTAGTCGAAGTCGATCAGCCGCTGCCAGAAGGCGCGGCCGAAAAGCAGGATGGGGCGCCGGCGGCTCTTGCCCGTCTGCACCAGCGTGATGGTTTCGAACAGTTCGTCCAGAGTGCCGAAGCCGCCCGGAAAGCACACCAGCGCGATGCTGCGCATCAGGAAGTGCATCTTGCGCAGCGCGAAGTAGTGGAACTGGAAACACAGCTCGGGCGTGATGTAGTCGTTGGGCGCCTGCTCGTGCGGCAGCACGATGTTCAGGCCGATGCTCTTGCCACCTACGTCGTGCGCGCCGCGGTTGCCGGCTTCCATGATGCCGGGGCCGCCGCCGGTGACGACGTAGATCGGCGTGTCCAGCGTCGCCGAACGTTCGGTGGCCAGTGCCGCGAAGCGGCGCGCCTCATCGTAGTAGTGGCTCATCAGCACGCCGGTCTCGGCGCGTTTGATGGCCTGCGCATCGCCTGCGCTGCGCGCCGCCTCCAGGCGCTGCAGCGCGAGATCGGAAGGCACGACACGCGCGCTGCCGAAGATGACGATGGTCGACTTGATGCCGTGCTGCTGCTGCACCATCTCGGGCTTGAGCAGTTCGAGCTGCATGCGCACCGGGCGCAGTTCCTCGCGCAGCAGGAAGTCGGTGTCGGTGAAGGCCAGGCGGTAGGCGCTTTCGGGGCCGGCGTAGAGCGAGGGGCGGGCGAGGGCCTTGGCTTCTTCCTCGGCAGTCGGGAAGTTGCGTGCGGCCAGGGGCGGGTGGGTGTCGGGCATGCGCGCAGCTTAGCGTGCTTGCGTGGCGGCGCCGCCGCACACCGCACAGGTCGGCTGGCGTTGCAGCGTGATGCTGTCCCAGGCCATGTGGCGGGCGTCCAGCATCAGCAGCCGGCCGGCCAGCGACTGCCCGGCGCCGGTCAGCAGCTTCAGCGCCTCGGCGGCCTGCACGCTGCCGACGATGCCCACCAGCGGCGCGAACACACCCATCGTCGCGCACGCCACGTCCTCATGTGCGGCTTCGGGCGGGAACAGGCAGGCGTAGCAGGGCGCATTCGGCTGCCGGCTGTCGTAGACGCTGATCTGCGCGTCCCAGCCGATGGCCGCACCCGAGACCAGCGGCCGGCCGTGTTTGACGCAGGCGGCGTTGACGGCGTGGCGGGTGCGGAAGTTGTCGCTGCAGTCCAGCACCACGTCGGCCTGCGGCACGAGTTCGTCGAGCAGCGCGGCGTCTGCGCGGCGCACGAGGGCGCGGAACTGCACGTCGGGGTTGAGCGCGGCCACCGTGCTGCGCACCGACTCGGCCTTGGGCAGACCGACGCGCGACAGGTTGTGCGCGATCTGCCGCTGCAGGTTGGTGAGGTCGACGCTGTCGTGGTCGACCACCGTCATGCGGCCGACACCCGCAGTGGCCAGGTAGAGCGCTGCGGGCGAGCCCAGACCGCCGGCGCCGATGACCAGCGCATGGCCATCGAGCAGGCGTTGCTGGCCCTCGATGCCGATGTCGTCGAGCATCAGGTGGCGGGCGTAGCGCAGCAGTTGCTCGTCGTTCATTGCAGGCGGGGCAGGCGGTTCGGACGGGGCAGGGTGGCGCCAGAAGTGCAAAACCCGCCGGGCGGCGGGCTTTGCGGAGGGCGGGCGCGGCCTACTTCTTGGCGGCGTCGGCCGGGGCTTCGGCGCGCTGCTCGCTGGGCGCCGTCTTGCTGGCCAGCACGGGCAGGCCGCGCAACTGGTTCAGCGCCTGCTGCAGCGGGAAGTCCTCGCCGGTGCCGAACTCGGGCAGCGGCTTGGCCGGTTCCCTGGTCTTGGCCACCTGCTCTTCGAGCTTCTTGCGTGCTTCCTCCCGTGCCTTCTCGCGTTCGACGTCCTTCTTCTCGTCGACACCGCCGAGGTGGCGTTCCAGGTCGGCCTCGCGCATGCGCAGCGCGGCGTAGACGTTGCCTTCGGCGGTTTCGTCGAGCCAGACATCGGGCAGGATGCCCTTGGCCTGGATGCTGCGGCCGCTGGGCGTGTAGTAGCGCGCGGTGGTGATCTTCAGCGCGGTGTCGGAAGGCAGCGGGCGGATGGTCTGCACCGAACCCTTGCCGAAGGTCTGCGCACCCATGATCGTGGCCCGCTTGTGGTCCTGCAGCGCGCCGGCGACGATCTCGCTGGCCGAGGCCGAGCCTTCGTTGACCAGCACCACCAGCGGCACCCGCTTGAGCGCTGCCGGCAGCTTCTTCAGCGGATCGGCGCCGCCACGGCGGGCGTAGAACTCCGGGTTGGCGCGGAAGGTGGCGCGGCTCTCGGGCAACTGGCCGTTGGTGGTGACCACCACCACGTCGGCGGGCAGGAAGGCGGCCGACAGCGCCACGGCGCCGTCGAGCAGGCCGCCCGGGTCGTTGCGCAGGTCGAGCACCAGGCCCTTCATGTTCGGATCCTGCTTGTACAGCTCTTCCATCTTGCGCACGAAGTCGTCGACCGTGCGTTCCTGGAACTGGCTGACGCGGATCCAGCCGTAGCCCGGTTCGACCATCTTGGCGCGCACGCTTTGCATGCGGATCTCTTCGCGCACGATGGTCACCGGGAAGGTGCGGCTCTCGGTCTTGCGGTAGACGGTGAGCACGACCTTGGTATTGGGCTCGCCGCGCATCTTCTTCACGGCCTGGTCGACCGTCAGGCCCTTGACCGGGCTGTCGTCGATGCGGGTGATGAGGTCGCCGGGCTTGAGGCCGACGCGGAAGGCGGGTGATCCCTCGATGGGGGAGACGACCTTCACGAGGCCTTCTTCCATCGCCATCTCGATGCCGATGCCGACGAACTTGCCGCCGGTGCTTTCGCGGAATTCGCGGAAGCTCTTCTTGTCGAAGTACTGGCTGTGGGGGTCGAGGCCGGCCACCATGCCGGCGATGGCGTCGGAGATGAGCTTTTTCTCGTCCACCGGCTCGACGTACTCGGCCTTGACGCGGTCGAAGACGGCGGCGAGTTGCTGCACCTCTTCCAGCGGCAGCGGCGCGAGCACGTTGCGCGCCACGGCCTGCAGTTGCATGGTCGTCAGGGCACCGGCTACGACGCCGATGGCCAGGATGCCCGCGAACTTGATTTTCGAACCCATGATCAACGCGCCTTTCGCCAAATTGCGAGCAAGTACCGTTCCAGTATAGGACCGGTACCCCCTTCTGAGTGGGCCGAGGGGAGAAAGTTGCACCCGGGTGGTGCCAGCAAAGTGTGTCTCTTTGCGCGTGCCGGGGCGCTGGCGCCGGCGGCGGGTACCGTCAGGCCGCGGCCGCGGCGCGCGGAAAGGTCACGACATGGTCGACCTCGGCGCGGATGCCGACCCATTCGCCCACCTGGTGGTCGTGGTGCGAAGGCACGTGGGCCAGCACCTGCTCGCCGCTGCTCAGGCGCAGCGTGTAAAGAAACTCGGAACCGCGGAAGGCCTTGCGCTCGATCATCGCGCGCACCGGTGAGTTGTCGTCGTGCACGATGTCGTCGGCGCGCAGCAGCACGTCGCATTCGCCGTGCGGGAAGGCCTCGGGCAGCGGGCAACCGGCCATGTCGTGCAGTTCACCCAAGGGCGTGTGCACGCAGGGGCCGCTGGCGCAGGCGACGATCTGCGCCGGCGCAAACACGCCATGGCCAATGAAGCCGGCGACGAAACGGCTGAGCGGGCGGTGGTAGAGCGTGTAGGCGTCGTCCCACTGTTCCAGGCGGCCCTGGTTCATGACGCCGATGACGTCGCCCACCGCAAAGGCCTCGAGCTGGTCGTGTGTGACCAGCAGCGCCGTCGTGCCGCTGTCCTTGAGGATGCTGCGCACCTCCTGCGCCAGGCGTTCGCGAAGGTCGACGTCGAGACTGGAAAAGGGCTCGTCCAGCAGCAGCAGCCGCGGCTTGGGCGCCAGCGCGCGTGCCAGCGCCACGCGCTGCTGCTGGCCGCCCGACAGTTCGTGCGGCGGGCGCCTGGCGGCGTGGCCCAGGCCCACCAGGTCGAGCATCTGCTGCACCCGCTGCGCACGCTCGGCGCGCGGCAGCGCCTGGACGCCGAAGGCGATGTTGTCGGTGACGCTGAGGTGGGGGAACAGCGCGTAGTCCTGGAACACCATGCCGATGCGGCGCAGTTCGGGCGCCAGATGCACGCCGGCGGCGGCGTCGGACAGCGTGTCGCCCGCGATCACCACGCGCCCGGCGGCGCAGCGTTCCAGCCCGGCCACGGCGCGCAGCAGCGAGGTCTTGCCACAGCCCGATGGCCCGATCAGCACACCCACCTGGCCGGCCCTGAGGCCCAGCGACACGCCGTCCACCGCAGCGCGACCGCTGCCGGCGCGTGTGTAGCGCACCCCTACCGATTCGAGGCTCAGGAACATGCGCAGATGATAATCGCCAACCCTGAATGAGGATGGTTCGCATTTCCAAGTACCCATGCGCGGCGCCCTGACAGCCTTGCTGACCCCCTTGTGCCTGCTGCTGGCGCTGCCCGTGCTGGGCGTGCTGGCGGCCTGGTTTGCGTTCGACGCCGCCGCGCTGGCGGTGCTGCGCCACCAGCTCGACACGGTGCTGCCCGAATACGCGCTGCAGTCGGCCGCGCTGGCCCTGTTCGTCGGCCTGGGTGTGATGGTGCTGGGCTCGGCCACCGCAGCGCTGGTGACGCTGTTCGATTTCCGCGGCCGGCGCAGTTTCGAGTGGGCGCTGCTGCTGCCGCTGGCCATGCCGGCCTATGTGCTGGCCTACGCCTGGACCGACGCGCTGCAGTTCAGCGGCCCGCTGCAGACCAGCCTGCGCGAGGCGCTGGGCCTGCGCGGAGCGCTGTGGCCCGACGTGCGCAGCTTCGGCGGCGCGGTGGTGCTCTTCGTGCTGTGCCTCTACCCCTACGTATACCTGCTGGTGCGCGCCGCCCTGGGTGAACGTGCAGTGCGGCTGATGGAGGCCGCACGCCTGCTCGGCGCGCCCATGCGCCGCCGCGTGCTGCAGGTGGCGCTGCCGATGGCGCGCCCGGCCATCGCCGCCGGCACTGCGCTGGCGCTGATGGAAACGCTGGCCGACTACGGTGTCGGCGCCTACTTTGGCCTGTCGACCTTCAGCACAGGCATCTACAAGGCCTGGCTGGTGCTGAACGACCGCAACGCCGCGGCGCAGCTGGCGGCCGTGCTGCTGGTGGTGGTGGCGGCGCTGCTGATGGCCGAGCGCACGGCGCAGCGCAAGCTGCGTTTTGCCGGCAGCCGCGCCGGTGCCAGCAGTGCCGAGGCGCGCCCGCTGGTGCTGCGCGGTGGCGCCGCCGTGGCCGCGTGGGCGGTGTGCGGGCTGCCGGTGCTGCTGGGCTTCGTGCTGCCGGTGCTGTGGCTGGCGCGCATGCTGTGGCAGGAAGCGCAGTTCAGCGAGTTCGGTCTGCCGTGGGCACGTTTTGCCGAATGGGCCGGGGCCAGTTTCCGCCTCGCCGGCACGGCGGCGGCGGCGGCCACCGCGTTGGCACTGGCGTTGGGCTTTGCCTTGCGCCAGAAAGACGCCCCCGGCGGCGTGCTGTTGCGTCCGGCGGCGCGTGTGCTTTCGCTGGGTTACGCGGTGCCCGGCGCCGTCATCGCCGTGGGCATCCTGCTGCCGGCAGGCTGGCTGCAGGCGCAGTTCCCGCAGGCCGGCGTGGCCGCGCTGGTCACCGGCACGGCCTTCGGCCTGCTCTACGCCTACCTCGTGCGCTTCTCGGCGGTGGCGCTGCAGACCGTCGAGGCCGGCTACGCGCGTGTGCCGCCGGCGGTCGACGAAACCGCACGCATGCTCGGCAGCGGCCCCTGGCGGCTGTTTGCGCAGCTGCACCTGCCGCTGCTGCAGCGCTCGGCGCTGGCTGCGGCGCTGCTGGTTTTCGTCGACGTGATGAAGGAACTGCCCGCCACGCTGGTGCTGCGCCCGTTCGGCAGCGACACGCTGGCCGTGGTGGCCTACAACTTCGCGCGCGACGAGCGCCTGGCCGAGGCCGCGCTGCCGTCGCTGGCGATCGTCGCGGTGGGCCTGATCCCGGTGGTGATGCTGAGCCGGGCACTGCGCGCACCCGCCGGGTGAACTGCGCCGCGGCACCTCAAGTTTGCTGCCCCGGCGCCGATATCCTGTCCAGGGGCACACCATGCCGCGCGCTTGTCCCACCAGCGCGCATGGGTCCGCCGTCCCGCCTTGCGGACCCAAGCTCACAATCTGCCCATGCCCTCTGCGCCCGCCCTGTCCTTTGCCGAATCGGCGCTGCACGCGCGGCTTGACGCCTGCAGCGACGCCGAGCTCGATGCGCTCGTCTTCGGTGTCATCGGCTTCGACGCCGAGGGCCTCGTCTGCCGCTACAACCACTTCGAGAGTCAGGCCGCCGGCCTGTCGCCCGCGCGAGTGCTGGGCCACCCCTTTTTCACCGTGGTGGCGCCGTGCATGAACAACTTCATGGTGGCGCAGCGTTTCGAGGACGCCGAAGACGCCGCCACGGTGCTGGACGCCACGCTGCCCTACGTGCTGACGCTGCGCATGCGGCCGGTGAAGGTACAGCTGCGCCTGCTGGCGCAGCCGGGCGCCGCCTGGCGCTACGTGCTGGTGCAGCGGTCCGGCTGAAGCGCGGGCCGGCATGAGCGACACCCCGTCCGACGGCGGCCACGAGGCGCTGATCCAGTTCCTTTACCAGGCGCCCATCGGCCTGGTGCAGACGACGCTGGCTGGCGAGATCACGATGGCCAACCCGATGGCCGCGCAGCTGCTGATGCCGCTGTCTGCGGATGGCGGCCTGGACAACCTCTTCGACCTGCTGGCCCCAGGTGCCCCGGACCTTCGCGCGCGGGCGGCCGCGCCGCTGGCCCGCGGCGGCATGGTCTGCGAGGCCTTGCGCATCACGCTCGGGCCGGCGGCCGACGGCGCATCTCCGACCACGCTGTCCCTGCGCCTGCTCAAGCTCGACGCCGGCACGCTGATGGCCAGCCTCAGCGACGTCACCGCGACCGTGCGCGACGAAGCCCGGCGGGTGGAGGCCAGGCTGCGTGCCGCCGGCCGCATCGACGCACTGACCGCGATGCCCAACCGCGCCGCGGCGCTGGAATGCATCGAGCGCGCGCTGCAGACCTCGCGCCGCAACCCGGGGCTCGAATTTGCGGTGCTGTTCATCAACGGCGACCGCTTCAACCGCATCAACGTCACCCAGGGCCCGACCGCCGGCGACGAAGTGCTGCGCGCGATGGCCGCGCGTGTCAACGGCACCGTGCGCCAGCGCGACGCCGTCGGCTTGACCGTCGACACCGCGCCGACTTCTGCGCCGACCGCCGCGCCGACCGCAGGCCGCCTGGGCGGCGACGAGTTCGTCGTCGTGCTGGAGGATGTTCGCAGCGCCGCCGCCGCGGTGCGCGTGGCGCAGCGCCTGGTCGATGCGCTGAACCGACCCTACACACTGGGGGCGCAGGCGGTGCATGTCAGCTGCAGCGTCGGCGTGGTGATGGGCAGCGACGCCACCGCGACGGCCGACGCCGATTCGGTGCTGCAGGACGCCAGCCTGGCGATGCGTGAGGCCAAGCGCGCCGGTGGCTCCAGGGTGTGCCTGTTCGAGCTGCCGATGAAGGAACGCGCCTGGCGGCGCGGCAGCCTCGAAGGTGAGCTGCGCCAGGCCATCGCCGGCGGCCAGCTCTTTGTCGTCTACCAGCCCATCGTGGCGCTGGCGGACGGCAGTGTGGCCGGGGTCGAGGCGCTGGTGCGCTGGCGCCACCCGCAGCGCGGCACCGTGTCGCCCGCCGAGTTCATCGACATCGCCGAAGAGACCGGCCTCATCGCGCCGCTGGGCGCCTTCGTGCTCGACGCGGCCTGCCGCCAGTTCGTGAAGTGGCAGCAAACCCTGGGGGAACGCGCACCGCGGCTGCTGTCGGTGAACCTGTCGCGCGCGCAACTGGCCGACCCGGCGTTCGCGGCCCAGGTCCGGCGGGCCTTGCAGACCGCCGGCCTCGCGCCGGGCTGCCTGCAACTCGAGATCACCGAGAGCCTGGCCGCCGAAGACCCGCAGATCCGCGGCCGGCTGCTCGAGCTGAAAGCGCTTGGGCTGACGCTGGCGCTGGACGACTTCGGCACCGGCTACTCGTCGCTGGCCAGCCTGCACCAGTGGCCGGTGGACGTGATCAAGATCGACCGTTCCTTCGTCAGCCAGCTCGAGACCAGCGCCCACCACCGCGTGCTGGTCGAAGCCACGGTGCGCGTGGCGCGCAGCCTGGGCATGGGCACGGTGGCCGAAGGCGTCGAGACCGCAGGCCAGGCCGCGGCGCTGCAGACGCTGCAATGCGACAAGGTGCAGGGTTACCTCTACGCGCCGCCGCTCACGGCCGACGACGCCACGTGCTGGCTGGCTGTCGTTGCCGCGGCGCCAGCGCCGCCGCAGCCCGGCGCAGCGGTGCCGGCGGCGCTGCGCGCCGAGGTCGCCGAGCGGCTGCTCGCGCGCCTGGACCGCGCCGCCATCGCGGTGGCGCTGTTCGACCCCGACGAACGCCTGGCCTACGCCAACCACACCTTCCTCGACCTGCACTGGAACGGGCTGGCCGGCACGCCGACCTGGGAAGACATCATGCGCACGGCGCACCGCCGCCGCCAGGGTGTGCTGATCGAGACCGCCGACATCGACGCCTGGCTGGCCGGCGTCCGCCAGCGCTACCGGCGGCAGCCGCTGCGCAGCTTCGATTCCGACCTCAGCGACGGACGCTGGATGCGCGTGATCGAGGAAACCGCTGCCGACGGCTGGATGCTCAACGTGTCCAGCGACGTCACCTCGCTGAAGGTCAAGGAGGTCGAACTGCGACAGGCGCGCGACGCGGCGCTGGTCGCGTCGATCACCGACCCGCTGACCGGGCTGCCGAACCGTCGCCACGTTTTCGCCCGGCTGCAGGAACTGTTGACCGAGGCCACCCAGATGCGCATGCCGCTGACGGTGGCGGTGATCGACCTCGACGAGTTCAAGGCCATCAACGACGCTCACGGCCACGGTGTCGGCGACCAGGTGCTGATGGTCTTCGCGCAGCGCCTGAGCGCTTCGCTGCGCCCGCGCGACATGCTCGGTCGCATCGGCGGCGAGGAGTTCCTGCTCGTGCTGGCCAACACCGGCCCGGCCGGCGCCGCGCGTGTGCTGGGCGAGGTGCGTGCCGCGCTGCAGGTCGACCTGCGGCTGCCGCAGGCGCCGGGCCTGACCGTCAACTTCTCGGCCGGCGTCACGCAGGCCGAGGCCGCCGACAGCGTCGAAACGTTGTGGCAGCGCGCCGACCGCGGCCTCTACACCGCGAAGGCCGCGGGGCGGCGGCGCGATTGCGTGGTGGCAGCGCCCGGCGCCGCCGTGGCGCCCGCGCCCCCGGAACCCGCTGCGCCGGCTTGAGCCGGCGCGTGGCGCCGGGACTTCCGCCGTCATGCCACTGCAGCCTGGAAAGAGCAGTTCCCCCAGCGGAATCGTGCGGGAAGCCAGCACTGGCGCGGTGATGGGCTGACTTGGCAGACTCACCTATGGGGTGAGTCAAAACGCAAGCAAGAAGTGGCGCTCGCCGAGAGCGCCGTCGGCGGCGATGCGCTGCCGGTGGTGGACACCTTGGGCGGGCAAATGCACGTGCGCAGGGACCAACGCATCAAGGGCGGCATCGCGCGCGAGCGCCGCGCCGACGGCCGCCAACTCAAACTGGACCTGGCCGGCCCCGGCGTGCACGCGGGTGAACGGCGGTGGAAGTACGCGGTGATGGTCACCGACATGGTGTACCCCATCGAAGCGGTGGCGCAGCTTTACCGCGATCGCGCCGACTGCGAGAACGGCGTCGACGAATTGAAGAAGCAATCGGGCTTGAGCGGCTTCACGACCCAGGCATCAACCGCCGCCAGACCACGGCCCGGGCCTGCGCGCTGGTCTGCAACTGGTGGAGTTGCTACTGCAGGGCGGCCAACTTCAGGCCGCCTCAGGCGCTTCCGGCTGCGGGCTAACTGCCGGATTCAGGTTGAAGTAAAGGAGGAGCCGTCGGCCGCCAGGCCGGCGGCGGGGGAGCGAGCCCAGGGCCAAAAAGTCCCGTGGGCGGTTTGTGGCGGGCGAGCGCCCGCGACCTCGGCCGCACCGTCAGCCCGGCTTGCGATAGCCCCCGTCGACGAAACTCGTCGCGCTGGCCTGGTTGAGACGGAAGTTCGGCGCCACGCGGTGGCGCGCCAGTTCGTCGCCTGCTGCGTCCACCGCCCTCAGCGTGGCGTGCGGGTCGTCCTCGTCGGGCACGATGTCCAGCGTGATGGTGATGCGTCCGGTCGGCAGCGCCAGCACCACTTCCTTGTGCAGCAGCGCGTGCAGGGCCTGCTCGTGGCGGCGCACCACTTCCGAGGCCGTCTTCACCAGCGTGTGGAAGGCGTTGACGTCCAGCGGCTTGGGGTTCTTCTTGTCGCGGCCCATGGTCCAGGGGCCGACCAGCGCCGGCTCGGGCTCGCCAGCCTTGACCATCTCCACGGCCCAGCCTTCGTCGTCGTTGTTCTTCACCACGCGCGCCGTCCAGCCGTGGTCGCGCCACAGGCGTGCTTCGTGGATGGCGGCGTCGGCGTCTACGGGCAACGGTGCAGGCACGGGGGCAGCGGTTCGGGTCATGGGCGCGATGATAGGTTCGTCCCTGTGGGCCCACCTTCACGCGATGTGCCAGCCCATGCCGCAGACCAACCTAGGGCAAGGCCGCCTGACCTGCCGGGCCGCCAACGGCGCTGCGGTCACGGCGCATCCCGGTGGCGAGCGCCGGGCTGTCCTGCGGGCCTGCGTCGATTCCGAAACCGGCAAGCGCTGGTCAAGCCCGTCGACGGCGGCTGAGCCCCAAGGCGGCGAGGCTCAGACCGACCAGCGCCAGGGTGGCCGGCTCGGGCAGGGGGCCGGGAAAGGTTCCAGGCTCGACCTCGAAGGCCGAGTACACGACGCTGGCCTGGGAGAAGTTGTAGAAGCCCATGCGCCCATTGCCGAACGAACCGGCCAGGTTGAACTGCTGCACCCCATTGACGGAAACGAGCAGGTTGTTGGGTCCGAAGTCGAAGACAAATTCGTACTCCGTGCCTTCGGCCCAGCCGAGGCTCGCCATTGTCGTGGCACGGGCCAGTTCCTGCAGGCCGCTGCTGGCTGGCGTGCCGCCCAGGTTGGTGTGTTGCCAGAACTCGTCGGCGTCGGGAATGCCGGTGACGCGCGACACCGCCATGCCGGCCAACGCCGTCCCGCCGCCGGAAGTCGACGGCAGGCCAAAGTCGAACGACTGCGTCCCCTTCTTCCAGTCGAGCAGCAGGTAGTCCGCATTGCTGTTGGCGACATCACCAGGATTGAAGCCCAGCGCGAAGCCGATGAAATCGTCGTCACCTGCGTTGTTGTTGACCTTGATCTTGCCGCGCACCTGGGTGCCTTGCGCGTTGAAGTCGCTGTAGAAGAAGGTGGGCTGGCCATTGATCGACTGCAACACGCTGCCGCCGCCAGACGCCACGGTCCAAACACCGGGATCGAAGCCGGATACGGCAGGATACGAGGCCGCGGTCCAGGTGTTCAGGTCGACCGCAGCCGCCCGAGCGCCACCGACCGCCAGAAAAGCCGCGCATGCCAGCGCCAGGGTATTGCCTATCAAGCGCATGTTCGCCTCCGTGGTTTCAAACGCCAAGCAACCGGCGATTCCGCCATTGAACAGCGGAGACCTGCAGCGATTGCAGCAAGCCGCGGTGCCGGCTGATGCATGCATAAATCGAACCCCTTTGCGGGGTAAACCTGAATTTGCCACGTAAATCAAGGGCTTGGGGCCTTCACGTTCCGCTGGTCCCGAACAGCGGCAAGAGCGGTGTCAACTTTCCCGACAGCCGCTGGCCGGCACACGCGCGCAGCCGCCCCGACACAAGCGCGATCACCACACCCACTGCGCCGCCGCTGTGCACGCACGCTCACAACGGGCGGCGCCCGGCGGCAGCGATGTTGCAACGCACAATAGGCGCTTTCAAGCCGCCTGGAGCCTGGCATGCGTCGTGTCGTTTTCAACCAGAAGGGTGGTGTCGGCAAGTCCACCATCACCTGCAACCTGGCCGCACTGGCGGCCCACGCCGGCCAGCGCACGCTGGTCATCGACCTCGACCCCCAGGGCAACACCAGCCGCTACCTGCTGGGCGAAACGGCCGACGGCGAATACGCCGACGCACCGGGCGCCGCCGGCTTCTTCGAGAGCACGTTGAAGTTCAGCATGCGTGCGCCCAAGACCGCCGACTTCATCGTGCCCACGCCGTGGGACAACCTGCATGTGATGCCCGCCGGCGCGGCGCTGGAAGAACTGCACGGCAAGCTGGAAAGCCGCTACAAGATCTACAAGCTGCGCGACGCGCTGCACGAGCTGGACGAGGTCTACGACCAGATCTGGATCGACACGCCGCCGGCGCTGAACTTCTACACCCGCTCGGCGCTGATCGCGGCACAGGGCTGCCTGATCCCCTTCGACTGCGACGACTTCAGCCGCCGCGCACTCTACGGGTTGATGGAAGCGGTAACCGAGATCCAGGCCGACCACAACGCCGAGCTGGTGGTCGAGGGCATCGTCGTCAACCAGTTCCAGCCGCGCGCCAGCCTGCCGCAGCGCACGGTGCAGGAACTCGTCGACGAAGGCTTGCCGGTGCTGCAGCCCTACCTGAGCGCCAGCGTGAAGATCAAGGAATCGCACGAGCAGGCGCGGCCCATGATCCACCTCGACCCCAGGCACAAGGTGACGCTGGAGTTCTCGGGCCTGTACGAGGCGCTGACCCAGCCCAAGGGCCGCGGCAAGCGACGCGGCTGAGCCCGCGCCCGCAAGCCCGGAAGGGCTTGCTCGGCTGGCGAAGGTCCGAACACGATTTCACGCGTGAGGGCTGAGGTCGAGGCGCGCCTTTGTGCTGATCCTTCTCAAGGCCGGCCAGGCCGTGTCGCGCCAGCATGGGCCCCCTGTCCTGCCACCACGAGGTCACCATGAAACGTGTTTCGCTGAAGATCCTGGCCGCAATGTCCTGCCTGGCCAGCGCCGCTGCGCTGGCGCAGAGCGCCACGCACGCCGTGCGCGTGCTCACCCCCGAAGCCGCCACCAAGGCCACCCAGGCGGCGCTGGCCAGCTGCCGCCAGCAGGGCTATCAGGTCGCGGTGGCGGTTGTCGACCGCTTCGGCATCGCCCAGGCCCTGGTGCGCGACCGTTTTGCCGGCCCGCACACGCCGGAAACGGCCACCAACAAGGCCTGGACGGCGGTGAGCTTCCGCGGCAACACCAGCGAGCTGGCGAAGTCGACGCAGGCCGGGCTGCCCAGCTCGGGCATCCGGCAGATACCGCGCTTCATCGGCGTCGGTGGCGGCGTGCTGATCGAGGCCGGCGGTTCGACGGTCGGCGCCATTGGTGTCTCGGGCGCGCCCACGGGCGACGCCGACGAGGCCTGCGGCAAGGCTGGCATCGCGGCCATCCGCGACGATCTCGAGCTCTGAAGCGGGCCGGCCGCGCTCAGCTTCTCAGCCGCCCGCGCGCTTGGCCTTGTGCCCGTCTGCGAGCAGCAGCGCGACCACACGCTCGGCGTGGTCACCCTGCACTTCCAGCACGCCGTCTTTGAGCGTGCCACCGCTGCCACAGGCGGCGCGCAGCCGTTTGCCCAGCGCGGCCAGCGCTTCGGCATCCAGCGCCAGGCCACGCACCACGGTCACGGTCTTGCCACCGCGGCCCTGTTTCTCGCGTGTCACGCGGGCCACGCCGTCGCCCGGCGCTGCGGCCTTGGCGCGCTGCGCGCACAGGCAGGCGGCCACCGGTTGCCGGCAGGCCGGGCACATGCGCCCGCTGTCGGTGGAATAAACGAGGCCGCCGGGCTCTGACTTGCTGCGCATGCCGTGGTTCTACCCCGAGCGTCGGGCCATGCCGGCGTCGGCGGCGCCCGCTTCGGCCATGCCGTACGCTTCAGGCATGTTGAAGACGCTGTTTTCGGGTTTTGCGCGGCGGGCCGCCATGGCCCTGATGCTGGCCGCGGTGGGCGGCGCGGCGCTGGCGCAGCAGCTCGTCGTGGCCGTTGACAGCAGCCTGGGTGATGCCATGAAGGTGGTGGCGCGCGATTTCGAGGCCGCGCACAAGGGTGTCGGCGTGACGCTGCGCCTGGGCGCGTCGGGCGCGCTGCTGGAACAGGTGGCGCGTGGCACAAGCACCGACGTGCTGGCCGCCGCCGACATCGAAACCGTCGCGCTGGGCGTGCAGCGCCGCCTGCTGGTGGCCGACCTGCGCAGCAGCTTCGCGTCGAACAGCCTGGTGCTCATCGTGCCGGCGGCGCTGAACCTGCCGGTGCAGCGCCTGGTCGACCTGGCGCGGCCCGAGGTCGTGCGCGTGGCGATGGGCCGCCATGCCAGCGAACCGGCGGGCCGCTATGCCCGCGAGGCCATCAACGCGCAGCGCCTGTGGCCCGTGGTGCAGCGCAAGGCGGTGCTGGTGGACGACGTGCGCGAGGTGCTGAAACTGGTGGCCGCTGCCGAGGTCGAGGCCGGCTTCGTCTACACCACCGACGTGGCCGCGGCGGCGCCCGGCCGCGTGCGTGTGGTCGAGACCCTGCCCACCACCACGCCCATCCGCTACCCGGCCAACGTGGTGGCGGGCAGCAAGCAGCCCGAACTGGCGCGCGACTTCATCACCTACCTGCGCAGCGAGGCCGCGCGCGCGGTGCTGCAGCGTTTCGGCTTCGGGCTGCCTTAGCCCGCCAAGCCGTCGCCGGGTGATGGCAGCGGCGCCAGCAGGCCCTGCAGGTCTTCGGCGCTGAACTTCGGCGCAGCGGCCGCGTCCTGCCCCAGCACACCTTCGGCCAGCGCGGCCTTGCGCGCCTGCAACGCAAGCATGCGCTCCTCGATGCTGCCTTCGGCCACCAGCTTGTAGACAAAAACCGGCTTGTGCTGGCCGATGCGGTGGGCGCGGGCCGTGGCCTGCTGCTCCACCGCCGGGTTCCACCAGGGGTCGAGGTGGATCACGGTGTCGGCCGCGGTGAGGTTCAGGCCCACGCCGCCGGCCTTCAGGCTGGCCAGCAGCATGGGGGCCAGGCCGGCCTGGAAGGCCTGCACCAGCGCGCCGCGCTGGCGCGGCGGTGTGTCGCCGGTGAGCACCAGGAAGGGCAGTGCCAGCGCGTTCAGCTCCAGCGCCACCAGCGCCAGCATCTCGGTGAACTGCGAAAACACCAGCACGCGGCGGCCCTCGGCCACCAGCTCGGGCAGCATGTCCAGCAGCAGCGCCATCTTGGCGCGCTCCATCGTCGCCGGCGTCTTCGTGCCCTTGACGAGCCGCGGGTCGCAGCACACCTGGCGCAGCTTCAAGAGCGCGTCCAGCACCACGATCTGCGCGCCGGCAAAACCCTGCTTGTCCAGCGCCTTGCGCACCTGCTCGTCGGCGGCCACGCGCACACTTTCGTAGAGCGCGCGCTGCTGGCCCAGCAGCGGCACGCGGCGCACCACCTCCGTCAGCGGCGGCAGCTCGGGCGCCACGTCCTCCTTGCGCCGGCGCAGGATGAAGGGCCGCACGCGGCGCGCCAGCAGCTCGGCGCGCTGCGTCTCGCCGTTGGTCTCGATGGGCTTGCGCCACAGGCGCTGGAAGTTGCGTGCATCGCCCAGGAAGCCGGGCATCAGCAGGTCGAAGTGCGCCCACAGTTCGCCGAGGTGGTTTTCCAGCGGCGTGCCCGTCACGCACAGGCGGTGGCGCGCCGGCAGGCGGCGCAGGGCGCCCGCGGCGCGGCTGCCGGCGTTCTTGGCCAGCTGCGCTTCGTCCAGCACCAGCAGGTGCCACGGCCGCGCGGCCAGCACGTCGATGTCGCGCCACACCAGCGGGTAGGTGGTGAAGACGAGGTCGTGCGCGTTGATGGCGTCGAAGTGGCGTGCGCGGTCGGCGCCCTGCAGCGCCAGCACACGCAGCCCCGGCGCGTGGCGCGCGGCCTCGCCCTGCCAGTTGGCGAGCAGCGAGGTCGGCAGCACGACGAGCGCCGGCGCGTCCAGCCGGCCGGCATGTTTTTCCACCAGCACGTGGGCCAGAACCTGTGCCGTCTTGCCCAGCCCCATGTCGTCGGCCAGGATGCCGGCCAGCCGCTGCGCGCGCAGGTACTGCAGCCAGGCCAGGCCGTGCAGCTGGTAGGGCCGCAGCGTCAGGCCCAGGCCGGCGGGTGCCACCACTGGCGGCGGGCTGCCGGCCGCGCGCAGGCGCTGCACCAGCGCGGCCAGGCCGGCGTCGCCCTGCAGCTGCCAGGCGCCGTGGGCACCGGCGCGTGCCGCCTGCGTGTCCATCAGCGACTGCTGCAGCGCCTGCACGTTGGCGGCTTCCCAGGCACCGAGTTCGATCGGGCCGGCCGCACGCCGGGGGTCGGTCAGCAGGTCCAGCATGGCGCCGACGATGGCCTTCAGCGGCGCGGCGGGTGCGTCGATGCGCTTGCCGCCCGGCGCGCGCAGCGTGACCACCGCGTCGTCGTCGATCAGCGCCAGTTCGGCCGCCTTGAGCCAGCGGCCGTCGCGCTTGAGCAGGTCGGCCAGCAGCGGCGCCAGGTCGAGCGCCTCGCCTTCGACCTCGACGCCCAGACTGACGCGCCAAGAGCCCTGCCCGCCCGGGCCGGCCGGCCCGTGCAGCGCCGCCAGCCCCTGTGCGCCGGGCGCAAAACGCTCGATGCGCTCGGCCGGTTCGCGGCCGAGCTCGGCGCCGCTGACGGGGTCGATCAGCAGCTTCCAGCGCTGCACCGGCACGCTGAAGTGGGCGAAACCCGGTGCCACCACGAGCTGCCAGCCGGCGGCCTGCAGGCGTGGCACCTGCTCGGCCCAGAAGTCGGCCCAGGCGCCTTCTTCGGGCAGATTCCACAGGTCCTCGAAACCGACGGCGGCTTCGGGCGTGCGCCACTGCAGCGCGCGTGTCGGGTAGGGGCGCAGCGCGGTGGTCCAGAGCTGGTCGCCGGCCTGCGCCTCGGCCGCCAGGTCGCGCCCCGGCGGCACCGGCCAGGGGCGGCTGTTCAGCAGCGTGGCGGGTGCGGGCAGGCTCAGCGTGGCGCCGTAGGTCCATTCGACACGCGCCAGCGTCAGCTGCGTGCCGCGCGGGCCGTAGCCGGGCACGGCCCGCGCGCCCAGCAGACCGTCGCCGCGGGTCAGCGTCTGCAGCGTCAGCCGGGGGCGGAAGCGGGGGCTGGAGCGGAGGTCGGCGGCGGCGGCATCGGTCACAGCCAGCCGGACTTCCTGAAGCGCCAGTACATCGTGCCGCACACCGCCGTGATGATGCCAAAGGCCAACGGATAGCCGTACTGCCACTTCAGCTCGGGCATCCGCTCGAAGTTCATGCCCCAGATGCCGACGAAGAAGGTGGCCACCGCAAAGATGCCGGCCCAGGCCGCCAGGCGCTTGGTGGTGTCGCTGTCCTCGATGGTGACCATCGACAGGTTGACCTGGATCGCCGTGCCGATGGTGTCGCGCAGCCGGTCGAGCGTCGCATTGCAGCGCAGCAGGTGGTCGTAGACGTCGCGGAAGTAGTCCTGCGAACGTTCGCATACCGGCGGCACGCGGCCGCCGAAGAGCTTGCCGGTGGCTTCCATCAGCGGCAGCACGGCGTGGCGCACCATGCCGACGCGGCGCTTGAGCCGGTACAGGTCCTCGATGTTCTGGCGTGCCGAGCCGCGCTCGAAGATCTGGTCCTCGATGCTCTCGAGGTCTTCCTCCAGCGTGTCGATGACGGGGAAGTAGCGGTCGACCACGGCGTCCATCAGCGCGTAAAAGACGAAGCTGGCGCCGTGGCGCAGCAGGTGCGATTCACGCTCGGCGCGTTCACGCACACCCAGGAAGCTCTGCGTCGAGCGGCTGCGCGAGCTGAGCACGAAGTTCGGGCCCACGAACACCGCCACCTCGCCCACGCGCATGTCGTCGGTGGGCCCGTACTCCACCATGTGCATGACGGCGAAGATGGTGTCGCCGTACTCCTCGATCTTCGGCCGCTGGTGGCCGTGGCGGGCGTCTTCCACCGCCAGGTCGTGGAGGCCGAACTGGGCCTGCATCTCCAGCAGTTCGGCGTCGCTGGCGTCCTTCAGTGCCACCCAGACGAAGCAGTCGGGCCGGTGCAGGAACTCGCCGATCTGCGCCACCGCGATGTCGGCCAGCTTCGTCCCCTGCTGGTAGGCGACACAATTGATGAGCATGCGGGGCACCCCGGGAACGTTGGTCGGCGCGGCAGTTTCGCACGCAGGCCGGCACGCTCGATTTCCTGCGGTGGCGGGTACCGCGGCGGCGCCGAGAGCGCAGCCGCGGGCCGCCAGATGGGTTGCTCAGCCACTGAGGCGTCGGCAACAACTTGGCGATGGCCGCGCCACACGACATCGTCGGCCTGTGCACGAACTGATGCGACCAGCCTGCTGAGGCGCCAAAGTTCTTGCATCCAATTCAGCCGAGTAGCGTGTAACGCTCGTCGAGCAGCCGCCCAAGGCAGACCGTCGGGTACGGCAATCGACCCATCGGCGGCATTCGATTGTTCAATTTGGGCGGCAGAAACCCGTCCTTCGCGCTGTTGCCAGGCGCGACGCTTTGAAGCGGACCGCGACGGCGTGCGGTTCGCGCTGTTCCCGCCTGCCCAATTCCCTTACTGCGCCGGCAACCCCGCCTCGCGCAGCGTGTCCAGCAGTTGCTCCAACTGGCCAATGGCCGCAGGGTCGAAGGAGCTTGTCAGGCTCATACGCACGGCCTCCAGGCTGCAGAACGCGGGGTGCTGGCGCAACGTGGCCACCCACTCGTGAGCCTGTTCCGCAGCGCCCAGGCGCCAGGCGGCTGCCACGCCGCTCATGTACACCTGCGCATAGTTTGGATTGACGGCCATGCCGCGCTGCGCTTCTTCAAGGGCACCTTGGGGGTCACCGGTGACCAGGCTGGCCTCGGCACGCACCCAGTGCCAGATCACACGCAAGGGCTCTAGCGGGCTCAACTCAAAGGCCTTGTCGCAATAGGCTCTGGCCTCTTCATGCCGCCCGCATCGCTCAAGGGACATCGCCAGCAGGCCATACGCGGGTGCGTAGGATGAAGACAGCCGCAGGCAATGATGCAGAGACTCGTCGGCCCTGAGTCGCTGACCACGGTGACTACGTGCCGCGAGCGAGAGCACGTAGAGCGCGTCCGGGTCACGCGGGTCGAGCGCCACGGCGCGCTCGGACTCGGCCAGTGCGCGTGCCAGCTGCTCGTCGCGGGCTTCGTCGCTCCAGCGGTAGTAGCCGGCGCGCCAGTCGGCATAGGCCAGGCACATCCACGCCTGGCTCAGTTCGGGCGCCAGAGCCACGGCCGAACGGGCCATCCGAGTGGCACGTTGGTTGGTATCGGGCGTTTGCGCGCGGGCAAAGAGCTGCACCCAGGCCTGGGCGGCCAATGCTCGCGCCCGAACCTCGGCGTCGCTTGCCGGTAACGGCAGCTCCTGGCTGGCCAGGTCGTTGAGCTCGAAGCGCAGCGCACGCGCCAAGCGGCCTACCACCACCGTGGCGGTGGCGTGCCACGCGTTGGCCGACAGCGTCAACTCATCGGCCCAGGTCTGTGTGCCGCGCCGTGCGTCGACCACCTGCACGCCCACATGTAGCATGTCGCCGCGTTGTTCGAGTTGGCCGTCCACCACGTAGCGCACGCCTAGCTCGTCAGCCAACTGCCGCGGCGGCGGATGCCGCTGCCCAAAAGTGAGCATGGTGCCCAGGGCCACCACCACCAGCCCCGGCTGGCGCGAGAGTTCAGCGATCAGCGCACCCGTGAGGCTTTCGCTCAGGAACGACAGCGAGTCCGGCAATCCGCGCGCGATGAACGGCAGCACCGCCGTCGAGCGCGGGCCCAGCCGGGGTTGCGTGGCTTCTGCGGGGCCTGTGCCGGCCACGGCGGCAGTGGACGGTGCAGGCGGGCGTGGCTCAGGCACGACCGGCACGTCGGGCGTGAACGTCGTGGCAGAAGCTTGAGCCAACACCGGCGTCACCAGCCGGTAGCCCTTGCGTGGCACCGTGGCAATGTGATCCGCCCCCAGCACCTTGCGCAGTTGCGCCACGGCGTCGTACAGCGAACTGGGCGTGACGATCAGACCCGGCCACACGGCGTTCAGCAGGTCGTCGGCCAGCACCACGTCGCCACGGGCCTGCGCCAGCACCACCAGCAGCCGCATCGCGCGGGGCTCCAGCTTGTGCGCCAGCCCTTTGCCCTCGACTTCATCCAGCGACACATTGACCTGCCACGGGCCCAAGGCGAAGCGATCCGGCAGGTGTGGCGATGGCAGACGCATCGTTGTGTTGGTTTGAGACAGGTTGCCTTGCCGGGCGCGGCGGACGAAGATTGAGAGAACCCCGAGAAGTCCTTGAGAACGCCCTCAGCACGAACTGCAGATACAGAACGAGGATGGCGACACCCCAACACGTAAGGAGTTTGACATGCACCGCCGAGTTCTACTGAAGCTGACCTGCACGGCCGCGTTGGCCGCCACCCCAGCCCTGCTGCTGGCGCAAACGCAACCCGCGGCAGTGGCACCGGCCAGCTACCCCAACAAGCCCATCCGCCTGGTGGTGCCGTTTGCCGCCGGATCGGCGCCTGACGTCCTTGCCAGGCTGCTCGCCCCGGCCCTGGCCGAATCGATGTCGGCCAACGTGGTGGTCGAGAACGTGCCCGGTGCCGGCGGCACCATCGGTGTCGACCGTGTGGCCAAGGCCGCGCCCGATGGCTACACGCTGGTGCTGTCGGGTGACGCCGCGCTCGTGCTCACGGGCGGCGCGTACGGTGTCAAGCCGCCATACGAAACCTTGCGCGACCTGGTGCCCGTTGCGCAACTGATGATCACGCCCAACGTGCTGGTCGTCGCTAACGACGTGCCTGCACGCAACGTGAAGGAGCTAGTGGCGCTGGTGCGCAGCCAGCCGGGCAAGTTCAGCTACTCGTCGGGCGGCATCGGCTTTTCGACACACCGGGCCGGTGAGCTGATGAACAGCATGGCGGGCCTGGACATGGTCCACGTGCCCAACCCCACCTCTCCCTGGCCCGACGTCATTTCCGGGCGCACGCAACTCATGTTCGGCAACATCGCGTTGGCGCTGCCGATGGTCAGGGACGGCAAGGTACGTGCGCTGGCGGTCACCTCAACGACCCGCGCTGCGGCGGCGCCTGAGCTGCCCACCGTCAGCGAAAGCGGGCTGCCTGGCTTCGAAGCGCTGGCTTGGTTCGGCGTGCTGGCGCCGGCCGGCACACCGCCGGCCGTTTTGCAGCGGCTGGAGGCCGAGCTGCACAAGGCGATGGCCACGCCGGCCATCAAAGAGCGCTTGACGACCATGGGGGCGATGCCGGGCGCGCAGAACGCGGCAGGGTTCACCCGAGTGATCCAGGAAGAGATCAAGCGCTGGGCGCCCAAAACAGGCGCAACTGCAGACACGGCCAGCACCACGGCCACTGCCAGCGCCACCCTCTCGAACCCCAAGCCCTGAGCGCTGGAGGTCGCGCATGTTGCTGTCTCTGGGCCACGTCACGGTGCGCAGCGCCGACTTCGACCGCACCGAACGCTTCTATTGCGATTTGCTCGGTCTGCGCCTCGGGCCACGCCCGGCCATTCCGGTGCCCGGTCGCTGGTTCTACATCGGCGAGAAGGCCGTGCTGCACGTCCTGCCCAGCGCGGCGGAGGCAGCGAAAGGTGCCAACAGCCCGATCGATCACTTCGCCCTGGATGCGGCGGACTTGCATGCGTTCGAAGAGAGACTGCGAGCCACTGGCTGGCCATTCGAACGCAAGCGCCTGGCGGACACTGGCGTCTGGCAGGTCTTCCTCACCGATCCAGACGGGGCGCGGGTGGAACTCTGTTTTTCGGGCGGCGACGTGCCTTGAGCGTGGCTCGCGACCGTTTGGAAAGCATCGAAGACTCTCTTTGAAGCTGCCCTTCACCAGCGCCCGCTTGTGGCCGAGTGCTGCCCAATGGACTTGGCAAACGGGGGCCTGCGCCGCGACAGTGCGCTGTCACTCGTTCTGGTTGACCAGAAACCACTTTGCCTGGACTCCGCACAGCTACGGCCTTCCACGCCGTCGTCGCCAAGCGCGTTCGGTCTCCCCGGCAACAGGTCGTCTCGGGGTGGCTCAGGCGTCGGCGCCCGCGAGGTGGTCGCAAGCCAGGTGGGCCAGCGCGCGCACGCCGGTCACCAGCGCACGTTCGTCGACGACAAAGCGCGGCGAGTGGTTGCTGGCGGCCTTCTTCGGGTCGCTGTCCGGCGGCGTCACACCGAGGAAGAAAAACAGGCCCGGCACGACACGCTGGAAAAACGAGAAGTCTTCCGAGCCCGTCACCTTGTTGACGAGCTCCAGCCGCCCCGGCCCGGCCACGCGTTGCAGCGTGGGCACCATGGCGGCGGTGAGCGCGGGGTCGTTCACCGTGACGGGATAGTTCTTGCGGATGCACACCGTGCAGCCGGCACGTGAACCGCGCGCCACGGCCTCGGCCAGCGTCGTCACGCGTTCGTGGATGTCGTCGCGCATGGCCTCGTCGAAGCTGCGGATGGTGCCGCGCATCTCGACGCTGTCGGGGATGATGTTGCCGCGCACGCCGCCCTTGATCATGCCCAGCGTGACCACCGCCGGCTCCTGGGTGATGTCGACACCACGGCTGATCACCGTCTGCAGGCCCAGCACCACCTGCGCCGCGGTGACGATGGGGTCGACACCCAGCCACGGTGCGGCGCCGTGGGTCTGGCGCCCGTGCACGGTAATTTCCAGCGTGTCGGAACTGGCCATCGTCGGCCCCGGCCGGTAGCCGACGATGCCCATGGGCAGGCGCGAGGTGACGTGCAGCCCGAACACGGCACTGGGCGTCGGGTTCTGCAGCGCGCCCTCGGCGATCATCATCTTCGCGCCGCCGTCCTCGCCGTCGGGCGGCAACTCTTCCGCGGGCTGGAACAGGAAGACCACCGTGCCGCGCAACTGCGCTCGCAGCCCGGCCAGCAGCTGCGCCACGCCCATCAGGATGGCGACATGGCAGTCGTGGCCACAGGCGTGCATCACGCCCACCTCCTCGCCGTTCCAGATCGCCCTGGCCTTCGACGCAAACGGCAGGTCGACCTCCTCCTTCACCGGCAGCGCGTCCATGTCGGCACGCAGCGCGACGACCGGGCCCGGCAGTGCGCCCTTGAGCACACCCACCACGCCGGTGTGCGCAACTCTCGTGCGCACTTCGTCGAAACCCAGCGCGTTCAGGTGCGCCGCGACGATGCCCGCGGTGCGGAACTCGCGGTTGCCGAGCTCGGGGTGTTCGTGCAGGTCGCGACGCCAGGCGATGACCTGGTCTTCCAGCGCCGCGGCGGCGGTGTCGATGGCCTCGGCCAGCGTGGCAGTGGCGTGAGTCGCGTCCGGCATCGTCATGGTGATCTGCGGTGGGTGAAGTTCAAAAGCAGGCTAGCACAGCGTACGGCGGCTCTTGGCCCGTTGCAGACGTTCACGCCTTCGTCGCTTCGGGCGTGCGTGCAGTCGCGGATGATCAGGCCGCCGGGGTGCTCTGCTGCGTTCATGCCCGGGGCTTGCGCCCCGGGCGCTCGCCAGGCACAAACGGTCCACTGGGCTGTTTGTGTCCGGGCTCTCTCCCCCGCCGCCGGCCTGGCGGCCGACGGCTCCTCCTTTACTTCACTCCGCAGAGCACGCCACCGTCCTGCTCCGCCACCCATGGTGGTGTTCGGGCAGGTGCGCCACCGCTGGTGGTGGGGGGCGGAGCGAAGTAAGGGAGGAGGGTCGGGTGCAGCCCGACCCGGGGGACATGAGCGCAGCCCCCCACCCTGCGGCCTCGGCACTCGCCACGAACGATCGAGCGCGAGTGTCCGCAACGGGCCGAAAGGCGCTGCAGGATTCGGTCACCCGATGGCTGCCAGTCGATGGCGGCAAGGGAAACCGGCGTCGCAAGGACTCTCGTCCTCAGTCGGCCTGCTTGCTCAGGAACACGGGAACTCCAAACTCGTCCCGGCCACTGCGCGCCAGCGCATCCACCTTGGCCGCCGCTTGGCGCCGCTGCAGAACCTGCGGCCTGCGGCCGCAGTCGCAACGCGGCGCATTGGGCAGGAGCGGCTTACCGATCCGCCTGGGCGGGCGTGTGCCGAGCTGCTGATGGTGCACGGCGACCCGACGCAGACGCTGGACACGCTGAGCCCGCCCAGGTTGGCCTCAGGAACTCGATGCGGGGCGACAGGGTCGTGCGCGACACGCTCTGATGCCTGCATCGGGTTAGCCGCCCGTGCAGCGGCGGTCAGCCTGTCGAAAACTTTACGGTCAACAACCACCCGGGCCAGGCGACAGGCTTCGGAATCAACTCGGTCACGCGGCGCGTCGCGGCGATCCCCGAACCGGCAAGCCTGGCGTTGATCGGCATCGCACTGGCTGCGCTGGGCCTGGCGACCCGCGGTCGTCGGGGCGGCGCCCGCGCCTGATACGCGGCGCGCATCGACGTCGTTGTGGCGTCGTGCCTGCCGCCAGCGACTGCCTGACGTCAAAGCAGGCGCGCAGGGCGGGCCTCTCAGCCCACCCCACGCCGGATCCAGAACGTGTTGTGGTCGACACCCGGCGTGCGGATGCGCAGCAGCGGCCCGCCGCCGTCGAGGTAGGCAAAGTTGGCGACGTGGATGCCAGTCTCGCCGTCCAGCGTGCCGCTGAAGGCGACGAAGCGGCCGTCCGGCGCCCAGCTCGGGAAGTCGTCGGCCCTGTTGACGCCGGGCCGTGATGTCGTCAGCGCACGCCCGCCGCTGATGTCGGCGTTCATCAGCCACAGCGTGCCGCCGAGGTCCGCATTGGGCCTCTCGCGTGCACGCACCGGGGCGGGCCGAGGCCGTTCGTTGGGTGGGGGCGGCCGCGCCGACAGGCGCCGACCCACCGCCTTCAGCCCGCCGGCCAGTCCACCGTCACGTCCAGACCGCCCAGCGCCGCCGACCGCCCGGCCTGCACCTGCGCGCCGTGCACGGCCGCGATGCGCTTGACGATGCTCCAGCCGAGCCCGCTGCCGCGCTGCCCCGTGCCCAGCACGCGGAAAAAACGTTCGCCCAGCCGCGCCAGCGCCTCGGGCGGCAGGCCGGGGCCGCTGTCCTGCACCTGCAGGCGCACGCCGCCGGCCTGCGCCTGCACGGCCACCTGCACCTGCGCGCCGGGCGGGCTGTAGCGCAGCGCGTTGTCGACCAGGTTGCGCACCAGCACGGCCAGCAGCGTGGCGTCGCCCTGCACGGTGCAGGGCGCTTCGGCCTGAAGTTCGATGGTCTGGCCGTGGTCGATGGCCTTCGGTGCCAGCTCGGCCACCTGCTGGCGCACCAGCGCCGACAGGTCGAGCGCGGCGCTGGCCGGGGCCTCGCCGGCCTCCACGCGCGACAGCGTCAGCAGCTGTTCCACCAGGCGCGTGGCGCGGTCGCAGCCGGCCAGCGTGGCCTGCAGCGCGTGGTTGCGCGCCGCGTCGTCGGCCTCGGCCAGCGCCACCTGGGCCTGGGCGCGGATGGCGGCAATGGGCGTGCGCAGTTCGTGCGCGGCGTCGGCGGTGAAACGGCGCTCGGCCGCCACCAGCGCCGTGATGCGCTCGAACAGCCCGTTGAGGCCGTCGACCACCGGCTGCAGTTCCGACGGCGCGCCGGGCACGACCAGCGGCTCGGTGGCCTGGGGCCGGCGCTCGCCAATCAGGCGCGACAGGCGGCGCAGCGGCTTCACGCCCTGATACACCGCCCACCACACGGCCAGCGCCAGCAGCGGCAGCGCGATGGCCAGGGGCTGCACCGTGCCGCGCAGCACGGCGCGCACGATGTCGTTGCGCGACGAGACCTGCTCGCCCACCAGCACGCGCACGTCGCGTTCGGCGCCGTAGGCCGAGAACACACGCCAGTCGGTGCCGCCGATCTGCACGGTGCGGAACTGCGACGTGTCCTTGTCCTGGTCTCTCGCCTCGTGCTCGTCATCGCGTGCGACCTTGACCATGGGCTGCGCCGGCGCGTTGGCCGAGCGCAGCACCAGCCGGCCTTCGTGAAAGACCTGGAAGGCCACCTTGGGCGCATAACGGTGCAGTGTAGGGGCGTCGACGCCGGGGCCGTCGTCCTCCATCTCGCCCGCGCTCTGCACCACCAGCAGCGCCGCGGCCTGAGCGAGGTGGCTGTCGAGCAGCTCGTCGATCTCGTGGCGCACCTCGAACCAGGTCTGCAGCGCGGCGGCCAGCCACACCACCGCCACCGCGGTCAGCACCAGCGCCAGCAGGCGCCCCTGCAGCGAAGCCAGCGGCTTCATGCGGCGCCGGCTGGCGTGGCGCGCAGCGTGTAGCCGACGCCACGCACGGTGTGGATGAGCCCGGCGCCGAGCTTGCGGCGCAGGTTGTGCACGTGCACCTCGACCGTGTTGCTCTCGACCTCCTGGCCCCAGCTGTAGAGGTGCTGCTCGATCTGTTCGCGCGACAGCACACGCCCGGCGTTGAGCATCAGCACGTGCAGCAGGTCGAACTCGCGGCCCGACAACTGCACCGGCGCGCCGGCCAGGCTGACACCACGCGCCGCCGGGTCCAACACCACGCCCTGCGCCACCAGGCTCTCCTGCGGCCGGCCGTGGGCGCGGCGCACCAGCGCACGCAGGCGGGCGGCAAGCTCTTCCAGGTCCACCGGCTTGACGACGTAATCGTCGGCGCCCAGGTTCAGGCCGCGGATGCGTTCGGGCACGGCGTCGCGGGCGGTCAGCACCAGCACCGGCAACGTGACGCCGGCGCGGCGCACGGCGGCCAGCACGTCGATGCCGTCCATCAGCGGCAGGCCGAGGTCGAGCACCGCGGCGGCGTAGGGCTCGGCGCGCAGTTCACGCTCGGCCGCAGCGCCGTCGCGCACCCAGTCGACCTGGAAGCCCAGCTGGCGCAGCCCGGCACGCAGGCCGTCGCCCAGCAGCGTGTCGTCTTCGGCCAGCAGGATGCGCATCGGGTGATTGTGTCGGCGGCAGGGCGCGGGCAAGGCGGCGCTTCAGTCGCCGTCGTGCGCGGCCGAGTTCGTGGCGCCGACCATGTCCAGCGGCGCCGGCACATGCTGCCACTGCCAGGCCCAGAAGCCGGCCACCGCAATCACCATCAGCGCGGCCACGCTGCGCCAGGCGCTGCGGATGCCCTCGGCGGGTGCCACGTCCTTGCGGCCGCTGAACATCGCCGCCACCAGCTTGTCGCCGCCCAGCCAGCTGGCCAGCGCCACACCGGCCAGGTGCACGCCGACCAGGGCCAGCATGACGTTGGCGGCACCCTCGTGCACGTCTTCCAGCCAGTCGCCGCCCGGGCCGTCGAACAGCGCCCAGCCGCTGAGGGTCACTGCCACCGCGGCGCCCAGCAGCGCGACGATGGCCAGCGCCCCGGCCGGGTTGTGGCCGGCGTGTTTGTCGAAGCGGCCGTGCACCATGTCGCGCAAGTGGGCGAGCACGGCCTTCGGGCCGCGCACGAAGCTGGCAAAGCGGGCGTGGCGTGTGCCCACCAAGCCCCAGACGAGCCGGAAGGCCACCAGCCCGGCCAGCGTGTAGCCCAGCGTGACATGCAGCAGCCGCCAGCGTTCGCTTTCGGCCGTCAGCCAGGCACCGGCAAAGCTCAGCACGGCGAGCCAGTGGAAGACGCGCACGGGGGCGTCCCACACCAGCACGCGGCGGGCTGGCGAGGCGAGGGCCGGTGCCGCAGCCTGAGGTTCAGCGGGGAATGCGGATGTCGTGTTCACTGTAGTTTCCTTGTTCGGCACCGCGGTGGCAGGCGGCGCAGTGGGATGGGCTCTTGACGGCGGGCAGCTTCCAGGTGGCGGCGTTCACCTCGCGGTGCTCGCGCACGAACCAGCTGCCGCGCGTGAGGCGGTCTTCGGTTGGTGCCTCGCTGGCGCGCTTGCCGCTGCCGGCGTTGGCCGTGAGCCAGACGCCGATGGCGTTGGCCATGGCGGTGTCCAGGCTGGCGTCGGTGCCGTAGTGGCGCGGCAGGTTGGCCATCAGGTGCTGCCAGCTCTGCGCCGGCAGCAGGCCGACCGGGAAGGCGACGTGGCAGGCGCCGCATTCCTTCTCGTAGCTCGGCAGCGGCAGCACACGCTGGCCGCGCCTGCCGTCGCCGTCGGCCCAGCTGCTGGCGCTGGCGGCCAGCAGCATCAGGGCCAAGGCCAGGGCGGCGCGCGGTCGGTGCAGGGGGCGGCGCTTGCTGTTCGGGTTCATCGTGGTCTCCAGAGTGTTCAGGGTGTTCAGCGGCGCAGGGTCTGCAGCCAGGCCAGCACGTCGGCCTTTTCACCGGCGCTGCATTCGCGGCCGAGCACGTCGTTGCAGTTGCGGCGGAACCACTTCTCGGTGGTGGCCGCGTCGGTGAAGCGCTTGGGGTTGGCCGCCGGGGCCAGCGCCTCGATGGCCTTGCCGGTTCCGGCATGGCGGCCGGCCTGCACCGGCGTGACGCCATGGCAGGCTGAACACGACCATTCGCGGCCGTGTGTCGTGGTGAAGAAGGCCTGGCCGCGCGCGGCCACGGCCGGGGCGCCCGCGGCGGCGCTGTAGCCGGCCAGCAGCTCGGCCGGCGTGGCGGCCTGCGCCGCTGCGCACGCAAAGATGGCGAACAGCAGAGCCCATTGCAGCGGGCGCGTGCGTTGTTGGGACGAGGGTCTCGGTAGGCTCATGGCACGTTCATCGCAAGGGGATGACAGGCATCGTGCCCGCCGGGTCTTAGTGCTTTCTTAAGCCACCCGCCCGGTGGTGGCGCCCGGCAGGCGAGAATCCCCGCTCTTGAATGCGAGGAAACCGCCGTGGACCTGAAAGTGCCGATCGTGATCGTGGACGAACTGAGTGACGAGGTCATCACGTCCACCGGCCTGCTCAACCTGGCCAGTGGCGAGATTGGCCGCGTCGAGTACCAGGACTACGACTTCGAGGCCGACGGCCTGCCCTTCGAACACGAGGACTACGAGTTCACCTGCGGCACGCTGTCGAACAACGGCAAGGACGTCGAATTCCGCATCGACGTCAACACCGTCACCGGCCAGTACTCGGTGAGCGCCAGTGAACTGCTCGAGATCAAGGTGCGCGCCGCGGCGCTGTTCGCCGGCGTCAGCGGCAAGGCGCTGGCGGCGCAGGCCGCCGCGCGCGGCCTGCCCGAGCCGCCTGCGCCCGAGCCCAAGCCGCCGCGCGGCAAGCCCGGGGCCTCGGGCGGCCGCGGCGGACGCTTCCACTGACGGCAGGCCCGCCGGTGAGCGAAGGCCCACCCGCGCAGCCGCGCAACCCGCTGCACGGCTTGACGCTGGAAGCGCTGCTCACCGCACTGGTGGCGCACTACGGCTGGGTCGGGCTCGGCGAACGCATAACGCTGCGCTGCTTCACGCACGAGCCCAGCATCGTGTCGAGCCTGAAGTTCCTGCGCAAGACGCCCTGGGCGCGCGAAAAGGTCGAGAGCCTCTACGGCTTCATGCTGCGCGAGCAGCGCCGCGGGGCCGGGCCGGGCGGCGGCCCCGCGTTTTAGGTCAAGCGCCCGACCAGAGGTCCTGCGCCTTGGCGTAGGCCGCCGCACCACACTTGCCGCCCAGTTCCAGGCCGACGACGTTGCCCTCGTAGAAGTGGATGCCGCCGTACATGCGCGATCCCCCCGCCTCGCGTGCCGCGGCGCTGAAGGTCGCCCAGGACAGCACCACGCCCGCCACCGGTTCGGTGGGGTCGGCCTTCAGTGTGTGCATCTGAAGGTAGTGGAAGCCGAAGCGATCGCTGCCGGTGTGTCGCTTCAGCACCTCGGCCGCGGCCATCGAGAAGGCGCTGTGGCCGGAGGTGTACTCGGCAAAGGGCGGTGTCGGGAAGTCGTCGGCCTGGAAGGGGCGCCAGGCCTCGCCCGCGATCTCCTGCGTGCCGCGGCCAGCGCCGCCCCAGGCGCGCACACGCTTGCCGCGGTAGAGGTGGCGGATGGTGGTGACCGGCCGCGCGTAGTCGTAATGGCGCTTGCAGTCCCAGGTGGCGATGCTGGCGTCGAGGATGGCGTTGGCCAACGCAAAGTACATCTTTACTGTCGCCGACAACGGCAGCCGGTCGCGCTCGGCCACGAAAGCAGCGAATTCGGTCCGGTGGCCCGGCGGCAGTTCGGAATTGGGGCCGTCGGCCCAGTGCTCGGCGATGACCTTCTGCTCCACCGTCAGCGCCGCCTGGATGTCGACGACATGGCGGGCCTGGTCGAGGAAACCCTGCGCAAACTCACCCTGCGGTGGGCCGGGCCGGAAGGCGTTGCCGCTGGCCATGGCGAAAGGCTTCACGGCGCCCCAGTGCGACGCGATGAAGGACGGTGCCTTGATCTCGTGCGCGGCATTCAGGTAGGACAGCGGTTGCCACTTCTCGGGGTAGTCGATGGCGTCCACCTCGGCCGGCCGCAGCGCGAACATCGGCTTGTTCTGCGGCGCGTAGCTGCCGGGGGTTCGGCGTAGATGCCGGCCTGGTTGGCCAGGTCGGCGTGGCGGAAGGCCAGCACGGCGTCGGTGGCCACGTTGGCCGCGCCCACCGGGTTGGCCAGGTTGGTGTTCATGTCGCCCACGGCGATGCCTTCGGCCGCGAGCAGCGCGGCCATGCGCGCTTCCAGCACGGCACGCACGTCAGGCTGGAAGATCGCGGGCGGGAACTGGTCGATCAGCGCACGGTAGGCCGCCTGGGCGCGGGCCTTGCGGCGGTTGGCCTCGGTGCGCTGCGCCGCCGGCCGGCGCGGCACGGTGCTGTAGGCGGGCTTGGCGATGTCGTCGAACGCGGCCCAGGCGTCGTAGACGGCGGTGTAGATGACGCCGATCGATCGCGCCACCTGCGGCGGGCCGCCGCGGGCGCGGTCGGGGCTGTAGCCGGGCAGACGGCCCAGCGCGCGTATGGCGTCGAGTGCAACGGCGTTCCAGTCGAGGATCAGGTTCAAGGCGTGTTCTCCGCAGATTGAAGGGCGATGTGCCGCCGCGATGGGGCCTTTCGGCCGCCACGGTGCACATCCCGCCTGAGGAGGACAGCGCTGCGCCAGCGCACTTCGGACTAGGGGGGCCAGGGGCGCCCGGCGGCGCCGGCTTCAGTAATGCGGCGGCAGCTCGTCGCGCAGGCTGCGCACGGCGGGCGCGTCCTCGCTGTTCGCCTGCTGGCGCCACAGCGCTGCTTCGCGCAGCAGGCGGTCGATCTGCGCCTGCTGGCGCACGACGATCTCGTTCAGGCGGTCGAGCAGGTCCTCGCCGTAGCTGGCCTTGATCTCCAGCGCGGTGAGTCGGCGTTCGATGGGGTCTTGGTCGTCCATTGCCGTATTGGACGCCATCGGCCTGCGCGGCGGCACGGCGCCGCCGCGGTGGGTGATCACGCGGCCTGCAGCGCAGCGGCCAGCGCCGCCGGGTCGAGCATCGCGCGGCGCTGCGACAGTGAAGCCAGCACACCTTCGCGGCGCAACTGGCTGACCATGCGGCTCGTGGTCTCGATGGTCAGCCCGAGCATCGCGCCCATGTCTTCGCGGCGCGGCATCCAGATCTCGCGGCCGTCGTCGGCCAGGCGCGACAACTCGCCCAGCAGCTTCAGCACCCGCCGCCGCGCGGCGCCGGTCGTCAGCTCGGCCGCCCAGGCGCCGGCCTGTTCCAGCGCCTGCTGCCAGCGGCGCATCAGCTCGTGCATCAGCGCGCCGTCTTCCTGTGCCAGTTCGGCCACCATCTGGCGCGGGATACGGCACAGCTGCACCGGCGTGCAGGCCACGGCCTCGTCGGCATAGGGCTGCTGCAGCAGCGCTTCCTGGCCGATGAGGTCGCCGCGGCCCGCCAGCCGCACGATGCGTCGCGCGCCGTCCTCGGTCACGCGCTGGAAGCGCACGATGCCTTCACGCACGGTGTAGACGGCCGTGCCGGGCTCGCCACGGGCGTACAGGCGTGTTTCGGCCGCCAGCGCCGACGCGTCGATATCGGCTTGGATCTGTGCGATCGAGCGCGCCCCCAACGCGCCGAAGAGGGCGCTGCCGCGCACGGCGCAGTCGGCACAGGCGCGGGCCTGCGGATGGCTGTCGGGCTTCAGGCGGAGCGGCACGGTCTTCATGAGCATCGCTTCGGGCTCCAGCGCGCGCGGCGGCGGACCCGCCGGCAAGGCCCGAGAGGGTCGGGCCACCCTTCAATATCAGGTTATCAGTCTACTCTTATGTGGCCGCGGGTGTGCCGGCAAGATCGCCGGCCTGCAGCCCGTTGACACGCCGTCCTGCCCACGACGCCACCGCCGTCGCCCTTCCAGGCCATCGCCGTCGTCGGCGCCGGCGCCGTGGGCAGCTGCTTCGGCGCGCTGCTGGCGCTGGCCGACCACCCGGGGTCACGCTGGTCGGCCGCGCGCCGCATGTGCAGGCCGTGCAGCGCCAGGGCCTGCAGTTGCTGCGTGAGGGCGCCAGCAGCACCGCGCAGCCGCCACCACCGCGCTGGCCAGCGTGCGCGGCGCCGACCTCGTGCTGGTGTGCGTGAAGGCGGGCGAGACCGAAACCGTGGCGCAGCGCTGGCGCCGCAGGCGCTGGTGCTGAGCCTGCAGAACGGCGTGGAGAACGTGGCCACGCCGGCACGCCAGCCGCACCAGACCATGCTGCCGGTGGCGGTCTACGCCGCCAGCCCTGCGAATCAGGATTTGCTGGCCCTGGTGCAATTGGCCGAAACCAGCGCGCGGCCCCTGTAGGCGCACGCCGACAGGCGGATGCTGCGCCGGCCGATGGCGGCGCGGCGACCGGCCCACCACACTGCAGGTCAGAGAGGGCCTCTTGCCCGCTCAAGGCGCCCCGGCGCCGAAGGCAAACACCATGCAAGACAAGACGATTTCGAGGGCGGCCCTGGCCGCCGTGACGCTGGCCGCACTGCTGGCGATGGGCTGCTCCAGCATGAGCGAGCGCCAGCAAGGCACGGCCACGGGCGCCGGCATCGGTGCCGTCGCCGGCGCCGTGATCGGCTCAGCCACCGGGGGCAGATCGGGCACCGGCGCGGTCGTCGGCGGTGCGCTCGGCGCGGTGATCGGCAACGTCTGGTCCAAGCGCCAGGAGGACCGGCGCATCGCGCTGGAGCAGGCGACGCGCGGCACCGGCGTCGAGGTCTCGCGCACCGCGGACGACCAGCTCAAGCTGAACATCCCCAACGACGTCTCCTTCGACTTCGACAGCGCCGCCATCCGGCCAGCGATGCGCAACGTACTCGACCCCTTCGCGAACGGCCTGCGCGACGACCCACAGTCGCGCGTGAGCATCGTCGGCCACACCGACAGCACTGGCTCGGCGGCGGTGAACGACCCGCTGTCGGTGGCCCGCGCCAACAGCGTGCGCGACTACCTGGTGACGCGCGGCGTGCCGTCGTCGCACGTGCAGACCGCCGGCCGCGGCGAACGCGAGCCAGTGGCCGACAATGCCAGCGACGCCGGCCGCGCCCGCAACCGGCGCGTCGAGATCTACCTGCGCGAAATTTCCTGATCCACGCAAGCGCGGCCTGCAACTGCCAACGGGGCGGCGCAGGCGGGCGCGCAGGAATGGCAAGTTCGAGGCCCGCCGCACGTGCGGCGCGGGCCGGAGGCTGCACGCTGCGCCGTGCGCTGGACCGCCCTCGCCCCACCACCGTGCCGGCGCCCCATCGCATGAACCGTCGCATCCTGCTGATCGAGGACAACGAGAACAACCGCTACCTGTGGCCTTCCTGTTGCAGGCCTGCGGCTGGGAGGTGGTGCATGCCGCCGACGGCCCGCGCGGGCTGGCGCTGGCCGTCGAGCTGAAGCCGGCGCTGATCCTGCTGGACATCCAGTTGCCCGGCATGGACGGCTACGCCGTGGCGCGAGCGCTCAAGGCCGACCCGGTGCTGGCGCCGATACCGGTGGTGGCGGTGACCTCGTGCGCGATGGCGCCCGACCGCGCCGCAGCGATCGCCGCGGGCTGCGACGGCTACATCGAGAAGCCGATCGACCCCGAGACTTTCGTCGCCACCACGGCGCCATCACCGTCGAAACCGCACCGGGCGCGGGCAGCACCTTTCACGTGCTGCTGCCGCTGGCTACCGCAACCGGCGCGACCGGCGCGACGGGCGGTGCGGCCGAACTGCCGCCCGACCCGGACGTGCCGGCACCGGCCGCCCAGCACGTGCTCTTCATCGACGACGACGAAGACCATGGCGCTGCTGGCCGAGCGCGTGCTGCGCCGTGCCGGCTACCGCAGCACGACCTTCAGCGACGCGGCGCAGGCGCTGGCCGCCGTGCGCGCCGACCCGGCGGCTTTCGACGCCGTGGTCACCGACTACAACATGCCCGGCACCACCGGCCTGGACGTGGCGCGTGCACTGGCCAAGCTGGCGCCCGACCTGCCCGTGTTCATCGGTTCGGGTTATGTCGACGCCGCACTGCAGGATGCTGCGACCGCCGCAGGCGTGCGCGGCCTGCTGCACAAGGAGCGGCTGGTCGAGGATCTGGTGCCGATGCTGCAGGCGCGCAGCGCCGGCTTGAGCCGCTTCAGGCCAGCGAGACAAAGGTCGCACCACAGCACCAGCAGCGAAGCCAGCGTGAGCGGGATGCCGGTGCGCGCATGGCGCCGCCACTCGATACGGATGCCGGACTGCGCAGCCTGGAGGCCGGGCTCGCCGAGCTGCAGCAGCGGCAGCATCACGGCAGGCACGTTGGAAACCGCGTTCAACAGCGGCGCGCCCAGGAACATGCCGAGGTAGACGACGCCGAACACCGCCATCACGCCTCAGTCGAAGGCGCGCGGCACCAGCGACGTTAGCTCGGGCAGCGTGGGCGGGTGTTCCAGCGGCGGCGGGCGCGGCAGGTCCACGGCGCCGTCAGGCCGCCGCCGCGACCACGTGCTCGGCCTGCAGCGTGGTGATCTCTGCGTCGCCGTAGCCCAGCTCACGCAGCAGCGACACCGTCTGCGCGCCCAGGGCCGGCGGCGCCAGGCGCAGCGGCAGGCGCTGGCCATTGAGCGTCAGCGGCAGCAGTGCCATGCGCGTGTCCAAGGCGTGGCCGGCGGCGCTGGCGTCGGCCGGCACGGTGACGGGCGCCAGGCCGCCGGTGGCCACCAGGTGTGGGTCGTCGAACAGGTCCTGCGGCCGCGTGATGGGCGCGTAAGGCAGGCCGATGGATTCGAAGCGGCGCGCCAGTTCGTCGGCCGTGAAGGCCGCAAAACGCTCGCGCAGCAGCGGCAGCATCCAGCTGCGCGCGGCGACGCGCTGGTTGTTGCTGGCCAGTCGCGCGTCGGTGGCGAAGTCGTCGAAACCGAACGCGCGGCACAGCAGTGCCCACTGCGTGTCGCTCACCGCGGCCAGGAAGATCTGCGCGCCACCCTGCACGTCGAACACGTCGTACATCGCCCAGGCGCTGATGCGGCTGGGCATGGGCGCCGCGGGTTGGCCCGTCACCGCGAACTGTATCATGTGCTGGGCGACGAGGAAGACGTTGTTCTCGAACAGCGCGCTCTGCACTTCCTGGCCGCGCCCGGTGCCGCTGCGCACGTTGTCGCGCTGCTGCAGCGCGGCCAGCACGCCGATGGCGCCGAACATGCCGCCCATGATGTCGTTGACGCTGGCGCCAGCGCGCAGCGGCCGCCCTTCGGGGCCGGTCATGTAGGCCAGGCCGCCCATCATCTGCACCACCTCGTCGAGCGCGGTGCGGTGTTCGTAGGGGCCGGGCAGGAAACCCTTGTGCGAGACGTGAATCAGGCGCGGGTTCAGCGCGGCCAGCGCGGCACGGCCGAAGCCCAGTCGCTCCATCGTGCCGGCCTTGAAGTTCTCGCTGAAGACGTCGGCACCGGCCATCAGCTTGAGCACGATGTCGCGGCCGCGGCTGTCCTTCACGTCGACCGCCAGGCTCAGCTTGTTGCGGTTGAACATCGGGAAAAAACCGGCGCCCGAACCCTGCAAGCGGCGGGTGTTGTCGCCGGCCAGCGGTTCGACCTTGATGACCTCGGCGCCCAGGTCGCCCAGGATCATGCCGCAGGTGGGGCCCATCACCATATGCGTGAATTCGACCACCCGCAGCCCGGCCAGCGGCAGCGCCTCAGCCATGCACCGCCCCTTGCACGAAGCCCTCGCGCGCACCGGCGGCGCGCAGCGCGTCCAGCCACGCGCACTTGGCGGCCGTGGGCATGGTGCGCGCGCCACGCTGCAGGCCGTCGCGCGGGCCGACCTCGCTGATCAGCACACGGGCCGGCGCCGTCATGGCTTCAAGCTGCCGGCTTGGGCCGGGCCTTGTCGCTCCACAGCTGGCCGCCGGTGGCCCAGTCGTGGCGTTCGACGTCGCAGAAGACCACGTCGACGCCGTCGGGCGAACCGCCCAGGGTCTTCACGGTGGCCTCGGTGAGGGCCAGTGCCAGGGCGCGTTTCTGCTCGACCGTGCGGCCGGCGAAGAGTTCGACGCGGATGGTGGGCATGTTCAGTGTTCCTCGTTCAGTCCTGGAAACCGGGCGCGACGCGACCCAGGCGGCGCAGCAGCGCGGGCCATTCGACGTCGCCGTCGATCTCGCTGCCCTCGCTTCCATCACCCACCCACTGACTGTAAGTGCGCTGGGCCAGCGGCTCGGCCACGCCGGGCAGCACGCCGCCGTGGGCGGCCATCGCGCGCAGCTGCGCCATCGCGGCGCGTTCCAGGATGTGCATCAGCAAGTAGGCCTCGGCCACCGTGCGGCCGACCACCAGCGGGCCATGGTGTTCGAGGATCAGGCCGTCGAGCCGGCCCAGCGCGGCCACCAGCCGCTGCTGTTCCTCGGCGCCCAGCGCCAGGCCTTCGTAGGGGTGGCGGCCCAGGCGGCCGTGCAGGCGCATCGCCCACTGCGAGGTCGGCTGCAGGCCGCCGGGCAGCATCGAAAGCGCCACGCCCCAGGGCGCGTGCAGGTGGATCACGCAGGCCGCGTCGGGCCGCGCCGCGTGCACCGCGCCGTGCAGCGCAAAACCGCTGGGGTTGACGCGTGCGCCGGAGCCGTCCACCACCCGCCCCTGCACATCGACCTTCACCAGGTTGGACGCGCAGACCTCGTCGAACAGCAGCCCGAAGCGGTTGATCAGGTAGTGCCCGGGCGCGCCGGGCACGCTGGCCGAGAGGTGGCCGTAGACCGTGTCGTCCCAGCCGTTGAGGGCCGCCAGCCGGTAGGCGGCGGCGAGGTCGCTGCGGACCTCGGCTTCGGTGCGGGCGAGACCCGCGGTCGGGGCGGACGGGGCGGCGGCGTGCATGGCCGCAGTGTGCCTGCAGCGCCGCCGCACCGGCGGCGGTCAGCGCTTTTCGCGCAGCTTGATCACGGTCAGCTGGGGGTCGCGCCGGATGTCGCCTTCGGCAAAGGGCAGGTTCACCCAGCCGTAGTTCGAGAACAGCGCCGTCATGTCCGCGAAGTGCGGGTTGGCCGGGTCGCTGGACTGTGAATACGTCACCACCGCGCGCGCCTCGGGCCCTTTGTTCGTGAAGGTGACCGACTGCACGTAGCTCGAACCGCCCAGGATCGGCGTGTAGCCCGTGCCCGCCACCAGCGACGAAGGCGTGATGGCGTTGTAGACGCCCGAGGTGCCCGAACCGCCGTGGATGGGCAGGCGCTGGCCGTTGCGGATGTCGAAGTGCACCTGGCCCCAGGGGCGGTCGAGCGGGATCGCGTTGTCGGCGTAGAACTTCACCGTGTAGGCCAGCTCGCCCAGGGTGCGCGTCACGACGCTGGCATTGGCGGTGTTCAGCCCGCGCGGCGTGGCCACCGGGTCGGCGGGGTTGAAGGGCACGGCGTAGAGCACGCTGGACACCGCGGGCAGGCCAGAACCGGCCGTGGGCGAACCGCTCAGGCGCCGCCACAGCTCGGTCCAGACGTGGGCGCCGACGCTGTTCACGTTGTTGCGGCGGTCCCAGTTCGCGAGCACGCTGCAGGCCTGCGCGACGTTGACCGTCTGGCTGCCGATGATCACGTCGGGGCTCTGCGAGGCGCACAGCTGCAGCACGCCGTCGAGCATGATCTCGGCGCTGTGATGGCGGTTGGCGTAGAGCACGTCCTGCAGCCACTGGCGGCTGAAACCCGCGCCGGGCAGGCCGTCGCTGCCGGCCTGGCGGTCGCGGATCTGCGTGATGCCCAGCCGCGTGCGCAGGCTCTGCGGCCGGTTCTCGTCGGCGCCGATGATCTGCGAATAGCCTTCGAGCCGCGCCGCCGGGTTGGCCAGCCAGTAGCTGTCGTTCGAGTTCTGCACGTAGTCGCGGCGCATCAGGCCGGGCATGTTGGCGGCGCCGAAGATGCCGGGCTCGGGTGCGTCGGCGTCGGTGCCGGGGTTGCAGGCCGAGTTGGCGCCGTCCAGCGCGTAGATTCGTGACGCGGCCAGCGCCTGCGCAAAGCCGGGCTTGATGCAGGCCGCCAGCTTGGCGTTGCTGACGTTGGGCATGGCGCCGATGTCGCCGTAGAAGGCCTGGCCGCCGCTGTCGGCCGCGATCGTGTTCACCCAGGGCAGCCCGACATGCTGGCGCAGCGTGGCGGCGAACTCGTCGAGGTTGCGCGCCTGGCCCATCTCACGGTATTGGCGGAAGGCGCGGATGTTCTCGAGGTTGACGTCGGTCAGCGCGTAGGCGCTCGTCGTCGTCCACAGCGCCTGCGCCGCAGCCGCGGGCACGAGCACCGGGCCGTATTGCGTCATCCAGAAGGTGTGCGGCACCGGCACCACGCTGCCGTCGCCCAGCAGCAGCCCGACGGTCACCGTCTCGGGCTGCATCGCCACCGGCTGGCCGTCGACGACGTAGGACGTGGGCGCCGTCGGCACGATCGTCAGTTGGCGCAGGATGAAGCGCCGCGCGGTCGAGACCGTGTGGCTCCACGCCACGTGCTTGTTGAAGCCGATGTTGACGAGCGGGAAGCCGTAGATCGAGCCGCCCATGGCGTCGTAGCGGCCGGGGATGGTCAAGTGCACCGCGTAGAAGCGCTCGATGCCATACCAGGGGAAGTGCGGGTTGCCGAGCAGCGCTCCGGCGCCGCCGGTGAGGTCGCTGCCCAGGCCGACGGCGTTGCTGCCGAAGCGTTCGGGGCTGAAGTCGGGCAGCCCGAGACCGGCCGGGTCGAGCGTGGCGAATGCCGCTTCGTCGGCGGCGGCCGTGCGCGCCTGGGCCATGGCACGCGTGGCGTCGTCCTTGCGGGCGGCCACGGCGGCCGGCGGCGTGGCCCCGACCAGCGAACTCACGAAGTTGCCGGTGCTGGCCCGCACCAGCAACTTGCGCAGCACCTTCAGCGCGTCCTTGCCCGTCAGCGGCTGCACCCAGGCCTGGCTGCGGCAGTCGAGCGGCAGCGCGGCGGGCGCGGTGTCGCGCAGGTAGCGGTTGTAGCCGGCGGCGTAGCCGGTGAGCAGATCGCGGGTGTCGCCGTCGAGCGTGGCCCAGGCGGCGTTGACGCGGGCATCGCTGTTGACCATCGCGTAGACCCAGTCCGAAGCCAGCGTCGCGTTGCCGCTGCCGGCGCCGAAATAGCGCGCCTGGCGGCCCTGCGCGGCCAGCGCCTCGCGCGCCAGCACGCAGACGTTGTCCTGCGCGAAGGCGTAGCCGTAGCCGTAACCCAGGCTGCCCCAGTCGCTGGCCTGGATGTGCGGGATGCCGTAGCTGGTGCGCATCACCTGCGCCTGGTACTGCGGGCCGTCCGGTCGCAGGGCGTGGCTGGCCGTGGTGGAGGCCAGGGCGCACAGCGCGAGGGCGCAGGGCGCGGCGGCACGGGGGAAGAGGCGCATGGTGAAAGTCTCCTGTCTTTGCGGTGTGCGCTGCTTCGGCGGCAGGGCCCGCGATCGTTGTGGACCGCAAAAGTGTGCCGCCGCGCCAGGATCTTCAAATCCGGGTCTGCCCTGGGCCGGTCGGGCCTGAATGCCCTTGTGTGGTTGCCGCGCCCGGCGTACGGCGCGGCCGTTTGCGTCAGTTCCATCGGGGCTGCGACGTCTGGCGCCAGCATGAAGACACGGACGGGCCCACAAAGCGGGAGCGGAAGATGTCGAAACCAGGCTGAGGCTGATCAGCCCGGTGGCGGCCGGCAGCTGCGCGCCATGGCAGATCGACGCGACCGGTTTGTCCGCCGCCAGGAAGTGACGCGCGATCTCGATCACGCGCGCGTTCATGCGCAGGCATTCGGACGCGCGGCCGCCGCGCACCACCAGCGTGTCGTAGCGTGCCGGGTCGACGTCGGCGAAGCTGGCGTTCAGCGTGAAGCGGTGGCCCGGCTTCTCGCTGTAGGTCTGCTGGCCCTCGAAGTCGTGGCTCGCCGTCATCAGGAAGTCGCCCGCCTTCTTGTCGGGCGCCACGGCTTGCACGGTGTGGCCCACGGCCTGCAGCGCCTGGAAGGGCACCATGGTCTCTCAGTCTTCACCGAAGTCGCCGCACCGCATCAGGATCTGGCTCAGCTCGAAGGTCTCCATTGGGGAACGGTTGAGCCTTCATTGTTCGCGGCCGGCGTGCAGGCGGGTCGTAGCGGCATACTGCGCCGCCTGTCGTTTACCCGCAGGCGCCGGCCCGCCATGCCGGCAGCGCGCCCTGCGTGCCGGTCACTCGAGCGGCTTTTCGGGCGTGGGTACCGGCGCGGCCTCGTCCGGTTCCTTGGCGATGTCGGACGCGTGGTGTTCCATGTGCGTCTTCTTCCCCGGCTGGGGCGTCTTGTCGCTGCCCGGCGCGATCTCTTCAGCGTGGTGCTTCTTCTCCTGCCGCACCTTCTTGTCGTGGGCAATGTTGCGGGGATCGGTCATGGTGTCTGCTTTCGCGGAGTGAAGCCGCATTCTTCCGGGCCGACCGGGCCCGGCGGGTAGGACAAGGGCTCGTTGAAGCACGGACGCGGCCGCGCCACGCGCTCCGCCGGTGCAAGCGCCGGATCGGACAGAAGAAAGGCCCGACGAACCGGCCGGGCGGCTGGGCCACCCGAAGCCAGCGGCGCACAGACCCGGCAAGGACGCGAAGCCCCCCAGGCCAGCCAGAGCCAGGCCCGCCGGGGTCAGCGAGTTGGGCTCGGGAACGTCCACCAGCGGGGCGGCGTCTTAGAGGCAAGTGATCGATACGCCGCACTGAGCCAGCGCGTAGTAGAAGAATTCAGGGCCAATGCCGCCATTCGCGATCACGACGGACTTGGGCCCTGCAGTTCGCCGCGAACATGCCGCCTCCGGCTGACTGCCGCGAGCACAAGCCGAGGGCAGGCTGTCGGAGCTGATCTCGTCAAGATCCGGGCCTCAGAAGATCGCGGCCACAGCGGCGCCGGCAGCGAAAAGCCCGCCGAAGACAACGAGCAGCGCGATGTCGCGTCCATCGTTGCCAAGCCGCCACGCATGAAAGACGACGCCGATCATGGTGACGGTCATGACGGCGAGAAGGAGAACCGGTATCCATGTTGTTGCTTTGGCATTCAAGGCGGCGCGGGATCTTCGGCAGTTCTGCAGCCCGGAAGGATCAGCGATACAGTGAACCCAGCTTCGGTTTTTCCGATGTGGGTGCTGCAAGATGTTGAACTACCGCCATCTGTACTACTTCTGGGTCGTGACGAAGGAAGGCGGCTTTACGCGCGCGGCCGAACGGCTGGATATGGCGGTTCAGACCATCAGCGCCCAGGTTCGCGAGCTGGAGAAGGCGCTGGGTCACCAACTGCTCAAGCCCGCCGGGCGCGGCGTGGCGATGACCGAGGCGGGTGAGGCGGCCTTCGCTCGCGCCGAGGAGATCTTCCAGCTCGGGCAGCTCATTCCGGAAGAGGTTCGCGAGGCCGCCAGCGGCAAGGTGGCGCGCCTGGCCGTCGGGTTTTCGGACGGCATTTCCAAACTGGCGGCGCACGCGCTGCTGGCGCCTGTCTTGGCAACGCCGACGCTGCGGCTGCTCTGCCATGAGGGCGAGTTCCAGCCACTGCTGGCTGAACTGGCGATGCACCACCTGGATCTGGTGTTGGCGGGGCAACCCGCACCCCACAACCCGAATCTGCGCTTGACGAGCGAACGGCTGGTTGAGTCGCCGGTGGACTGGTACGGGCCCTCGACGCTGGTGCACAAGACCGCAGTGGCGGGGTTTCCGCAGTCGCTGGCCAGGCTGCCCGTGCTGCTGCCGACCGGGCATTCGGCGTTGCGGCCCCGGCTGGACCGCTGGTTCGAAGCCCAGGGCCTGCGGCCGCACATCGTCGGCGAGTTCGAGGACAGTGCCCTGCTGGCGGTCTTCGCTGCCAGAGGCCTCGGCGTGTTCCCGGTCAGCCGGTTCGGTGCCGCTGACGTGGCGCCGATGCGCGGCCTGCGGCTACTGGGCCCGTGCGACGGCGTGCTGGAAGAAATCCACGCCATCCGCTCACGCCGCGGCCAGCACCACCCGTTGGTGATGCAGGTCCTGACTGCGGCGCGGGGTTGAACGCGCTCGATCGGTTGAGCTCAGGCCGCATGCCGGTGCGCCGATTTCGGGGTGCTCGCGTCGTCGCCATCGGCCAGCCGCCAATGGTGCCGGGCCGCCTCCAGGACCACGGCTTCACCGTCGGCCAGGTGGCCGTCTGCCTGGGCAGCGGCCAGCGACAGGCGCAGGACAGTCCGTTGCAGCGCCGGATCCGACACCTCGGCCATCAGCGACGCCAAGCTGCTGTCATCGACGTTGGCCAGCAGCGAACCCGTCGCATAGCCGCCAAGCAGCAGCTCTTCGCACAGCGTATGTACGATGTGCGGCAGGAGGTGGGGCTCCAGGCCCAGTTCGCGCTCGGCGTCGAGCTGCTTGAGGATGTCGAACTCGGACTTGCAGACATGGCCGTCGGATATGAGAACCAGCGCGACGATGCGCGCGGCGGCTTCGGGGCTGTTGCGGGGGTAGCTGCGCATCGGGAAATTCCTTCAGTGTTGACGTTGTGTTGGAAAGCCAAGGCGGACGAGGCTGCCAGAGCTGGCCTTCAAGGTCGTTGAAGCGACAGTGAAGCGATCAAGCCCTTGAAAAGTTGCGACCGCCGTACTGTGGCGCTGATGCGTAGTCGGAAAAAGCAGATCCACTGTGAGTCCAGGTTCGGAAACTGCGAAGTTACCGGGTTTGCGTCGCACCGAGCCGGCACACGGCGCGGGCAGACGAGCGACGGGTCGTTCCGTGGCCGCCCCCCCCACCGTTCGATCAGCCGCGGTCTGGCTGCACGGGTGTGACCGCAGTGCGGACGAAGACCCGATCGCGATGTGCAAAGTCCCACCGCTCGATGAGGCAGCAGTCCCCCGCTTCGAACCGGGTCTGCGCCTGGACACCAGGCCCGCCGGAAGCCTCGCCCCATCGCAGCACATTCACCGAGTTGGGCACCCCCTGGCGGATGCGCGACGAGACGGCCGTTCCGGCCTGAACCACCCACAGACGACGCGCCAACCCGTGCAGCGCCAGCGTGTAGGGCAGGTGAATGTGCCCGCCCATCACCAGGTCGACCCCGGCGGCCGACCAGGCGCGCATGGCGGCACCGTGGCCGCGCAGCAAGTTGGGCCGGTCCCGGGCCTGGGTCACGGCCGCTGGCTGGTGCACCCCCACCACGCGCAACTGCCGCGGGCTGGCTGCGGCCAGCAGCTTCGCCACACGGTCGATCTGCGCCGTGGACACCTCCCCATTCTTGTGGCGCCAGGCCCGCGTGGTGTTGACGCAGACGACCAGCAGATCCTGCGACGCGTGCACGGGCTCGAGTTCGGCCCCGAATGCCAAGGCGTAACGCGCGTAGGGGCCCGTCAGGCGCGACCAGAGGTCGAACAGCGCGATGTCGTGGTTGCCGGGTATGGCCAGGACCGGCGCCCCCAGTCGGTCGACGAAGGCCTTCGCCGCGCGAAACTGCGCCGGCCGCGCCCGCTGCGTGATGTCACCCGACAGCACCAC
This sequence comes from Burkholderiales bacterium, assembly GCA_038205425.1. Classification (GTDB taxonomy): domain Bacteria; phylum Pseudomonadota; class Gammaproteobacteria; order Burkholderiales; family Burkholderiaceae_C; genus Rubrivivax. The sequence continues at coordinate 7,073 of JBBRBW010000010.1, read as the reverse complement.
CACGTCCGGCCGCTGCTGAATGGCCAACGCAACCAGGGCCTCGACGACGTGCGGCTGTTCGGTACCGAAGTGTGTGTCGGAAATCTGCAGCAGCACACTCATGCCGCAGCCTCTGCTGGCGCGTCTGCCGAGCCCGCTGCGCCAGTGGCGTGGATCAGGTACAGGGGCCTGTCCAGCACGCGGATGTCGAGTGGCGCGCGCATGCGCGCCACCTCACCGTCGAACGCCACCTTGATCTCCCTGCGGCCGGGTGCCAGCCTGGGCTTTACCACCATGCGCTTGAACTCGAAGCTTTCCACGCCGGCGGCTTCACCCAACCGGCCCATCGCCCCACGCACCACCAACCCGATCATCGACAGCGTGCCGATGGGCCGCAGCATCAGCGCGGCCATGCTGCCGTCGCCGGGCGTGCCGGCCAGCGTGTCGTCCGGCTCCGCGCCGAACTGCTGCAACTGCAGCCGGTTGTTGCCGACGAAGAGCGTCAAGGTCTGCACGTCGCGAGCCGTGGCTCCCAGCTCGATGCGCAACCGTAGCCGGCGCTGCGCGCGCAGCAGCGTCGCACAGGCCGCCACAAACGCGACCCAGCGGCTGCGCCCGAAGCGGGCCTTGTAAGCCTCGCGGTCCTGCAACAGTTCGGGGTAGACGCCCAGGCTGGCGTTGACCAGGAACACCCGGTCGTTGATAGCCGCCACCTGCACCGGTATCGGGCGCGCATCCAGCAGCAGCCGCGCCGCAGCGGCAGGGTCGGTGGGTATGCCGTGTGTCCTGGCGAAGTAGTTGAAGGTGCCGTACGGAATCACGCCCATCGCGCAACCGGCTGCATGCGCGGCCTGGGCCACCGTGTTGAGGCTGCCATCGCCGCCGACGGCGACCACCGCCGTGCTCCGTGCCACCGCCGCCGCCGCGGCCTCGATGGCCACCTGCGGCAGCTCGACAGGCCCGCAAATCAGCAGTTCGCCCGTTCGCCCGCGCGCTGCCAGGGCCGCTTCGATCACGGCCCGCTTGGCATCGACGTCGAAGGCCCCCGCAGCGGCGTTGATCACGAACAGCAACGGCGACGACGGGTCGAGGTGCGGGACCAGACTCGCGGGGCGCCATGCAATGCCGGCCCCTCTGGCGCTGTCGCCGGACGCCATCAGTCACGTCGCAGAAGATCGCCGAAAACGGTGTGCTCGCCGTCCCGGCGATCTGCGCCCGGAGCGTCGTACAGCACCAGCCAGCGGGGTTTGTCACCGGCAAGCGAGGGCGGCAGGTCACAGATCGCCTCGGCGCGGTTCGTGCCGCGCCCGTGAGGCAGCGAAACCAGCGCCGTCAGCGCCGCTTCGAAACGCACTGGCTCACGGTTGGCCTTCATCGCGGCCCTGGCGAGCGGCCACCCGAAGACATGGATCTCGCCGTTGAGCGCCATCGTCGGCCCGGCCAGGATGTACAGGTCGTCACCGGAGAAGTGAAGGTCGCGAATGCCCAGGCCGTCGAGCTGCAGGAAGTGCTTGCGCAGCAGGATGCCACTGTCGTCCAGCGGCAGCAGCCGAAGTTGATCGCCCCGCGCTTCGACCGCGACTTCGAGCATCGCCGACCAGCCACGCAGTACCGGCCCACGCAGGCCGAGCAGGAGCCGGTTGCCGTCAACGGCCAGCCCTTCGATGTCGAAGCCGTTGTCCTTGCCGGGGATGTTCATGTAGGGGCCGAAGTGGGGGTCGTCGGCCAGCGCGCGGGTGAGCAGGTTGTCTTGCGCATCACCCTTGAGGCGCAGCGCGCACCGGCCGTCCTTGGCCTTGCGGACCAGGCAGGGCTGGCCTTCGCCATCGAGCTCGATGGGCAGGCAGGCCAGCAGCCGGCGGTTGCGGTCCAGCGTGACCTTAGCCAGCCGCTTGGCGTTGCCGGCATGGTCGCCATCGGGCCGGGCGTTCTTGCGTTTCAAGCCGTGCGAACCCACCACCCACAGCCAGCCGTCGGCCACCGTCATGCCTTCGAGGTCGGCTTCCTCGTCGGCCGCACCGGGCAAGTCCAGCAGCTCGGCCAGCGGGAAGTCACGCACATCGCCGAAACGCAGCGCTTCGTCGCCGGCCGGGGGCAGCCGGCGCAGGCGGTCGATGCCGCAGGCCTCGTCACCTGCGACCCAGAGCCAGTCGCCGGAGAAGGCGGCGCCCGAGAGGTTGGTTTTCACCAGCGACTCGGGCGCGAACTCCAGGCGCACGGCGTTCGCAGCTCGCGTGTTGGGCATGGTGTCGGACTCCGTGGGATCAGGCTCGATGGAGCGGGGGCGCGGGCATCGCACCGGGGCGGCGCTTGGTTTTGCGCAGCGCGCCGCAAAGTGGCGAGTCTGTCGCAAGACCTTGAAGTCGTGTTCAGGTTTATCCGATGTGAAAGCTCGCGGAAGCCTGCTTTCTCCGGACTGCTGCAGGTCCTATGTTCCGGCCGTGCTTCAACCCAAGGAGAGCCCTGATGCAAGTCTTCTTCAAGTCGCGTGATGCGCAAGCAGCCGATCTGCTCGATCTGAGCCAGCGCCGCACGCGCTTCGTGCTCCGGCGTCTCGCCTGGCTGGTGCCGCAAGCGACGGTCAGGATGTCGGACGTCAACGGACCGCGTGGCGGCACCGACAAGCGATGCCAGGTCGAGCTCAAGACCGATGTCGTCGGCACCGTGGTGGTGAGCTCGGTGGCGAGTGACTGGCGCAGCGCGCTGGACAAGGCCTTGGCACGCGCTGCACGGTTCGTGCTTCGCCTGGTGAGACGCGGCGGTGACGCGAGGCGACTGCGCCAGCGCGCCATCACGCTGGACTCATGAACGTCCATCCTTCATCCACACCACCTCCCGCAACTCCGACACGGAACATGAGTGACCTCATGAACAGACCATGAAGTGCCCGACCTGTACCGAGACCTCGCTGCTGATGACCGACCGCCAGGGCGTAGAGATCGACTACTGCCCGCAGTGCAGGGGCGTGTGGCTGGATCGTGGCGAGCTCGACAAACTCATCGAACGCGCCGGCGCGGTGGTGGCTATGCCCAGCGGCAGCGCGCCCGCTCGCTCGCGACCCGACTTTGCGGACTCCGACCATGGCCATGTCCATGCCGACAGACCAGGCTCGCATGGACAGCGCAAGAAATCGTGGTTGAAAGACATCTTCGACTGACACCGCCCAGGCCCACCTCGGGAGCAATACCACCATGCGCCACTACCCTCGAAACAGCCCCCAAGCGGCAGCGCGGATCATCGCGCTGACCGTCGTGGCCGACGGCGACATCGGTCAACCTGAACTCGATTTTCTGGAACGGCGGGATGTCCATGCGCAACTCGGTCTTCAGCGGAACGAGCTTCATGCCGTGCTCGACGCGTTCTGTGAAGATCTGTTGTCGAGCCAACAGTTGAAGTGGGCCGACGTTTGCCCAGTGGACGAGCGTACGCTTGCCGAGCTGATGGGCGACATCGAAGAACCCGCGCTCAGGGTTCGATTGCTTCGCCTGTGCGTCGAACTTGCCGAGTCCGACGCCCACGTTGCCGAAAGCGAGCAGGTCGTGCTCTGCGCCGCCGTCGACCACTGGGGTCTGCACCGCGAGATGCTGCGCTCAAGTGACCAACAACCATGAGCACTGGCGCTCAAGTAAACAACAAGGGAAGCCTCATGAAAGTTGCTGTCTGGGCAGTGTGTCTCCTGCTTCTGGCGTTCTGGACCGGCGGGACGCTGCTGCTGACGAATCTGACCGAATGGGGCGCGCAGCATTTGGCGTCGGGCGAGGCCGCGGCCGTGGGTGAGGTTGTCGCCCAGTGGCCCGTGCCCGCGTGGCTGTCTGTCTGGGTCGACGCGGCCTGGATTCAGGCCACACAAGGCGGCCTGACTTGGGCGCTGCAGGCGTTGCGTGATGGGCTGCCTCTGCTGGGTTCTGCGGTCGGCTGGATAGAGCCGTTCATCTGGGTGCTCTGGGGCCTGGGTGTTGTCCTGGTGTTGCTGCTGGCGAGCGGCGTCCACTTGCTGCTTGGCCGCCTGCAGCCGGCACAGCCGCGAGGCGTTCGACGCCAGCCTCCGCTTGGGTCGGGTGGCGCTCGGTGACGGAGCGTCGCAGCCCAGAACGCCGTGGATCCGCGGGTGACACTTATCGCTCACCACAATGGGCCGTGGCGATCCAATGACGGGTACGGGGCGACAGGAGTCTGCTGTTCTCGCAACGGGTGACCGCCGCAGGCAGGATCCTGGTCGCCCCTGAGACCCGCGGCATCGCCGTCGCGTTTCAGGATGCGACCTTGTTTGCGCATCTCGACTTGGCGGGAACGTCGCCTTTGCAATCAAGGCCACCGAAAAACAACGCAAACAGGAACTCGCCGTGGCCGCGCTTCGCGAGATGGGCCCGACGGAAATGCAGGGAAGGGAGATCGCCACGTTTTCGGGAGCGGTGGCGCAACGGGTGGCGCTTGCCAGTGCGTTGGCGGCACAGTCCAGGCGGCCGCTGCTGGACGAACCTTTTGGAAACGTCAACAGATTGAGACGCGCCGATCTGCTTGCGAGGTTGACGACGAAGCTGGCCGGCGGCCAGGGCGTGATCATCGTCACCCACGATCCCGTCGACGTGTTGGAGTTGGGGCCAGCGTGCTGCTGATGCGCGACGGCGCCGTCGTGGCATTCGGCAGCCATCAAGCCGCTTGCGTCGGGCGCAAGCGGGCGATGGGCGCGTGCGTTCGTTTGCGCCGGTTCGCAGCCGCCGCCTTGAAAGCCTTGCAGACGGGCGAGGACTTGCGCTGCATCATGCGCCCGGCCTTGCAGGCACTGCCGAACCCCGCATATTGGGGGGCCCTCGCCGTCGTCGGAAGGCGTATTGTTCATCAACTTTGAGCTGTAAGAGCTTGGCGGACGATCGCGAGGCGCGCCGCCGGTACATGGTCTGAACGAAGCGGAGGTAATTCGCATGAGTGCATTCAGAAATCTCGGTGCAGGGCTGGCAGCGGCTGTTATTTCGCTGGCCGCGCTGGCCGCTCCATTCGCCAGCGCGCCGTCGGCAGTGCAGGTCGGCCAGTCGGTAACTTTGCTCGGCGGCGGATTCGAGCCCGGTTCGGTGATCACTGTGCGCGTGACGGCCCCGGGCAACGGTGTCTCGATGTCCGCGGTGGTGGCGGCGCAGGATGGTTCGATTTCCCACCCGCTGGTCGCCGCCGCCGAAGGTGCCCATATCGTGCAGCTGATCGATGCCGCTGGGGCCACGTTGGTTGGCGAGTTGAAGTTCGTCGCCTCACCCTAAACGGCGCGAGGCCATGCGCTCTTCGTGGTGGGTACGGTGGTGTTGCTTGCAGGTCGCTTTGATCTGCAGCTCTGCAGCTATCGCTGTGCCGTCGGCCGACGCCGGTCGACGCAGTGAACCTGGCCCTGCCGGCGCGAGCGCCTCTGGCGAGTTGCTGTTCACGTCGATGCGTACCGGGGCGTCGCAGATTTTCAGCATAGGCGCCGACGGCCAGCGCGAAATACGCCTGACGCACACCGACAGCGCTGAGCTGCAGCCGGCATGGTCGGCTCAGGGCAGGATCGCGTTCGTTTCGTACCGCTCCGGCGGCGGCGACATCTACACCATGAACGCCGATGGCAGCGACGTCCGGCGCGTGACATCTCGGTCCGGGCTGGACCAGAACCCCGCCTGGTCGCCCGACGGCAGGCGCATCGCCTACGTCAGCGAGCGTGATGGCAACGAGGCGCTGTGCGTCATCAACGCCGACGGCAGCGGCGATAAGGTCATCTCGGGGTCGCTGACCGAAACAGGGTCTCCGCAGTGGTCGCCCGACGGAAGCCAGATCGCCTTCGTCGCCGTCAACGACAGGCGCACGCACATCCATTTGGCCGATCTGAAGGCCGGCACGGTCGCAGCGCTGACCAGCGGCAACGGCAGTGAGACCGGTGCGGTCTGGTCGCCCGACGGCCGGACCATCGCCTACGTGCAGTCCAGCCGCGGGGAAGGCGTCAACCTGCGTCTGTTGCGACTGGGCAGCAGCGACCCGGTCGTCCTGACCGGCACGGCCTTCACCAGCAGCCAGCCGCGCTTCTCTCCCGACGGCTCGAAGATCCTGTTCCTGAGCAACGCCGGCACCGACAGCGGCTTGATCAATCTTCACGTGATGAATGCCGACGGGACCGGCATCGCGAATCTGACGCGCTGGGCGCACGCCGACCTGAGCGCCGCCTGGGCCAGCGATGGGCGCCATATCTTCTTGATGAGCTTTCGCGACTTCCCTGGACAGATCTACCGGGTCAGCGCCGACGGGCGGGACGTTCAGCGCCTGACCCGGTCGGCGGCCCAGGATGGATTCCCCGTCGCACGCCCCCCCGAAGGCGCGGTGCCCGGCGCAATGCGCGCCAACCGAGCCCAGTAGCCAACATTCAGCAGCCAAAAGCGGGAACAGGAGAACGCCATGCACACGAGTCGGCAAACCAGACAGACGAATCCGTTCATTTCTCGACGGCTGGTGAAGCTGTCGGCGCTGGGCTTGTGGCTGGCACCTCTGCTGGCCGGCGCAGCGACCACGGTCTACACCACCGATGCCCAGTTCGACCTCGGCACGTTGTCGGGTGTCAACCACACGGCGCCCAATATCAACCAGCTGCAGCTGAACACGATCGGCACCACGTTTCCGGTGTTGTGGGTGGCCAATGCGGGCGAAGACACGCTGTCCAAGATCGACACCACCCTGAACAAGGAAGTCGGCCGTTACCGCACCTGGTTCGGCTCGACTGGCTTCACCAACCACGGCGCTTTCAGCGGCCCGGCGCCCTCACGCTCGGCGGTGGACATCGACGGCAACGCCTACATCCTGAACCGCCACTTCGACAACGGCCGCCCCATGCTGATGAAGGTCCTTTCCGAGGGCTTCATCGACCGCAACGGCAACGGTGTGGCCGACACCTCGGTCGATGCCGACAACAGCGGCACCATCAGCGCCGCCGAGACCCGCCCCGTCGTCAACGGCGCCGCTGCGACGTTCGACTGCTCAGCCGCCAGCTGCGAAAGCCAGGACGAGCGTGTGGCCTGGACTTCGACGCTGCCCGCCACCGAGGCTGGCGGCCTGGGCCGCGCCCTGTGCATCGGCACCGACGG
>JBBRBW010000009.1:0-77807 GCA_038205425.1 Burkholderiales bacterium | reverse complement strand
GGGTCCACACCCAGTGTGACCTTTTCGCGGGCGCTACGGGCCGCCTCGCGTGCTTCGGCCAGCGTGACGCCCGGGTATCCACCCAGGCCCATATCGCGGCGCTTGCCCGCCACCGTCAACCGCAGCACCCACGTTCGGCCGCCAGTAGAAAGCACATGCAAAGCAAGCCCGGGCACTACGCCGACAAAGTGCAGGCCCGGGTGCACCAGGCGCTGTACGGACAGGGCGGTCAGTTCATTTGATTTGCGCGGCATAACGTCACATTCCCCTGATTTCACGCCCATCTACCGGGCTGAAATTGGATGTTATCAGGCGATACGGCGTGACGCACCGCTAAAGCGGTTTTACCTATGAAAATTGGCAAAACTGCGACGGCATGATGCGACCTGAAAACGACGATGGCGGACTTCGACTCCGCCAGGCGTACATCGGCTTGCCCAGCAAGCCAAACCGAAAGCCCCGCAGGAAGTTTTCTGGCGGGGCTTTTTGTTGCTCTTATCCCTATAGGACCGGGGCGACAACTGCATACGAATGGCGTTACCTCGCCGCGCAGGCGCGGTCGTCGGGGGTCTGCGTCCGGACCTGAATGTCGCCGTCTGCAGTGCCCTCCGCGCCGCGGCGCTTCGCGGCCGCCTGCACTTCGACGGTCGGCGCCGACGGCTGCACCGCAGTGCCGGGCGCCACGGCCGCGGGCGCGGCGGGATCGCTGTGAAACAGGGGCTGTCGTGCCAAAGGGTGCTGCCTTGCAAGCGCCACCGATTCTGCCGGCGTGCGCGAGTCGGCGGCCCGGCTGCATCACCTGTCGGAGAATCGCCGCCACGGCTGTAAACCCTGGAGACCATCTTGCCCTCGAGCGACATTCAAATTGCCCGCCAGGCGCGCCTGCAGCGCATCACCGACCTGGCCCGCGAACGCCTGGGCATCGCCGACGAGCATCTGGTGCCCTACGGCCATTTCAAGGCCAAGCTGGCGCTGCCCTACATCGACACGCTGGCGGGCCGGCCCGACGGCAAGCTAATCCTCGTCACCGCCATCAGCCCGACGCCGGCGGGCGAGGGCAAGACCACCACCACGGTGGGCCTGGGCGACGCGCTGAACCACATCGGCAAGAAGGCGGTGATCGCTCTGCGTGAACCCTCGCTGGGCCCGGTGTTCGGGCTGAAGGGCGGCGCGGCGGGTGGTGGCCACGCGCAGGTGGTGCCGATGGAGGACATCAACCTGCACTTCACGGGTGACTTCAGCGCCATCGCGCTGGCGCACAACCTGCTGTCGGCCTGCCTGGACAACCACGTCCACCACGGCAATGCGCTCGACATCGACGTGCGCCGCATCGTGTGGAAGCGCGTGATGGACATGAACGACCGCGCGCTGCGCGAGCTCACCGTGGGCCTGGGCGGTCCCGGCAACGGCTTCCCGCGCCAGGACGGCTTCGACATCGTGGTGGCCTCCGAGGTGATGGCCATCCTGTGCCTGAGCACGTCGCTGCAGGACCTGAAAACACGCCTGGGTCGCATCGTCGTGGCCGAGACGCGTGCGCGCAGGCCCGTCACGGCCGCCGACCTGAAGGTGCACGGCGCGATGGCCGTGCTGCTGAAGGACGCGCTGGCGCCCAACCTGGTGCAGACGATCGAGAACAACCTGGCGCTGCTGCACGGCGGGCCCTTCGCCAACATCGCGCACGGCTGCAACAGCGTCATCGCCACGCGCGCCGCGCTCAAGCTCGCCGACTACGTGGTGACGGAGGCCGGCTTCGGTGCCGACCTGGGCGCCGAGAAGTTCATCGACATCAAGTGCCGCAAGGCCGGGCTGGCGCCTGCCGCCGCCGTGGTGGTGGCCACCATCAGGGCGCTGAAGTTCCACGGCGGCGTGAACCTCGCCGACCTGGGGCGCGAGGACCTGGGCGCGCTGGAGCGCGGCATGGCCAACATCCAGCGCCATCTGCACAACCTGCACGAGGTCTTCGGGCTGCCGTGTGTGGTGTCCATCAACCACTTCACCAGCGACACCGAGGCCGAACACACGTTGCTGCGCGAACGCCTGGTCGTGATGGGTGTGCCGGTGGTCACCGCGCGCCACTGGGCCGAAGGCGGCCCTGGCGCGGCCGACGTCGCGCGCGAGGTGGTGAAGGTCTGCGAGCTGAAGTCGACGCTGCGTTTTGCGTACGAAGACGCCGACCCGCTGTGGCAGAAAGTGCGCAAGCTGGCCACGCGCACCTACGGCGCGGCCGACATCAGTGCCAGCAGCGCCGTGCGCAGGCAGATCGCGGCGCTGCAGGACGCCGGCTACGGCCACCTGCCGGTGTGCGTCGCCAAGACGCAGTACAGCTCCAGCACCGACGCCACGCTGCGCGGTGCACCCAGCGGGCACATCGTCGACATCCGCGAGGTGCGGCTGGCGGCGGGCGCCGAGTTCGTGGTGATGGTGTGCGGCGACATCATGACCATGCCCGGCCTGCCCAAGGTGCCGGCGGCCGAGCACATCGACCTCGACGACGAGGGCCGCATCGTCGGCCTGAGCTGACCCGCGGATCGACACCGACGAACCGTCACGAGGCGGCACGCCCATGGCCAACAACACCGCACGCCTGTACCGCATCGAGACGCTGATCCGCGCCCGCGGGCATGTCAGCTTCAAGGCGCTGCTCGACGAGCTCGAGGTCTCGCCGGCGACACTCAAGCGCGACCTGGAATACCTGCGCAACCGCATGGGCGCGCCCATCGAGTACGACCGCGATCTCAACGGCTACCGCTTCGGCAGCGGCTGCGAGGGGCGCAAACACGAGCTCCCCGGCTTGTGGTTCGACGAACGCGAGCTCTATTCGCTGCTGATGGCGCAGCAACTGCTGGCCGGGCTGGACAGCGACGGCCTGCTCAGCCGCCACCTGCAGCCGCTGCTCGACCGCATCCACCAGCTGCTGGGCAGCGCCGGGGGTGGCGCAGAGGGCGAGGCCGCGGCCGAGCGGCTGATAAAGCGGGTGAAGGTGGTCAGCGCGCTGCGCCGCCCGGTGCCCAGCCGCTTCTTCGAGCGCGTCAGCGCGGCGCTGCTGGCGCGCAAGCGCCTGCACCTGCGCTACCTCACGCGCGGCCGGCGCGAGGTGAGCGAGCGCGACGTCTCGCCGCAGCGCCTGGTGCACTACCGCAACACCTGGTACCTGGAAGCCTGGTGCCACCGCGTCGACGCGTTGCGCCGCTTTGCGCTCGACGCCATCGAAGAGGCCACGGTGCTGGACAAGCCCGCGCGCAAGATCGCCATGAAGCGAGTGCAGGCCGAGATGGACGCCGGCTACGGCATCTACGCCGGCGACACGCAGCGCTGGGCCGTGCTGGCCTTCGACGCGCAGGCCGCGCAGTGGGCCAGCCGTGAGGAGTGGCACCCCGAGCAGCAGGGCCGCTGGCTGGAAGACGGCCGCTACGAGCTGCGCCTGCCCTATGTCGACGACACCGAACTCGTGATGGACCTGCTGCGCCAGGGTGAACAGGTGCAGGTGCTGGCACCGCCGGACCTGGTGGTGGCCCTGCGGCGGCGCCTGGCCGCCGCCGCCGCACTGTATGCCGGCAGCGGCGACTGACGCTTCCGATCAGGCGTAGACCGGGTAGGTCGGCTCGTACATCGCCGCGCGCATGAAGCCGGCCAGGTCGGCCGGGCGCTCGACCTCGGCGTGGCCCTGCGCATAGGCTACCTCGGCCACCGCGGCGGCAATGTGCACCGAAACCTCGCGCACGTTCTGCAGCGGCGGGAACAGGCTGCCCTGCGCCAGGTCTTCTGCCGTGACCTGCTGCGCCAGCGCCCTGGCCGAGGCCAGGAACATCTCGTCGGTGACGTGGCGTGCGCGCACGGCGATGGTGCCCAGCCCCACGCCCGGGAAGATGTAGGAGTTGTTGCCCTGCCGCGGCACGAAGGTCTTGCCGTCGAAGTTGACGGGGTCGAAGGGGCTGCCCGACGCGAACAGCGCGCGCCCGCCGCTCCATACATAGGCCTGCTCGGCCGTGCACTCGGCCTTCGAGGTCGGGTTGGACAGTGCAAAGACGATGGGGCGTTCGTTCAGGCGTGTCATCTCTTCGACGATCTCACGCGTGAAGCCGCCTGCCATCGCCGCCACGCCGACGATGCCGGTGGGCTTCAGTTCGCGCACCGCGGCCGCGAAGTCGGTGACGGGCGCGTGTTCGTGTGCAAAGGGCTGCTTGTGCGCGGCCAGGTCGCCGCGGCTGGCGACCACCAGGCCCTTGCTGTCGAAGAGCCAGCAGCAGCGTTGCGCGGCGGCCTCGTCGACGCCCTCGGCCACCATCGCCGCCACCGCCAGCTCGGCGATGCCGGTGGCGGCCTCGCCCGCGCCCAGGAAGAGCAGGCGCTGCTGCGCCAGTTCACCCTTTGTCACGCGCAGCGCGCTGTACAGGCCCGCCACGGCCACGGCCGCGGTGCCCTGGATGTCGTCGTTGAAGGTGCAGATGCGGTGGCGGTACTTCTCCAGCAGCCGGAAGGCGTTGTGGTTGGCGAAGTCCTCGAACTGGATCACCACGCCGGGGAAAACCTCGCGCGCGGCGCCGATGAATTCGTCGACCAGCTCGTCGTAGGCCGCGCCCGTCAGGCGGGGCTGCGCCAGGCCGAGGTAGAGCGGGTCCTCGCGCAGCCCGGCATTGTTGGTGCCGACGTCCAGCATCACCGGCAGGCACTGCGTCGGCGGCACGCCGGCGCAGGCCGTGTACAGCGCCAGCTTGCCCACCGGGATGCCCATGCCGTTGCTGCCCAGATCGCCCAGACCCAGGATGCGTTCGCCGTCGGTGACGACGATCATCGCCACGTCGTGGTGGGGCCAGTTGCGCAGCAGCGTGCGCACCTGGCCGCGGTCGTGGGCGGTGACGAAGATGCCGCGCGGCCGCTGGTAGATGTGACCGAAGTGCTGGCAGCCCAGGCCCACGGTGGGCGTGTAGATGATCGGCATCATCTCGTCGGTGTTCTCGATCACGACGCGGAAGAACAGCGCCTCGTTGCGGTCGTGCAGCGCCGTCATGAAGATGTACTTCTCCAGCGTGCTGGGCAGGCGATGGAAGTTCTCGAGCACACGCGCCACCTGCTCGGTCTGCGTGCACACGTGCGGCGGCAGCAGGCCGCGCAGGCCCAGCAGTTCGCGCTCGCGCTCGGTGAAGGCGGTGCCCTTGTTCAACGAGGGCTCGCGCAGCAGCGCCTCGCCGCGTGGAAACCAGGACGACAGCGCGGGGCGCCGTGGATGGGGGGTGTCTATCGACATGCGGGTCTCCGGCGCGTTGGACGCGACTTTCGAGGCCGTGAAGGTAGCCCTTGCCGCGTCCGCCTCGTTGACATGCGTCAAGCGCGGCCGAAGTCGGGTGGCCGAAGATCCGGCGGTCGGCGAAAAGCAGTCGGGCCCCTGCCGACACAGGAGAAGCAGCGCATGAACAGCCGCACGCAGGCCGTGTCCGTCCCGGGCGTGCCGCGCTCGCAGAAGCCCCGCAAGAGCCGATGGCCCGCGCGGCTCGACTGGGTGCAAAGCGCCAGCGGCCTGCTGCTGGCGCTTTTCATGTGGGGGCACATGTTCTTCGTCTCGACCATCCTGCTCGGCAAGGACGCGATGTGGACGGTGACCAAGGCCTTCGAGGGCTACTTCATCTTCGGCCGTTCGCTGCCCTGGCTGGTGTCGGTGGTGGTGGCCGCCGTGCTGCTGCTGCTGGTGGTGCACGCTTTGCTGGCGGTGCGCAAGTTCCCCAGCAACTACCTGCAGTTCCGCGCCTTCCGCGACCACGCCGGCGACATGAAGCACGAGGACACCACGCTGTGGTGGTGGCAGGTGCTGACGGGCTTCGCGCTCTTCTTCCTGGCCTCGATGCACCTCTTCGTGATGCTCTCGCGGCCCGACCGGATCGGCCCCTTCGAAAGCGCCGACCGCGTCTGGTCCGACCACTACTGGGTGCTGTACCTGGTGCTGCTGTTCGCCGTCGAACTGCACGGTGGCATCGGCCTGTACCGGCTCGCCGTGAAGTGGAACTGGTTCGGCGGCGCCCACCCCGACGCGACGCGCAAGAAGCTGAAGACGCTGAAGTGGGCCCTGACCGTGTTTTTCCTCGTGCTGGGCCTGGCCACGCTGGCGGCCTACATCAAGATCGGCATCGAGCACGCGCCGCGCGCCGGTGAACCCTACACACCGGCCTGGGTGCAGCCTGCGGGCGCACCAGCGGTGGTGAAGTGAGCGCAGCGTCATGAAGATCAACTACACCGACGTGCTCGTCATCGGCGGCGGCCTCACCGGGCTGCGTGCGGCCATCGGCGCCAAGCGGCGCGGCCACGACGTCGTCATTCTCTCGTTGGTGCCGCCCAAGCGTTCGCACTCTTCAGCGGCGCAAGGCGGCATGCAGGCCTCGCTGGCCAACGTCATCAAGGGGCAGGGCGACAACGAGGACGTTCACTTCGAGGACACCGTGCGCGGCAGCGACTGGGGTGCCGACCAACGCGTGGTGCGCATGTTCGTGAACACGGCGCCCAAGGCTGTGCGCGAACTCGCCGCCTGGGGCGTGCCCTGGAGCCGGGTCAGCCGTGGCGACCGCCAGGTCATCATCAACGGCCAGAAGGTCACGCTGACCGAACGCGACGAGGCCCACGGCCTGGTGGCGCAGCGCGACTTCGGCGGCACCAAGAAGTGGCGCACCTGCTACGTCAGCGACGGCACCGGCCACGCCATGCTGTTCGCGGTGAGCGACCGCGCGATCGCCGAGAGCATCCCGGTGGTGGAACGCGCCGAGGCCATTGCACTCATCGTCGACGGTAGCCGCTGCCAGGGCGCGGTGGTGCGCGATCTGATCACCGGCGAGCTCAGCGCCTACGTCGCCAAGGCCACCATCATCGCCACCGGCGGCGCCGGCCGGCTGTTCAAGGTGACGACGAATGCCGTCATCTGCGAAGGCATAGGCATGGCCATCGCGCTGGAAACCGGCCAGGCCGCGCTCGGCAACATGGAAGCGGTGCAGTTCCACCCCACCGGCATCTTCCCGGCCAGCATCCTGGTGACGGAAGGCTGCCGCGGCGACGGCGGCCTGCTGAAGGACGTCGACGGCCACCGCTTCATGCCCGACTACGAGCCCGAGAAGAAGGAGCTCGCATCACGCGACGTCGTCTCGCGGCGCATGGAAACGCACATCCGCAAGGGCAAGGGGGTGCCCTCGCGCTTCGGTGAACACCTGTGGCTGGACATCACGCAGCTGGGCCGCGCGCACATCGAGAAGAACCTGCGCGAGGTCAAGGAGATCTGCGAGAGTTTCCTTGGCATCGACCCGGTGGTCGACATGATTGCCGTGCGCCCGGCGCAGCACTACACGATGGGCGGCGTGCGCACCAACCACACCGGCGAGAGCCCGACGCTGAAGGGCCTGTTCTCGGCCGGCGAAGCCGCCTGCTGGGACATGCACGGCTTCAACCGTCTGGGCGGCAACTCGGTGGCCGAAACCGTGGTCGCCGGCATGATCGTCGGCGAGTTCGTCGCCGACTTCTGCGACAAAAGTGAAAACGAGATGCGCATCCCCACCGGGCTGGTGCGTGAACTGGTCGCGGCCGAGCAGGCCAAGCTCGACCTGCTGGTGAAGGGCCCCGGCACCGAAGACGCCTCGGTGCTGAAGCTGGCCATGCAGCAGGTCATGACCGAAAAGGTCGGCATCTTTCGCACGGGCGAGGAGCTGTCCAAGGCCGTGACCGAGCTGCAGCAACTGCTCGACCGCAGCCGCCACATCGGCCTGCGCCACAAGGCGGCCGGCGCCAACCCCGAACTGGCCACCGCCTACCGCACGCAGAAGATGCTGAAGCTGGCGCTGTGCATGGCCGACGGCGCATTGCAGCGCACCGAAAGCCGCGGTGCGCACTTCCGCGAAGACCATCCGCACCGCGACGACGCCACCTGGCTCAAGCGCACGCTGGCCACCTGGAAGGAAGGCGACACGCGGCCGACCCTGGCCTATGAGCCGGTGGACGTGAAGACCATGGAGCTGCCGCCCGGCTGGCGCGGTTACGGCGCCAAGGACTATGTCGACCATCCCGAAACCGCTGCGCGCGCGGCCGACGTGGCCGCCTTGCGTGAACGCATGAAAGACGCACCGCGCGGCGATGTGCAGAAGGCCCTGATGCCCTACGAAGAAATGCTGCCCCCGCCACTGCGCGGGCCAAACGAACGCATCGACGAGCCGCTGGCATGACGACCACCATCCCCATCCTTCCCGTTCGTTCGTGCCTGCAGCCCGACGCGGCGGCGGCCGCCGGCAGCGTGAACCGCAAGCTGTCGATCAAGGTGCTGCGCTTCGACCCGCTGCGGCCCGAGGTCGCGCCGCACTGGCAGACCTACGTGCTGGACGACGCCGCGGGCATGACGCTGTTCATTGCGCTGAGCGAGATCCGCGAGCGGCTCGACCCCTCGCTGCAGTTCGACTTCGTCTGCCGTGCCGGCATCTGCGGCAGCTGCGCGATGCTCGTCAACGGCCGCCCCGCGCTGGCCTGCCGCACGCTGACGAAGAACCTCGAAGCCACTTTCACGCTGGCGCCGCTGCCGGTGTTCGAGCTTATCGGCGACCTGTCCGTCAACACCGGCAAGTGGATGCGTGGCATGAGCGAGCGCCTGCAGGCCTGGGTGCATCAACAGGAAACCAGCCCCGACCTGACGCGCCTGGAAGCGCGCATGGAGCCCGAGCTGGCCGAACAGATCTACGAGCTCGACCGCTGCATCGAATGCGGCTCGTGTGTGTCGGCCTGCGGCACGGCGCGCATGCGCGAGGACTTCGTCGGCGCCGTCGGCCTGAACAAGATCGCCCGCTTCCGGCTCGACCCGCGCGACACCCGCACGGATGAGGACTATTACGAACTCGTAGGCGACGACGACGGCGTGTTCGGCTGCATGTCGCTGCTGGGCTGCCATGACGTGTGCCCCAAGCAGCTGCCATTGCAGACGCAGATTGCGTTCATACGCAAGAAGATGGTGGCCATGGGCTGGAAATAGGGCAGGGCATCGGCCACCCACAGTCCACCATCGAAGTGGGCAGGGCCAACGAACCAGGTTTTCACCAAGGAGACGACAGCATGAAGACGAGTTTTGGGGTCAGGCGGCGCCTGACGGTAGTGGCTGCGGCGCTGGCCGTGGCGGGCTTGACGGTGGCCGGTGCTGCGATGGCCCAGACGCCCATCGTCATCAAGTACAGCCACGTCGTGGCCGACCAGACGCCCAAGGGCCAGGCGGCACTGAAGTTCAAGGAACTGGCCGAGAAGGCCCTGCCCGGCAAGGTGCAGGTGCAGGTCTTCCCGAACAGCCAGCTTTTCGGCGACGGGAAAGAGATGGAAGCGCTGCTGCTCGGTGACGTGCAGATCATCGCGCCCTCGCTGGCCAAGTTCGCGAAGTACACGAAGAAGCTGCAGATCTTCGACCTGCCCTTCCTGTTCGACAACATCGAGGCTGTCGACCGCTTCCAGGATGGGCCCAAGGGCCAGGAACTGCTGAAGTCGATGAACAGCAAAGGCATCGTCGGCCTGGGCTACCTGCACAACGGCATGAAGCAGTTGTCGGCCAACAAGCCGCTGCGCGTGCCGGCCGACGCCAAGGGGCTGAAGTTCCGCATCCAGACGTCCGACGTGCTGGAAGAGCAGTTCAAGGCCGTCGGCGGCAATCCGCAGAAACTGGCCTTTGCCGAGGTTTATCAGGCGCTGCAGACGGGCGTGGTCGATGGCACCGAGAACCCTTGGTCGAACATCTACACGAAGAAGTTCCACGAGGTGCAGAAGTACATCATGGACAGCAACCACGGTGTGCTGGACTACATGGTCATCGCCAACGCAGGCTGGTGGAACAAGCTGCCCGCCGACGTGAAGGCCGCGCTGACCAAGGCCATGACCGAGTCCATCGCCCACGGCAACAAGATCGCCCTCGACGAGGACATGGTCTACCGCAAGAAGGCCATCGACGAGAAGCGCGCCGAGGTGCTGCCGATGACCAAGGCCGAACTCGGCCAGTGGCGTGACGCCATGAAGCCGGTGTGGAAGAAGTTCGAGGCCGACATCGGCAAGGACATGCTCGACGCTGCACTCGCGGCCAACAAGTAGTCCCCGACCGGCCCGCCCAGCGCGGGCCGGCCTGTTCTTCACCTTCTTCTGCCCGCCCCGTCGTGGGGTGGTCTCAGGCCCGTTGACTGAACCGGAGGACGCACCATGCGTTGGCTCGACCGATTCGAGGAGTGGACCGTCATGCTGATGCTGGCGGCGATGACGGTGGTGACTTTCATGCAGGTGGTGCTGCGCTACGTCTTCAACAGCGGTTTTACCTGGGCGCTGGAACTCACCACGATCTTCTTCGCGGTGATGATCTTCGTCGGTATCAGCTACGGCGTGCGCGTCGGCGCGCACATCGGCATCGACGCCTTGGTCAAGCTCATGCCGCCGATGCTGCGCCGCGGCGTGTCCATCGTCATCGTGCTGCTGTGCCTGGTGTACGCCGGCATCATCCTGCTGGGCTCGTGGGACTACGTGACGAAGATGAAGGAGGTGGGCATCGAACTCGAGGACCTGCCGATACCACTGTGGATCGTGCGCGCCATCATGCCGCTGGGCTATGTGTTGCTTTCGGTGCGCTTCCTGCAGGTGCTGTGGGCGCTGGTGACGGGCAAGTCCGAGAGCCTGAGTCTGGCCGATGAGGTGGCCGAGGCGCTGAAGCTCAAGGCCAAGGAGGAAGCGGCATGAATACGGCGATCCTCTTCACGACGCTGCTGGTGCTGATGGCGCTGGGCATGCCGGTAGCCATCTCGCTGGGGCTGGCCAGCCTGCTGACGATCCTCATCGTTGGGCAGGACTCGCTGGCCAGCCTGACGATCAAGATCTACGAGACCAGCGAACACTACACGCTGCTGTCGATTCCCTTCTTCGTGCTCGCCGGCGCGTTGATGAGCACCGGCGGCGTGGCCAAGCGCATGGTTGCGTTTGCCATCGCCGCCGTGGGTCACCTGCGTGGCGGCCTGGCCATCGCCGGCGTCATGGCCTGCACGCTGTTCGCGGCGGTGTCGGGGTCGAGCCCGGCCACGGTGGTGGCGGTGGGTTCCATCGTCATCGCCGGCATGGTGAAGAGCGGCTACCCGAAGCCGTTTGCAGCGGGTGTGATCTGCAACGCCGGCACGCTGGGCATCCTGATCCCGCCGTCGATCGTGATGGTGGTCTACGCGGCCGTCACCGAAGTTTCGGTGGGCCGCATGTTCATGGCCGGCGTGGTGCCGGGCTTGCTGCTGGCCTTCCTGCTGGCGCTGGCCGTGTGGTGGCGGGCCGGCAAGCTGACGCTGACCAAGAGCACAAGGGCGCCGGCTTCGGTGCTGTGGAGCACCTTCCGCGAATCGACCTGGGGCCTGATGCTGCTGGTCATCATCATGGGCGGCATCTACGGCGGCATCTTCACGCCCACCGAAGCCGCGGCGGTCTCGGCCGTCTACGCGGTGTTCGTGGCCGTGGTGATCTACCGCGACATCGGCTGGAAGGAACTGCCGCACGTCTTCCTCGACGCCGGCCGCACCACGGTGATGCTGATGTTCATCATCGCCAACGCGCTGCTCTTTGCGCATGTGCTGACCACCGAGCGCATCCCGCAGACCATCGCCGAGCACATCATGGCCGCCGGCATGGAACCCTGGATGTTCCTGCTCGTCGTCAACATCATCCTGCTCGTGGCGGGCAACTTCATGGAGCCCACGGGCATCATCCTGATCCTGGCGCCGATCTTCTTTCCCATCGCCACGCAGCTGGGCATCGACCCCATCCACCTCGGCATCATCATGGTGGTGAACATGGAGATCGGCATGATCACGCCGCCTGTGGGGCTGAACCTCTTCGTCACCGCCGGCATCACCGGCATGACTCTCATGGAGGTCGTGCGCGCTGCGCTGCCTTGGCTGACCATACTTCTGGGCTTCCTGGTGCTGGTGACCTACGTGCCCTGGCTCAGCCTGGTGCTGCCGGCGCTGGTTTTCGACTGAAAGGCCGCGGCCGCTGCGGGCAGCCGCCAAGTCGGGCTTCATGACATCCGTCAAGGTCCCGGGCGCAGCGCCCACTAGACTGCGCGCCATGGGTTCTCGACTGCAAGCCACCACGCGGCGGCGCCTTTGTGCGTGGCTGGGCGGCGCGCTGCTGCTGATGCACTGGCTGGTGGTCGCACATGCCTGCGACAGCCTGCCGACGCAGATGCAGATGCAGGTGCAGGTGCAGGTGCAGGTGCATGCCCACGCCGATGTCCAGGCCATGCCCTGCCATGGTGACGCGGCGCCGGGCGACCTGGCGCTGTGCAAGGCGCAATGCACCGACGAGGACCAGGCACCGTTGCAGGCGCTGGGCGCCGATCTGCCACCGCCAGTGGGCGGAGGCCTCGTTGCGGTGCTGCTCCAGGTGCCGCGCGTCACGCCCGGCCCCTGGCCGGCGCGCCTGGCGTTGATGGGTGAACCCCCAGGCTGGCCGCCGCTGTACCTCGCATACGGCGTGCTGCGCATCTAGACCGGTCGACGCGGGCGCCTGACGCCCGCCGCCTTCGCCCGGGGCCGCCACAGCGCGGCATTTGCCCCCGCCCAATCCGACCGATCCGGAGAGTTTCCATGCCCACCATCGTGCGCCTGCACGGCCCTGGCGGCCGCGCCGTCTTGCTGGCCGCGCTCTTCTCTGCGACCACCTGCGCCCAGGCCCAGACCGCTCCCAGCCTGAGCTTCGAGCAAGCCCTTCAGCGCGCCTCCGAGCGCGCGCCCATGCTCGCCGCGCGCCGTGCTGGCGTCGAGGCCGCCAGCCAGCTGCGCACCAGCGCCGCCGAGCTGCCCGACCCCAGGGTCTCGGCCGGTGTCGACGGCCTGCCGATCAGCGGGCCGATGCGCTTCCAGATCGCCGCCGAGCCGATGACGCAGCGCAGCTTCGCCTGGATGCAGGACATGCCCAACGCCGCCAAACGCGCTGCGCGCCGCCAGGGCGCCGACGCACGTGCCGAACGCGAAAAGGCGCTGCTGGTGATGGAGCAGCTGGCGGTGCAGCGCGAGGTCGCCGCGGCCTGGTTGGCGCGCTGGTATGCAGAACAGCGGCTGCGGCTCTTCCAGGGCCTGGACGACGAAAACCGCCTGCTGCGCGAGACCGTGAACGCACGTGTCGCCGCCGGCAGCGCGATGCCGGCCGACGCCACGATGGCGCGCCAGGAAGCGCTGATGCTGGCCGACCGCCGCGACGAACTGGTGCGCGAGCAGGCCCAGGCCCAGGCCGCGCTGCGGCGCTGGCTGGGTGACGATGCCGCGCTGCCGCTGGCCGGCCCGCCGCCGGCGCTGGCGGCCGAACGCAGCGCGCTGCAAGCAGGCATAGGCCGCCACGCCGACCTGCGGGTGTTCGAGCCCATGCAGCAGATGGCGCAGGCCGAGGTCGCCGAAGCCGAGTCGATGAAACGCGGTGACTGGGCCTGGCAGGTGATGTATTCGCGCCGCGGTAGCAGCTTCGGCGACATGGTGTCCTTCCAGCTCAGCTTCGAATTGCCGATGTGGGCCGCCCAGCGCCAGGACCCGCAGATCGCCGCCAAACGCAAGGAGGCAGAGCGTATCGAAGCCGAGAGCGAGGACATGGCACGCCGCCGCCGTGAAGAGGTCGACATGCAGCTGGCCGAGCTCGACGAGCTGACGCGCAAGGCCGCGCGCCTGCGCGACGCCGCCGTGCCGCTGGCCGCCGAGCGTGTGGCGCTGGCGCTGGCCGCCTATGAGGGCAACCGCGGCGACCTCGCCGGCGTGCTGGCGGCGCGGCGTGAACGCGCCGAGCTCGGCCTGCGGGCCCTGGAACTGGATGCGCGCCAGCAGGCGCTGCGCGCACGCCTGAACTACCTGATTGCGGAGCAACGCTGATGAACACGAACACCTCTTCGCGCACCCTGGTGGTGGCCGCGGTCGTGGGCCTGCTCGCCGCCGCCGGCGGCTACGGTATCGCCGTCTGGCGCGGCGCCGGCAGCACCACGCACGGCGCGCCATCGGCGGCGCTGCCGGCGTCCGGCGCCGCCGTCGGCCGCCAGGTCCTGTACTGGTACGACCCCATGAAGCCCGACGCGCGCTTCGACAAGCCGGGCCGTTCGCCCTTCATGGACATGGACCTGGTGCCACGCTACGCCGACGAGGCCGGTGCAGGCGGCGGCGTGCAGATCAACCCGCGCCTGACGCAGAGCCTGGGCATGCGCCTGGCGACCGTGACCCGCGAGCCCATCGCCTCGGGCGTCGAGGCGGTGGGCACGCTGGGCTTCAACGAACGCGACGTGGCCATTCTGCAAACGCGCACCGCCGGCTTCGTCGAGAAGGTCTACGCCCGCGCGCCCGGCGACGTGGTGGCTGCCGGCGCACCCCTGGTCGACGTGCTGGTGCCCGAATGGGCCGGCGCGCAGCGTGAATACCTGGCCGTGCGGGCTACCGGCGAAAAGGCACTGACCACCGCCGCGCGCCAGCGCCTGCTGCTGCTGGGCATGGGCGAGGCGCTGGTCGCCGAGGTCGAGCGCAGCGGCCAGCCGCGGCCGGTGATGACGCTCACCAGCCCCATCGCCGGCGTGATCCAGGAACTGATGGTGCGCCAGGGCATGGCGCTGGCGCCGATGATGACGCTGGCGCGCATCAACGGCCTGGGCACGCTGTGGCTGGAGGCCGCGGTGCCCGAAGCGCAGGCCGCGCTGCTGGGCCTGGGCCGGCCGGTGCAGGCGCGCTTCGCGTCCTGGCCGGGCGAAGTCTTCAACGGCCGCATCGCCGCCGTGCTGCCGGAGGCCAACCGCGAGACGCGCACGCTGCGTGTGCGCATCGAGCTGCCGAACAAGGGCGGCAAGCTGCGCGCCGGCATGTACGCACAGGCGACGCTGGCCGGCGCCGCCGAGAGCGCGCTGGTGGTGCCCAGCGAAGCCGTCATCCGCACCGGCCGGCGTGCGCTGGTCTTCGTCGCCGGCGGCGATGCCGGCCGCTACACGCCGGTGGACGTCGAACTGGGGCGCGAGGTGGGCGGCAAGCTCGTGATCTTGAGTGGGTTGACCGAGGGCCAGCAGGTGGTGGCCTCGGGCCAGTTCCTGGTCGACTCCGAAGCCAGCCTGTCGGGCGCCGTGGCCCGCATGGCCGCTGAACCTGCGCCTGCACCAGCACCTGCACCTGCACCAGCACCAGCACCAGCGGCCAGCGCTGCCGCGTCCGTGTTGCACGAGGTGAACGCGGTGATCGAATCGATCGAGGGCACCGAGATCTCGGTTGCGCATGAACCTGTGCCGGCGCTGAAGTGGCCGGCGATGAGCATGCCCTTCGCGCTGAAGTCGCCCGCGCTGGGTCAGGGCCTGAAGGCCGGCGACAAAGTGCGCCTGCGCTTCAGTGCCGAGGGCTCGGGCCCGCTGGTGCACGAAATCCAGCGCCGGCCGGCCAGCGCCCCGGCCACTGGGGGCAAGCCGTGATCGCCGCACTCATCCGCTGGTCGGTGCGCCAGCGTTTCCTGGTGCTGCTGATGACGGTTTTCGTCACCGCCGCCGGCGTCTGGTCGGTGCGCCACACGCCCATCGACGCGCTGCCCGACCTGTCCGACGTGCAGGTCATCATCCGCACCAGCTACCCGGGCCAGGCGCCGCAGATCGTCGAGAACCAGGTCACCTACCCGCTGGCGACCACCATGCTCTCGGTGCCCGGCGCGAAGACGGTGCGCGGCTACTCGTTTTTCGGCGACAGCTTCGTCTACGTGCTGTTCGAAGACGGCACCGACCTCTACTGGGCACGTTCGCGTGTGCTCGAATACCTCAACCAGGTGCAGGGCCGGCTGCCGGCCAGCGCGAAGACCTCGCTCGGCCCCGACGCCACCGGCGTGGGCTGGGTCTACCAGTACGCGCTCGTCGACCGCAGCGGCCGCCACGATCTGGCCGAACTGCGTGCCTTGCAGGACTGGTTCCTGAAGTACGAGCTGAAGAGCCTGCCCGGCGTGGCCGAGGTGGCCACCGTGGGCGGCATGGTCAAGCAGTACCAGGTGGTGGCCGACCCGCACAAGCTGGCGGCCTACGGCATCACCTTCGCCGACGTGCGCATGGCCTTGATGAACGCCAACCAGGAGACCGGCGGTTCGGCGCTGGAACTGGCTGAGGCCGAAGTGATGGTGCGCGCCAGCGGCTACCTGAAGACGCTGGACGACTTCCGAGCCATACCGCTGAAGGCCAAGGACGGCGTGGCCGTGCGCCTGGGCGACGTCGCCGTCGTGCAGACCGGCCCCGAGATGCGCCGCGGCATCGCCGACCTGGACGGCGAGGGCGAGGTGACGGGCGGCGTGGTCATCCTGCGCGCCGGCGAAAACGCGCAGGCCACCATCCGCGCCGTGCAGGCGCGGCTCGACGTGCTGAAGAAGAGCCTGCCGGCCGGCGTCGAGATCGTCACCACCTACGACCGCAGCCAGCTCATCGAGCGCGCAATCCAGAACCTGAGCTACAAGCTGCTGGAAGAGTTTGCCGTCGTGGCCCTGGTGTGCGTGGTCTTCCTGTGGCACCTGCGCTCGTCGCTGGTGGCCATCATCTCGCTGCCGCTGGGCGTGCTGGCGGCTTTCATCGTCATGCGCCAGCAGGGTATCAACGCCAACATCATGAGCCTGGGCGGCATTGCGATTGCCATCGGTGCGATGGTCGACGCGGCGGTGGTGATGATCGAAAACGCGCACAAGAAGATGGAAGCCTGGCAGCACGCCCATCCGGGCGAGAAGCTGGAGGGCGAAGCACACTGGAAGGTGGTCACCGACGCCGCGGTCGAGGTCGGCCCGGCGCTCTTCTTCAGCCTGCTCATCATCACGCTGAGCTTCGTGCCCGTGTTCACCCTGCAGGCGCAGGAAGGGCGGCTCTTCGGTCCGCTGGCCTATACCAAGACCTACTCGATGGCGGCGGCCGCGGCGCTGGCGGTAACGCTGATCCCGATCCTGATGGGCTACTGGATCCGCGGCCGCATTCCCGACGAGAACCGCAACCCCATCAACCGCGTGCTCATCGCGATCTACCGCCCGGTGCTGGACGCGGTGCTGCGCGCACCGCGCACGACGATCGTCATCGCCGTGCTGGCGCTGGCCACCACGGCCTGGCCGCTGATGCGCCTGGGTGGCGAATTCCTGCCGCCACTGGACGAGGGCGACCTGCTCTACATGCCCACCGCGCTGCCCGGCCTGAGTGCCGCCAAGGCCGGTGAGCTGCTGCAGCAGACCGACCGCATGATCAAGACCGTGCCCGAGGTGGCGCGTGTGTTCGGCAAGGCCGGCCGGGCCGAAACCGCCACCGACCCGGCACCGATGGAGATGTTCGAAACCACCATCCAGCTCAAGCCGCGTGAGCAGTGGCGGCCGGGCATGACGCCCGAGAAGGTGGTCGAGGCGCTCGACGCGGCGGTGAAGGTGCCGGGTGTGGCCAACATCTGGGTCCCGCCCATCCGCAATCTCATCGACATGCTGGCCACCGGCATCAAGAGCCCCATCGGCGTGAAGGTCTCGGGCACCGACCTGAAGGCCATCGACCGCATCGCCGGCGAGATCGAGCGTGTGGCCAAGACGGTGGACGGCGTGAGCTCGTCGCTCGCCGAGCGGCTGACCGGCGGCCGCTACGTTGACGTGAAGATCGACCGCGTCGCCGCCGGCCGCTACGGCCTGAACATCAGTGACGTACAAAGCATCGTCGCCGGCGCCATCGGCGGCGAGATGGCCGGCGAGACGGTGGAGGGCCTGGCGCGTTTCCCGATCAACCTGCGCTACCCGCGTGAACTGCGCGACACACCCGAGAAGCTGCGCCAGCTGCCCTTCCTGACCGCGGCCGGGCAGCAGATCACGCTGGGCACGGTGGCGACCATCACGCTGAGCGAAGGCCCGCCGATGCTGAAGAGCGAAAACGCGCGCCTGACGAGTTGGGTCTATGTCGACGTGCGCGGCCGCGACCTGGCCGCGGTGGCGCACGACCTGCAGCGTGCGGTGGCCGCCGGCGTGAAACTGGAGCCCGGCATCAGCGTCGCCTACTCGGGCCAGTTCGAGTACATGGAGCGCGCCAACGAGCGCCTGAAGGTGGTGGTGCCGGCCACGCTGCTGATCATCTTCGTGCTGCTCTACCTGACCTTCCAGCGTTTCGACGAGGCCCTGCTCATCATGGCCACGCTGCCGCTGGCACTGACCGGCGGCGTGTGGTTCCTCTACGCGATGGGCTACCACCTCAGCATTGCCACCGGGGTGGGGTTCATCGCGCTGGCGGGTGTCAGTGCCGAGTTCGGCGTCGTCATGCTGATCTACCTGAAACACGCGCTGCAGGAGCGGCTGGACGCCGGTGCCACCTATGGCCCGGCGCTGGTGGACGACGCCATCCGCGAAGGTGCGGTGCTGCGTGTGCGGCCCAAGGCGATGACGGTGGCGGTGATCCTGGCCGGCCTGCTGCCCATCGTCTGGGGCACGGGAACGGGTTCCGAGGTCATGAGCCGCATCGCCGCGCCGATGCTGGGCGGCATGATCACCGCGCCACTGTTGTCGCTGCTGGTGGTGCCGGCGGCCTATGCACTGATGCGCAGGCGTCACAGCGAAGTGCAGCGACATTGAACCAGCGCAAGGTGGCACGCTGTCGCGGTGCTTACATTGGTCGAAGCTTGGCCTGCGCACGCCGCGCAGCAAGAGGAGGCCTCCAGATGTACAAGCGCATACTCGTTCCGGTCGACGGCAGCGAACTGTCAGACCGTGCCATCCAGGCCAGCGTCGAGTTGGCCAAGCAGCTGGGGGCGGCCATCACCGGCTTCGTCGCCGAGCCCCTGCTGCCGGTTCGTCCCGGCCCGCGATCGCGGGCCTGGGTCGAGGAAGAGGCCGACGCGCACAATGCCTTGACCGAGGCCCACGCCAAGGACGTGCTCAGCCGCTTCGAGGCCGCTGCGCGCGCGGCTGGCGTCGAGTTCGACGGTTACTACGATCAGGTGCCGCGTGTCGACCGCGCCATCATCGAGGCCGCCGAGTCGCGCGGCTGCGACATGATCCTGATGGTGACCCATGGACGCGGCGCCTTTGGCGAGTTCCTGTTCGGTTCGCAGACCAAGGCGGTGCTCGCAGGCAGCAAGCTGCCACTGCTGGTGCTGCATTGACGCTGGGCGAAGGGTTGGCGTCGAACCCGCCACAACGGTTGCGCCGCTGCGCACTGGCGCTGGGGCTGGTGCCGCTGCTCAACCTGCCGGTGTTCGGCGCCGGGCCCGCGACACCGGGCGAGGTGCGGGTGGGGCAGCCGTTGCGCGAAGCCACGATGCGCGGCCTGAACGGGCCCGCGCGCGCGCTGTCGTCCTACCGCGGGCGGCCGCTCATCATCAACGTCTGGGCCAGCTGGTGCGCACCCTGCCGCGCCGAGTCGGCTTCGCTGGAGCGCCTGGCCTGGGGTGATCTCGGTGAGCGCTTCACGGTCATCGGCATCTCGACCGACGACCACGTCGACCGTGCGCAGGCCTGGCTGCGGCGCAGCAACGCCACGCTCAGCCACTACATCGACCGCGAACTGGAACTCGAGCACATGCTCGGCGCCAGCCACCTGCCGCTGACGGTGCTGGTCGACGCTTCGAGCCGCGTGCTGGCCAAGGTGGCCGGCGCACGCGAGTGGGACGGCCCCGAGGCACGGCGCCTGATCGAAGGCCACTTCCCGAAACCGGCGACACGTGCCGCGGCCTCGAGGTGATCCAACTTCGCCGGGCGCCTTGAGCGCCCGACGGCCGTTCAGTAGCGGTAGCGCACCGAGAACTGCACCACGTTGACGCGGTACTGCGGCGCCTGCTGGCCGAAGGCGAGCAGGTAGGGCACGGTGTCGGGCCGCACGCCGTCCAGCCGCCAGTCGGCTGCGTCGTAGCGCTCGTGCCACAGGCTGCCTACCAGCGACAGGTTGTCCTTCAGCTGGTAGGTGGCCGTGACCTTCAGGCGGTCCATCGAGGTGGTGGTGTCCGGGAACGGGTCGGTGGCGGTACCGGTATCGACCAGGGTCACGCTGCGCGCGCGCGACACCGTGAGGTCGGCGCCGAGCTCCAGCTTGTCGCCCATCGCCAGGTGCTTGACGCCGACGCCGACGACGCTGAAGCGGTCGCGGATGCGGCCCGTCCAGTCGGGGCTGGCGAAGAGCTGGCTGCCCACCTGCCGCGTGTGCATGGTTTCGGCCTGCGCGAAGGCGCGCAACTGGGTCTTGTCGGTGACGGCATAGGCGGCGTCGACGTTCAGGCTCAAGCTGCGACCGTCGGTCAGGCCGATGACGGACTCGCTGTAGTCGTCCTGCGTGCCCTCGATGCCGACGCCGAGCGACAGCTTCTCGGTGGCCGTCCAGTCGACACGCGCCGCACCCGCCTGGCGGTCGCGCTTGGCCAGGTTGAACTTGCGCAGCAGCGGGTTCTGCGGATCGTCGGTCCAGGTGGATACGCCGTAGTCGGAGTGGCCGCGGTTGGACCGCGACAGCTTCAGCGACATCGACAGGTCGTCACGCGGCTGCCCGGCGATGCGGCCCCACACGGTGGTTTCGCGCGTTGTCACGACTTCGCTGTAGCTGCGCTCGCGGCTGTCGTATTCGATGCCGGCGCTGGCCTTCAGGCGGCTGCTGGCGCGGTAGTCGGCGACGAACTTGAGCCGGTCCTGGAAGAAGCTGAGGGGCGTGTTGGTCACCGGGCGCAGGCCGACGAACATGTCGGTGGACACCGCGGGGAAGCTCTGCGCGACGTTGTCGCTGTCGCGCACGTCGCGGGTGTAGCTGGCGTTCAGGCGCAGGCCTTCGATCGGCGGCACGATGGTGACGCGCAGGGCGGCGTTGAAGGTGTCGGCACGCCCGTCCAGCGACGATGCCGGCAGCGCCGGCAGGCTGGCGGCGAGGCCGGGCGTCAGCGTCAGCGGCAGGTAGGCCGCGTTCTGCGTCATGCGGCCGACGGCGATGTCGGCACTGGCGCGGAACATCGCATTGAGGTCGTAGCCCACAGACGCAGCGAGCTGGTGGAACTCGTTGTCGGGCGCCAGCGCGAGCTGGCCCTGGCTGGCGCCGGCCACCGGCGTGAAGGGGTTGGCGAAGCTCAAGGCCGCCTGGCCGTTGCGGAAGTTCGACAGCTGGTAGCTCAGCGTGGCCTGCAGCGGCTGGCCGACATACGAGGCCGAGACCTCGATCTGGTTGGTGACGTGGTCCAGCGGCACCGCCAGCTGCGCCGTGGTGGCGAAGAAGGCGCCGGCGCCGGGCCGCGTGCCGTTGCGTTCGTCGCGGCGGGCGTTGACGCGGTAGGTCCAGTGCTCGCCGCCGATCCAGCGCAGGCCGCCGTCGACACGCGAGCGGTCGTAGCCCAGCTGCAACGGCTGCAGCGTCGTGGCCAGGGGCATCAAGCCCGTGGTGTCGCGCGGGTAGCCCGCCGGCAACGTGAGCAGGTTGCCGCCGTTGCCCAGGTAGGGCGTGGCGGCGCCGTCGGCGAAGCGGCGGGGCAGCTTGTCGTAGGACAGCCGCGCCGTGAACAGGCCCTCCTGGCCGAGCTGGCCCGACAGCGAACGGGTGTCGAGGCCGAGCTCGCTGGCCGACAGGCTGCCGAAGAAGCCGCTCTCGTCGCGCAAGCGTGCACTGCCGCCGAGCACCAGGTAGCTGCCCTTTTCGAGCCCGCTCATGTCGGTGAACTTGGCCGACTCGTCGGAGACATTGCCGAGGCCGACCTCCACCGTGCCGCTCGGCCCCTTCTCGAATGGGCAGGCGCTGCACTTCCAGGCCGACGTGTCGACCGCCGCAGCCAGGCTGGCCGAGGCCGTCGCCAAGGCGCCGAGGGCACTGAAGATGAGCAGGGGCTTGGGTGTTCTCATGATGGCATCCGATATTCGCTAGGGTGGGCCGGGCGGGCGCCGCAAAGGGCGCGCGTCGCTCAGCGCATCAACTTCGAGCCGGCAGGGTGGTTGGAGCCGTGCACCTGCGTATGGCAGTTCGTGCAGCTGCCGGCGATCAGGAAGCCGGTGCCACCGGCGTTGCCGCCGGGCAGCGAAGAACCGG
Source organism: Burkholderiales bacterium (assembly GCA_038205425.1). GTDB lineage: Bacteria > Pseudomonadota > Gammaproteobacteria > Burkholderiales > Burkholderiaceae_C > Rubrivivax. The sequence goes on along the minus strand of JBBRBW010000009.1, from coordinate 55,828 downwards.
TGCGCGCCACCGACGGGTGGCCGGCCGTGGTGTGGCACTGCTGGCACAGCAGCGGCGGGCTTTTCGTGAGCAGCGCCGCGCGCACCGAGCCATGCGGCGTGTGGCAGGACGCGCAGTCCTCGGCCACCGGGGCGTGTTCCCACAGCAGCGGGCCGCGTTTGTCGGCATGGCAGCTGTAGCAGGTCTGGTTCAGCGTCGGCTTGACGAGCATGGCCGGGGCGCTGGAGCCGTGGGGGGCGTGGCAATCACTGCAGGCCATCTTGCCCTGGCGCACAGGGTGCGCAGAGGCCTTCTGGAAGTCGGCCTTCTGCTGCTTGTGGCAGCTCTGGCAGACCTCTGACTCGGTGGACTTGGCCAGCACCCGGTCGTTCTCCTGGTGCACCTGGTGGCAGTCGGTGCAGGCCAGGTTGGCGCGCTCGTGCGCGCTGGCGTGCCAGGCGGTGCGCGTGGTGCCCTGGTGGCAGGTCAGGCAGACCTGGTTGCGCTCTTCGAGCGTGTACTTCGAGTCGGCCTTGAAGCTGTTGATGGCCGCGCCCTTCTTGTTGCGTGCATGCAGCGCGCCGGGGCCGTGACAGGCCTCGCACTGCAAGCCGCCGGCGCCGAAGGGCGCACGGCTGTTGCCGCGGTGGGCGTGTTTGGTCTTGAACAGCGCCTTGGCCTTGTACTTGCCTTCGTCCTCGTCGTGACAGCCCAGACAGGTGTCGGCGCCTTCTTCGCTGTAGGCCGTGGCCGAGGGCAGGGGCTTGCCTTGCGCCGAGGCCGTGAGCTGCCATGACAGCCCGGTGAGCAGCAGCAGCACGAGGAGGAGGTGTCGGGTGATCTTCATCTTCTGGGCCTCTGGGTCGGTCTGTGCGCGGGGTCCGGTCAGGACTTGCCGGCGGGCACGGCGTCGGTCCTGGCTTTGGCCCTGGCCTTGGGCGGTGCCTTCTGCACCGCGACGATGCGGCCCTTGAGCGCAGCGTAGGCCTCGAGGGACAGCACCTTCTCGGCGGCCAGCTTGGCCTTGCTGGGGTAGGGGCGTGCCGCAATGATGCGTTCGGCCTCGGCGTCGCCGATGCCGGGCAGTGTCTTCAGTTCGGTCCGGCTGGCGCTGTTGATGTCGACCAGCTTGAGCTTGGCGGCGGGCGCGGCCTTCGTCGCGCCCTGCTGTTGCGGGGCGGCGGCGGTTGGGCCGCCACCCAGCAACAGCAGGGCGGTGATGAAGGCGAGGGGGATCAGCGGGGTTTGCATTCGATGCTCGCTTGACAAGGAAAAACCCGGAGGCGTCGCCCCCGGGTTGTATTGCGGTTGGGAGGAAAGCGAGGTTGTCACTTTCCCCCTGACCTCAGTCGCCTACTTGTGGACCTTGGCCGAATCGAAGTCGCGGCCCGGGCCGTGGCAGACGGCGCACGACTCGACGTCTTCGACGCCCGTCGGCCTTGCCGCCGCACGGGTGCCCATCACCACGCCACCGTTCAGGGTGATGTGGGCCTTGGACGCAGCGCGGTCGTGGCAGCTGACGCAGGCGCCAGCGAACGGGGTTGTCACGATGTCGGTCGGGCTGGCAGAGGCCAGCGAGGTCTTGGCCATGGCCGTGGTTGCCGTGCCAAGCGGGATGGCAGCAGCGTAGGTTGCATCGATCGACTCGAAGACGGACACCAGCGTGTTGGCAGGCACGTAGTTGTAGGTCTTCTGGTCACTCGTCAGCGCCGTCACGTGGCAGGTTTCGCAGTTGTTCAGCTTGCCCGGGAAGTCCATGCGACGGAAGTCGAGCAGGGTAATGGCCGAAGGCGTGCGGTCACGTGCGTCCTGGAACGGTGTGACGCGTTCGCGGCCGGCGTGGATGCCGTGGATCATTTCCTTGAAGTTGTTCGTCACAACCGGGAACTTCAGCGCTGCATTGGGCAGCGTCTTGTCGAAGCCCCATTCGGCGAGGACCTTGACATCGGACTTGCTGAACGCATAGGCACCCAACGTTGCATCGGAGATACCGCGACCACTGGTGGCCAGACCCGGCACGTGGCAGCCCACGCAAACCTGGGGTTCCTTGACGCGGTTGCCGCCGTGCGCTTCGAACCACTCGTGGCAGTTCGAGCACTTCTCGGCATCCACCACGGTGCGGCGCACGGTGTCACCCGTGACGGCCTTTATCACCGAGATGGCGTGGCGGGCCACATTCGTAGGTGTGGCTGTCGTGTTGGCCGGGTCGACGAAGCCGGTCTGCGTGTAGTAGCCCTGCAGCGCCACGGCGCGCAGCTTGGCGCCCACCGGGAAGGCGTTGGCACCGCCGCCCGATATGGTGGCGATGTAGTAGCCGGCGTTGGCCGTCGAGGGCACCAGGGATCCGTTGGCGGCTGCAGTCGCATTCGTGCTCAGCAGGCTGGCCACGGACACGGTGCGCGGTTGCGCCGATGGGCGACCGAGGTTGTTGTAGTCGACCGGCGAAACGATGCCGTCTTGCGCCATGGCGTAGGGCAGCATGAAACTCGGGCCGCCCGTGAAGCCGGCCAGCGAGGCCGAGACCGTCGCCGCGGGGGCGACCAGCGTCACCAGTGTGTCGGTGGTCGAAGGTGCGATGCGCTGCTTGATGCCGAACTCGATGACGATGTCGTTGCTGGCGTTGACGGTGGCCGACTTGATGTCGTAGGTGAACGATGCCAAGCCCGCCGCGATGACCGGGTTGTTCTTGGTGATGTTCTCCATCTGGTGGTCGATCTTGTTGAACTCGGCCGTGTGGCAGAGCACGCAACGCGAGTCGTCGCTCTGCGCGCGGCCGATGTGGCCGGAGGTCGCGACCACCGAACCCACGGCGGTTGCCGCGGCCTTGTCGGCCAGCGTCGAGCCACCACCGGTTTCCCAGTTGATGCCGTCGTGGCAGGCGCCGCAAGCCTGGCGGCTGGGCAGGTTGATGTGGTTCAGTGCGTTCTGGGCGATCTGGCTGTCGTGGCACGTGGTGCACATGCGCTGACCGCCACCGAGCTTGGAGAAGCCCTTGTTGTTGAACGCAACGCCGGCGTAGTGGTAGTTCTCCTTGACCAGCGCCGTGCCGTTGTGGATCTTGTGGATCATCGTCGTGAAGTTGCCCGAGACTTCGCCGTCGGCCACGTAGGTGCTGGGCGAGTAGCTGTAGCTGGTGATGCCGGTGGCGGCGTTCACGGTCTTCGTCTCGGTCAGCACCGGGAACTTGCCGGCCGTGGACACGGCCAGGGCTTGGCCATAGGCACGCTGGGTGGTGTGGCAGACCACGCAGTATTTCGTCTCGACGCGCGCGCTGCCGCCGTGGAAGGCGAGCTTCTCGTGGCAGACGTTGCAGCTGTCGATGTTGACGTCTTCACGTGTCAGCTGGGCTTCGGTCAGGACCGCGCCCGTGGACGGGATGAAGTCGTAGATGGCGTTGACCGGGTTGGCCAGGTTCACGGACGGTGTGACCGTGGTGGCGGTGGGCGTGTTGCTGCCCGTGCCCGGCGCTGCGCCACCGATCTGGATCACCAGGCGGTGCGGCAGGGTGGGTTCGTAGGTCAGGTCGCCGAGGTCGGCCTTGCGGTTGTTGCCGGTCAGCGTGAGGCCGTCGACCAGCGCCTTGGTACCGGGGATGTCACGGTAGAAGGTGTACTTGTAGGAACCGGGTGTGCCGGCCACGGCTTCCAGCGTACCGGTGTTGTCGGTGCTGGGGCGGGTGGCGGTGACGGCGGCCGTCGTTGTCGTCGGCATCGTCGTGACGACGTAGCTCACCCAGCTGCTGGGCTTGGCGTCGGTGCGCGGCACCAGCTTGGCGATCGCGAAGGCCAGGTTCGGGTAACTCGGCTTGATGGCCGTGGCGCTCTGCGCCTTCACGCCTTCCAGGCCGGTGACCGGGTTGCCCAGCTTGTCCATGACCTTGAACTCGACCACGGGCGGGCTGGCGATGGTGACCTTGGTCACCTGGGCCTGGAACTGGGCCGACTCCCACGCTTGCGGCGTGATGGTGGCCAGGTTGACGGCCGTGCTCGCGGTGCCTGCAGGTCCGGCAGGCCCTGTGGGCCCTGTGGTGCCCGGCGTACCGGGCGGTCCGGCCGCGCCGGCGGGTCCGGCCGCGCCGGTGTCACCACCTCCGCAGCCAGACAGCGTGACGGCCAGCAGGCCGGCTGCAGCCAGCGCGAGCCAGCTGCGGTTCTTGGTCATGCCCATGAGAAGCCTCCTCGGGGAAAGTGCCTGGTGATCCCTGCACCGTCTGGCGGCGTCATAGGCATGACGCCTGGCCTCGGCACATCGAGATCAACCGCTGGTGTTTGTGCACCCGGATCACCCGGGCCCACAGCCGCCAACGTGCGGACGAGTTTAGGAGTGCGATCCCTCAAAACCTTGATTTAGGTCAGGGTTGAGGTGGCCCTGACTTGAACCACCAAGGATCGAAAGCGGAGGGTCACAAACGCACAAAGGGTGAGTGCAGACAGCGCACCGGCTCGCAGTGCGCGGCAGGCGTCAGGCCATGAAAAACGCGCCCGGGGTCGCGAGGGGCGACCACCGGGCGCGCTGGGGGCCCGCTGCGGGCCAGGCGCTACTTCGACGCGAGGATGAAGGCGATCACGGCCTGCAGTTCGGCATCGGTGCCGGAAACCTTGTCGTGGTCTTCCTTGCCGCCGGTCTTCAGCGTGTTCAGCATCTTCGCCTTGGCGCCGGCATCACCCTTGTACTTCTCGGCCAGCGAGGCGTAGGACGGGCCCTTCTTGGTCGTCTTTTCGGTGTGGCACTTGCCGCACTTGTTGGCGGCAATGAAGTCCTCGGCCTGGCCGGCCCAGACCGAACCGCCGAGCACCAGTGCGGCTGCGGCCGCCAACATCGGGAAACGCGATCTCATCTTCGACTCTCCGTCTTGCTGCTGAGAAACCGGGGTGCCGGCGCGCCGGCCTTACTTGGTCGAGAGCACGACCTGCACCAGGGCCTTGATGTCGGCATCGCTGGCGACGACCTTCTTGTGGTCGTCCTCGTCACCGACCTTGCCGCCGTTCTTCAGCTGCAGGAACATTTTCTCGGGGGCGTCGGCCTTGCCTTTGTACTTCTCGGCCACGGAAGCCCACGACGGACCCTTCTTGGTCGTCTTGTCGGTGTGGCACTTGTTGCACTTCTCCTTGGTGGCGAGGTCTTCACCGACGCCGGCGAAGGCCGGGCCTGCAAGGGCTGCGGTGGCAAAGGCGGCGGCAATGGCAAGGGTGAGTTTCATTAGGGTGCTCCGGGGGGTTCTGGCGGAAAGGTCCGTACCTCATAGAACTGTTTCCCACTCGACTCGGTTGACCGAAGGGGTCCAGCACGGGGCCCATTCTGCCGGCCGACAGCGCGCTTTTGACCGCGACGGAGCCGAAGATTGATCTCCGTCAAGGACGGCGGTGGGTCGCCAGATGCCGGGGCGTCCACGAAAGCGCCACGCGGCGCACGAAGTTCGAGCGTGCGATGTGGTAGCTGGGGTCGAAGCCGTAGAAGTTCCGCCGCATGCGGGCCAGTTCCTCTTCCCGGTAGGCCGCCAGCGGCTTGACGGCTTCGTCCTGCAGGCGGCGCTGCTGCTTGGCGTGCAGGCGCGCGGGCAGGTCGGCGCTGGCGGCCAGCGCCGCAGCGCGCGCCAGCGCCTCGGCCCGGAACGCGGGTGCGCTGTCGCCGAAGACTTCGTCGAGCAGGCCCAAGGCGCGTGCCTGTGACGCCGACAGCGGCAGGCGCCGGCCCATCACCTCTGCCGCAATCGGCGGGCCGGGGCGGCGTGGCAGCAGGTAGGTCCAGTACTCCGAGCCGTAGAGGTTGCCCATGTTCTTGTAGTGCGGGTTCAGCACCACGCCGGGCCGCGCCCACACCGCGTCGGCGGCCAGCGCCATGAACACGCCCCCCGCGCCCGCGCTGGCCTGCATCGCCGCGATCACGAGGCAGCCGGTGGCCTCGATCAGCGTCTGCGTGAGGTCGTCGATGGCGTTGATGTTGCGCCACGACTCGTCGGCCGGGCTGGCAGCGGCCTCGATGACGTTGAGGTGGATGCCGTTGCACCAGAAGTCGCTGCCGCCGAAGAGCAGCAGCACACGTGGCGGCTGCAACAGCACCTGGCGCAGCGCGCCGCACAGGCGCTGACACTGCACCGTGCTGACGGCGCCGTTGTAGAAGTCGAAGTGCAGGGCGCCGACACCGTCGCCAGCGCTTTCGTAGCGGATATCGGGGTCGCTGCCGTCGGCCATCGAAGCCGGCCAGGCGGGCAGTGCAGCGGCCTCGGCAGGGAAGGCCAGCGTGGCCGGCAGCTTGAAGCTGTCGGCGGGGTCGGCGCGCCGCAGGTGGCCGATGGCGACCAGGCCGTCGTGCGTGGCGCGCAGCAGCGCCTCGTGGCGGCGGCCGACCAGCTGGCCCGGCGTGTAGGCGGTGCCGGGCGGCCGTGCCACGGCGCGGGCGTCGAAGAGCTGGCAGGGCCGGCCGAAGAGCTCGTCACGCACGCCGGGGGCGCCGTCGGCGGCGCGCACCTTGCGCAGCACCGTGTCTGTGTCGTCGCGCTGCCAGTCGATGGCGCGTTCGGCCTGGGTCATCAGCGGGCGCCAGCGGCCGCCCGTTGCAGCCGCTTCGGGCTGCGGCGGCGGGCAAGCATCGGCAGCGAAGCGCTGCACGGCCTGCAGCACGGCACGCGCGGCGGCCTCGGTCACCTCGTGGCGGTAGAGGCTGGACTTGCTGGCCTCGCGCATCGGGAAGGTCTGGCTGGCCCAGACCGGGCCGGCGTCCATCTGTGCCTCGGCCTGCAGCACGGTGACACCCCAGGTCGTCGCGCCCGCGGCGACGGCCCAGTCCAGCGCGGAGGGGCCGCGGTCGCCGACGATGCCGGGGTGCACCACCAGACATACCGTGTGGCGCCACACCGCCTCGGGGATGGCGCGCGTCAGGAAGGGCGCCACCACCAGCGCCGGCCGGTGCAGCGCCACCGCTTCGATCGTCACCGTGTCGGCGATGTCGAACTCGACGGCCACCTCGTGGCCCAGCGCCGTGAGCTCGAGATAGAGCCGCTGCGCCAGGCCGTTGAAGCTGCGCGTCAGGAAGAGGATGCGCACGGGGCGCTGCGGGCCCGTCAGGGCTTGAGCGTGCCCAGGATCTCGGGGTTCGGTTCGTCGTCGGCCAGCACGGCATGGCAGGCCTTGCAGCCGCCGCTGACCTTGTCGCCGTTCTCGGCCACGTGCTTCTTGTCGTGGCAGCGCAGGCAGCCCGGCGAGTCGTCGGTGTGGCCGAGGTGGTTGGTGTAGGTGCCCCAGGTGACCTTCATCTTCGGGAACACGTTCCACGAGTAGATGTCGCCGAGCGCCGCTGCGGCCGCCTTGATTTCGGCCGCCTTGGTGGTGGCCAGTTCGGCGTACTTGGTCTTGTAGAAGCCTTCGATTTCGGTGTTGATGCCGGTACGCGCCTCTTCCTTCGAAGCGTACTTGCCCTCGGTGACAACACGCAGGCCTTCGCGCTTGATGAAGGGCAGCGTCTTGTCGATGCGCCCGTCTTCCATGGCGCTGTTGACTTCCTTGCTCGCGGGCTGGAAGGTGTGGGCAGGCCGGTTGTGGCAGTCGACGCAGTCCATCGTGCGCCATTCCACCGGGCCTTCGGGCTGGGCCTTGGTCTTGAAGGTGCGTACCTTGCCGTCGGGCGTGGTGGCTTCGATGTCGTAGATGTTCTCGCGCTTGAGATCGCTGAGGTAGCGGATCTTCACGCCGCGATCGGTGTGCCAGTGGATGCCGGTGGACGTCGTGCCCTGCTGGCCGCCCACCTTCATCAGCAGCACCGTCTGGGTCATGGAGTTGGCCTCGTCGGCGGCAAAACGTGTTTCGACCTTGAGCTTGTCGCCGACATGCTTGGTCGGCCAGTGGCACTGCTCGCAGGTGTCACGTGCCGGGCGCAGGCTGTGCACCGGCGTGGAGATCGGCGTCGGATAGAGGTTGAAAGCCACCGAGATCAGCTGCCACGAGCCGGAGATCTTCGACTTCACGAACCAGTCGGCGCCGGCGCCGATGTGGCAGTCGGCGCAGGTGAGCTTGCTGTGGGCCGAGCGCAGGAAGGCGGTGTGCTCGGGTTCCATCACGGTGTGGCAGACGGTGCCGCAGAAGGCCACCGATTCCATCTCGTGCACACCCTTGTAGGTGGCACCGGCCAGCAGCACGAAGCTGAACAGGGCCACCACCACGCTGACCAGCACGATGCCACGCGTGCGGTCGTCATTGAGGTCGATGACGGGCAGCGGCGGGCCTTCCGGGCCATGCTGGGCCATCGCACGCGCGTGCAGCTTGCGCTTGCGCCAGGCGCCGATGGGGATCAACACCAGACCCAGGGCAAAACCCATCGGCAGCAGCATGAAGGTCAGGATGCCGAGGTAGGCGCCGCCTTCGAAACCCGTCATCTGCAGGCCGATCAGCAGCAGGATCATCACCAGGCAACCGAGTGCCAGGATGACGCCTACCAGGCTGATCCAGTGGCCCGTGACGGCCGAGACGAAATTGCGAACCATAGGACTAGCTCCTGTTCAGGGCCGCGGCCCCGGGGTGCGACACAGGCAGTGTGTCATCAATGCAGGCTGCTGAGCAGCCCCGAGAAAATGAAGGCGGCCAGCAGGATGCCGAGGGCCAGCGCCGTGAAGCCGAAGACATGCGCGCGGCGTAGCGCAGCAGCGCTGGGCGGTGGCACGAGGTGTTCTTCCAGCGTGCCGGTGGCGACCATCCGTTCGTACTCCAGCGGCCTTTCGTCCTTGAAGCGTTCCAGCGGAATGCAGCCGACGAAGATCACCGGGTCGAGCGGGAAGGCCTCGGGCCGCAGGTGGGTGTGGAAGAAGTGGAACAGGAAGATGAAGCCGGTGGCCAGCAATGCTTCGTCGCTGTGGATCACGTAGGCGGCGTTCAGCGCCCAGCCCGGCAGTACCGTGGCAGCGGCGGTGGGGAACCACAGCACCAGGCCCGAGACGCCGATGATGGCCACACCCCAGAAGACCGCCAGGTAGTCGAACTTTTCCCAGTAGGTGTAGCGGTCGAACTTCGGCCGCGGGCCCAGGTAGAAGAAGTACTTCATCATGCCGATGAAGTCGAACACGTCCTTGGGCTGCGGCACCATCGAGTTCGGGCCCCAGAGGTAGCCGCGTTCCTTCTTGACGAACATGCCGTGCGCCAGCATGCCCAGGTGCCAGACGAAGTAGCCGAAGGTGATGGCGCCGGCCACGCGGTGCAGGTAGCCGGCGACCTCGGCGCCGCCCAGGATGGCCATCAGCCGGGGCGCCCAGGTGGCGTCGGGGAACTTCAACGGCAGGCCGGTGGCGGCCAGCAGCAGGAAGCTGGTGACGATGGCGATGTGCACGCCCATCTGCATGCTGCTGAAGCGGCGTACGTGCGGCCCATCGCTGTGGTGGCCGAACTTGAACTCGCCGCGCAGCCTGCCGACGAAAGCGCGCTGCAGCCACAGCAGGCCGTGCAGGCCGAAGAAGCCGAATACGCCGAGCAGCAGCCCGGTCATGCCCAGCCAGATCCAGTGCACGTAGGCGTTGCGCTTGGGGTCGGACGGGTTGGCGTGGGGGTCGAAGGTAAGGAAGGACGCGTTGACCGCCTTGTGGCAGGTGCCGCAGGTCTTGGCCAGGTTGTTGGCGTTGATGCTGGAGCGGGGGTCCGACGCGGGCAGGTTGGCGTGTGCCGTGTGGCAGTCGGCGCAGGCCGCCGACTTGCGGTTGTTCAGCGACGTGGCCTTGCCGTGAAAGCTGTCCTTGAAGCTGGCGGTGACCTTGTCGTGGCAGGTGCCGCAGCCGTCGGACATGCTGTGCCGCGCATCGGCCGTGTCGGGCCGCTTGACCGCGTGCGACTCGTGGCAGGTGGAGCACACCGGGGTCTTCTTGTCGCTGCCCATCGCCTTGCCGTGCGCGCTGGCCTTCCACTCGGCCAGGATGACGGTGTGGCAGGCGCCGCAGGTGTCGGGGATGTTGGCGTGGCTGGTCTTGGCCTTGGCCTCGGCCTTCTCGCGGATGTCGTGTTTGCCGTGGCAGCTGGAACACGAGGGCGCGGCCGCTGTCAGGCCCGACTTGAGCAGGGCACGGGCGTGCTCGCTGCTCTCGTAGTTGGCCATCATCTCCTCGTGGCAGCCGCCGCAGGTCTTGATCTGGTTGATCGGCGACAGCGTCGAGGCCGGGTCGCCCTCCTTGCGCACGGTGTGCAGGCTGTCGTGGCAACCCATGCAGTCCTTGATGGCCTTCTCGCCCTGCGCGCGGCGGCCGTGGATGCTGCCGGCGATGGCCTTGAATTCGTCTTCGTGGCATTCCTGGCAGACCGTGGGCGACACCGGCCCCAGTGCGTCGGGCGTGTGCTTGACGGTAAGCGCGCTGGTGTGGCATGCGGCGCAATCGAGCTTGCGGTGGGCCGAGCGCTGGAACTCGTCGCCCACCACCGCCATGGCCTTGCCAGCCTCGGTCTTGAGCTTGGGGTCGTCGTGGCATTTCAGGCACGCGGCTTTGGTGGCGGGTTTGGCGTCCTGCGCCCAGGCCGTCGCTGACAGGCCGGTCAGCAGCGCCAAACCCAGACCGGCCAGCGCCATGCGCAAGAGAGCCGTGATGCGCCCGAAGGTTCGAACTTGTTGTTTTGCCCTCATGACAGTTCTCCGCGGCAATCAGAGCCTGCCGGCGCACCCGAGCACGCCAGGGCAGCAGCCGCCGCGAAAAGATTCTGTCCGAGGGCTTCCTCGGTAAGTTGACATCGGACAAGGTTGGGCCATCCGTGCCCACTCGCTTGCGGGCTTGTGCCCAGGGCGACACAAGCGCACCCACCGGCCCGCGGTCGCGTGGCTTCAGCAGATGCGCGGAAGCTGGTCGCCGGCGAGCCAGTCGACGATGCGGCGGCCGCCGAAGCGGGTGCGCATCTGCACGAAATGGTGCGCGTCTTCGACGACCTCGCCGATGAGCGCCGCGTGTGCACCCAGCGGGTGGGCGCGCATGGTGGCGAGCAGCGTGTCGGCCTGCGCCGCGGGCACGATGGCGACGAGCTTGCCTTCGTTGGCGACGTAGAGCGGGTCGAGGCCGAGAAACTCGCAGGCCGCCTCGACCTGCGGCAGGACGGGAATGGTGGCTTCTTCGAGCAGCATGCCCACGCCCGACTGCGCTGCGATCTCGTTGAGCGTGGTGGCCAGGCCGCCGCGTGTGGGGTCGCGCAGCACGCGCACCCCGGGCACCGCAGCCACCATCGCGGCCACCAGGCCGTGCAGGGCCGCGGTGTCGCTGACGAGGTCGGTGCCGAAGCTGAGGTTCTCGCGCAGCGACATCACTGCCATGCCGTGGTCGCCGATGCTGCCGCTGACGATGATGCGGTCGCCCGGCCGCGCCTGGTCGCCCGAGATGTGCAGCCCCGGCGGCACCACGCCGACGCCGGTGGTGGTGATGAACACGCCGTCGCCCTTGCCCTGCTCGACCACCTTGGTGTCGCCGGTGACGATGGGCACGCCGGCCTGCCGCGCGGCCGCGGCCATCGACAGCACGATGCGCTGCAGGTCGGCGAGCGGGAAACCTTCCTCGAGGATGAAACCCGCCGCCAGGTACAGCGGCACGGCGCCCGACATGGCCACGTCGTTGAGTGTGCCGTGCACCGACAGGCAGCCGATGTCACCGCCGGGGAAGAAGAGCGGGCTGACGACGTGGCAGTCGGTCGACATCACGATGCGCCCGGTGGGCTGTGGCAGCAGCGCCTGGTCGTTGCGCTGGGCCAGCCATTCGTTGTCGAAGGCACGCTGGAAGAGCTGTTCCACCAGCTGCGCCATGGCGCGGCCGCCGCCGCCGTGCGAAAGGTCGACGCGGCCGTGCTTGAAGTCGATAGGGCGGACGTAGTCGGCGCGGATGCTCATGTGAGCCCCTCGTCCGACGGGTAGGTCGGCCGGTCCCCCGAGGGGATCGCGGGCCGGCTTGGGAGCGGCCCGGCGCTCGGCCCGCCCGCACGGTTTGACACAGGGTGATTCATGGCTGTGCGGTGACGGTGGCGGTGGCGGTGGCGGTGGCGGTGGCGGTGGAGGGTGCGCCGACGACGGCGATGTCCTTGAAGCGGCCGTAGCTGTAGTAGGCCGCACAGGCGCCTTCAGACGACACCATGCAGCTGCCGATCGGGTTTTCGGGGGTGCACACGGTGCCGAAGACCTTGCAGTCGCGCGGATGTTTCACGCCGCGCAGGATGGCGCCGCATTCGCAGGCCTTGTTGTCGGCCACCGACTGCGTCTGCAGGGCGTAGCGCACTTCGGCGTCGAAGGCGGCGTAGGCCTCGCGCATGCGCAGCGCGCTGTAGGGCACCTCGCCCAGGCCGCGCCACTCGAAGCTGCGGCGCAGTTCGAAGACCTCGCTGACCAGCGCCTGCGCCTTCTGGTTGCCTTCACGTGTGACGGCGCGGCTGAACTCGTTTTCGACCTCGGCACGGCCCTCGTTGAGCTGGCGCACCAGCATCAATATCGCCTGCATCACGTCCAGCGGCTCGAAGCCGGCGATGACCACCGGCTTGCGGTATTCCTCGGCGAAGTGCTCGTAGGGCTGGCTGCCGATGATGGTGGAGACATGCGCCGGGCCGATGAAGCCGTCCAGCGGCAGCGTGCCCAGTTGCCGCACCTCGGGCGATTCGAGGATGTTGGTGATGGCCGCCGGTGTCAGCACGTGGTTGCACAGCACGCTGAAGTTCTTCAGGCCCTGGCGCGCCGCTTCCTTGATGACCAGCGCGGTGGGCGGTGTGGTGGTCTCGAAGCCGATGGCGAAGAAGACGACCTCGCGCGACGGGTTCTCGGCCGCGATCTTCAGCGCGTCGGCCGGCGAATAGATCATGCGCACGTCGCCGCCATGGGCCTTGGCCTTCAGCAGCGAGAGCTGGTTCGACGCCGGCACACGCAGGCAGTCGCCGTAGGTGCAGAGGATGACGCCGCGGTCCAGTGCCAGGCGGATGGCCAGGTCGACGCGGCCGATGGGCAGCACGCATACCGGGCAGCCGGGGCCGTGGATCATGCGCACCGCGGGCGGCAGCAGGTCGCCAATGCCGTAGCGCGAGATGGCGTGGGTGTGGCCGCCGCAGAACTCCATCAGGTTGTAGCTGCGGCCGGTGTCTGCGGTCTCGGCGCCGATCTGCGTGGCGATGCGCTGCGCCAGCGCGCCGTCGCGGAACTCGTCGATGTACTTCACGTGGTGCGCTCGGTGGCCGCGCTGTCCAGGCCCGCGAACAGCGCCAGCGTGCGCGCGGCTTCCTCCGGATCCAGGCGCGAGAGCGCGTAGCCGACGTGCAGGATGACGTAGTCGCCCGGCACCACGCCGTCCAACAGGGCCAGCGAGATCTGCTTGCGGATGCCGCCGAGGTCGACGATGGCGTCGCTGTCGCCCACCAGTTCAACCACCCGCACGGGCAAGGCCAGGCACATGGTTCAGGCTCCTCGGGTCGTGTCGGGTTGAAGTTGTAGCGTTTGTAGCCGCTGCAGCGCCACCCAGGCTTGTCCCAAGGCAAGGCCGCCGTCGTTCGGCGGCGCCTGTCGGGCCTGCAGCACGTGCAGCCCCAACGCCTGCAGCCGGGGCAGCAGCAGCGCGGTGAGCAGCGCGTTGAGGAAACAGCCGCCGCCCAGGGCGACGGTGGAGAGACCCGTTTGCGCCGCCGCCTGACCCACCCAGCGCGCCAGGCCGTCGGCCAGCGCCTGGTGGAAGAGCGCGGCGCCGTGGGCGCCATGCTCTTCGTCGGCCAGCCGGGCCAACAGCGGCGTGGGGTCGAGCGTGCCGTCGGGCTGCAGCGTCACGAGGCCCGCGCCGTCGCCGGCGGACAACGTGGCCATGCCGCCGGCGGCCAGCGCCTCCAGCCGCATCGGCGCCTGGCCCTCGAACTGGCTGGTTTCACCAGCGCCCAGCAGCGCCGCGGCGGCGTCGAACCAGCGCCCGGCGCTGCTGGTGGGCGGGCAGCGCAGGCCGCGGTCGAGCATCTGGTGCACGGCGACGGCAGCGCGCCGGTGGCCGTAACGCGTTTCGATCTCGTGGCCCCGCCCCAGGCGGTGCAGTGCCGCGGCAGCCAGCCGCCAGGGCTCACGCGCCGCGGCGTCACCGCCGGGCAGGGCCAGCGGCGTGAAGTGGCCCAGGCGTTCGAAGCCGGTGGTGTCGACACGCAGCAGCTCGCCGCCCCAGGCGGCGTCGTCGCTGCCCAGGCCCACACCGTCCAGCGCCAGGCCCAGCAATGCAACCGTCACGCCATGCTCGGCGGCCACGGCGGCGATGTGGGCGTGGTGGTGCTGCACCGCGAAGGCCGGCAGGCCGCGCGCGGCGGCCAGCGCCAGCGCGTGGCGGGTGCTGAAGAAGTCGGGGTGCAGGTCGTGCGCGACGGCCTGGGGTTGCACGTCGAGCACACCGCACAGGTGGGCCGTCATCTCGACCAGGGCCTCGCAGGTGGCGGCGTTGTCCAGGCTGCCGATGTGCGGCGAGAGGAAGGCTTCGTCGCCGCGCGTGATGCACACCGTGTTCTTCAGCCAGCCGCCGGTGGCCAGGACGCTGGGCCCGGCGCAAGCCAGCTGGATGGGGCGGGGTGTCCAGCCGCGGGCGCGGCGGATGAACTGCGGCGCGCCGCTGGCCGTGATGCGCAGCAGGCTGTCGTCGCAGCGCGCGACGATGTCGCGGTCGTGCAGCAGCCAGGCGTCGGCGATGCCCTGCAGCCGTTGCAGCGCCTCGGTGTTGTCCTTGACCAGCGGTTCGCCGCCGGGGTTTGCGCTGGTCATCACCAGCAGCAGGTCTTGCGGGGTGTCCAGCCAGGCCGTGCCGACCGGCCGGCCGGCGGCTTCGTGGAAGAGCAGGAACTGGATCGGCGTGCAGGGCAGCATCACGCCCAGGGTGTGCAGGCCGGGGGCGATGCCGGGCAGTGCGTCTGCTGCGGCCGCGTGGCGGCGCAGCAGCACGATGGCCCGCTCGGCGGCCCGCAGCTGCCCTTCTTCGGTGTTGTCCACCGGCACCCAGGCGCGCGCCGATGCCGCGTTGGCGGCCATCACCGCGAAGGGTTTGGCCTCGCGCTGCTTGCGCTGGCGCAGCCGGGCGACGGTGTCGGCGTTGCGCGCGTCGCAGGCGAGGTGGAAACCGCCCAGGCCCTTGACGGCGACGATGCGCCCGGCGCGCAGCAGGGCCAGCGTGGCGGCGATGGGGTCGTCGCCGTCGGCCGCCAGCGGCCGTCCCTGCGCGTCGACCAGCGCCAGTTGCGGCCCGCACACCGGGCAGGCGTTGGGTTCGGCGTGAAAGCGGCGGTCGGCGGGCGAGCTGTATTCGCGCTGGCAGGCGGGGCACAGCGGAAACACCGCCATGCTCGTCATCGCGCGGTCGTAGGGCAGACGGCGTGTGAGCGTGTAGCGCGGGCCGCACTGCGTGCAGTTGATGAAGGCGTAGCGGTGGCGGCGGTCGGCGGGGGCGAAGAGTTCGGCCAGGCAGTCGGCGCAGGTGGCGGTGTCGGGCGGGATGGCGGTGGTGACCCTGGCGCTGCCGCCGCGGCTGGCCAGGATGCAAAAGCCCGCCGCTTCGCTGCCCGTGTCGAGCGCCGCCAGTGCGTCGACCTGCACTGACAGCACACGCGCCAGCGGCGGCGCATCGCTGCGCAGGCGCTTGGCAAATCGGTCCAGCGCATCGGCCGGGCCCTGGGCCTCGATCAGCACACCCTCGGCGTCGTTGAGCACCCAGCCTTGCAGGCCTTCTTCGAGCGCGATGCGGTAGACGAAGGGCCGGAAGCCCACGCCCTGCACGGCGCCACGCACACGCAGGGCGTGGCGCTGCAAGTGCACTGACAAGCGGGCCCGCATCGGGGGGCTGCTCAGAGCCTGTGAATGAATCCGGCGCGCCCGAGCGGGGGCCCCAGGTGGTGCCGATCCAGCCGCAAAGCACAGCCGTAGCTCGGGCTACGGCGAGCATTTGCAACGACGAGGGGCGCCGCCTGGGGCGCAGGAGCGGGTGTGTCGGATTGGTTCACAGGCTCTCAGGTGCCCTGCAGGCGCGCCAGCTGCGCTTCGAGTTCGGCGACCCGGCGCTGCAGCGTGTCGACCTCGGCCAGCCGTTGCTGGCTTGCGGCCTGCGCGCCGCGCTCGATCCAGGCCAGCCAGGCGGCCATGCCTTCGTCGCTGGTGGCCGAAACCTGCAGGATCTCGATGGCAGGATTGACACGCCGCGCGTTGGCCAGGCAGGCCTGGAGGTCGAAGCGCAGGTGCGGCAGCAAGTCGATCTTGTTCAGCAGCATCAGCGACGCGGCGGCGAACATGTCGGGGTACTTCAGCGGTTTGTCCTCACCTTCGGTGACCGACAGCACCACCACCTTGTGCGCCTCGCCGAGGTCGAAGCCGGCCGGGCAGACGAGGTTGCCGACGTTCTCGATCATCAGCACAGAGTCCTCGGCCGGCGCCAGGCGGGCCAGTGCGGTCTCGACCATCGCGGCGTCGAGGTGGCAGCCCTTGCCGGTGTTGATCTGCAACGCCGGCGCGCCGGTGGCGCGGATGCGGTCGGCATCAAAGCTGGTCTGCTGGTCGCCTTCGACCACCGCCACCGGCAGCCGGCCCTGCAGCAGTTCGATGGTGCGCACCAGCAGCGTGGTCTTGCCCGAGCCGGGGCTGGAGACGAGGTTCAGCGCAAACACGCCGCGGGCGGCGAGCGCGGCCCGGTTGCGTTGTGCGTGGCCGTCGTTCTTGGCCAGGATATCGCGCTCGATCTGCACCAGCCGCGTCTGCGACATGCCCGGCGCGGCCCCGCCCGCAGCGCCCAGTCCGTAGTGCACTGCGGCGTGCCCGTGGCTGTGTGTGTGGCCTTGCGCGTGATCGTGGTCGTCGTCGTGGTCGTCGTCGTGGTCGTGGTCGTGATCGTGATCGTGATCGTGATCGTGATCGTGATCGTGGTCGTGATCGTGATCGTGGTCGTGATCGTGATCGTGATCGTGCGCGTCGTCGTGCGTCGGTTCGTGGGCGTGCTCGTGCGCATGGCTGTGCGCCGCGCCGCCGTCGTGGCTGTGCCCGTGCGGGTGCGCATGGCTGTGCGTGGTGCCATCGGCGTGCGTATGCACCCCCGCGTCGCCGCCTTCGATGTGGGTCTCGCCGCTGCCGCAGCCGCAGGTCATGCACATGGGGGTCTCCAGGAAGTCAGGGGGTTCATTCGATCTCGATGTCCATCACGCGCATGCGGTCGCCACCGGTGACTTGCAGCTGGAAGCTCTGGCAGGCCGGGCAGGGGTCGCCGCGGCGGCCGATGACGATGGCGGCCGAGCACAGCATGCACCAGGCCGTGCCGTCGGTCTCGACGATTTCCAGCCGTGCACCTTCGGCCAGCGAGCCGCGCTGCACCACCTCGAAGGCAAAACGCATCGCCTCGATCTCCACCTGCGCCAGGCGGCCGATCTCCAGCCGCACCAGGCTGACGCGGCGCGCATCGTTGGCGCGGGCCGTCTCTTCCACGATCTCGCGCACGCTCTCGGCCAGCGCCATCTCATGCATCTTGCACCTCGATACCGCAGCTCACGCAGGGGTCGAGCGAATTTATCAGGCGCAGCGCATGCTGCCGCGCGGCATCGACGCCGGCAGCGGGGGCATCCTGCAATGCATCGGCCAGCGCGCCCTGCGGGTGGAAGTTCCACTCGGTGGGCGCGACGATGCGGTACAGGCGCACCCGTTCGCCGTCGAGCTGCACGTGGTGCACGAGCAGGCCGCGTCGGGTGTCGACCCAGGCCACGCCGCTGCCCGGGGCCAGCGCCAGCGCCCCGAGGCCGGGTTGCAGCCGTCCTTCCAGCAGCAGGGCCAGCTCGCGCAGTCGCGCCACGTGGCGCGCCAGCAGGCGCGACGGGGCGGGGGGTGCAGCACTGCCGAGCAGCGGGTCGCCCTGCAGGCGCGCCAGCGCGCCGGTCTCGGCCGGCCGGCCTTGCCAGACCGGATGGCGCGTGAAGTCGGTCTCGGCCGCGGCGGCGGCGGCCACGGCCGCCAGCCAGCCGGCGGTGGGCGGCGGCAGCAGCGGCGTTTCGGCGCTGCGGGCCGGCCCGAGTGCGGTGGTCTCCAGCCCGTGCAGGTAGCGGGCGGCCGCGGTGCCGCCGGCCGCCGACCAGCCGGCGACGGCCGGCCAGGTGCTCAGCTGCAGCCAGGCCGCCGCGCTGCAGCCGAACACCGCTTGCGCGATGGCCCGGGCCGGCGTGCCGTCGTCGCCGTCTGCGCTGTCTGCGCCGGCGTCGCTGCCGGCTTCGGCAAAACGCCAGCCCTGCGCGGCGCGCGCCGCGGCCGTGGCCTGCGACGAGGGGGTCTCGTCCATCCAGCGCGGCTGCTGCAGCAGCAGCTGCCAGGCGGCCTCGCGCACCGATTCTTCGGCGACCGCGGCGCGGGCCTGCATCAGGGCCGCGGTGATGGGGGCCACGCCGGCGGCTGCGGCGCAGGCCAGGCGGCTGGCCGCTGTCTGCGCGTGTGCGCAGACCGAGAACAGCAGCGGTACCGCGGCCTGCGCCTCGTCGCTGCGGCGGCTCTGCAGCAGGCGCGTGGCGACTTCGGGCCGCGTGGAACGGATGTCGACGGCGGCGATGCGCCCGGCGTTCAGGCGCAGCACCACCTGCAGCTCGCCTTCAAGGCTCACGCGGGCCCCGCGCCGCACCGCGAAAGAGGAAATCGCGTTTGCTGAGCTCCGGTGCGGCGGGCGCTGTCGGCTCTTGTGGTGGTGCGTCGCTGCGCGGCCGGTGCTGGGCGTCGAACAACGCCGCCAGCGCGGCGACGGCGGTGTCGTGGGCGGCCGCGTGGTCGGCAAACTCGAACATCGGCGAAAACAGCGAGCAGGCCTGGTAGTCGCCCAGTTCAACATCGCGGCCGCCGATGAACTCGAACACCCCGGCCGGGAAGACGTAGTGCCGGCTGTCGCGCTCGGGGATGGGTTGCCAGCGTTCTTGCACCCGCGGCAGCAGCATCAGGTTCATGAACCAGGGTGTCACCAACACCCCGAGCCAGTGCTCTGACCACGGGCGGAAACCGATGGCCTGCACCTGCAGCGCCGGGTTGAGCATGGGCACGCCGGCCATCTGATGGCGATGGATGTGCTCGAAGCGTGCCTGCAGTGCCGCGGCCGGCGAGGGCAGGGCAGGCCCGGCCGATGCCGCGCTCTCACTCATCGAGCACCAGGAAGTGCTGCTTCTCGCAGGAACAGTTGGGGCAGGTCCAGTGCGGCGGCAGTTCGCCGAAGGGCGTGCCGGGCGGGATCTGCCACACCTCGTCGCCCAGTGCCGGGTCGTAGACCGTCCAGCAGATCTTGCATTCCAGCCGCGTGTTTGGGCCGATCGTGGCCTGTCGGCTGGTGAGATCGGGCGCGGTCATCGGCGAAAGACGCTCACACTCAGGTGGCGGTGGCGACCGAATCGCCCATCCACTGCACCAGGTCGGCCAGGCGGCCGTGGGTCTCGAGCAGGTCTTCGCGCGCGGCCAGCGCCACCTCGGGCATGGTGATGACCTCGATGGTGTTGAGGATCAGCGTCTGCATGTTGTTGAAGTACTGCACCCGCCAGACGTTGTGCGCCGCGGTGCTGCTGATGCGGCAGTTGCCGAAGCCGCGCGACAGCACCACCACTGAGCCGCCGTCGAGCAGCGTGTCGAGGTGGTCGGCATCCTCGCGCGACAACGGCAGCAGCGTCAGGTTCATGACGTGCGCGGGGGTTTGCGGGCCGCTGCGGTCCATCGCTTCCTGCAGCTCGTTGACGAGCGCCGGCACGTTCATCGCGCCGGGGGGCAGCGGCAGGCTGCGCAGCTGCGGCGCAGCGCGTTCGGCCGCCAGTGCGGCCACCACGGGCGGGATGGGCGCGGCCAGCAAGACGTCGTGCAGCAGCCGCGTGCCCTGGATGTGTTGCTCGCGCCAGACGCCGGAGAACACCGTTTCCTGGACGCGGATCTCGTGCCCGGCCTCGACGATGGCGCTGACCTCGCCCTCGCCCAGCGTCTCGTTCAGCACACGCATCACGCCGGCGGGCAGGCCGACGAGGTCGAGCGCAGGCAGTTCGCCGCCTTCGTCGAGCCAGCGCCGCATGTGGCCGAGAAAGGCGTCGAGCACGTCGCGTGCGCCGATGACGTCGTTGGCGTCGGTGTCGGGCCCGGGCTCGGGCAGGCGCGGCATCTCGAAGGTGCTCATCTCGCGCGGCATGGGCATGAACTCCACGGCGTCCGTGGGTTCGGGCATCAGGCTGCGGATGGGGATGTGGATGGGCTGCATCAGCGGGGCTCCAGGGTGGCTCTGGCCTTTGCAGGCTCTCAAACGCTCAGTGGCAGGACGGCGCGTCGGACGCGTTGGCGGCCTTCACGGGGATGCCCACGGTGGGTGGCCGCGTTGGTGCGGCGGCCAGCAGGCGCAGCAGTTCGGCGGTGTAGACGTCCCAGTCGCGGATGCCGTCGACGGCGCCGAGGTACTGGCCGTCGCGCAGCATCACGAAGGCCGGCCAGCGTGCAAAGCCGAAGCGCGGCGCGATGGCGCGCGAGGCCACGGGCGGCAGCAGGCCGACGCGAAAGTGGCGGCCGCCGGTGGCGTGCAGTTCGGGCACGATGACGGCCAGGTCCAGCGTTTCCTTGTAGCGCTCGGGGTCCTCGGCAAACACCACCATCGCCGGGCCCGGCTGCTGCGCCCAGGCGTCGAAGCTCTCGGCCGTCAGGATGGCCGCGCCGGTTTCGTGCACCAGGCGTGCCAGCAGCGGGTGCAGGTCGGGGGCGGGCGGGTGAACCGGGGTCTCGCTCATGGCGTGATCTTCTCCGCGCGGGTGGGCCTGAGGTGGGCGGGCAATTCCGGGGTGCGCCCGACGAGATCGGCAAAAAACGCGTCGACGTTGCTGCCACCGGCCAGCACGGCGGCCAGTGCGCTGCGCGCGGCGCGGGCCTGCGCGGCCTCTTCGTCACCCATCACCTGGCGGGCGGTGCCTTGGAAGGCCAGCACCCAGGTGCCGACCGGCTGCGCGCCTATCAGCGCCATGTCCAGGCGTTCGCGGTGGCCGTCGGCCTCGCACCAGGCGTGGTGTGCTTCGAGGCCCACCACCTGCAGCGGCATGCCGATGCACATCAGGCCGCGCCTTCGGGCTGGGCCGCGTTGAGGAAACGTGCGTCGCCGATGCGGCAGGCCGCGTCGGCCGACGGGCGTTCGTCTTCGTAGTGGTGCAGGGCCAGCGCACCGGGGCTCAGGGCCTCGGCGGCGCGCTCGCGCGGCGTCGCCGTGACGCCCCAGGCCGCCAGTTCGACCACCGCCAGCGCCACCGCCGCGTCGACGCGGGCCTTCACGCCAGGGCTCAGGCTGCCCCCCAGGTCGTCGAGCACGTCGGGCTGCACGCCGATGAGCGTGATGCTGGCCGGGAAACGGTCGCGCAGCCGCGCCAGCGACAGCAGTTCCTGGAACGTGGCCTGGTGCAGGCTCATCATGGTGTCGGACCACACCGGCACCTGCGCGTCGCGGAACACCTTCAGCGTGCCGGGTTCGAGCTTGAAGTCGATGGCGTCGAACACCAGCACGCGCGGTGACGAGCAGACGTAGTCGAGCAGGTACATGCCCTGCGTGCCGCCGTCGACGAGCGTTACGTGTTCGGGGAACTCGAAGCGCTGGTGCAGCGCCTCGACGCAGCGCACACCGAAGCCCTCGTCGGCCCACAGCAGGTTGCCGATGCCCAGCACCAGCACGGAAGGCAGCGTCACTTCTTGGCCACCCGCCAGCCATTGACCATGGTGCTGAGCACGGTCTCGTCCGAGAAGATGTCCTCGCGCACCACCATGTACAGGTGGACGATGGTGAATACGATCAGGTACCACATGCCCAGGTGGTGCAGCGTGTGCACGTTCATGCTGTAGCCCAGCAGCGGCAGCACCCATGACGAGAAGATCGAATAGGCCCAGCTGCCCATGCCCGTGCCCTCACCGTAGAGCGCAAAGCCGGTGACGATCATGAACACCGTGCCCAGCACGTACATGAAGAACATCGCGGCCATGGCCAGCGGGTTGTGGCCCTGCCAGGGGCTGGCCTTGCGGGTCTGGAACAGGTAGTACTTCGTCTGTGCAACGAGCCCGGTCCGCCAGTCTGCCTGCAGCATCTTCACCGGCACTGTGAAGATCTCGCGCGCAAAGCGGTTGCCGACGAAGGCCCAGATCACGCGCAGCAAGAAGGTCACGGCGAAGACGTAGGCCGCGGCGAAGTGCGCGAAGCGGATGTAGCCGAAGAAAAAATGGTCGCTGGCCTCGCCGCCCACCGAAGACATCGGCGTGCCGATGAGATAGCCCGTGATGCCCAGCACCACCATGGCCCCCGCCATGAGCCAGTGCCAGATGCGCACCGGCGCCTGCCAGACATAGACCGGAAAGAGCTTGCTGCTGTGAGTGCTCATCGTGGCCTCCAGGGCTGCTAGCGCACCGTGACGCGGGTGATCTCGTCGCCTTCGGGCGAGATCACGTGCGTGGCGCAGGCCAGACAGGGGTCGAAACTGTGGATGGTGCGCAGGATCTCCAGCGGCTCGTCGGGCTTGGCCATCTGGGTGTTCATGAGCGCGGCCTCGTAGGCGCCGATCTGGTTCTTGCTGTCACGCGGGCCGGCGTTCCAGGTCGTGGGCACCACACACTGGTAGTTGTCGATCTTGGTGTCCTTGATCTTGATCCAGTGGCCCAGGGCGCCGCGCGGCGCCTCGCAATAGCCGGCACCCTGTGCGGTAGCCGGCCAGGTACGCGGTTCCCAGCTGTCGATGTTGGCGGTGGCGAAGTTGCCGGCTTTCAGGTTCGCCATCAGCTTGTCGAAGAAGTAGCGCATCTTGTGCGCCGCCCACGAGCATTCCAGCCCGCGCGCCGCGGTGCGGCCGAGCGTGCTGAACAGGGCTTCCAGCGGCACGTCGAGCTTCTTCAGAACCATGTCCACCGGTTCCTTGAACTCGGGCTTGCCCATCGCGTAGCCGAGCACGTAGCGGGCCAGCGGGCCCACTTCCATCGGGTGCCCGCGCCAGCGCGGCGATTTCACCCACGAGTACTTGGCGCTCTCGTCGATCTGGTCGATGGCGGTCTTGGTGCCCTTGGTGCCGGCGCCGAGCACGAAGCTCGGGTCGGTGACACCGTCGAAGGGGTGCAGGCCCTTGGTGCCGTCGGCGTACTTGTACCAGCTGTGGTCGACGAACTCCTGGATCTGCTCGCGGTCGTTCAGGTCGACGGGCTGGATCTCGCCCAGCTTGCCGTTGATGATGGCGCCACGCGGCATCAGCAGGCTCTTGTTGCTGTCGTCGTTGGCGATGTCGGGGAATTCACCGTAGCACAGCAGGTTCTTGCTCGACAGGCCGCCGCCGATGGCGCCCCAGTCCTTGTAGAACGACGCGATGGCCAGCAGGTCGGGGATGTAGACGTTGTCGATGAAATTGATGGTGTCGTCGATGATCTTCGACACCATGTTCAGGCGTTCCATGTTGATGGCGCCCACGGCCCCCGTGCCTTCGAGGTTGATCGAGCAGGGCACACCACCCACCAGCCAGTTCGGGTGCGGGTTCTTGCCGCCGAAGATGGTCTGGATCTTGACGATCTCCTTCTGGAAGTCGAGCGCTTCCAGATAGTGCGCCACCGCCATCAGGTTGGCTTCGGCCGGCAGCTTGTAGGCCGGGTGGCCCCAGTAGCCGTTGCGGAAGGGGCCGAGCTGGCCGCTTTCGACGAACTTCTTCAGCCGGTTCTGCAGGTCGCGGAAGTAACCCGGGCTGGACATCGGCCAGCTGCTGATGCTCTGCGCGAGTTCACTCGTCTTCTTCGGGTCGGCGCTGAGCGCGCTGACGACGTCGACCCAGTCCAGCGCATGCAGGTGGTAGAAGTGCACCAGGTGGTCATGCGCGAACAGCGTCGCATGCATCAGGTTGCGGATGATGTTGGCGTTGTCGGGAATGTTGATCTTCAGCGCCGTTTCCACCGCGCGCACCGAGACCAGCGCATGGGTGCCCGTGCACACGCCGCAGATGCGTTCGACGAAGGCCCAGGCATCGCGCGGATCGCGGCCCTTGAGGATGACCTCCAGGCCGCGCCACATCGTGCCCGTGCTGACGGCGTTGCGGATGACGTTCTTGTCGTCGAGGTTGACTTCGACACGCAGGTGGCCTTCGATGCGGGTGATCGGGTCGACGATGACACGCTTGCCACCGTTGTCGAGCCTGAAGCCTTGGGTTTCGATGACGGACATGATCAGCTCTCCACCTGGTTGTCGGCTTGGGTCTTGCTGCGGTGCGCCGCGCGCTGGATGGCGCTGACGGCCGCGTGGGCCACCACCGCCGCGCCCGTGACGCCGGCGGCCACCAAGCCGATCTTGTCGGCGTTGGACTCGACGCCGAATTGCGTGATGTTCGTCAGCCGGTCGTAGAACGAGCCCTTGTCCCAGAAGCCGTCTTCACTGCAGCCGATGCAGCCGTGGCCGCTGGCGATGGGGAAGCTCACGCCTTCGTTCCAGCGCGTGGTGCTGCAGGCGTTGTAGGTGGTCGGGCCCTTGCAGCCCATCTTGTAGAGGCAGTAACCTTCCTTGGCACCCTGGTCGTCCCAGGCTTCGACGAACTGGCCGGCGTCGAAGTGCGGCCGGCGGTAGCACTTGTCGTGGATGCGCTGGCTGTAGAACATCTTCGGCCGGCCCTGGCGGTCGAGCTCGGGGATCTTGCCGAACGTCGCGATGTAGGTGACGACGGCCGTCATCACCTCGGCGATGGGCGGGCAGCCCGGCACCTTGACGATGGGCTTGTCGGTGATGACCTTGTTGATCGGCACCGCGGTCGTCGGGTTGGGCTTGGCGGCCTGCACGCAGCCCCAGCTGGCGCAGGAACCCCAGGCGATGACGGCCATCGCGTCCTTCGCGACGTGCTTGAGCTTCTCGGCGAAGGGGCGGCCACCGGGCATGCAGAACATGCCGTCTTCCCCGAGCGGCGGGTTGCCCTCGACGGCCAGGATGTAGTTGCCCTTGTACTCCTTCATGACCTGTTCGAGCGCGGCCTCGGCCTGGTGGCCGGCGGCGGCCATGATGGTGTCGTCGTAGTCGAGCGAGATCATCGACAGGATGACGTCCTTGGCCAGCGGGTGCGCGCTGCGGATGAAGCTTTCGGTGCAGCAGGTGCATTCCAGCCCGTGCAGCCACAGCACCGGGGTGCGCGGCTTGGTCTCGAGTGCATGCGCGATACGCGGTGCGAAGGCCGGTGCAAGTCCGAGCGACGCCGCCGTGAGGCTGCAGAACTTGAGGTAGCTGCGGCGGGTGATGCCCTGCCGCCTCATGACTTCGTAGAAGGTCTCGGTCATTTGGACGTCCTCGGTTTGTCTCAGGTTGCGCTGCGCGTTCCGTTCGTACGGGACGCCTGCAACCCGACCGAGAGTCTGTTCCTCCCGCGGCTGGAACTTCTGATCCACGTCAAACGCCTGGCGCGCTGCGTGCGACCAGGGAGAACCCGCGGTTTGCGCTGGCGCAGGACGTCACAGGGCAGCGCCTCTAGACTGCGGCCATGCCCTGGTTCGAAGGCCCCCTGCTCACGGTCGTCAGGCGTGAATTCGCGGCGGCGATGCGATTCGCCGAAGACGACGCGTTCGAGGTCATGCCCAAGCCGCCGGCGGCGCCCTGCCAGCTCTACGTGCACGTGCCCTTCTGCGAGGTGCTGTGCCCCTTCTGCTCGTTCCACCGCGTGCGCTTCAACGCGTCGAAGTCGAAGCGCTACTTCGATGCGTTGCGCCGCGAGATCGCGCTCTACCACGACGCCGGCTTTCGCTTCTGCGACGTCTACGTGGGCGGCGGCACCCCCACCGTGGACGCCGACGAGCTGATCGAGACGCTGGCGGCCGTGCGCGCACGTTCGCCGGTGCGTTCGATCTCGGTCGAGACCAACCCCAACCACCTGCAGCCCGAGCTGATGCGCCGCCTGCGCGACGCGGGCGTGACGCGCCTGTCGGTGGGCGTGCAGAGCTTCGACGACGGCCTGCTGGCCGGCATGGAACGGCTCGAGAAGTATGGCCACGCCGAGCAGATCCGCGAGCGCCTGGCCGCGGCGAAGGGCATCTTCCCGACGCTCAACGTCGACATGATCTTCAATCTGCCGGGACAGACCCTGGCCATGCTCGACCATGACCTGGACGTGCTGCAGTCGCTGGGCGTCGACCAGGTCTCGTTCTACCCGCTGATGACCGCGCCCAGTGCGCGCCACGCGATGCAGAAGAGCATGGGCCTGAGCGACGCGCGGCTGCGCCACCCGATGTACGGGCGCATCCTCGACCGTATGCTGCCGGCGTACCGCGCGGCCTCGGCGTGGTGCTTCTCGCGCGGCGAGGGCATGTTCGACGAGTACATCATCGAGCAGGACGACTACGTCGGCGTGGGCAGCGGCGCCTTCAGCTACGTCGGCGGCGCGATGTACTCGACGACCTTCTCGCTGCAGCACTACTGCCGCCGCGTCGAAGGCGGGCACAACGGCATCACGCAGCGCCGCAGCCTGTCGCTGAAGGAGCGCATGCGCTACGACTTCCTGGTGCGCCTGTTCGGCGGCACGCTGGACCGGGCCTACATCGAACGCCGCTGGGGCCGTGCCTTCGCCGTGCGCCTGGCGCCTGAACTGCTGGCCATGCGCCTGCTCGGCGCGACGCGCCACGACGCCGACGGCATCCGGCTGACGCGTCGCGGCATGTACTGCTGGATGCTGATGATGGCCGAGTTCTTCAACGCCGTGAACGACGTGCGCGAGCGCATGCGCGCGCACGTGCGCCAGGAACTCGATGCCTGGAACGAGGAGGTTCGAGTGCCCTTGAGCGCCCTCGGCCGCGGCGCCGTGCCGGGAACGGCGGACTGAGGGCTTGCTGGCGGCGCGGCGCCGTCCTCAGGCCGGCGGCGGGGCCGCCGGCGCTTCCGGTGGCGCTTCCGTTGGGGGCGGCGTCGGCGGCTCGACCGCCGGTGTTTCGGGTGCCGCGGCGGCTTCTGCAACGTTGACGTCGGCGGCCGGCGTCGTGTCGGCGGCCACCGGCTGTGTGGCCGGCGGCGCCGCCTTCTCGCCCGCCTCGATGGGTCTCACCTCGATAGCTGGCGCCACCGCCGGTGCCACGACCGCCGGCGCAGCCACCACGGGCGTGGCCAGTGCGTGCTGGATGAAGGCCTCGACCATGGTGTCGGTGAGCCGTTTGAACACCGGGCCGGCGACACGCGTCATCAGGCCGCTGTCGAAGTCGTAGTCGAGCTTGAAGGCCACCTTGCAGGCGTCGGGCGACAGCAGCGTCAGCAGCCACTCGCCCTCGAAGCGCCTGAAGGGCCCGCGTTCGAGGTGGATGGCCATGTACTCGGGCCGCCGCTTCGGGTTGCGTGTGCGCATCTCGAAGTTCATGCCGCCCCACTTCACCTGCAGGTCGGCCGACACCACCGTATCGTCGCGATAGACGATGCGCGCGCCTGCGCACCAGGGCAGGAAGCGCGGGTAGTTCTCGGCCGCCTCGATGATGTCGTAGAGGTGCGCGGCCGGCAGCGGCAGCAGGGCAGTGCGGTGGACGATCATCGCGGGCTCGGGTACGGCAGTGGCGGGTGGGCCGAGGCCTATTCGCCGCGGAACACGGGCTCGCGCTTTTCCTTGAAGGCGCGGATGCCCTCGCGGTAGTCGGCGCTGTCGTAGACCAGCCGCCGCAGCCCGGCGACACGTTCGAAGCCCTGCGGCGTCATCGGGTGCGCGCCGGCCAGGATGCGCAACTGCTCCTTCATCACCGCCACGCTCAGCGGCGCGTTGGCGGCGATGTCGCCGGCCATCGCCAGGCAGAAGGCCTCCAGCGTGTCGGTCGGCACGACGTGGTTGACGATGCCCAGCCGCTCGGCGCGTTCGGCGCTGATCGGCTTGGCGGTGAAGGCCATCTCCTTGGCGATGCGTATGTTCGAGGCGTTCAGCAGCGTCAGCATGCCGCTGATGTTGTACGGCACGCCCAGGCGCGCCGGCGTCAGCGCAAAGGTGGCGCTGGGCGCGGCCACCACGAGGTCGCAGGCCAGCACCGTCTCGCAGGCGCCGCCCCAGACACTGCCTTCGACCATCGCCATCACCGGCGCGGTGCAGACCTCGATTTCGCGGATCAGATGGCGCAGCGGGTCGTCCCAGCCCAGCGGGTCGCGGCCCGACTCGGGCAGCTCGTGCACGTCGTGGCCGGCCGACCAGACCGTGCTGCCGGCCGGCGCACGCAGCACGACGACACGCAGGCGCTGGCGCGCGAAGTCGTGCAGCGCGGCCACGATGGCCTGCACCATCGGCTGGCTCAGGACGTTGCGGCGCTCGGGGTGGTTCAGCGTGGCGATGCCAACGGCGCCGCGCACTTCGGTCTTGACCAGGCTCATGGGGGTGCTCCGGGCTGGGCTGCGGGGAAGGAAACGAGGAAGGGCGGGGCAGGCGGGCGGCGCGGCGGGTCAGAGCCGCGCCACCCGGCCCTCGTCGACCAGGGGCCGGTAGGCGGCGATGTCGGCGGCGATGCGGTCGCGCAGGCCTTGCGGGCTGGACGGCGTGATCTCGAAGCCGGTCTGCGCGCCCAGACGGTGCACTTCCGGCTGGGCCATGACGGCGGTGATGTCGTGCTGCAGCTGCGCCAGCACCGGGGCTGGTGTGCCCGCCAGCGCCATCAGCGCGGCCCAGGGGTGCATCTCGACTGCGGGCCCGCCGGCTTCGACCAGCGTCGGGATCTCGGGGTGCGAGGCCAGGCGCCGGCGCGCCGCGACGGCCAGCGGCCGCACGCGGCCCGCAGCCATCAGCCCGGCCAGACTGTTCATGCTGAAGGCGGTGAAGTCGACGTCGCCCGCGGCCACCGCGGTGAACAGCGAGCCGGCGTCCTTGAAGGGCACGTGCAGCAGGCGCAGGCCGGCGGCGCGAGCGTAACTCTCGATGGCGACGTGGCTGGCATGGCCGTTGCCCAGGCTGCCGTAGCTGATGCTCTCGGCTTCACGCCGCGCCGCTGCCTGCAGCTCGGCGATGCTGCGCAGGCGGTTGCGGCCGCCGACCCAGAGCACGAAGGTGGCGTGGAAGAGCAGCGTCAGCGGTACCAGGTCGCGCACCGGGTCGTAGGGCAGGCGGCTGTGCAGCAGCGGGTTGACGGCCAGCGTGGCGGTGTCCGCGAGGTAGAGCGTGTGGCCGTCGGCGGCGGTGCGGCGCACGTCGCCGAAGGCCACGATGCCCGAGGCCCCGGGCTTGTTGTCGACGATGACCGCCTGGCCCCAGCGCCGTGCCAGGTGTTTGGCGATGCCGCGCGCCACCACGTCGGGGCCGATGCCCACGGCATAGGGCACGACGATGCGCACGGTGTGTGCCGGGTAGGTTGCCGGCGCGGTGGCGCTGGTGCGCGAAGTGGCCGCCAGCGCGCCAGAGGCCAGCGTCGCCAGCGTGGCCAGCAGCCCGCGCCGGCCGGCAAGCGGCCCCGTCACGCCAGGACCCGGCCGATCAGCGCCGAGGCCGAAAGCAGCGCCGCGAACCACAGTTCGAGCCTGAAGCTGCGGAACAGGATCTCGTTGAAGGCCTTGCCTGGCGCGCAGGCGGCGAAGTCGCGCCGCAACTGCCACGCCGTCGGCACCAGCAGCAGCGGCAACAGCATCGCCGGCGTACCGGCCACCCCGGCCATCACCGGCACCAGCATGAAGGGCCCCAGCAGCAGCGCCGTGTACAGGCCGAGCGAGGCGCTGGCGCCGAAGGTCACGGCGAAGGTATTGCGGCCGACGAGCCGGTCGTGCGCGATGTCGCGGTGGTTGTTGACGGCCAGTGCCGCCGCGGCCAGCGCGCCGATGGCCACCGAGGCCAGCATGCTGACGCCACCCACTTCACTTGTCAGCACCCAGTCGGTGCCCATCACCGCCACCAGCCCGAAGAAGATGAAGACCGTGAACTCGCCCCACGGCGTGTAGGCGATGGGCCGCGGACCGCCCATGTAGGCCAGCGCCGCCGCCAGCGACGCGATGCCGATGGCCAGCACCGGCCAGCCGCTGCGGGCCACCAGCACCAGCCCCAGCGCGGTGGCGACGACGGCCGCCAGCAAGATGCCCAGGCGCACGTGGCGCGCACTCAACCAGCCATGGGCGGTGGCGCGCGGCAGGCCGGTGCGCGTGCCGACGGTCTCGGCGCCGCGCGCGGTGTAGCCGACGTCGTTCTGCATGTTCGAGATCGCCTGCACCAGCAGTGCGGCGCCCAGCGCCAGCAGCGCCGCGACGAAGTCGATGGCCCCGGTGCGTGCAAAACCCAGCGTACCGCCTACCAGCACCGGGCTGAAGGCCACCAGCAGGCTGTGCGGGCGCACGGCCACCATCCAGGCGGAGAACGAGCCCGTGCGCACGGAGGTGCGATCGGAAATGGATCCGCGGTTGACGCTCATGCCTGGACCACTCCGCACCCCTCTTACTGCTGGCGATGAGCGCCATTTTCGCCAAGCGGGCCGCCCGTCGGCTTGCGCGATGTCAAGCCGCTGGCCGCGGCCGTGGACGATACCTCTGCCACTTCAGGCGCTGGCGCCGTCGGCCGAGCGCGTGCCGACATGGATGCAGGCGATGCCGAGGCTGAGGTTGCGGTAGCTGACGTCCACGAAACCGGCCTGTTCGATGAGCTTCTGGAAGCTGCGCTGATCGGGAAAACGGCGGATCGACTCGACCAGATAGCTGTAGGCCTCGGGGGCCTTGGCGATGAGCGCCCCCAGCCGCGGGATGACGGTGAAGGAAAACAGGTTGTAGAACGGCCGCACCGGCGCGTGGGGCGTCGAGAACTCCAGGCACAGGAAGCGCCCGCCAGGCTTGAGCACGCGGTGGATCTCGCACAGCGCGTCCTCGATGCGCGTCACGTTGCGGATGCCGAAGGCGATGGTGACGGTGTCGACCGAGCCGCTGGGCAGCGGGATCGCTTCGCCGGTGCCCTCGAGCCATTCCACGCCGACATGGCCGCGCGCCTGCCCGACCTGCATCATCGGCAGGCTGGGGTCGCACACCGTGACGCGGCGCCCGGGGCCGGCCATCAGCGCGGCGACGTCCCCGGTGCCGCCGGCGAGGTCGACGATGAACTGGCCTTCCTTCGGCGCGGCGATTCTGACGAAAGTGCGCTTCCACAGGCGGTGGATGCCCATGCTCATGAGGTCGTTCATGAGGTCGTAGCGCGCCGCGACGGCCTCGAAGACACGGCGGATGCGCTGCTCGCGTTCGATCTCGTCGACGCTGTGCTTGCCGAAGGTCTTGGACAACTCGCTCATGACGGCAGGGGGCAGAGCCGCAAGGGGTGGGGCAGGTACATCGGGGATACTCGCTCGGGCAGGGTGGCGCGCCTCGGGCAGACCTGCCGGGTAGGGCGTTGCCGAACGATAGCAGCACGGAAGCAGCACGGAAGCAGCACACGACATGAAGCCCATCGCCACCCCCGCCGACGCGGGCGCCGACGCCGACGCGGGCGCCGACGCCGACGCGGGCGCCAACGCCGACGCGGGCGCCAACGCCGACGCGGGCGCCGCCCCGCAGCCGCAGTCCGCAACCGGACCGCGCATGCTGGTCTTCGGCGCCACCGGCTATATCGGCAGCCATCTCGTGCCGCGCCTGCTGCGCGAGGGCCACACCGTGCGCGCCAGCGGGCGTAACCGCAAGACGCTGGAAGTGCGCGGCTGGACCGGCGCCGAACTGGTGGAGGCCGATGCACTGCAGCCCGAGACGCTTGCGGCGGTCCTTCAGCAGGTGGACACCGCCTACTACCTGGTGCATTCGATGGCGGCCGGGAAGGACTTCGGCGTGCTTGACCTCAAGGCGGCCGCGAACTTCGCCGCCGCCGCCAGCGAGGCCGGTATACGCCGCATCGTCTACCTGGGCGGGCTGATTCCGCCGGACCCGAAGTCCGAGCACCTGATCTCGCGCCGCGACACCGGCGTCTGCCTGCGCCAGGGCACGGTGCCGACGACGGAGATCCGCGCCGGCATCATCGTCGGTGCGGGCTTGGCGGCCTACGAGGTCATCCGCGACCTCGTCAACCACCTGCCCTTCATGCTCACACCGCGCTGGATCGGCTCGAAGTCGGCGCCGATCGCGCTGGAAAACCTGCTCGAGTACCTGGTGCGCATCCCGCACATCGCCGAAGCCGAGGGCCAGGTGCTCGACGCCGCGGGCCCCGACTACATCAGCTACAGGGAAGTGATGCTCGAGTACGGGCGCACCGTGGGCAAGAAGCCGGTCATCATCAGCGTGCCCTTCCTGTCGCCGACGATGTCGTCCTACTGGCTGGGGCTGGTGACGGCGGTGCCGGCCAGCATCGCGCGCGCGCTCATCGGCGGGCTGAAACACGACCTGCCGGCCGACAACGCGCCGCTGCAGCGCATGGTGCCGCAGCGGCTGCTGAGTTTCCGGGAATCCATCGAGGCGGCGCTGCAGGCCGAACGCCAGCACCAGGTGGCCGCGCGCTGGACCGAAGGCCTGCTGATGTTCCGCGGCTTCTCGATCGACAACGCGTTTTATGCCAAACGTGCCGGCGGCAGCGCCGTGACCACCGCGTCGCCCGAGTCGGTTTGGAGCGTGGTCAGCACACTGGGTGGGGACAACGGCTACTTCTATGCCGGCTACCTGTGGTGGCTGCGCGGCTTCATCGACTGGCTCATCGGCGGCCCCGGCCTCACCAAGGGCCGTCGCCACCCGACCGATCTGCGGCTGGGCGACCGCATCGACTACTGGACCGTGCTGGGCATCGAGCAGCCGCACCGGCTGACGCTGAATTTCGGCATGCGTTCACCAGGCTCGGGGGTGCTGGAGTTCGACATCGAAGCCTTGCCCAGCGGGTGCACGCGCGTCGGCGTGACGGCCTACTGGCACCCGCAGGGGGTTTGGGGCCTGCTGTACTGGTACGCGCTGGTGCCGGCGCACCTGTTCCTGTTCAAGGGCAAGACGGCCGCCATCGCCCGCCGCGCAGAAGCCCTGCAGAAGGCCGCGGGGTCGCCGCCGTTGACCTGAATCAAGCGCCTGCCCGGCGCGCGCCCTATCGTTCACCCGTGGCGGCCGCCAGGCGCGCCGGAACCCGCGAGACGCGCATGAACACACTTGCTCCCGACCTCCTGCAGGCCACCCAGAACAGCCGGCTGGCCGACGGCCTGAGCGCCGACCAGGTGGCCGTGCTGGCCGGCGTGCTGCGTCTGCAGACCTGCCAGCCCGGCGACGTGCTGGCGCCCGAGGGCACGGTGGACAACCACCTCTACGCCATCGTCGACGGCACGCTGGCCATCGTGAAGCACCTCGGCCAGGACGACGAGGAGACGCTCATCACGCTGAAAGCCGGCGACTTCGTGCACGAACTCGGCTTCCTCGACGGCAAGGAGCGTTACGCCTCCCTGCGCGCGGCCACTGCGGCGCGGGTGCTGGTGCTCGAGCGCGCAAGGCTCGAGTCGCTGATCGACACCCAACCGCGTGTGCTCTACGCCGTGATGCGCGCCATCCTGCGCACCGGGCACAGCGTGCAGACCCGGATGGCCGTGCAGGCCGCCGAGCTGACGAACTACATCGTCAAGCAGCACGGGCGTTACTGAACACCGTGCAGCGAAGCGCAGGGTCGGTGTCTTGAGTCCGCTGGGCATCAGCCTGCTGATGCTGCTGGCCTTTGCCGGCTTCGGCTGGGGCGTCTGGCGCAAGCTGGCCATCGTTGCGGCGCTGCAGCCCGTGGTGCGCTGGGACGCGCCCTGGCAGCGACTGAAGAGCGTGCTAGTCAACGGCCTGCTGCAGCAGCGCATGGTGCAGCGCGAGTGGAAGCCCGGCCTGATGCATGCGGTGATCTTCCT
The DNA here is from genome assembly GCA_038205425.1 of Burkholderiales bacterium. GTDB lineage: Bacteria > Pseudomonadota > Gammaproteobacteria > Burkholderiales > Burkholderiaceae_C > Rubrivivax. The sequence goes on along the minus strand of JBBRBW010000009.1, from coordinate 22,177 downwards.
CGGCTTCATGTCGCTGCTGCTGCGCAAGCTGCAGCTCATCGCCATCGGCTACCACGAGGCTGCGGCGTTTGCGCCGGGGTTCGGCGGCCCCTTCGCGGCCTTCAAGGACCTCGTGGAAGTGGCGGTGACGCTGGCCGTGCTGTACGGCTTCTGGCGCCGCTTCGTGCTGAAGCCTGCGCGGCTGGAGCCCAACCGCGAGGCCGTCGTCGTGCTGTCGCTGATCCTGGCGATCATGCTGACCGACTTCGCCTTCGACGGTTTCCGCTTTGCGTTGCTGGCCGAACGCACCCCCGACATCGCCCACGAACGTGACTGGGCCTTTGCCGGCGGCGCCGTCGCGGCCGCGCTGCAGGGCCTGCCGGCTGCCACGCTGCAGGCCGGTTATGTGTTCTTCTACTGGACGCAGCTGATCGTGGTGTTCAGCTTCCTGGTTCTGCTGCCGCTGGGCGAACACTTCCACATCGTCACCGCGCTGCCGGCGCTGTTCTTCCGCCGTGGCCGCCCCGCCAACCGCGTGCCGTCGGTTGACCTCGAAAAACTGATGGAGGCCACCGACGAGGCCGAAATGAAGGCCGGCGTGGCCACCGCGCGCGACCTGCAGTGGATAGACGGCTTCGACGTCTTCACCTGCACCGAATGCGGCCGCTGCAAGGACGCCTGCCCGACGCACCTGACGGGCAAGCCGCTGTCGATGAAGATGGTGAACGACAGCCTCAAGCACCACCTGGTGGCGCAGCGGGCGGTTCTCGTCGGCGGCGATGCCAAGGCCGAACTGCCGGCGCTGGTGGGGCCGGTGATAAGCGAAGAGACCTTGTGGGCCTGCACCAGCTGCGGCTACTGCGAGGCGGCCTGTCCGATCGAGCTCGAACACCTCGACCGCTTCTTCCGCATGCGCCAGCATCAGGTAATGATCGCGGGCGAGTTTCCGCACGAGCTGAAGAAGGTCTTCGAGGCCTACGAATCGCAGGGCAACCCGTGGGGCCTGGACGCCGGCCAGCGCGGCGAATGGGCGCAGGGGCTGGACGTGCCGCGCGTGAAGAGCGCCGAGGACATGGCGGCGCTGGACCTGCTGTTCTACGTCGGCAGCTCGATGAGCTACGACCCGCGCGGCCAGAAGATCGCGCGCGCCTTCGTCACCATCCTGCAGCGCGCCGGCGTGCGCTTCGGCATCCTGGGGCGCGACGAAGGCAGTACCGGCGAATGTGTGCGGCGCACCGGCAACGAGATGCTGTTCCAGCAGCTGGCCACCTCGCTGGCGGGCACGCTGAACGAACGCGGCGTGAAGCGCATCGTCACCTGCGACCCGCATGCGCTGAACAGCCTGCGCAACGAATACCCCGAGTTCGGTGGCCATTACGAGGTGCTGCACCACACGCAGCTCATCAACGAACTGCTGGCGCAAGGGCGCATCAAGGTGAACGCCGCGCTGCAGCGCGTCGTCTTCCACGACCCGTGTTACCTGGGTCGCCACAACGGCGAGTTCGAGGCCCCGCGCGAGGTGCTGGCGCGGCTGTGCAGCGACACGCCGCTGGAGATGGCGCTGAGCCGCGAGAAGGCCATGTGCTGCGGCGCCGGCGGCGGCCGCATGTGGATGGAAGAGACCATCGGCAAGCGCATCAACGTGCTGCGTGTCGAGCAGGCGCTCGAGGTGCAGCCGCAGACCATCGCCACCGCCTGCCCCTACTGCGCGGTGATGGTGGGCGACGGCCTGGGTGCGGTGCCGGGTGCGCAGGCGGCGTCACGCGACATCGCCGAGCTGGTGGCCGAGGCGCTGGCCCCGGCCTGAGGTGCAACGCCTTCAACGACCCCGCGGGCGACGCCCGGGTCACGGAAGGCGGGGCGCGTCAGCGGCCGTGGCCGCGTCGGGGCTCTTGCGGGGCAGGCTGCATGATGGGCTGGCCTTCCGCGGGTGCCGCGTTGTAGTAACCGCCGTGGCGGCCTCGTGAGCCGTAAGGCAGCACGATGCAACCGGTGACGGTGGCGGCCAGCACGGCCAGCACGGCCAGCTTCAGAATGCGGTCTATCGAGAACATGCCTTGCTCCAACGTCGCGGAAACAGCTCCGCCAGGCTTTTCAACGGCGCCTGGGGGGTGGGGTTGACCGGGTCCACCGGCGCTGCCGGTAAAGCCCAGGTAAAGCGCCGCGTCCGTGCCGGTGAGACCTCAGCCCGCGCTTGCGGCCTTCGCACGTGAAACCGCACCGAACACGCCGGATCTTCGGTCTGCTCGTCGCCGGCTACGCCTTGCTGGCGATGCCAGCGTTGTTCTGGGCGGGCTACATGGACAGCCCGGCCGGCGTGCTTTTCGCCGTGCCCTACCTGTTTGTCTACCTCTTCCACGGCCTGGGTGTGCCGGGCCTGCTGCAACACGGCGGCGCCTGTGGTTGGGGCTGGTGCGCGCCCACGGTCTTCGGTTGGGTTTTCCTGGTGGGCTTCTGGCTGGGCGTGGCATGGGGGGCTGGCACGCGTGCTGGCCGCGCTGACTGCGCGCGAGGAGCGGCCGTAGCCCCTGCAGCCTGCTCCGGCCGCTCGATGGCGCCGATGGCGGCCAGCCCCGGCCTCGACCGGGCCAGCTGGTCGACGGCCTCGTGGCGCACGCCGAGCCGCGGCCGGGTGTCGAGATGGCCTGCATCGGCTCGACGCACCGCACTGCGCACACTCAACGGCGATGCCGTCATCGCGGAACGCGTTGCCGTCGGGCCACTGCGGCTGCGCCCGCAGGCGGCACATCGCGTGCCCGCATGAGCCCAACGGCGCCGGGCGGCGGCTTGCGGCACACTGACCTGCGCCGCAAGCGCGCCTGTTCCACAACGATGCCCGTCACACCGATGCCATTCCCCGATGTCGAACCTGCAACGAGCGCAGTGCCACCCGTGCTGGTCAGCGCTTGCCGGCTGGGCCGGGCCGTGCGCCACGACGGCGGGCACAAGCATTGCGGGCACCCGGTGTTGAAGGCCGCCAGCCCTTCGTGCGGCAGCGCGGCCATCCACGACGGACACTTCGGCGGCCGGCGCGTGCCGGGGCAGGGCGTGTCGGCGCGGTCGTGATGACGCCGGTACCAGCCGCCCTGCGACGCCGCCGCGCCACGCTGGTGCTGGCTGCCGGCCTCGGGCTTGCCTGGTCGCGTGGCGCGGCCGCCGCGGCTGAAGCCATGCCGGCACTGGCCACCCCGGCGCCGGTCCGTGGCGATGCACCGCTGCTGCAGGGCCTGGACGGCTGGCGCTTCCCGGTCGAAACGAGACACCCTCAGGTACAGCGTTATGCCGACCAGGGCGTGCTGCTGGTCTACGGCTTCAATCCCGAGGAAGCGGCGCGCTCGCTGCAGGCCGCGGTGGCGCTGGATGCGGCCTGCGCCAGCGCCTGGTGGGCGCTGGCCTGGGCGCTGGGGCCGAACATCAACAGCGACATGGCCCCCGAGGCGCTGCCCCGCGTGCAGGAGGCGCTGCGCCAGGCGCGTGCCCATGCGGCACGGGCTGCACCGGTGCGGCGGGCGCTGATCGACGCGCTTTCGCTGCGCCATCCTGCCGGCCGCGAGATCGACGAAGAGGCCTACGCGCAGCGCATGCAGGCGCTGGCGCGCCGCCACCCGCGCGACGCCGACGTGGCCCTGCTGGCCGCCGAAGCGCTGCTCAACCTGCACCCCTACGACTGGTGGCAGCCCGGGGGTCGGCCGCAGCCGTGGACGCCCGCCATCGAGGGCCTGCTGCAGCGCGCGATGGCGCTGCAGCCGCGGCATCCGGGCGCGCACCATTACTGGATCCACCTGCAGGAATCGGGGCCGCAGCCGCAGCGCGCGCACGCCAGCGCCGACTTCCTGCGCCACGCCTACCCGGGCTCGGGCCACCTGCTGCACATGCCCTCGCACATCGACATGCGCACGGGGCGCTACGACGAGGCCATCCGCGCCAACCAGCGCTCCATCGCCGCCGACGAGGCCTACCTGGCGCAGGTCGACGCGCAGGGCGCCTACCGCGTGGGCTACGTCGCGCACAACCACCACTTCCTGTGGGCCGCAGCCGGCATGGCCGGGCGCCAGGCGCTGGCGCTGCAGGCTGCGCAGGCGGCCTGGCCGGCGGCCTGCGGCCCGGCGCGGCGCGACCCCGGCACGGCCATCGTGCAGCAGTACGGCGTGCTGCCGTATTTCACGCTGCTGCGCTTCGGCCAGTGGGACACGCTGCTGCGCGGCACGCTGCCGCCCGACGGGCCGGCGCCTTACCCGCTGGCCATCTGGCACTTTGCGCGTGGCACGGCGCTGGCGCGCACCGGGCAGGCTGGCGCCGCGCAGGCGGAACTGGCGCGGCTGCAGGCCGTGGCGGCCGACGCCGCGCTGCAGGGCTTCAGGATCAAGAACATCAACGCGGCCGCCTCGCTGGTGCAGATCGCCACGCTGACGTTGCAGGCCGAACTGGCGCTGGCGCGCAGCGAGCCTGCGGCCGCGGTGTCCTTGTTGCGGGCGGCCACCGCGGCCGAGGACACATTGGCCTACGACGAACCGCACCTCTGGCTGGCGCCCACGCGCCACGCCCTCGGCGCGGCGCTGCTGGCCGCAGGGCAGGCGGACGCGGCGGCGCAGGCCTACCGCGAAGACCTGCGCCACTACCCGGGCAACGGCTGGTCGCTGGGCGGGCTGGCGCTGGCGCTGCAGCAGTTGCGGCAGCCCGAAGCGGCCGCCAGGGCTGCCGCCCAAGCCAGGGTGGCCCTCGCGGGCGCCGAGCGCCTGCCCCAAGGCTCACGTTTTTAGACGTTTTCAGTCAGGGCCCGCCGCCGCATGGGGGCTGGTGCCCCCGCGCACCTCGAAGATACGGGAAAACCCGTATATGACTTGACCTGCGTCATGCTGCCGGTTGGCCGCGTGGATACCGTTGGGGGCATCTGAGAGCGGTGCCTGGCCGGCCGGCCCTGAAGGCCGGTCCGGTGCCGCGGCAGCACACCGAGGCACCCCATGACACAGCTTTCGCGCCGGCGCTTTCTCGCCATCTCCACCGCCGCGCTCGGCGCCACCGGCGTCGGCACGCAGTGGTCGGCACTGACGGGCGCGGCCAACGCGGCCACGCCGGCCGCCGGCACCGTCACCCAGATCCCTACCTTCTGCGAGATGTGCTTTTGGCGCTGTGGCGGCATCGCCCACGTGCGCGACGGCAAGCTCTGGAAGTTCGAGGGCAATCCGCGCGATCCGCAGAGCATGGGCCGCCTTTGCCCGCGTGGCACCGGTGCCGTCGGCGCGCACTACGACCCCGACCGCCTGCGCCAGCCGCTGATGCGTGTGGGCGAACGTGGCAAGGAACAGTGGAAGGCCGTGAGCTGGGACGAGGCGCTGGCCTTCGTGGCCGAGAAGATGAACAAGATCAAGGCCGAACACGGCCCGGAATCGGTGGCGCTGTTCAACCACGGCTTCGGCCAGCGTTTCATCCAGCACACGCTGAAGAGCTGGGGTGTCGTCAACTACGCCGGCCCCTCTTACGCGCAGTGCCGCGGCCCGCGCGACGTGGGCTACGTGCTGACCTACGGCGCCGGCGTCGGCAGCCCCGAGCCCACCGACATCAAGAACACCGACTGCCTGGTGCTCATCGGTTCGCACCTGGGCGAGAACATGCACAACTCGCAGGTGCAGGAATTTGCGCAGGCCATCGAACGCAAGGTGCCGGTGATCGTGGTCGACCCGCGCTACTCGGTGGCGGCCAGCAAGGCGAAGTACTGGCTGCCGATCAGGCCCGGCACCGACCTGGCGCTGCTGCTGGCCTGGGCAAACCTCTTGGTGACCGAGGGGCGCTACGACAAAACCTTCGTCGAGCAGCACGGCCACGGCTTCGACAAGTTCGCCGCCGAGATCAAGGGCTACACGGTGGAATGGGCGGCCGAGCAGTGCGACGTGCCGGCCGAGCTGATCCGCAGCGCGGCGCGTGAATTCTCGAGCCACCGGCCGGCGTCCATCGTCCACCCCGGGCGGCGCGTCAACTGGTATGGCGACGACACGCAGCGCAGCCGCGCCATCGCGCTGCTCAACGCGCTGCTGGGCAACTACGGTCGCAAGGGCGGCATGTTCCTCGCGCAGGGCATCAAGATCGCGCCCTTCCCGCTGCCCAAGTACCCCGAAGCGACGAAGCCGCGCGCCGACGGCGCCGACGCCGTGCAGTACCCGTTTGCCGACGAAGGCATCACCACCAGCATCCGCGACGCCACGCTCAGCGGCAAGCCGTACCCGATCAAGGGCTGGTTCGTCTACTCAACGAACCTGATGCAGGCCCTGCCCAACGCGGCCGAAACCATCAAGGCGGTGCAGAACCTGGACCTGCTGGTGGTCTGCGACACCGTGCCCAGCGAGATGGCCGGCTGGGCCGACGTCATCCTGCCCGACACCACCTTTCTCGAACGCCACGACGAACTGCTTACCGGCTTCGGTCGCACCGGCTGGGCTGCGCTGCGCCAGCCCGTGGTGGCCGCCCCGCACGACCAGAAGCCGTCGTGGTGGATCGCCAAGCAGCTGGCCGAGAAGCTGGGCGTCGGCGCCTGCATGCCCTTCAAGGACATGGAGGAATACCTGTCCTTCCGCGTCGAGAAGTCGGGCTACAGCTGGGCCAAGCTGAAGACCGAGGGCGTGATCATGGCCGAGCACAAGCCGATCACGGTGGAAGAGGGGCTGGAGCTGAGCTTCGAAACGCCGAGCGGCAAAGTCGAGTTCTGGTCCGACCAGCTCGCCGCCAAGGGCTTCGACCCGGTGCCGAAGTACACCAAGCCGCTGGACACGCCGGCCGGGCACTTCCGGCTCATCACCGGCCGCGCGCCGGGCCACACCTTCAGCCGCACGCAGAGCAACCCGCTGCTGCACGACCTGATGCCCGAGAACGAGCTGTGGGTGAACACCACCACGGCGGCGAAGCTGAGCCTGAAGAACCGCCAGTACGTGCAGGTGAAAAACGAGGACGGCGTGCTCAGCAACCGCATCCGCGTGAAGGCCACGCAGCGCATCCGCGAGGACTGCGTCTACATGGTCTACGGCTTCGGCCACACCAACAAGATGCTGAAGACGGCCTACCTCAAGGGCGCCAGCGCCGGGGGCCTGAACACCCGCTACAAGACCGACCCGCTGATGGGTGCGACCAGCATTCACGCCAACTTCGTCTCGATCGTCAAGGAGGCCTGAAATGAGGCCGACACGCTCACTTCGTTCACTGCCCCCCGAGGGGGCGCAAGTCCCCTTCGGGACGGCCCTGCAGGAGACTTGATATGCCCCGCTTTGCCATGGTCATCGACACCCGCAAGTGCGTGGGCTGCCAGGACTGCGTCGTCGCCTGCCAGACCGAGAACGACGTGCCGCAGGGTTACTGCCGCGACTGGATCGCCACCGAGGTGCGCGGCAGCTTTCCGCAGCTCAGCATGGAAATCCGCACCGAGCGCTGCAACCACTGCGACAACCCGCCCTGCGTGAGCTGCTGCCCCACGGGCGCCAGCCACGTCGAGGATTTCGGCCACACGGTGCAGGTCATCGCGAACAAGTGCATCGGCTGCAAGGCCTGCATCGCCGCCTGCCCCTACGACGCGCGCTACGTGCACCCCGACGGTTATGTCGACAAGTGCACCTTCTGCCTGCACCGCGTGAAGGAGGGCAAGGACCCGGCCTGCGTCTCGGTCTGCCCCACGCACTGCATGTACTTCGGTGACCTGGACGATCCGAAGAGCGCGATCCATACGCTGCTCGCGACGCGCAGGCACCACACGCTGCTGCCCGAAGCCGGCACCAAGCCGCGCATCTTCTACCTGACCTGAAGGAGCAGCCGCCATGCTCGAAGTCACATCCACCAGACACAACCTGCACATCGACCCGGTGCTCGCGGTGTGGAGCTGGGAGATCCCGCTCTACCTCTTCATCGGTGGCATCGTCGCCGGCATGATGGTGCTCGGCGGCCTGGCGCTGCTGCGCCTGGCCCGCGGCGAGGACACGCGCCGCTACTTCTCGATGCAGACGCCGCTGTTGGCCTTCATGCTGCTGAACATCGGCATGCTGGCGCTGATGCTCGACCTGACGCACCGGCTCTACGCCTGGCGCATCTTCACCACCTTCCAGTACACGTCACCCATGGCCTGGGGCTCGTGGCTGCTGATCATCGTCTACGGTGTGCTGCTGGTCTCGGCGCTGATCCGCCTGCCCGATGCCTGGCCGTGGCTGTCACGCAAGCTGCCGGTGCTGCACAAGCTGTCCGACGCCATCGTCGGGCGGCCGCAGTGGATTGCCGTGCTGGGCTGGGCCAACCTGGTGCTGGGCATCGGCCTGGGCATCTACACCGGCATCCTGCTCAACACCATGGTCGCGCGGCCGCTGTGGAACAGCGCCATCCTCGGCCCCTTGTTCCTGGTCTCGGGCCTGTCGGCCGGTGTGGCCACGATGCATATCGCGGCCTCGCTGCTGCAGGGCCGCGCCGCGCCCCAGGGCATGGTCGGCGGCGCCTTCTCGGCCCTGCTGCAGCCGATGGGGCCGCAGCATCCCGAGAAGGACACGGCGCACGCGCTGCTGCGCTACGACCAGATGTTCCTGGTGGCCGAGCTCGTCTTCATCGCCATCCTGCTCATCAACCTGCACACCAGCTCGGCGTCGCACGCCGCGGCGGCGGCGCTCATCACCAGCGGCCCCTACGCGGCGGCCTTCTGGGGCGTCGTGGTCATCGCCGGCGTGGCGCTGCCGCTGGTCTGGCAGGCGCTGGAGCTGGCGCACAAGGTGAAGCACACCGTAGCACCGGCGCTGCTGGTGCTGGCCGGCGGTTTCACGCTGCGCTGGATCATGGTCAGTGCCGGGCAGATGAGCGAAATCGTGCCGGTGCTGTCGATGGCGCCCTGAAATGAACAAGGCGGCCCGGAGCCCGCCCCCGAAGCTTCGACAGATCCACTCCTGAAAGTCCCCATGAAGCTGTTGTCTCGCCTGTTCAGGCTCAGCCCCGTGGCCGCGCTGTGCGCCGCCGCGCTGCCCGCCATCGCCACCGACGGCATGCTGATCGAGGGCTACGGCCCGGTGTCCACGGGCATGGGCGGCGCCGCCCAGGCCATCGACCACGGCACCGCCGCGATGGCCATGAACCCGGCCACGCTGGCGCTGATGCCGACACGCGCCCGCCACGACGCCGCCTTCGGCATCCTGGGGCCGAATGTCACCAGCGGCATGCCCGGCGTGGGCAGCGTGAAGTCGGGCGGTACGTCCTACGTGATGCCGGCTCTGGGCTACGCCCGCCGCATGAACAACGGCACGGTGGTCTACGGCTTCGGCCTCTTTGCGCAGGGCGGCATGGGCACCGAATACGGCGCCGACACCTTCCTCGCGATGGGTTCGGGCGCACCGGTGCGTTCTGAGCTGGGCGTCGGCAGCCTGCTGTTCCCGGTCGCCTGGCAGGTGACGCCCGCGCTCGCGCTGGGCGCCACGCTCGACTTCATGTGGTCGGGCCTGGACCTGCGCATGGCCGCCAGCGGCGCGCAGCTCGGGGCACTGGTCACCGGCGCTTCAGGCAACCTCGGCGGGGCGCTGCCGGCGCTGGGCGGCGCACCCTGGGCGCGCATCGACTTCAGCAACACCAGCGACTTCACGGGCAAGGCCAACGCCACCGGCTGGGGCGCCAAGCTCGGCGCCGTCTACAAGGCCGCGCCGGGCTGGACGCTGGGCGCTTCCTACCGCTTCAAGTCGCGCCTGTCCGACATGAAGACCTCGGACACCGGGGCCAGCCTCAGCGCCACCGGCGGTTTCGCCGATGTCGGCCGCATCACGGTGGTTGACTTCCAGTGGCCGGCGATGAGCGCCCTGGGCGCCGCCTGGCAGGCCACGCCCGCATTGCTGCTGGCCGCCGACGTCAAGCGCATCGCCTGGGCCGACGTGATGAAGGACTTCCGCATGCGCTTCGACAGCGCCGGTATCGGCGGCTCGGTGAGCTTCGCGCTGCCGCAGAACTGGAAGAACCAGACCGTGACGAGCCTGGGCCTGGCCTGGGCGCTGAACGACCGGCTGACGCTGCGCACCGGCGTGAACCTCACCGACAACCCGATCCCGGACGCGCTGGTGAACCCGCTGTTCCCAGCCACCGTCGAGACGCACTACACCTTCGGCGCAGGCTGGCGATTCGCCAGCGCCAGCGAGCTCAACGCTTCGCTCACGGTGGCGCCGCGCAGCACGGTCACCAACGGCATGGGCGTGGTGGTGACGCACAAGCAGACCAACGCGCAGTTCATGTACTCGTACCGCTTCCTCTAGGTCGAGCAGTTCCGAACCCTCTTCAGCAAAAGGCAACACCATGTTCCGCATGACATTCCTCGCCGCGCTCACCCTGGGCGCACCGTTGGCCCTGGCGCAGGCGCCGGCGGCCCCGGCGGCCGAAAAGGCCAAGCCCGCACAGCCCGCGATGTGCGCCGCCTGCCACAAGCTGGAAACCAACCAGATGGGCGGCTACCTCGATTCGGCGGCCTTCAAGTCGCAGTCGGTGCAGCTCGACGTGGGCGGCGCCGTGCCGCAGATCCTGCGCTTCGACGCCAAGTCGCTGAAGGTGGTGGACGACGGCAAGGCCATGCCGACCGAGCACCTGAAGGACGTGAAGAAGCGCCACGAGACGCAGGTCACCTGGGTCGAGAAGGACGGCGCGAAGTTCATCACCGAGATCCACTTCAAGGGGCCGGTCAAGATCGATCCGAAAAACGTGATCGATTACGCCGGCGTGGCCAAGCTGGTCGAAGGTCGCCCCGGGGGCGCTACGTACACCCTGATCGACTCGCGGCCGCTGCTGCGCTACCAGGAAGGCGCGCTGCCCGGATCCATCCACCTGCCCTTCATCGGCTTCGACAAGTTCGTCGACCGCCTGCCCAAGGACAAGGCGCAGCTCGTCGTCTTCTACTGTGGCGGCGTCACCTGCACGCTGAGCCCGAACTCGATGAAGAAGGCGCAGCTGATGGGCTACACGAACCTGCGTGTCTACCGCGAGGGCGAGCCCGACTGGAAGACGCGCAACTACCTCGTCACGACGCCCAGTTTCGTCAAGGCGGCCTACGTCGACCGCGACATCCCGCACGTGCTGGTCGACGCACGCAGCGCTGAAGACGCCACCAGCGGCCACATCAAGGGCGCCGTCTCGGTGCCGGTGGGCCAGATGGCGGTGGTGAAAAAGTCGCTGCCCGAGCCGAAGCTGAACGCGCCGCTGATCGTCTACGACGGCCGGGGTGGTGAACAGGCCGTGGCCGTGGCCCGGGCGCTGATCAAGGCCGGCCAGAAGAACGTGCTCGTGCTCAAGGGCGGCATGGTCGACTGGGTCGCAGCGGGTTATGCCGTCGAGTCCGGCGTGCCGGCGCCCAGGCAGATCGCCTATGCGCCCAAGCCACGCGCCGGTTCCTTGCCGGTGGCCGAGTTCACGACGCTGGCCAAGAACACGCCGGCCGACGTGCTCATCCTCGATGTGCGCAACGCCGACGAAGCCCAGCAGGGCATGATCAAGGGCGCCATGCTCATTCCCGACGAAGAGCTCGTCGCGCGCATTGCCGAACTGCCCAAGGGTAAGCGCATCGTCACGCACTGCCTGACCGGCATCCGCGCCGAGATGGCTTACCACAAGCTCAAGGAAGCGGGCTACAACGCCGCCTTCCTGAACAATGAGATCCTGGTGGCCAAGGACGGCAGCTTCAAGATCACGCCGCGCTGAGCCCACCCCGCCCCCGGCAGGCGCCTGTTGCGTCTGTCGGGGCATTTCCAGACTGGCATACTGCATCGCAGTGGATACCATTGTGGGTATAGGAGTCCGACCGACATGAGCACCCTGACACACGCGAGCGTGGGCGCCGCAGCCGACCCGACACGGGCGGTCGCGCAACCCTTCATGAACCCCTACCTGGCCGGCTTCCTGCTCGGCCTGGTGTTGCTGGCCACCTATGCCGTCACCGGGCGCGGCCTCGGCGCCACGGCCGGCTTTGCCGCGCTGGCCACCTGGCTGGCGGGTTTTGCGGGGGTGGAGCACCTGCAGGCCAGCGTCGTGCACATGAAGTACTGGAACGAAGGCGCGCCCTTGCTGAACTGGACGCTGTTCCTGCTGGTCGGTGCGCTGGTCGGCGCGGCCCTCTCGGGCTGGCAGGCGCGGCGCTTCAGCTTCACCACCGAGCGCGGCCCGCGCATCACCGACCGCCAGCGTCTGGTGCTGGCCTTCGTGGGCGGCTTCATCGCCGCCTACGGTGCCAAGCTGGCCAAGGGCTGCACCAGCGGGCAGGCGCTGACCGGCGCTTCGGCACTGAACGTCAGCGGCCTGGTCTTCCTGGGCGCGGTCTTCCTGGCCGCCTTCGTCGTCGCCCAGCTGGTGCGCAAGGAGTGGTTGTGATGTTCCCGCTGTCCGCCTTCAACGAGTTTTCGCTCGGCTCCGAACTGGCCATCGCGCTGGTGCTGGGCCTCGGCTTCGGCTTTGCGCTCGAGCGCGCCGGCTTCGGCAGCGCACGCAAGCTCACGGCCGTGTTCTACCTCTACGACATGGCCGTGGTGAAGGTGATGTTCACCGCCGTCGTCACCACGCTCGTCGGCCTGGCGCTGCTCTCGGGCGCGGGCCTCTTCGACATGTCCGAGATCTACCTCGAGACGACCAACTGGACGGCGCAGATCGTCGGCGGCCTGCTCTTCGGCGCCGGCTTCGTCGTCGGCGGCTACTGCCCCGGCACCTCGATGGCGGCCATCGCCACCGGGCGCAAGGACGGCATGGTGTTTGCGCTCGGCATGCTCACCGGTGTGTGGGCCTACGCCGAGTTCACGCCCGGGCTCGACGACTGGTACAAGGCCACCGCGTCGGGCGTGATCACGCTGCCCCAGGCCACGGGCATAGGGATGGGCTGGTGGGCGCTGGCCTTCGTCGCCTTCCTGGCCTTCGGGGCCTGGGGCATGGCGCGGCTGGAGCGCCGTTTTGCCTACCTGCGGCCCGCCCCCTGAAGCCTTCCGGTTCACGGCCGGCGTGCCGTGAGATCCTTCGACCCCGAACCCAAGGAGACCCCATGACCTCGAAACTGCTTCCTCTCGTTGCCGGTGCCCTGCTGGCGTTGGGCCTGCACTCCGTTTACGCACAATCGCTGATCGTCGACACCGCGGCGGTCGACGCTGCCCTGAAGCGCGGCGCCGTGGTCTGGGACGCGCGCGATGCCGACGACTATGCCGCCGGCCACATCGCCGGCGCGGTGAACTTCGGTGCCGCGGGTGACCTGTTCCGCGACCCCAACCGCGAAGACCCGCCTTCGGCGGCCGTCGCCGCGCAGCTCTTCGGCAACGCCGGCATCGACTTCCTGAACAAGGAGGTCATCGTCTACGGCGGCAAGGGCGACCCCTTTGCCTATTACGCGGCGCGCATGCTCGAGTACTACGGCGGCAAGCACGGCAAGGTCTACCACGGCGGCATCGAAGACTGGAAGGCCGCGGCCAAGCCGATGAGCACCCAGCCGACGACGCTGCCGCCGGTGAAGCTGACGCTCAACGCCGAACGTGTGGGCACGCTGTGGACAAACGAGGTCGTCGACCGCGTGCGTGGCGGCGGCGCGCAGATCGTCGACGTGCGCACGCCCAAGGAGTTCTCGGGGGAGGACATCCGCGCCATCCGCGGCGGACACATCCAGGGTGCGATGAGCATCCCCTACGAGACCAACTGGGTCGATGCGGCCACGCCGGCCAAGTTGGCCGCCAAGCAGGTGGCGAACAAGGACGGCATGTCGCTCAAGCCTGTCGATCAGCTCAAGGCCATGTATGCCAAGCTCGACCCGGGCAAGGAAACCGTCGTCTACTGCCAGAGCGGCGTGCGTGCGTCCGAGACGGCCACCGTGCTGCGTGATCTCGGCTTCAGCAACGTGAAGGTCTACGAACCGTCGTGGCTGGGATATGCCGGCGTGCTGTCGGCGCCAGCGGCCGACGAGGTCTTCGTCAACGTCGGCGCGCTGAACGGACGCATCGGCTCGCTGCAGAGCCGCGTGAAGTCGCTCGAGTCCGACCTGGCCAAGCTGCAAGCCGCCAAGCGCTGAGCGACCCGCCCGCAATTCCTCGCAAGACCGCGCAACACGCCCAATCCAGTACACCGCCATGGCCCTGCTGACCAGCGAAGACCACCGCACCGACCTGCTGAACCGCCTGAAACGCGCCGAAGGGCAGTTGCGCGGCATCCAGCGCATGATCAGCGACGGCGAACCCTGCCTGGACATCGCCGGCCAGATGGCGGCGGTGCGCAAGGCGCTGGACAGCGCCTATGTGCGCATGACGGTGTGCTTCATGCAGCAGGAACTCGGCGCGCGTGTCGGCGTCGAGGCCGGCAAGGAGGTCGAGATGGAGGCCTTCCTCGACGAGGTGCAGACGCTGCTGGGCAAGATCCGCTGACGGGGCAGGGCGCCGGCCTCGCCGGCGCGGGCTCGAAAACAAAACGGGGAAGGCGCGATGCCTTCCCCGTTTGCCTTACGAAGAGACGCTGCGTATCAGCAGCCGCCCTTCTTTTCCTTCTTCTTCATCGGCTCGGCCTTGGCGTCGGCCTTGGCGCCGGCCTTCGCGTCGGCCTTGGCCGGCGCCGAGGCGGCGGGCTTGGCGGGCGCGGCTTCCTTCTTCGCCGGTTCGGCGGCAAACGCGACGCCGGTGGACAGGGCGAACAGGGCCGTCACGACAGCCGTCATCAGTTTCTTCATGCAGTTTCTCCGAGACAAATGCGACTTTGGGTCGCGGTGGTGGAAGGGGTACAACGGCCTTGCAGCCTGGGCGTGAAACCGGCCCCGAAGCCGGGCGCCGAAAACAACGGGGCGGATGTTAATGCGCAACACAAGCGCCCCGCAAACCTCAACGCCCGCGCAGGCAGCGCGGTTGACGCGCACCACGCGCGGCGTCGACCCCGGCGCTCAGCCGGCTTCGCCATCGGCTGGGGGCAGTTCGCTCAGCAACTGCGCCGGCAAGGGCCGCGGCTGCAGGCGATGGCTCTGGCGCGTGGCGGTGCCGATGTTGATGCAGCACACCGGCACTTCGCCTTCGGCCAGGCCACACAGGCGGTGCAGGTGCGGCGAATTCATGGCCTGGCCGCTGGTGAGACCCGCGCCATAACCCAGTGCGTGGGCGCCGAGCAACAGGTTCTGCAGCGCCGCACCCATCGACACCATGCGTTCCAGCGCCGGCACGTCGGGCTGACGCGGGCCCAGGCAGGCCACGGCCAGCAGCAGCAGCGGTGCGCGGTAGGCCTTCTCGCGCGCCTGCGCGATCTGTTCGGGCGTGGCCGCGGGGTCGCGCTCGGCAAGCGCACGTGCAAAAACTTCGGCCAGCCGGTGTCGCTGCGCCGTCGGCACTTTGATGAAACGCCACGGCGTCAGCTGGCCGTGGTCGGGCGCGGCGGCGGCCAGGGACAGCAGCATCTGCAACTGGGCCGGTGTCGGGCCGGGTTCGATCAGGCGTTTGGGCAGCACGGTCTGGCGCGACTCGATGAGCGCGCAGACGGTGGCGAAGAGGCCGTCGCCTTCAGCCGCCGCCACGCTGGCGGGGTCGTCAGTGGGCGGCAGGGTGGCGTCGGCAGTCATCTCAGTTGCATTCTGGCGTGGGGCGCGCGCGGCCGGAAGTGTTGCCGCCGGGGCCCGGCTTCAGCTTGCGGCACCGTGGCGCATCCAGACCGCATCTTCCTGCTCCAGCTCTTCGAGCCGGCCCTCGATGTCACCGATGCTGCGCTCGAGTTCCGGCAGCATCACGTCCTGCAGCGCGCGCGCGCGGCGCACCGCGCGGCGGTACTCGGCCGACAGCCGTTCCAGGTTGCCGTTCACCGCGGCCAGCGCGGCGGCCGCCGCCAGTGCCGCGGCGAAGGCGTCGCGGCAGGCCTCGGCCTCGGGCGAGGGCTGCACGGCGGGCGCGGCCCCCGGTTCGCCGTGCTGCCATTGCGCGGTCTGCAGCTTCACACCCATCAGCGCGCGCGGCGTCGGCCACACCGCGGCGGCCGCGGTGTCCAGCGCTGGGTGCACCTGCAGGCCTTCCAGGCCATGGCGCGCCACGGCCGCCGCCAGCGCGCGCAATGCCTGCGTGTGGCGGGCCGCGAAGCTGGCCTGCAGCAGGGCGTGGTCGTCGAGCTGGCGCAGGATCTCGCCGGCCAGCAGCAGGCACTTCTCGTCCAGGAAGACGTAGCCCTCGTGCATGGCACGGCGCTCGTCCTTCATCTCGAGGACGGCGCTGCGGGTGGGGCTGATGTCGCTCATGGCGGGCGGACCCGAAGGCGAAGCGGCCGACCCCCGTTGACCGGGGGCCGGCCCGCGAAGCACAGCTTACTTGGCAAAGACCAGCGTCAGCGCGTCATCGCCGCTGGCGTGCTGCACCTGCGCGTTGTCGAAGGCCGCGAAACCGAACAGGTACTTGCCGGCCAGGTTGTCGAACTGCACGTCGAACTTGCTGCCGGTGACCAGCTTGCGCGCCACCATCGAGGTGTGCGTGCCGTTGGCCCAGCTGTAGTTCACCTTGATGTCGGCGCGGTCGCCCTTGACCTGCATGATCAGGAACGACGCCACCTCGTCACCGGGCTTGAAGCGGCTGTCGTCGAAGGGCACTTGCTCGCCGTCCTTGATGTAGTGGGTGCCGCCGGCGTTCGTCGCCTTGCCGTCGCGGTTCATGAACTGGGGCTTGCCGTCCACCAGGGCGAAGCCCTTGTACTCGGGGCCGCCCGGGTCGCTCTTGCGGCCGGCGTTGGGGTTGGTCTTGGCGTCGTAGCGCGTGTGATCGGCGTACTGATCATCGACCAAGCCCAACGGCGCCGTGCGCTGGCCCTTCATGTGCCACATGTCCATGATCTCGCCTTCGCTGCGCGTGTACTTGTTGCCATACGGCTTGCCCTCACCGATGTGGCACGCCACCGCGCAACCCTTGACGTCGAAGCCTTTCACCGAGTTGTTGATGGGCCACAGCATGGCCCACTTGTCTTCGTAGTAAATGTTGTCGTCGCCACCCTTGTCAGCCGGGTCCTTGAGCTTCTTCCACGAGCCGTCGGCCTGCTTCTGGTAGGGGCCGCGGCGCACCGAGTTCGTCGGGTCGGCGTACTGCACCAGCATGTAGAGCATGTCGCCGTAGTAGGCGGCCTTCAGCATGGCGGTGGTTTCGCCCTTGCCGCCGGCGAAGTTCACGCCGCCCGACAGCGGCACCGTGATCGACCTGGCCTGCGCCCACACCGGATCGGCAGCACCGGCGGCCAAGTTGGGCGCGGTGCTTGCCTTGATGGCCACCAGCGTGTTTGGCGCGACCGGATCCTGCATGGATGTACAGGCGGCCAAGCCCAGCAGAGACACTGCAATGGCAACGGCCGGCAGTTGGAAACGCACTCGCATGTTCAGCTCCTTTATCGCGGATGAGGTTCATCCGGCATGCCGCGATGCTCTGCCTGCCGGGGGGGGGGGCCGGATGACGTCGATCAAGGTCTTCTGAGATCCCGAGCCCGGGGTCAGGATCGATGTTGCAGGTGCGCATCGATCTGGGCGTCGCTCAACCGCGTCAGCTCGGCGACCGGCAGCTCGGCCAGCAGCTTCCAACCCAGGGCCATGCTTTCTTCCAGCGTGCGCGCGCTCTCCTGGCTGACCAGGGTCTGCTCGAATGCCATGCCGAAGCGCAGGTAGCGCCGATCGGTGTCGGCCAGACCCTCTTCGCCCACCACGCTGGCCAGCACACGCGCCTGCGCGGCACGTGCGTAGGCGGCGTAGAGCTGGCTGGCCAGCGCGGGGTGGTCGGGGTGGGTGTAGTGTTTGCCGGTGCCGTCCTTCATCAAACGCGACAGGCTGGGCAGCACGTTGATCGGCGGGTAGATGCCGCGCCGGTCGAGTTCACGCGACAGCACGATCTGCCCTTCGGTGATGTAGCCCGTGAGGTCGGGGATGGGGTGGCCGATGTCGTCGGCCGGCATGGTCAGGATCGACAGCTGTGTCAGCGTGCCCGGCAGGCCGCGCAGGCAGCCCGCACGTTCGAACAAGGTCGCCAGGTCGGAATACATGTAGCCCGGGAAACCCTTGCGGCTGGGGATCTCGCCCTTGCTCGACGACACCTCGCGCAGCGCCTCGCAATAGTTCGTCATGTCGGTGAGGATCACCAGCACGTGTTTGCCGCAGGTGAAGGCCAGGTACTCGGCGGCGCTGAGCGCAAAGCGCGGTGTCAGCAGGCGCTGCGTGCTGCTGTCGCTGGCCAGGTTCAGGAACAGCGCCGTGCGTTCCAGCGCGCCGCCCTGTTCGAGGCTGCGTCGGAAGTACTCGGCGCTGTCGTAGGGCACGCCGATGCCCGCGAAGACGATGACGAAGTTGTCTGCCGTCACCCGCTGGGCCGCTCCCGAGGGTGACAAATCCCCGTGGGGTGCGACCGCCGCAAGGCGGTCTTGGGGTCGGGTCTCGCCTCTCAGTCGCGCGTGGCCGGCGATCTCCACCGCCAGCCGGTCGTGCGGCAGCCCGCCGCCGCTGAAGATCGGCAGCTTCTGCCCGCGCACCAGGCTGTTGAGCAGGTCGATGCTGCTGATGCCGGTTTCGATGAAGTCGCGCGGCAGCGCACGCGCCACCGGGTTCATCGGCAAGCCCTCGATGGGCACCTTGTGGTGCACGGCCACCGGCGGGCCGCCGTCGATGACCTGGCCCACGCCGTTGAAAACACGCCCCAGGATGCCGGGGCCGAGGCCGAAGGACAGCGGCTCGCCGGGGAAACGCACCACCGTGCCTTCGAGCGACAGGCCCGAGGTCGACTCCATCACCTCGATGGTCATGAAGGCCTCGTCGATGGCCGCGATGCGGCCCAGGCGCGTGCGGCCGTCGCTGCCGCGCACCTCGACGGCGTCGGACAGCCCGACTTCGAGCGTGCGTCGCAGGAAGAGCAGCGGGCCTTCCAGCCGCGTGGCGGCGCCTTCAACCGTGAGCAGCATCGCGGGGCTCCGGGGCGGTGTCTGGGGTGGTTTCGGTCGCGCTTTCGGGGGCGCTGTCGTGGGCGCCTTTTTGGGCCGCTCCCAGCTGTGCAAATTCACGCTCCAGGCGCGCCTGCAGCTCGACCAGCTTGCCGAGCTCGTCGTCGCCGATCTCTTCGCCCATGCGCTGCAGCGCGCGCAGCCCGGGCAGGCCGGCCAATTGCTCGGGCGTGGCACCGGCGGCGCCGGCGGCTTCGGCCAGCTCGATGAAGCGGCCCAGCAGCTTCATCATCGCCGCTTGGCGTGCCGGGCTGCAGACGCGGTCGATCTCGCTGAAGGCGCTCTGGCGCAGGAAGGCCTCGTTGACGAGTTCGGCGCACAGCAGCGTGAGCTGCTGGCGTGCCGGCAGCGCGTCCTTGCCGATGATGCGGGCCATGCGTTCGAGCTGGGCCTGGTCGTCGAGCAGGGTCAGGAAGCGCCGGCGCAGCGCCAGCCAGCTGCCGTTGCCCTGCGACGCCCACCACGTGGCGAAGCCGCGGGCGTCCTCGGCGTAGCTCTGCAGCGGGTGGACGGCCGGGTAGAAGCGGGCCTGGGCGCGTTTGACGTCCAGCGCCCAGAAGGCCTTGACGTAGCGCTTGGTGTGGCTGGTGACGGGCTCGCTGAAGTCGCCCGAGGGCGGGCTGATGGCGCCCATCACCGTCACCGAGCCCGGTTCGCCGCACAGCGTGTCGACGAGTGCGGCGCGTTCGTAGAAGTCGGCCAGGCGGCTGGAGAGGTAGGCCGGGTAGCCGCCTTCGCCGGGCAGTTCGCCGAAGCGGCCCGAGACCTCGCGCAGGGCTTCGGCCCAGCGGCTGGTGCTGTCGGCCATCAGCGCCACGTGCAGGCCCTGGTCGCGGAAGTACTCGGCCACCGTGATGGCGCAGTAGATGCTGGCCTCGCGCGCGGCCACCGGCATGTTGCTGGTGTTGGCGATGATCACCGTGCGTTCCATCAGCGGGCGGCCGCTGCGCGGGTCGGTGAGGGTGGGGAATTCGTCGAGCACGCCGGCCATCTCGTTGCCCCGTTCGCCGCAGCCGAGGTAGACGATGACGTCGGCGTTGCAGCCCTTGGCCAGCGCTTCCAGCAGCACCGTCTTGCCGGTGCCGAAGCCGCCCGGGATCGCCGCCTTGCCCCCCTGCGCGACCGGGAACAGGCTGTCGAGGATGCGCTGGCCCGTGACCAGCGGCGCCTGCGTCGGCAGGCGGCGTTGCACCGGGCGTGGCACACGCACCGGCCAGACATGGCTCATCGCCAGCTCACGGCGTGTGCCGTCGGCCTGGCGCAGCACCAGCACGGTGTCGGTCTCGGTGTAGTCGCCGGCCGGCATCACGGTCTCGACCACGCCGGCGGCGTCGGGCGGGGCCAGGCAGCGCTGCGCGCGGCCTGCTGCGCCGGTTGCGCCTGTGGCGCCAGTCGCGCCGGTGGCGCTGCCGATCACGGCGCCCGCGGCCAGGGTCGTGCCGACGGCCAGCTGCGGTTCGAAGTGCAGGCGGTCGGTGCCCGGCGCGCGCAGCCCCGGCTTGACGAAGTGGCCGCCGGTGTTCAGCAGCGGCCGCAGCAGGCCGTCGAAGATCTGCCCCAGCAGACCCGGGCCCAGGCGGATGGCCAGAGGCTGGCCGTCGCCGTGCACCTCGGTGCCCGGACGCAGGCCGGTCGTGTCTTCGTAGACCTGCACCACCAGCATGTCGTCGTGTATGCGCACCACCTCGCCCAGCAGCGCCTGCGGCCCCACGCGCACCGATTCACGCAGCGCAAAGGGCCCCTGGCGCGTGGCGTGCAGCACCGGGCCGGCAATCCAGCGCACGATGGCCAGGCTCATGGCGTCGCTACCTCGGCTTCCGCAGTTTCCAGCCGGCGCAGCAGCGCGGCGTCGATCTCGGCACGGTCGGCCAGCAGGCCGTGCAGGCTGCCGTCGATGAGATTGCCAGCGGCCATCACCTTCAGGCCGGCAGACAGAGTGGCGTCGGCGTCGAAAGTGGCGTCGCCGTGGCCGCCGCGCGCCAGGGTGTCTGCCGCGGTGGCAAGCCCGTCGGCCGGCCAGTCGGGCGTGTGCACGATGCGCCAGCCGGCGGCCGGCAGGCGGGCATGGGCGGTGGCCAGCACATGCGCCACCCAGGCGGCACGCGCCGCGGGTTGCGCCCAGCGTGCCAGCAGCGCGGCGGGCAGCTGCTGCCAGGCCAGCGCCAGCAGGGTTGAACTGCGCTGCTGTTCATGCAGCCGCTGCTGCGTCGCCAGCCGCGCCTGCGCGGCCGCCACCCGTGCCTGCAGCGTGCGGCGCTGTTCGTCGAAGGTCAGCCGCACCAGCACAAGAGCCTGGGCCCGGGCCTGGCCGCGCAGCGTGACCGCGCCGCTGCGCGCGTCGTCGAGGATCTTGCTGCACTGGCGTTCGCGGTCGGCGTCGACGAGGGCCAGCAAGGCCTGCAGCGAAGCCTGCAGCGGCAGTGGCAGCGATGGCGGTAGCGATGGCGACAGCGATGGCGACAGCGATGGCGCGGCGGCGGTGTTCACGCTGTCAGCCCCAGCTGCGCGCGCAGACGGGCCGCCAGGTCGGGCGGCGGCGCCCCGCCCTGCAGGTCGGGCACCACCAGCACCAGGGGCGCCAGCGCCAGCAGCGCACGTTGCAGCGCGGCCGCGGCGACGGCGCGGGCCACGCGGGCCGACACCAGCACCAGCGGCGCCTGCATGCAGGCGGCAGCCAGCGCCGCTGTCTCTTCGCCGGCGGCGGGTGTGTGCACCGCGACCCCGGCCAGACGCCAGCCGGCGCCACTCACTTCGTCGCCCAGGTAGACCGGTGCGGCCATGGCCCACTAGCCCAGGCGGTTGAGCATCAGGATCGACACGATGAGCCCGTAGATCGCGATGCCCTCGGCCAGGCCGATGAAGATGAGCAGGCGGCCGAAGAGGTCGGGCTTCTCGGCCAGCGCGCCGACGGCGGCGACGCCGACCTTGGCCACCGCGAAGCCGGCACCCAGAGACGACATCCCGGTGGCCAGTGCAGCGCCGATGAAGACCCAGCTGCTGTCGATACCGCTGCGCAGCGCGCCGCCGGCTTCGGACGCTGCGCGGGCGTCGGGCGTGACCAGCAGCAAGGCGGTGGCGGCAGCGCCGAGCAGCAGCGTCAGGACGACGAGCGCGGACAGGGAGAACCGGTGGCCTGGCGACGTGGACATTCAGAGCTCCTGGGTGGTGTAGGGGGGGCGCGGGGAGCGGCCGGAAGACCCGGCCGCGGCCCTGCATGAAGCGGGTGAAAAATTCGAACAGCACCAGCCGCGTGGTCTGGATCGACACCACCATCGCTTCGAGC
>JBBRBW010000008.1:0-78137 GCA_038205425.1 Burkholderiales bacterium | reverse complement strand
GAAGCTCAGCATCGAGATCTATGAAACCGCCGCCGCCTTCGCGCTGACCAAGGGCATCATCATTGCCGATACCAAGTTCGAGTTCGGCCTCGATGACAACGGCACGCTGACGCTGATGGACGAGGTGCTGACGCCCGATTCGTCGCGCTTCTGGCTCGCCGACGAACTGGCGCAGGGCCGCATCGTCGCGCTGGACAAGCAGCCGCTGCGCGACTGGCTGGCCGGCACCGGCGTCACCGGCGGCGCCGAACAGGCCGCGCTGGACCTGCCTGACGAGGTGATCCTCGGCGTGCACGAACGCTACGCACGCGCGCACCGGCTGCTGTGCGGGAAGTCATGAGGCCCCCAGGCTGGCGTGCGCTCGCGGTCCGGCGGAGGTCGACATGATCAGCAACCGCAACCTGCGCGCCCACCGCATCGCCGGGCTGGAAGGTGGCAGCGCCGGCCCCAGGCTCATCGTCACCGGCGCCGTGCATGGCAACGAGGTGGCAGGCACCAAGGGCATACGGCGCGTGCTGCACGAGATCGACGGCGGCGACATCGAGATCGTGCGCGGCAGCGTCACTTTCGTGCCGGTGAGCAACCCGCTGGCCTACAACCAGATGCAGCGCATGGGCGAGCGCAACCTCAACCGCCGCCTGCAGCCCACCGCCACGCCGCAGGACAACGAAGACCGCATCGCCGGCGTGCTGTGCGCGTGGCTGGCCGAGCACGACGTGCTGCTCGACCTGCACAGCTTCCGCGGCCCCGGCGAGCCCTTCGTGATGCGCGGCCCGGCCGACAACCGCGGCGCGCTCGAGCCCTTCGCGCATGCCGCAGCCGAAGCGCAGTTGGCCGCCCACGTCGGCGTGCGGCGGGTCGTCGAGGGCTGGATGCCGGCCTATGCCGAAGGCGTGGCACGCCGCCGCGCACGCGGCCAGACACCGGGCGCCGTGCACGAAGACCCGAGCTACGGCGTCGGCACCACCGAGTACATGCGCAGCCGGGGCGGCTGGGGCGTGACGCTGGAGTGCGGTCAACATGACGACGCGGCTGGGCCGGACGTGGCCTATTTCGCCATCCGCCAGACGCTGGCCCTGCTGGGCCTGGTCGACATCCCGCTGGTGCCGCCGACGCGGCCCTTCGAATGCCTGGAGCTGGCCGAGGTGGTGGACCGTCACGCCGAGGGCGACCGTTTTGTCAAGCCCTGGACCAGCTTCGACCCGCTGGCCGAAGGTGAGCTCATCGCGGTGCGTGCCGACGGCAGCGAACAGCGTGCGCCGTGCGCCGGCTACATCGTGTTCCCCGATGTCAGCGCATTGCCGGGGCATGAGTGGTTCTACCTCGCGCAGGCCAGCACGCGGCCGCTGTAGAGGCCGACTCCCCCGGAAGGCGGGTCTCCCCCCCGCGAGGGATGCCGGGCGCAGCTGGCGCGGACGATCATCAGCCGCCTCTCTTCCCGCTGCCTCCAGGAGCCCCCATGCGATTCAACGAAGCCCATGAAGGCGACTACCGCATCTACGTCGGTGCCGTCGAATCGACGCGCGGCGACGGCTACATTGCCGCCGTCGTCGTCAAGCGCACGAAGGGCGGCTCGGTCGACGCCGGCGTGGCCTTCCGCGACGACAGCCTGGCCTGCGGCTACCGCTGGCCCTCGGCCGACGAGGCCCTGCACTACGCGATGAACCGTGCCCGCGAACTCATCCGCAGCCGCTCTCCCGTACTGGCCTGCTGAGCGCAGCAGCCCTGCGCGCGCCGCGACCAAGGCCTGACGCAGATCCGGCTCCGCCGGTCTGCCGGCAGAGCCCCCTTGGGGGGTGGCGCTGGCGCGTCAGCGCCAAGCCTGGGGGCCCAAATCAATCCGGTTTGATGCCCGCGCGCGCGACGATGTCCTTCCAGTTCTTCTGCTGCGCCGCGATGTAGGCCGCGAACTCTTCCGGCGGCCCGCCGCCGCCCGAGGCGCCGTCGGCCGTGAAGCGCTCGGTGACCGAGTTGCTCTTCAACGCCTTCAGGCTCTCTTCCTGCAGCCGTTTGACGACTTCGCGCGGCGTGCCGGCGGGCGCCAGGATGCCGTACCACTGCGAGGTCTCGAAGTCCTTGTAGCCCATTTCGGCCACGGTAGGCACGTCGGGCAGCGCAGCCAGCCTCCTGGGCGTGCCCACGGCGATGGCGCGCAGCTTGCCGCTCTTGATGTGCGGCAGCAGCGCAGGCAGACCGGCGCTGCTGGCCTGCGTGCGCCCGGCCAGCAGGTCGGTGAGCTGCGGGCCGGTGCCGCGGTAGGGGATGTGCACCATGAACATGCCCGTCACCAGCTTCAGGTACTCCATCGCCAGGTGGCCGGCGCTGGCATTGCCGGCGCTGCCGTAGTTCAGCTGGCCCGGGTTCTTCTTCACGTAGGCGACGAACTCCTTGAAGTCCTTGGCCGGCACGTCGGGGTGGACGACAAACAGGTTGGGCACCTTGGCCAGCAGCGTGACAGGGATGAAATCCTTGTTCACGTCGTAGGGCTGGTTCGGGAAGATGTAGGGGTTCACCGCCAGCGAGCCGACGTGGCCCAGGATGATGGTGTGGCCATCGGGCTTGGACTTGGCCACGTCCTGCATCGCCGGCAGGCCGGCGCCGCCGCCCTTGTTGTCGACGAACACCGTCTGGCCGAGCTGCTTGCTCAGTTCGTTGGCTACCGTGCGCGCCACGATCTCGCTCGTGCCGCCGGGGGCGAAGGGGACCACAAAGCGGATGCTCTGGCTGGGCCAGCCGGCCTGGGCGCGGCCCAGCGAGGGCAGGGCCAGCGCCGAGGCGGCCAGCATGGTGCGGCGTTGAATGCTCATGGGTCTTGTCTCCTTGTTGATCTTCGAACGCCGGCCGTTCGCGGACTGCACCACGATGGCCCGCGGGCTTGCCCATTGTCGCGCGACGGGATAATCGCCCGATGCCGAGAAAACGCGTGGTGGTGGGGCTGAGCGGCGGGGTGGACTCCGCGGTTGCCGCGCACCTGCTGAAGGCGCAAGGCTATGAGGTGGTCGGCATCTTCATGAAGAACTGGGAGGGCGACGACGACGACGCCTACTGTTCGAGCAACGTCGACTTCGTCGACGCCGCCGCGGTGGCCGACGTGCTGGGCATCGAGCTCGAGCATGTCAACTTCGCCGCCGAGTACAAGGACCGCGTGTTCGCCGAATTCCTGCGCGAGTACGCCGCCGGCCGCACGCCCAACCCCGACGTGCTGTGCAACGCCGAGATCAAGTTCAAGGCCTTCCTCGAACACGCGATGCGGCTCGGCGCCGAGAAGATCGCTACCGGCCACTACGCACGCGTGCGCGAACGGCGCGCCGCGGCCACCGCCCGGCCGCCCGGGGGGCAGGAGCGCAGCGACGTGGGGGCTGACAGATTCGAATTGCTCAAGGGCCTGGACCCGGCCAAGGACCAGAGCTACTTTCTGCACCGCCTGAACCAGGCCCAGCTCGCCCGGACGCTGTTCCCGGTGGGCGAACTGCACAAGACCGAGGTGCGGCGCATCGCCGCCGAGATCGGTCTGCCGAACGCGAAGAAGAAAGACAGCACCGGCATCTGCTTCATCGGCGAGCGGCCCTTCCGCGACTTCCTCAACCGCTACCTGCGCCAGGAACCCGGCCCCATGCTCGATGAACACGGGCGCGAGGTCGGCCGCCATGTCGGCCTGAGCTTCTACACGCTGGGCCAGCGCCAGGGGCTCGGCATCGGCGGCGTGGCCACGAGCGCCGGCCCCGATGGCCTGCACGCGCCCTGGTACGTCGCGCACAAGGACCTCGCCCACAACACCCTGCACGTGGTGCAGGGCCATGCGCATCCGTGGCTGCAGTCGTCGTGGCTCGAAGCCGAGGACTGCAGCTGGGTCGCCGGCTCGGCGCCGGCGCCGGGCGCACTGGCCGCCAAGACGCGTTACCGCCAGGCCGACGCGCCATGCACGCTGTCCGACATGCCCGGCGGCTTCCGGCTCGATTTCGACAGCGCGCAATGGGCCGTGACACCCGGCCAGAGCGCCGTGCTCTACGACGGCGAGGTCTGCCTGGGCGGCGGCGTGATCGCACGCGCCGCCACGCCCGCGGTGGCAGCGGCGCTGCCCCCGGCACCACGCCGGCGTGTGTTCCGTCCGCGCCGGTCTTCCGGCGGCGGCTGAAACCCCGCCCCGAGCTCAACCCCGGGCCGGCGCGGCCGATAGCCTCGCATGCCCTCTCCCGACGTCCTCCTGCGGCCGCTGCAACTGGCCGGTCTGGTCCTGCTCCTGGCCCTCGAGCCGGCCACGGCCGCCAGCGTGGAGGTGCTGGCGCTGGGCAGCGACGGCCAGCCCCTGCCCGAAACCGTGGTCTTCCTCGAGTCGCCCGGGGTCAAGGCCGCGGCCAAGCCGCTGCAGGGCGTGGAGATCGTGCAGGTCGAACGCCGCTTCGTGCCCCGGGTGACGGTGGTCACGGCAGGCACCGCGGTGACCTTCCCGAACCGCGACACGGTGCGCCACCACGTCTATTCCTTCTCGCCGATCAAGCCCTTCGACCTCAAGCTCTACGCCGGCACGCCGGCCAACCCGGTGGCCTTCGACAGACCCGGCATCGCGGTGCTGGGCTGCAACATCCACGACCACATGATCGCCTGGGTGGTGGTGGTGGACACGCCGCACTTCGCCATCGCCGGCGCCAGCGGTGCGCTGCGCCTGGACAACGTGCCGCCCGGCAGCTACCGGCTGCGCAGCTGGCACGCCGGCCTGCCGCCGGGCACACCCGCCGCCGACACGGCGCTGGTGGTGCCGGCCGCCGGCGTCCGTGCGCAGGTGAAGCTGGCGCTGACGGCGGCGGCGCTGTGACGTCGCTGCGGCACTGGTGGTCGCGGCGGCTGTCGTCGCGCATCTTCGCGCTCTTCTTCGGCCTGCTGCTGACCGTGCAGCTGGCGGTGCTGGCGGTGGTGGACAGCAGCGTCGGCCAGAACGCGCGCAAGCTGCTCGCGGCCGAACTGATCACCGGCCAGAGCGTCTGGGAAGAGCTGCTGAAGCAGCGCGCCGGCACGCTGACGCTGGCGGCTTCGGTGCTGGCGCAGGACTTCGGCTTCCGCGAGGCCGTCAACTCGAACGACACCAACACGCTGCGCTCGGCGCTGGCCAACCACGGCGACCGCGTCAAGGCCACCGTCACCGCGATGCTGGGGCCCAACCTGTCGCTGCTGGCGGTGGCCGAGGGCCAGGACGAAGGTGCCGCGCGCGCGCTGCAGCCGCTGATCCCCGGCCTGGCACAGAGCGGCAACGCGCTGGCCGTGGTCGGCGGCCTGCCCTACCAGCTGGTGATGGTGCCGGTGCGTTCACCGCTGCTGACGGGTTATGTCGTGATGGGCTTCGCCTTCGACCGCGCGCTGCTGCAGGACATGAAACGTGTCTCCAGCCTCGACGTGGCGCTGCTGGTGCGCCCGCTGGCGGGCGCCGAGCAGGCACCGCTGTCGACACTGGCCGCGGCCGACACCACGGCCCTGCGGGCCTTGCCGGACGGCAGCGCAGAGATCACGCTGGCCAACGGCCCGCACCTGATGCGCCACGTGACGCTGGCCGACGGCAGCAGCGGCCGGCTGCAGGTGGTGCTGCTGCGCGCCGTGGCCGACGCCGTGGCGGCCTACCGCCCGCTGCAGACCACGCTGGCCGCGCTGACGCTGGCGGCGCTGGCGCTGGCCTTCTTCGTCAGCCTGGTCACCGCGCGCCGCGTCACGACGCCGCTGCGCTCGCTGGTGCGGGCCAGCGAACGCCTGGGCCGCGGCGACTACAGCCAGGCGCTGGACCACACCCAGCGCGAGGACGAGATCGGCGAACTCGCACGCTCTTTCGACCGCATGCGGCTGAACATCGCCAGCAACGAAGACGCGATCCGCCGGCTGGCCTACTGGGACCCGCTCACCGGCCTGCCCAACCGCGCGCAGTTCCGCGACCGTGTGCAGGCCGCGCTGGCCGCTGCCGCGACGCAGGGCACGCCGGTGGCGGTGGTCATGCTCGACCTCGACCGCTTCAAGCATGTCAACGACGTGCTCGGTTATGCCTTCGGCGACCGCCTGCTCAAGGGCGTGGCCGGGCGGCTGGCCGTGCACGATCTGGGCGAGGGTGCCGTCGTGGCCCGCCTGTCGGGCGACGAGTTTGCGCTGCTGCTGCCAGGCAGCGACGCCGTGCAGGCCATGGTGGTGGCCGAAGGTGTGGCCGAGGTCTTCCACCTGCCGCTGAAGCTGGACGACCACACGGTGGACGTCGCGGCCGGCTTCGGCGTGGCCTGTTTCCCCGAACACGCCGGCGACGTCGACACGCTGATCAACCACGCCGAGGTGGCGATGTACGCGGCCAAGCGCAAGACACGCATGGCCATGGTCTACGACCCGGCCACCGACGCCGCCAGCGCGTTGACGCTGTCGCTGCTGACCGAGCTGCGCCACGCGCTCGAGCACAACGAGCTGCGCCTCTTCCTGCAGCCCAAGATCGCGCTCAACGGCCCGCGCGCCGGCGCGTTGGTCGGTGCCGAGGCGCTGGTGCGCTGGCAGCATCCGCAGCGCGGCATGGTGCCGCCGATGGAGTTCATCCCCTTTGCCGAGCAGACGGGCTTCGTGCGCCGGTTGACGCTGTGGATGCTGGAGGCGACGGCGCGCGAGTGGCCCAAGCTGCGCGCGCTGGGGCTGGAGCGGGTGTCGGTGAACCTGAGCACACGCGACCTGCTCGACCAGGAACTGCCGGCCAAGCTGCAGGCCCTGCTGCAGCGCCATCCGATGCCGCCGCAGGCGCTGTGCCTGGAGATCACCGAAAGCGCCATCATGGACGAGCCGCAGCGCGCCGAGGCGACGCTGAACACGCTCAGCGCCGCCGGCTTCAAGCTCAGCATCGACGACTTCGGCACCGGTTATTCGAGCCTGGCCTACCTGAAGCGCCTGCCGGTGGACGAGCTGAAGATCGACAAGAGCTTCGTGATGGCGATGGAGAAGGACGAGGACGACGCCAAGATCGTGCGCAGCACCATCGACCTGGCGCACAACCTGGGCCTGACGGTGGTGGCCGAAGGCGTGGAAAACGCCGCCGTCATGGCGCGCCTGGTCGCGCTGGACTGCGACGAGGGCCAGGGCTACCACATGAGCCGGCCGCTGCCGGCCAGCGAGATGGGCGCCTTCGCGGCCAGGTGGGCGCGGCGCACGCAGGCCGAGGCCGTCGCGGCCTGAGCCGCGAAGCCGGGCCCGCCGTCTACAGACGAATCACCGGCGGCGCCGGCACCAGCGGCACCGAGAAAGCCGCAATCTGCGCCCGCGCGGCATCGCGCTGCGCGGGGCCCAGGAAAGAATGGCGCGCCGCCTCGGTGGCCATGGCCAGCAGGTCGACTTCGTTCAGGTCGGTGTGCAGCAGCAGCGCCGCGGCTTCCTCGCTCTGGTTGATGCAGCTCATCAACCGGTTGTCGGTGTGGTAGCTCAGGCTCACGCCGGCATGCCACAGGTCGCTTATGGGGTGCGTCTCCAGCGACCTCGCCGCCCCCGTGTGCACGTTGCTGGTGGGGCAGACCTCGAGGTGCAGGCCACGCGCGCGCACGGCGTCGACCATCCAGCGCCGCGCCGGGTCGCGCAGCGCATCGACGAGGTGCACACCGTGGCCGATGCGCGTGGCGCCCTGGTCGGCGGCCTCGAGCACACGCTCGGCGCCGTCGGCCTCGGCGGCGTGCAGTGTGATGGCCAGGCCGGCGTCGCGCACCAGGCGCAGGGCCCTTTCGTGTTGCGACGGCGGATGGCCGAATTCGGCGCCCGCGAGGTCGAAGCCGACCACGCCGCGGCCCTGGTACTTGATCGCCAGGCGTGCAGCGCGTTCGGTCTCCTCGGGCGGCAGGTGGCGCATCGCGCAGACGATGAGGCCGCTCTTTTCGCCCAGTGGCAGCGGGCTCCTGGCCAGGCCGGCCAGCAGCGCTTCGACCGCGGCCTCGCCCGCCACGCCGTGGCTTTCAAAGAGCAGCGGCGCGATGCGGAACTCGGCCAGCACCGCGCCATCGGCCATCGCGTCCTGCGCCGCCTCGAAGGCCACGCGCTCCATCGCGGCCGGGCTGGACATGGCCTCGACCGTGAGCGCAAAACCTTCCAGGTACTTCAGCAGACTGCCGGCGTGCGCGTTGGCGTCGAACCAGGCGGCCAGGCCGACCACGGTGTCGGCCGCCGGGTGCATGCCGCGCTGGTGCAGCAGTTCCAGCAGCGTGGCCACGCGCAGGCCACCGTCCAGGTGTTCGTGCAGCAGCACCTTGGGCAGCTGCCGGGCACGGGCCAGCGGGTCGGCGAGGGATGTCGTCATGGCCCGATGCTAACCAGGGACGTGCCGGTGCCCGGCGCTGTCAACCCCGCTGAAGCAGCGCGCCTGCAGCAGCACCTGCGCGCACGCCGCGGCGGCCGGGCGGCGCGAGTCTTGCTATCCTGCCCCACCTCGAACGGAGACCACCCGCCCATGTTCCGCCTGCCCCGCACGTCTGTCGCAACATCTGCCGCGCTGCTCTCCGCGCTCGCCGCGGCCGCCCTGCTGGCCACCGCCGGCAGCGCGCAGGCCGAACCTGCCGTCATCTACGACATGGGCGGCAAATTCGACAAGAGCTTCAACCAGGCCGGCTACGAAGGCGCCGAGCGCTGGAAGAAAGAGACCGGCAAGCCCTACATCGAGTTCGAGATCAGCAACCCGGCGCAGCGTGAACAGGCGCAGCGCCGCATGGCGCAGCGTGGTGCCGACCCCATCGTGGGCATCGGTTTCAGCCAGGGCAGCAGCATGGAGAAGGTGGCCAAGGACTTCCCGAAGCTGAAGTTCGCCGTCATCGACGCCGTGGTCAAGCTGCCCAACGTGCAGAGCATCCTGTTCAAGGAACAGGAGGGCAGCTTCCTCGTCGGCATGATGGCCGCGATGGCCAGCAAGACCGGCAAGGTGGGCTTCGTCGGTGGCATGGACATCCCGCTCATCCGCCGCTTCCAGTGCGGCTTTGAGCAGGGCGCGAAGTACGTCAACCCCAGGGTCGAGGCGCTGGCCAACATGACCGGCACCACGCCCACGGCCTGGAACGACCCGGCACGCGGCGCCGAACTCGCCAAGGCGCAGTTCGCAGCCGGCGTCGACGTCGTCTTCGCCGCCGCCGGCGGCACCGGCATTGGCGTGTACCAGGCGGCCAAGGACGCCGGCAAGCTGGCCATCGGCGTCGACAGCAACCAGAACCACGTGCAGCCGGGCACCATGCTCACGAGCATGGTCAAGCGTGTGGACGTGGCCGTCTACACCGCCTTCAAGAGCGTGACGCCGGGCGTCACCACTCTGGGGCTGAAGGAAGGTGGCGTCGACGTCGCGCTGGACGAGCACAACGCCCGGCTGGTGACGGCCGAGATGAAGAAGAAGGTAGACGCCGCACGTGCCGACATCATTGCCGGCAAGATCCAGGTCATCGACTACATGGCCAACAACGCCTGCAGATGACAGCCCCAAGGCCGACGGGTACGTCGACCGCCCCCCGAGGGGAGCCGGTCCGGCTTGGGGCGGCCCGGCGCTCGGACCGGTGATGGCGCCGCCCCCAGCCGTTTTGATGCAGGGCATCGACAAGCGCTTCGGCGCGGTGCGCGCCAACCACGACGTGCACCTGCGCGTGGCCGCCGGCACCGTGCACGGCATCGTCGGCGAGAACGGCGCCGGCAAGAGCACGCTGATGTCCGTCCTCTACGGCTTCTACGAGGCCGACGCGGGCGAGATCACGATCGAAGGTGTGCCGGCGAAGATCAAGGGCTCGCGTGAAGCAATCGCGCTGGGCATCGGCATGGTGCACCAGCACTTCATGCTGGTCGACACGCTGAGCGCACTCGACAACGTGATGCTCGGCGCCGAGCCCTCGTGGCGCCTGAACGTGGCACGCGCCGAGGTGCGCGCCAAGCTCGACGCGCTGATGCACGACACCGGCATGGCGGTGGACCTGGACAAGCAGGTCGGTGACCTTCCCGTGGGTGAACGCCAGCGGCTCGAGATCCTGAAGGCGCTGTTCCGCGGCGCGCGCATCCTCATCCTCGACGAGCCCACCGCGGTGCTGACGCCGCAGGAAACCGAGGCGCTCTTCGACACGCTGCGCGGCCTGCGCGCGCGCGGCACCACCATCCTGCTCATCACGCACAAGCTGAAAGAGATCATGGCGCTGTGCGACGCCGTGACCGTGATGCGCGGCGGCCAGGTGGTGCTGGACGCGAAAATCGCCGACACCAGCATCGACGGCCTCGCCGAAGCCATGGTCGGCCGGCGCGTGAACCTGGGTCGCGATGGCGCCGCAGCAAAACCCGGCGTGGTACTGCTGAGCGCACGCGGCCTGGGCGTCACCGACGCGCTCGGCGTGGCGCGGCTGGCCGATGTGTCGCTGCAGCTGCGCGCCGGCGAGATCGTCGGCATCGCCGGGGTCTCGGGCAACGGCCAGAGCGAACTGCTCGACGTGCTGTCGGGCCTGATGGCGCCGACGCAGGGCGAGATGACACTCGGCGGCCAGCCCTTCACCGCCGCGCACTGGATCAGCACCCGCCAGGCGCGCGCGCTGCGCCTGGCCCACGTGCCCGAAGACCGCCACCGCCGCGGCATGGTGCTGCCCTTCGCGGCCTGGGAATCCGCCGTACTGGGTTACCAAGGCAAGCGCCGCTACAGCGGCGGCTGGTTCGGCTGGATGCGCCAACGCGCGATGCGCGACGACACCGCCTTGATGATGGACCGCTACGACGTGCGGCCGCGCAACCCGGCGCTGCGCAGCAGCAAGTTCAGCGGCGGCAACCAGCAGAAGCTGGTGCTGGCGCGCGAAGCCCAGTTCTTCGACCACGGGCCGCAGGTGCTGCTGGTGGGCCAGCCCACACGCGGCGTCGACATCGGCGCCATCGAGTTCATCCACGGCCGCCTGCGCGCGATGCGCGACGCCGGCGGCGCCGTGCTGGTGGTGTCGTCCGAACTCGACGAGATCCTGGCGCTGAGCGACCGCGTGATCGTGATGAACGCGGGGCGCATCGCGGGGGAACTGCCGATCGAGCAATGCTCGGAAGCAGCCCTCGGGCGGCTGATGGGCGGGGCGGGCCATTGAGATGACGCGGACTTCGGATTTCGGCCCGTCGCCAACGTCCGCAACGGGCCGAAAGCAGTAGCGGCATGAGCCAACCCGTCGAACTGCCGCGCTGGATGGACGTGGCGCTGCTGCCCGCCGTCAACCTGAGCATCGCGCTGCTCGTCGCCGGCATCGTCGTCACTCTCGTCGGCTTCGAGCCGGCGCAGGTGCTCACGCTGCTGGTCAAGGGCGCCTTCGGCTCGCAGGCCGGCATCAGCTACACGCTGTACTACGCGACGACCTTCGTTTTCACGGGGCTGGCCGTGGCCGTGGCTTTCCATGGGGGCCTGTTCAACATCGGCGGCGAGGGCCAGGCCATCATGGGCGGGCTGGGCGCCGGGCTGATGGCGCTGGGCTTCAGCGACAGTTTGCCCGCCGCCTTGATGCTGCCGCTGATGGTGCTGGGTGCTGCGCTCTTCGGCCTGGTCTGGGCGGCCATCCCCGGTGCGCTGCAGGCCTGGCGCGGCAGCCACACCGTCATCACGACCATCATGTTCAACTTCATCGCCTCGGCGCTGCTGGGCTACCTGCTGGTGAACCAGCTCAAGGAGCCCGGCAACATGACGCCCGAGAGCCGTGCCTTCGGCGAATCGGCGCACCTGCCCGGCGTGCACGAGGCACTGGCCTGGCTGGGCATCGAATGGCCGCGCACGCCGCTGAACCTGACGGTGCTGCTGGCCATCGCCTCGGCCGTGCTGGTGTGGCTGGCGCTGTGGAAAACACGTGGCGGCTACGCGCTTCGCGCCGTGGGTTTTGCGCCCGACGCCGCGGTGTACGGCGGCATTCGGCCCAAGGGACTGATCGTGATGTCGATGGCCGCTTCCGGCGCCTTGGCCGGGCTGGTGGGCGTCAACGAAATCGCGGGCGTGCACGGCCGCCTGCTGCCCGACTTCGTCGCCGGCGCGGGCTTCGCGGGCATTGCCGTCAGCCTGATCGGGCGCAACCACCCGCTGGGCATCGTGCTGGCCTCGCTGCTCTTCGGCGCGCTCTACCAGGGCGGCTCGGAACTGGCTTTCGAGATCAACGGCTTTTCGCGCGACATGGTCTTCATGCTGCAGGGCCTGATCGTGCTGTTCGCCGGCGCGATGGCGCAGGTGGCGGCGCCCACGCTGTACAAGGTGTGGCGCTTTGCCGGCGGGGGCCGCCATGGATGAGGTCTTCGTCGGCACCATCGTCGCCAGCACGCTGCGCGTGTCGGTGCCGCTGATCCTGTGCGCGCTGGCCGGCGTGCTGTGCGAACGCTCGGGCGTCATCGACCTGGGGCTCGAAGGCAAGATGTTGATGACCGCCTTTGCCACCGCTGCGGTGGGCGTCGTCACCGGCTCGCTGGGCCTGGCGCTGCTGGCGGCGCTGGCGGTGGGCGTGGCGCTGTCGATGCTGCACGGCTACGCCTGCGTCAGCCACACCGGCGACCAGGTGGTGCTGGGCATGGGCATCACGATGACGGCGGCGGGGCTTTCGGTGGTGCTGGGCATTGCCTGGTTTGCGCAGGGCGGGCAGACGCCGCCGGTGCCCGAGGCTGTGCGCCTGGACCGCTGGTTCCTCGGCGCGGGCGAAACCGTGGCGCAGATTCCCGGTGTGGGCCAGGCGCTGTCGCTGGCCTTCTTCGGCCACAACCTGATGGTCTACGGCACGCTGGCGCTGGTCGCCTTCGTCTGGTGGCTGCTCTACCGCACACGTTTCGGCCTGCGCCTGCGCGCGGCTGGCGAGAACCCGACCATGGTCGACGCCGCCGGCGTCAGCGTGAAGGCGCTGCGCTACCAGGCGCTGGCGCTCAATGGTGTGCTCAGCGCCCTGGCCGGCGCCTACCTCGTGATCGCGCAGAACCCGAGCTTCATCCCCAACATGACGGCCGGCCGCGGCTACATGGCGCTGGCCGCGCTGATCTTCGGCAAGTGGCACCCGGTCGGGGCGCTGTGGGCCTGCCTGCTGTTCGGTTTCCTCGACGCGGTGTCGATCCGCATGCAGGGCGCCGAGTGGCCGCTCATTGGCGCCGTACCGGTGCAGTTCATCCAGGCCCTGCCCTATATCCTGACCGTCGTGCTGCTGGCCGGCTTCATCGGCAAGAGCGTGGCGCCGGCGGCACTGGGCCGGCCCTATGTCAAGGAACGCTGACTTCCACGCCGAGGGCACGGGCGCTTGCCGCGCCGGCCCTTGCCCCTTCTATCGCTTCGGGAGACAAGCTCATGGCCACCGTACGTGAAGGCAACAAGACCGTCCTGCTGATCGTCGACGTGCAGGTCGGCGTGATGGCTGGCGCCTGGGATGCGCCGCGCGTCGTCGCCAAGGTCGCACGCACTGTCGAGCGCGCGCGTGCACAGGACGTGCCGGTGCTGTGGGTGCAACATGCGAGCGCCGAACTGCCCGCCGGCAGCCCGGCGTGGCAGTGGGTGCCGGAACTGGCGCCTGCGTCGGGCGAGCGGCTGATCCCCAAGCAGTTCAACTCGGCCTTCGAGGACACGGTGCTCGAAGCCGAACTCACCAGGCTGGGCGCCACGCGTATCGTGCTGGCCGGCGCCGCCACCAACTGGTGCATTCGCGCCACGGCCCATGCAGCGCTCGAACGCGGCTACGACCTCGCGCTGGTCAGTGACGCCCACACCACCGAATCGATGTCCCTTGACGGCGGCGTGACCCTCGCCGCCGCAAGCGTGATCCAGGAACTGAACATCGCCATGACCTGGCTGACCTACCCCGGCCGCAAGAACGGCATCGCCACGGCCGAAGACGTGGCCTTTGCGCCTGCCGCATGAACATCGACGAGCACCGCGACGCCCTGATTGCCGCCGCCCGCGCCGCGCGCGCAATGGCGCACGCCCCCTACTCACGCTTCGCCGTCGGCGCCGCGGTGCTGGACGAGCAGGGCCGCATGCACGCCGGCTGCAACGTCGAGAATGCCGCCTACCCGCAGGGCTGGTGCGCCGAAGCCTCGGCGCTGTCGGCGATGGTGATGGCCGGCGGCAAACGTGCTGTTGCGGTGGCGGTGTGCGCGGTGGCACCGCAGCCGGTCACACCCTGCGGCGGCTGCCGCCAGAAATTGCGTGAGTTCGCTGCCGACGACTGCCCGGTCTGGGTCGCCGACCTCGACGGCCACCGCGCCACCTACTCCCTTGGCGGTCTGCTGCCGCACAGCTTCGGCCCCGAACACCTGAGCCCATGAATCCGAACCTCACCCAAGACGTCGCCGCCTCCGCCGCCACGCTGCAACAGCGCCTGGGCCCGCCACCCGCCATCGCCGTGCTGCTGGGCTCGGGCTGGGGGCCCTTTGCCGAACAGGTGCAGGGCGCCAGCGACGTGGCCTATGCCGACCTGCCCGCCTTCCCGGCGCTGGCCGTCGGCGGCCACAAGGGCCTGGTGCGCGCGGGCCGCATCGGCAGCACGCCGGTGGCCGTGCTGGCCGGCCGCAAACACGCTTACGAAACCGGCAACGCCGACGGCATGCTGGGTGCCCTCCGCGCGCTGGCCACCTGGGGCGTGAAGCTGCTGCTGCAGACCAACGCCGCCGGCAGCATGGACGCCACCATGCGCCCCGGCGAGCTGATGCTGATCACCGACCACCTCAACATCGTGCAGCGCTCGCCGCTGATCGGCGAGCCCGGCGACCAGCGCTTCCAGGACATGTCGTCGGCCT
This sequence comes from Burkholderiales bacterium, assembly GCA_038205425.1. GTDB lineage: Bacteria > Pseudomonadota > Gammaproteobacteria > Burkholderiales > Burkholderiaceae_C > Rubrivivax. The sequence goes on along the minus strand of JBBRBW010000008.1, from coordinate 63,425 downwards.
ACGACCCCGCGTTGCGCGCCGCCGCCAAGGCCGCCGCCGCCGTGATGGGCACGGCGCTGCATGAAGGCGTCTACGCCTGGGTGCTGGGCCCGCAGTTCGAGACGCCGGCCGAGATTCGCATGCTGCGGGCCTTCGGTGCACGCGCCGTGGGCATGAGCACCGTGCCCGAGACCATCATTGCGCGCCACGCCGGCCTGAAGGTGCTGGCGCTGTCGATGATGACCAACATGGCCGCCGGCATGGAAGACGAAGTGCTCAGTCATGCCCACACCCTGGCCACCGCCAATGCGGCCAGCGACCGCGCCGTGGCCACCCTGGCCGCCGTGGTGCAGGCCCTGGAGATCTGACGATGAACAACCCCCTGCGTTCCGCCCCACGCCTGGCGCTGGCCACGCTGGCCGCGGCCCTGCTCGCCGGCTGCGCCCTCACACCGCCGGCCGAACCCGTCAAGGTCAAGGTGCTGGCCATCAATGACTTCCACGGCAACCTGAAGCCGCCGCAGGGCGGCATCCGCGTGCGCGACGCTGCGGGCAAGCTGGTGGCGGTGGAAGCCGGCGGCGCCGAACACGTGGCCACCGCGGTGGCGCAGATCCGCGCCAAGAACCCGAACCACGTCTTCGTCGCCGCGGGCGACCTCATCGGCGCTTCACCGCTGCTCAGCGCGCTGTTCCGCGACGAGCCCACCATCGAGGCGCTGGGTCTGATGGGCCTGGAAGCCAGCGCGGTGGGCAACCACGAGTTCGACAAGGGTGCGGCCGAACTGCTGCGCATGCAGCGCGGCGGCTGCGATGCCAAGGACGGCTGCAAGGGCCCGGTACCCTTTGCCGGCGCGAAGTTCCAGTACCTGGCCGCCAGCACCGTCGACGTGAAGTCCGGCCAGACGCTGCTGCCTGCCACCTTCGTCAAGCGCTTCCAGGGCATCCCGGTGGGCTTCATCGGCCTGACGCTGAAAGGCACGCCGAACATCGTGGCGCCTTCGGGCGTGGCCGGGCTGCGCTTCGACGACGAGGCCGAGACCGTCAACCGTCTGGTGCCCGAGCTGCAGCGCCAGGGGGTGCAGGCCATCGTCGTGCTGATCCACGAAGGCGGCGTGCCCAGCGGTGACTACAACGAATGCCCGGGCCTCAGCGGCCCCATCGTCGACATCGTCAAGAAGCTCGACAAGGCGGTGGACGCCGTCATCAGCGGCCACACGCACCGCGCCTACAACTGCCGCATCGACGGCCGCCTGGTCACCAGCGGCGACAAGTACGGCACCGTCGTCACCGAGATCGACCTCGTGCTCGACCCGAAGACCGGCGACGTGATCAGCGCCACCGCCGACAACGTCATCGTGCGCACCGCCAGCTTCGTCAAGGACCCGCGCATGACGGCGCTCATCGATGGCTACGAGAAGCTTGCCGCACCGCTGGCCGGCCGCGTCGTGGGCCGGCTGGGCGCGGCGCTGCCGCGCCAGAACAACCCCGCCGGCGAAAACCCGCTGGGCCAGGTGATCGCCGACGCCCAGCTCGCCGCCACGCGCGAAGCCGGCGCGCAGGTGGCCTTCATGAACCCGGGCGGCATCCGCGCCGGGCTCGACATGGCGGCCGACGGCCTGGTCCGCTACGCCGACCTGTTCGCGGTGCAACCCTTCTACAACAACCTGGTGACGGTGACGCTCAGCGGCGCGCAGGTGCTGCAGCTGCTGGAAGAGCAGTGGGGCGACCGCGACCGTGAGAGCGGCCGCGTGCTGCACGTCAGCCAGGGCTTCAGCTACACCTGGGACCGCACCGCGCCCGTCGGCCAGCGCATCGTGCGCGGCAGCGTGCGCCTGAACGGCCAGCCGCTGGACCCGGCCGCCGAGTTGCGCGTCACCGTCAACAGCTTCCTCGGCGGCGGCGGCGACAACTTCCCCGTGCTGCGTCAAGGGCGCGACCGCCGCACCGGCATGATGGACGTCGACGCGTTCGAGCTCTTCGTCAAGGCCAACCCGACGCTGGCGCCGGGGCCGCTGAACCGCATCACGCGGCTGAACTGAAGGCCGCGCGCCACAGCCCGCGATGAGCAGCCTGGCCCCCACCCGCGTCATCGCCGCCAAGCGCGACGGCGGCGTGCTGAGCACGGCGCAGATCGAGGCCTTCGTGCACGGCCTGGCGCACCCGGAAGGCCCCGGCGGCTGGAGCGACAGCCAGGCCGCCGCGCTGGCCATGGCCATCCTGCTGCGTGGCATGAACCGCGACGAGACGGTGGCGCTGACGCGGGCCATGACGCACTCGGGCGAGGTGCTGCGCTGGGCCGCCACAGGGCTGCACGGGCCCATCCTCGACAAACATTCCACCGGCGGCGTGGGCGACAAGGTGAGCCTGATGCTGGCGCCCATCATTGCCGCCTGCGGCGGCGTCGTGCCCATGGTCAGCGGGCGCGGCCTGGGCCACACCGGCGGCACGCTGGACAAGCTGGAGGCGCTGCCCGGCTACACCGTCGACCCACCACACGACCGCCTGCTGGCCACGCTGCACGCTGCCGGCTGCGCCATCGTGAGCGCCAGCACCACGCTGGCGCCGGCCGACCGGCGGCTCTACGCCATCCGCGACGTCACGGCCACCGTCGAAAGCGTGCCGCTGATCACCGCCAGCATCCTGAGCAAGAAGCTCAGCGCCGGGCTGCAGGGCCTGGTGCTCGACGTCAAGGTCGGCAGCGGCGCCATGCTGCCGGAGCTGGAAGCAGCGCGGGTGCTGGCGCATTCGCTCGTCGACGTGGCCCGCGGCGCCGGGCTGCCGGCGCGGGCCTTGATCACCGACATGAACCAGGTGCTGGGCAGCAGCGCCGGCAACGCGCTGGAAGTGCAGGAAACGCTGGACTACCTGAGCGGCGTCGCGCGTGAACCGCGCCTGCACACGCTGACGCTGGCGCTGGCCGGCGAGATGCTGCTACTGGGCGGCCTGGCTGCCAGTGCCGAAGCCGGCGCGGCGATGGCCACGCAGGTGCTGGACAGCGGCAGCGCGGCCGAGCGTTTTGCGAAGATGGTGGCGGCGCTGGGCGGACCACGCGACGTGTTCAGCGATGCGAGGCTGCCCGTGGCGCCGGTGGTGCGCGCCGTGCCGGCCTTGCGCGACGGCCATGTCGGCGACATCGACGTGCGCGCGCTGGGCTGGGCCGTGGTGGCGCTGGGCGGTGGCCGGGCGCGGCCGGGGGATGTCGTCGACCCGCGCGTCGGCCTGTCCGCGGTGGCGGGGCGCGGCACCGCGCTGCGTGCAGGCGAGCCGCTGGCGTGGGTGCACGCGGCCGACGAGGCGTCGGCCGACGCCGCGGTAGCCGAAGTACAGCGCGCGATGCCGATGGTCGACGCCGCACCCGTGCCCTGGCCGCTGATCGCCGAGACGGTCAGCGGCTGAAATCGCCACCACGCCGGCGCCCGATCGAGGCCTTGCGCGGATCCGGCTCCGCCGGGCCGCAGCAAGAGCCTGCGGCGAGGGCGCCGCAGGCGCTCGCAGGCGAGGAACAGTTCGCAGGAACTGTTCCTCGTCCGGCTCCCCTCTCGGGGGTGGCGAACGAAGTGAGCCTGGGGGGCCTACTTCAAACGCCGTAAGGCACCCAGACGTTCTTGACCTGCACGGCCTGCTCGAGCAGCGCGCGCGGGTCGCCGAGCGCAGCCGCGGCGCCAACACCGACCCAGGTGCGCTTCAGGTTCGACACCGACAAGGTCTCGACCCGCTGGCATTGCGCCGGCGTGGCGGTGGGCCACCACAGCGCGTCGACTTCCGCGTGCGCGGCCAGCGTGTCGGCCAGCGCGTCGGCGTCGCCGGTGACGAGGTTGAGCACGCCGCCGGGCACGTCGCTCGTCTCGAGCACCGCGTAGAGCGCGGCGGCCACCAGCGGCTGGCGGCGCGAGGGCACGGCCACCACGCGGTTGCCCATCGCGAGGGCCGGCGCGATCAGCGCGATGAGCCCCAGCAGCGGCGCGTCGTCGCCGGCGATCACGGCGATGTTGCCGACGGCCTCGTTCAAGGCCAGCGTCACGCCGTGCATCGGCGGCTGGTGCACCGCGCCGTCGTACTTGTCGGCCCAGGCCGCGAAGTCGAACAGGCGCTCGACGCCGGCCTGCACTTCGGCCGCGGCGGCCTTGGTGCTGACGAAGGGCGCCAGCGTGTCGATGAACCGGGCGCGCTGGGCCTGCAGGTTTTCGGCCAGGTAGTACAGCACCTGGGCGCGGCCGTGCGCCGTCTGGCGTTCCCAGCCGGCGGCGGCGCGCGCTGCTTCGACGGCGTTGCGGATGTCCTTTCGGTTGCCCTCGGGCACCAGGCCCAGCAGGCGCTTGCCGGCCCAGACCTCGCGGCTGTAGCCGCCGTCCGGGCGCACCTGCTTGCCGCCGATGTAGAGCTTGGCGGTGCGGTCGATGGCGTTCGGGTCGGCGGGCACCACGGCGCCGCGGGGCGCGGCCGCCGTCGCGGCCTGCGCGGTCTTTGCGGCCTTTGCGGCGCGCTGGGTGCCGGCCACGGGCTTCAGGTATTCACGCAGGCCTTCGCGCCCGCCTTCACGGCCGTAGCCCGATTCCCGCACGCCGCCGAAGCCGCAGGCGGCGTCGAACTGGTTGGCGGTGTTCACCCACACCACGCCGGCCTTCAGGCGCGGCGCGATCTCCAGCGCCAGCGTGATGCTCTCGCTCCACACGCAGGCGGCCAGGCCGAAGCGTGTGTTGTTGGCCAGCTCCACCGCCTCGGCCGGCGTGCGGAAGGTCTGCACCGTGAGCACGGGGCCGAAAACCTCCTGCTGCACGATCTCGCTGGCGGTGTCGACACCCGTCACCAGCGTCGGCGGGAAGTAGCAGTGTTCACCGGCGGGCAGTTCGGTGGCGCAGGCCTGGAAGACTTCCGCGCCCTCGGCGCGCGCACGCTCGACGAAGCCGCTGACGCGCTGCCATTGCGTGCGGTCGACGAGCGCGCCCATGTCGGTGCTCTTGTCCAGCGGGTCGCCGACGCGGATCTTCGCCATGCGCTGCTTCAGCTTGGCCAGGAAGCGCTCGGCCGTGCCCTCGTGCACCAGCAGCCGCGAACCGGCGCAGCAGACCTCGCCCTGGTTGAACCAGATGCTGTCGACGATGCCTTCGACGGCGGCGTCGAGGTCGGCGTCGGCGAACACGAGGTACGGGCCCTTGCCGCCGAGCTCCAGGCTCAGCTTCTTGCCGCTGCCGGCGGTGGCCTGGCGGATGAGCCGGCCGACCTCGGTGCTGCCGGTGAAGGCGATCTTGGCGATGCCCGGGTGCGTGGTGATCGCCTGGCCCACGGCGCCGTCGCCGCTGACGAGGTTGAACACGCCGTCGGGCAGGCCCACCTCCTGGCAGACCTCGGCGAACAGCAGCGCCGTCAGTGAAGTTTGTTCGGCAGGCTTGAAGACCACCGTGTTGCCGCAGGCCAGCGCCGGCGCCACCTTCCAGGCCAGCATCAGCAGCGGGAAGTTCCAGGGCACGATCTGGCCGACCACGCCCAGCGCCTCGTGGCCGGGCATCTCGCGCGACAGCAACTGGGCCCAGCCGGCGTGGTGGTAGAAGTGGCGCACCGCCAGAGGCACATCGGCGTCGCGTGTCTCGCGGATCGTCTTGCCGTTGTCCAGCGTCTCCAGCACCGCAAACAGGCGGGCGTGCTTCTGCAGCGCACGCGCCAGCGCATAGAGGTGCTTGGCGCGGCCGTGGCCACCCAGGGCCTGCCATGCCGGCAGCGCAGCCGCGGCCGCCTTCACCGCCGCACCGACAACTTCCGCATCGCCCTGCGCAATCGCGGCCAGCACCTGGCCGTTGGCGGGGTTGACGCTGTCGAAGTGCGCAGCGCCGGCGTGCCAGCCGCCGCCGATGAAGTGGCCGAAACGGCGTTCATGGCGCGCCAGCCAGGCCAGTGCCACGTCGGCGCTTTCGGGTGAGGGGCCGTAGTCCATGGTGGCGAGTACTTCTTGCAGGGTGGGCATGGGATGGATCAGTTCGGTGAAACGGGCGGCCGCGCTGGGACGCGCCCAAAGCGGCGCGCGCGGGACCGATCAAGCTTCCCGCCACGGATCCGGCTTTGGCGGGCCGTCGGCGGACGGCCTACGGCGAGGACGCCGCAGGCGCTCGTAGGCGAGAAACAGTCCTCAAGGACTGTTTCCCGTCCGACTCGCCCCCCCTGGGAGGTAGCGAGCGCTAGCGAGCTTGGGGGCCGCATGTCACGGCATCGCGTGGCGATGGGCGGCGCTGTAGTGGCCGGTGACGTGGTGTTCCAGTTGGCGCTCGATGTCGGTGAGCAGGCTGCTGGCGCCGAAGCGGAACAGCCCGGGCTGCAGCCAGCGATCGCCCAGCTCTTCCTTCATCAACGCCAGGTACTGCAACGCCGACTTGGCCGACGAGATGCCGCCGGCCGGTTTGTAGCCGACGACGTGGCCGGTCTCGGCCTGGAAGTCGCGGATGGCCCGCACCATCACCAGCGACACGTCCAGCGTCGCGTTCACGCCTTCCTTGCCGGTGCTGGTCTTGATGAAGTCGGCGCCGGACATCATCGCCACCCAGGAGGCGCGGGCCACGTTTTCCAGCGTCTGCAGCTCGCCGGTGGCGAGGATGGCCTTCAGGTGCGCGTCGCCGCAGGCCAGTCTGAACGCCACGAGCTCGGCGTAGAGCGCGGCCCAGTCGTGCGTCAGCGCATGGCGGCGGCTGATGACGATGTCGACCTCCTGTGCGCCGGCGGCGACGCTGAGTTCGATCTCGCGCAGCTTGGTTTCCATCGGCGTCTGCGCGGCAGGAAAACCCGTGGACACCACCGCCACCGGGATGCCGCTGCCCTGCAGCGCGTGCACCGCTTCGGCCACCATCTCGTGGTACACGCAGACGGCACCGACCCGCAGCGCAGGCACGCCAGGCACCCCGAACCCCAGGGCCGCCAGCAGGTCGGCGCGCAAGGGCTGGCGCGCCTTGGCACACAGGCGGCGCACGCGGCCCGGCGTGTCGTCGCCGGCCAGCGTGGTGAGGTCGATGCACTGCAGCGCCTTCACCAGCCAGGCCGCCTGCCAGACCTTCTTCACCGAACGGCTGCCGTTGAGGCCGGCCACGCGCCGCGCCACGGCGGGTGGGTTCACGCGCACGGCCTGCACACGCGCCAGGTCGAGCGGCGTGCCGGCATTCAGGCGCGGGTGGGGGTTCACTGCGGCAACGGCGCTCATGCGTCGGCACTCCAAGGGGTTCGGGCAAGGCCGCGCAGCATAGCGCGTGCGTGCAGAGAAGCGTTTCGCTGCCTGTCGCCCTGCCGCTGCAGTGCTGGGCTCGCCTCTTCGGGAAGCTCAGCGAAGCAATGACACCGACGCTACCCGCTGCTCCGCGCCCGCTGGATTGCGCCCGCGATGAGGCGGCGCTGGCCGACGCGCAGCGCCAGCTGCGGCGCAGCCAGGAGCTGGTGGCGCAGAGCTTCTTCTCGCAGCGCGCGCTGGACACGACGCAGAGCAACGTGCAGTCGCGCGGCAGGGCACTCGCCGCCGACAAGGCGGCGCTCGACGCCGCGCGTGTGGGCCTGAGCTACACCCGCATCAGCGCGCCCAGCGCCGGCCGGCTGGGCGCCATCAACGTCTTCCCGGGCAGCTCGGTGCAGGCCAACCAGACGCCGCTGGTCGGCATCACGCAGCTCGACCCCATCGCGGTGGTCTTCAGCCTGCCGCAGCGCCACCTGGCCGACGCGCTGGCGGCGCCGCCAGCGGCATCCTGCTGCCGATCGGCATCGTGAAGAAAGGCGCGATCACGATGATCGACTTTGCGCTCGATGCAATCTACCTCGCGCTGGACCGCTTCAGCGGCAAGGGGCCGGTGACGACGCCGGAAGGCGCCGAGACGGTGCTGCCGCCGGCCACCGCCGTGGCCCAGGCGCAGCCACGAGGCACGCCGTGACACGGGTGGTGTCTGCTGCAGCATGCGCATCGACACGGCGCTGAGGGCCCAGGCCGCAGCGCCGACGCTACGATGCACCATCGCCCCAGCGGGCACCCCCTCGCGTCGCCCATGAAGCTCAACCTCCTTGCCCTGCTTGCACCGGCGCTGCTGGCCCTGGCGGCCGCCGCCCAGGCCCAGGCTCAGCCCACGCTGCCTGTAGCCCCGGTTCGCAACGTGCCCGAGACCTTCTTCGGCACCACCGTCGACGACCCCTACCGCGACCTCGAGAACACCAAGGCCCCCACCGCGGCGGCGTGGATGAAGGCGCACAGCGACGCCGCTCACGCCACGCTGAAGTCGATCAGCGGCCGCGATGCCTTCCGCGCCCAGCTCGAGCGCTACGACAGCGCCGCGCCTTCCCGCGTGGGCGGTGTCGCGCGGCTGGCCGGCGACGTCTACTTCTACGAACGCCGCGGCCTCAAGGACGACCAGTTCAAGCTCTACATGCGCCGCGGCCTGCAGGGCGCCGAGCGGCTGCTCTTCGACCCCGAGACGCTGAAGAAGCGCACCGGCAAGCCGCACGCCATCAACTACTTCACGCCCTCGCCCGATGGCCGTTACGTCGCGCTGGGCGTCTCGGCCGCGGGCTCGGAAGACGCCGTGCTACGGGTGCTGGAAAGCGCCAGCGGCCGCCAGGTCGGCTCGCTCTTGCCCCGGGTGCAGTTCGGCGCCATCGGCTGGACACCCGACAGCCAGCAGTTCTTCTTCAACCGCATGCAGGCGCTGAAAAAAGGTGCGCCGGCCACCGACAAATACCAGCGCAGCATCAGCGGCCTGATGCGGCCGGGCGCCGGCGAGAAGGGCATACGCACCGTGCTGCGCGCCGGCGACGCGGGCACGGTGACGATGCCGGCCACCGAGTTCCCGATCGTCACCGTGCTGCCCGACGGGCGTGTCATCGCGCGCGCGGTGGACGGTGTGTCGCCCGAATTCAGCGCCTGGCACACCACGCTGGCGGCGCTGCGTGCCGGCAAGCCGGCGTGGCAGAAGATCTTCGGCAAGGAAGACGGCATCACCGAGCTGGCGGTGCAGGGCGAGCGGATCTACGCGCTGAGCTTCAAGGGCGCGTCGCGCTACAAGCTGCTGGCCGGCCGCATCGGCAGCTTCGACCCTGCCACGGCGCAGGTGCTGGTGCCCGAGAGCAGCCGCGTGCTCACCGGCATGACGGCCGCGCAGGACGGCCTGTACCTGCAGGCGCGCGACGGCAACGTGCAGCGCCTGCTGAAGCTGGCCTACGCCGATGGCGCCACGCCGCAGGAAGTGCAGCTGCCGGTGCTGGGCGCCTTCGGCTTCGCCAGCGCGCAGCCCGACCTGCCCGGCGTGCTGATCGACCTGCAGAGCTGGACGCGCGCGCGCCAGCTCTATGCCGTGGCCGCCGACGGCAGCGTGGCCAACACCGGCCTGCAGCCCGCCGGGCCCTACGACACGCCGGCCGACATCGTGGCCACTGAAGTGATGGTGAAGAGCCACGACGGCGCCTTGGTGCCGATGTCGATCATCCACAAGCAGGGCGTCAAGCTCGACGGCAGCAACCCGACGCTGCTCTACGGTTATGCCAGCTACGGCATCACCGAGGAGCCCTACTTCAGCATCGGCCGCCTGGCCTGGATGGACGCCGGCGGCGTGTTCGCGGTGGCCAACCCGCGCGGCAGCAGCGTCTTCGGGCGTGAATGGCACGAAGCCGGCAAGCAGGCCACCAAACCCAACACCTGGCGCGACTTCATCGCCTGCGCCGAATGGCTGGTCGCGCAGAAGTGGACAACGCCGTCGCGCCTGGGCATCTGGGGCGGCAGCGCCGGCGGCATCCTGGTGGGCCGTGCGATGACCGAGCGGCCCGAGCTCTTCGCCGCCGTGGTGCCCGAGGTGGGTTCACTCGACATGCTGCGCATGGAGACCACGCCCAACGGCGTGCCCAACATCCCCGAATTCGGCACCCGCACCAACGAAGCCGGCTTCCGCGCGCTGCTGGCGATGAGCACCTACGCCAACATCAAGGACGGCACGGCCTACCCGGCGGTGCTGCTGACCCACGGCGTCAATGACCCGCGCGTCGAGGTCTGGAACAGCACCAAGACGGCGGCGCGCCTGAAGGCCGCCAGCAGCTCGGGCAAGCCGGTGCTGCTGCGGCTGGACTACGACTCGGGCCACGGCATCGGCAGCACCAAGAACCAGGTCTTCGACGAACGTGCCGACGTCTTCGCCTTCCTGATGTGGCAGTTCGGCATGCCGGGGTATGCGCTGAAGCCATGACCGACGCCGCCCCCTGCACCCTGCCGGCCCCGGCACGGACACACGCGCTGGTGGTCGGCGGCGGCATCATGGGCGCCGACGTGGTGCTGGTGCTGGCCCGCGCCGGCTGCCACACCGTGGTCGTCGAACCCGGCGCCGCGCGTCGCGCCGCGCTGCCGGCTTACTTCGAGGCCGGGTTGAAGCAGCAGGGCGCCGAACGCTGGACGGGGCGCACACGTGCGGTGGCCGCACTGACCGACCTGTCGGCGGCAGACTGGCAGCAGATCGACCTCGTGGTCGAGTGCGTGCCCGAGCAGCTGCCGGCCAAGCAGGCGCTGTTTGCCGAACTCGTGCAAAGGGCGCGGCCCGACGCGCTGCTGGCCAGCAACAGCAGCAGCTTCCCGATCAGCGCCATCGCCGCCGGCCTGGCCACGCGGCAGCGCATGCTGGGCCTGCACTTCTTCATGCCCGCGCACCTGGTGCCGCTGGTGGAAGTGGTGTGGAGCGAAGACACCGACCCCGCTGCCGCCAACGTGTTGGGCGCCTTCATGCGCCGCTGCGGCAGCGTGCCGGTGCAGGTGCGCAAGGACCTGCCGGGCTTCCTGGCCAACCGCCTGCAGCACGCGCTGGCGCGCGAGGCCTTCGCGATGATCGACGCAGGCGTGGCCACGCCGGAAGACGTGGACGCCGCGGTGCGCTTCGGCTTCGGCTTCCGCTTCCTGGCCGCCGGCCCGGTGCTGCAGCGCGACCACGCCGGCATCGACACCCACTGCGCCGCGGCGGCCAGCATGTACCCGTCGTTGGCCGCGAACACCGTGCCGGCGCTGGCGCTGTCCGAGTGCGCGGCGCGCGGTGATCTGGGCATGAAAACCGGCCAGGGCTTCTTCGCCTGGACGGCCGAGACCATCGCGGCCGAGCGCGCGCGCTACGACGGCCTGCTGCGCGCCGGCCTGCAGCTGCTGGGGCCCGAGTTGCCGCCGCTCGACCCGGGCGAGTGAGCGGCCCGCCGGCGCCACTGCGCCGGTGCGCCCGTCAGGCCCGCGGCACGCGCACGCCGCTGGCGGGCGGCATCAGGAAGTCGAAGTCGGCACCCTCGTCGGCCTGCGTCACCGCCTGCAGGAAGAGCTTGCGGTAGCCGCGCTCGGCGCTGGGCGGCGTGGCCGGCGCGGCCGCGGCGCGGCGCGCCATTTCCTCGTCGCTGACGCACAGCGTCAGCGCGCGCGCGGCCACGCTCAGGCGAATGCGGTCGCCGGTCTGCACCCAGGCCAGCGGCCCGCCGATGGCGGACTCGGGCGTCACGTGCAGCACGATGGTGCCGAAGGCCGTGCCGCTCATGCGCCCGTCGCTGATGCGCACGATGTCCTTCACGCCGGCGCGGGCCAGCTTCTTCGGAATCGGCATGTAGCCGGCCTCGGGCATGGCCGCGCCCTTGGGGCCGATGTGCTTGAGCACCAGGATGTCGTCGGCGGTGACGTCGAGCGCCGGGTCGTCGATGCGCGCGGCCAGGTCGGCCGCGTTTTCGAACACCACGGCGCGGCCTTCGTGCTCCATCAGCCGCGGGTCGGCCGCGCTCTGCTTGATGATCGCGCCACCGGGCGCCAGGTTGCCGTGCAGCACGGCGATGCCGCCCTGCGGGTAGATCGGGTTGGAGCGCGGCCGCACGACGGTCTGCGCGAAGCCGGGGCCGGCGCGTTCGATCTCCTCGCCCAGCGTGCGGCCGGTGACGGTGAGGGCGTCCAGGTGCAGCAGCGGCTTCAGCTCGCGCAGCAGCGTGGCCATGCCGCCGGCGGCGTGGAAGTCTTCCATGTAGTGCTCACCGCTGGGCTTCAGGTCCAGCAGCACCGGCGTCTCGCGGCCCATGCGGTCGAGCGCGTCGAGGTCGACCTGCAGGCCCATGCGGCCGGCCATCGCCGTCAGATGCACGATGCCATTGGTCGAGCCGCCGATGGCCAGCAGCACACGCATCGCATTTTCGAAGGCCTGCGCGGTGAGGATCTTGTCGATCGTGAGACCGTCGCGCGCCATCTGCACGGCCTGCGCGCCCGTCAGCTCGGCGATGCGCACGCGGTCGGCCGTCACCGCCGGCGGCGACGCGCCGCCGGGCACGGTGATGCCCAGCGCTTCGGCGATGCAGGCCATGGTGCTGGCCGTGCCCATCACCGAACAGGTGCCCACGCTGGCCACCAGCGCGCTGTTGACCTCGGCCACTTCGTCGGCTTCGATGTCGCCGGCGCGGAAGCGGCCCCAGTAGCACCGGCAGTCGGTGCAGGCACCCACACGTTCGCCGCGGTGGCTGCCGGTGAGCATCGAGCCGGTGATGAGCTGGATGGTCGGCAGCCCGGCCGAGGCCGCCCCCATCAGCTGCGCCGGCACGGTCTTGTCGCAGCCACCGATGAGCACCACCGCGTCCATCGGCTGGGCACGGATCAGCTCCTCGGTGTCCATCGACATCAGGTTGCGCAAGTACATGCTGGTGGGCTGGGTGAAGCTCTCGTGCAGCGAGATGGTCGGGAAGTCCATCGGCAGCCCGCCGGCCAGCATCACGCCCCGCTTCACCGCCTCCAGCAGCGCCGGCATGTTGCCGTGGCAGGGGTTGTAGCTGCTGCCGGTGTTGGCGATACCGATCACCGGCCGCGCGAGCGCTGCGTTGGTGTAGCCCGCGCCCTTGATGAAGGCCTGGCGCAGGAAGAGCGAGAAGCCGGTGTCGCCGTAGTTCGTCAGGCCTTTTGCCAGCCCTTGCGGTGTCGCGGCCGCGCGGGGCGCGGCGCGGCGGGTGCTGTCGTCGTCGTCTTTCATGGGCTCGCTCGGGCACTGTCGATAATGGATTCTCGCCCCCCACCCGAAGAACAACGGAGACCACCGATGACCCAGAAGCCCACATCCCTGCTGCGATGCAAGCGGCTGCGCCGCAGCCTGCTGGCTGCCATCGCGCTGACGAGCCTGGCGCTGGCCGCCCCCGCGGCCTACGCGCAGGCCTACCCGGACAAGCCGGTCAAGCTCGTCGTGCCCTATCCGCCCGGTGGCGCCACCGACGTCATCGGCCGCGTGCTGGCGCAGAAGCTGGGCGCCGCTCTGGGCCAGCAGTTCGTCGTCGACAACCGTGCCGGCGCAGGTGGCAACCTCGGCGCGGGCGCGGTGGCCAAGTCACCCGCCGACGGCTACACGCTGCTGATGGGCGCGCTGACCAGCCATTCGATCAACGCCGCGCTGTCGCCGGCCACCGTGCCCTTCGACATCAACAAGAGCTTCGCGCCGGTGGCCATCGTCGGCACGGTGCCGCTGGTCTTCGTGGTGCACCCTGCGGTGAAGGCCAACACGCTGGCCGAGCTGATCGCGCTGGCCAAGGCCAAGCCCGGCAGCCTGGCCTTCGCCTCGGCGGGCAACGGCTCGCCGCAGCACCTGGCCACCGAGATGTTCAAGCGCATGGCGGGCGTGGACGTGCTGCACGTGCCCTACAAGGGCAGCGGCCCGGCGATGACCGACCTGGTGGGCGGCCAGGTGCAGGCCATGATCGAAACCGCGCCCGCCGCACAAGGGCACGTGAAGGCCGGCAAGCTGCGTGCGCTGGCCACCACCACCAGCGCGCCGGTGGCGTCGCTGCCCGGCGTGCCCACCGCGGCGCAGGCCGGGCTGCCGGGCTTCGAGGTGAGCTCGATGTTCGGCATCGTCGCGCCTGCAGGCACGCCCGAGGCGGTCGTCGCCAGGCTGAACTCGGCACTCAAGAGCATCCTGGCCGACAACGAGGTGCGCGAATCGCTGCTGGCGCAAGGCGCCGTCGCCACCTACACCACGCCGGGCGACGCCGCCAAGGCCATCCAGGCCGAGTTCGCGAAGTGGGACAAGGTCATCAAGGACGGCGGCATCAAGGTCGAGTGAGGCGCTGACCCCGGGCGCGGGCCGCGCCGGCCGGCTACTCGTCCCCGCCGCGAGGCGCCTCGGTCGGCTGCATGTCCAGCAGCTTGGGCCGCGGCCCTTCACCGTGCATGTATTCGGTGGCCTCGAAGACGCCGATGCGCTTCAGGCTGCGCACCATGACCTTGCCGCTGTCGGGGTAGGTGCAGACCTCGTGCGGGTCGTTCACGCCGACGCCGAGGTAGACCAGGTCTTCGTCGTAGGGGTTGCCGATCTGGTGCGCGATGCCGGTGCCGGCGGGGCAGGCGATGCAGTCGCCGGGGCCGATTTCGCGCACGCTGTCGCCGTAGCGCAAGAGGCCGCGCCCCGACAGCACGTAGAAAACCTCGTCCTCGCGCGCATGGGCGTGGAAAGGGCAGCCCGAGCGGCCGGGCGGCACCCGCGACAGGTTCATGCCCAGACGCACGCCGCCCTGCTTGCCCAGCGCATCGAGCGCCGGCGTCAGCGGCTTGAAGGCGCAGCCCCAATGGGCGTCGTCCATCTGCACGGTCTCGGGCACGTCGGCCACGTTGACGACGAGGGGCGGCTGCGGCGGTGGGGTGTCGGCGTTCATGGGCACGATTTTCACCAGCCGTAGGTTGTGAGCAAGTCCTCGCGCAGGTGGTAGACCTGCGCGCCGATCTGCACGCTGCGTTCCTGCCCGGCTGAGCCCCACCCGCCGCTCCCGGTGCGTGCGCCCAGGGCCTGCAGCGCGGTGAGCGTGCGCGAGCGGGTGTCGACCTCGAAGCGCAGCAGCGCATGCTCGACCGTGCCGCCAGCCCCGTCCACCAGGCTGGCCGGCAGTGCCACACGCGCCACGCCGTCCACGATCAGGAAGTTCAGGCCATGGCGCGAAGCGTCCAGCGCCGTGCCGCTGCCCGCGCCACCGAGCGAAAGGCTCTTGAGCTGCACCGGTCGCGCCGCATCGGCCACGTCGAACAGGGCCACTTTCACGCCGAGCTGGCGCCCGGCAGCGTCGGCGTCGCGGCCCACGCCCAGCAGCAGACCGCCGTCCAGCGGGTAGAGGTAGTTCGAGAAGCCTGGCGCCTCCAGCGCGCCGGCGATGCGCGGGTCGGCGGCGTCGGCCAGGTCCAGCACGTACAGCGGATCGGTCTGCCGGAAGGTGACGACGTAGCCGCGTGGGCCCAGGAAACGCACGCCGTAGACCTGCTCGCCGGCCTTGCCGATGGCCTCGGGCCGGCGTGTGTTCGGCAGCATGGCGACGGCCTGCAGCGTCGCGCTGCCGGCGCTTTCGCGCAGCACCGTCAGGCGCGCGCGCCGAGTCCCTGTGTGCGCCGCTGCCATCTGCTTCACCTGCTTGTCCCGGAGGCCGGAGGTCCGACCGACCGCGTAGCTTCGCGCCTGGCAACGCCACCTGTCAACGCCGCTTGTTGACGCCGCTTGTTGACCACGTTTGTTAACGACGCTTGTCAACGACGCTTGTTGACGCCGCCCGTCAAGGGCCGCCGCGCAGCCGTCATCTCTGCGCGGGCCGCCATCGCGGGTTTTGCGCTACTGTCCGGGCCGATGTCCGCCCTGCCACCCGCCCCACCCATCGCGCCCACTGCGCCCACTGCGCCCGGCGTCGCCTGCCCGAATTGCTTCCATGCCTTCCCGGGCGCACAGCCGAAGTTCTGCCCCGAGTGCGGCCAGGAAACGCAGGTCAAGCCGCCGACGGTGAGCGAATTCCTGCAGCAGTTCGGCGGCGCCTATTTCGCCGCCGAGGGGGCGCTTTGGCGCACGCTGAAGCTGCTGCTGCTGCAGCCCGGTGAGCTCACCGCGCAATACCTGGCCGGCCGGCGCAAACACTACGTGTTGCCGCTGCGCCTGTTCCTGAGCATCACGGTGCTGATGCTGCTGACGATGCGAGTGGTCGGCTCGCTCGAGTCGGCCGACTTCGACGACCCCGAAGTGCGGCGTGCGCTGCCCGAGCGGCCGAGCTCGATGCACATCGAGCTTGGCTTCGGCCAGGCGGGGCTGCAGGACGGTGCGTTCTACTGCGAGAACCTGCCACCCTGGCTGTGCCGGCGCATCGAGCGCCGCGTCGACACCGACACCCGGTCGCTGGTGATGCAGATGCAGCGTGTCGGCGAGCGTGTGGCCAGCCACGCCGGTGCGACGGCCTTCGTGCTGCTGCCGGCCTTCGCCTTCGGCCTGTGGCTGCTGTTCCGGGGGCGCGGCCTGCACTACACCGAGCACCTGGTGTTCGCGCTGCATCTGCACGCCTTCTGGTTCCTGCTCGCCGCGCTGATGATGCTGGGCGTCGAAGTGCTGGTCTGGGCCGGCGCGCTGATGATGCCGTTGTACGGGCTGCTGGCGATGCGGCGCGTCTACGGCGGCCCGTGGTGGGCGCTGGGCCTGCGCATCGGCGTGCTGGGCGTGGTGCACCTGGCGCTGGTGGCGTTCACGGTGGTCGCCGTCGCGCTGGCGGCCTTGCTGCTGTGAGCCCGCCGCCCCCGCCGCGCGCCTGCCTGAACTGCGGCGCCGTGCTGCTGCCGCTGGCCGACGCCACAGCGCCGCGCTTCTGCGGCGCCTGCGGCCAGGAGACGACGGTCAAGCCGCCGACGCTGGGCGAATTTGTGCAGCAGTTCGGCGGCGCCTACCTCAGCACCGAAGGTGCGCTGTGGCGCACGCTGAAGCTGCTGCTGATCAAGCCCGGCGAACTGACGCGCCTGTACCTGGCGGGCAAGCGCAAGCACTACTTGTTGCCGTTGCGCCTGTACCTGACCATCAGCGTGCTGCTGCTGCTGGCGCTGCGCCTGTCGGGCGCGCTGCAGGTCAATGTCGAGGACCCGCCGACCGCCGCGATCGAGAGCAAGAAGGCCAACGTCTCGATCCTGACCTTCGACAACGGCACCGGCCTGGGCCTGCGCAACGGCGTCTTCTACTGCGACAACTTCCCGGCCTGGCTGTGCAAGCGCGCGCAGCGCCGCCTCGACATCGACCCCAAGGCGGTGGCCGAGGCCCTCGACCAGTTCAAGGACCGCTTCATCGGCAACGTCGGTGCGGCCATGTTCCTGTTGCTGCCCAGTTTTGCGCTGTGGCTGAAGCTCGTCTACCTGAACCGCGGGCTGCGCTACACGGAGCACCTGGTGTTTGCGCTGCACGTGCACGCCTTCTGGTTCCTGGCGCTCGGCCTGGCATTCACCGGCGTGCAGGGCCTGGTGGCCATCGGCCTGCTGGCCGTGCCCTGGTACACGCTGGCCGCCATGCGCCGCGTCTACGGCGGGCGCAGGGGGCCGCGCCTGCTGCGGGCGGCCGTCGTGAGCCTGCTTTACGCCGTGCTGCTGGGCCTGGTGATGGTGCTGGTGATGCTGTGGTCGCTGCTGTTCTGAAGCCGCTCCCCGGATGAAGCCGACCCCCGGATTGCGGGGGCAGCCGGGGGCGGTCGTGCCCCTAAGATGAAATTTCACCTGCCCTGCGCGGCCGCCTCGTCGGCCCCCTCTCCCGGAGCCACCTGCATGTCGATGTCCTCTCACCTCCTGGCGCTGGCCGCCGTCGCGGCCTTTGCACTGCCGGCCCACGCCATCACCTTCGCGGGCGACACCGGCAGCGGGGCCGTCTGGGACCGCCCGGTCGCCTCCTTCTCCGGCCTGTCGGCCTTCGGCGCCGGTGTGCGCTACGAGGTCACGCCCTTCACCGTCACGGCCAGCGGCAGCTACGACTTCCAGAACACCGCCAGCTGGGACAACTTCACCTTCCTCTACGCCGACGCCTTCAACCCCGCCACGCCGCTGCTCAACGGCCTCGTCGGCAACGACGACAACCCGGACATCGGCCTGTCGGGCTTCACCACCGCGCTGACCGCCGGCACGAACTATTTCTACGTCGTCACGGGTTTCGAGGCGGCCGAGTTCGGCAGTTATGTCGCCGAGATCAGCGGCCCCGGCAATGTCATCCTGACGGCCGTGCCCGAGCCCGGCACCTACGGGCTGATGGGCCTGGGCCTGGCCGCCGTGCTGCTGGGCGCACGCCGGCGCCAGCACGAAGCAGCCTGAGAGCGCCCCCAGACGAGGGCGCTGCCGTCGTCGCCCCCGCGAAGGGGGTCAGGAAGCTTGGGAACGGCCCGGCGTTTCCTGCGCCTCCGCGGCCCGCGCGGGCCGCTTCGAGTTGCCCCGCGAGTTCGACGAAGTCGGCAGCGACGACGTCGAACTCGTCTTGATGCCACGGCTCCATCGCCCCGCCGACGCCGCGTTCCAGCGGCCGCGGCACGTAGGCCGTGCGCAGCCCGCAGGCGGCCGCCGCGCGCAGGTCGCTGGGGTGGCAGGCCACCATCATCAGCTGCTGCGGCTGCAGGTCGAGCAGGCGCGCTGCGCCAAGGTAGACCTCGGGGTCGGGCTTGTAGTGGCCGAAGAGCTCGGCGCTGAGCACGGCGTCCCAGGGCAGGCCGCCGAACTTCGCCATCGCCACCAGCAGCGACAGGTTGCCGTTGCTCAGCGTGGTGAGCGTGTAGCGGGTCTTCAGCCGCGCCAGCCCGGCCACGCTGTCGGGCCAGGGCTGCAGGCGGTGCCAGATACGGTTGAGGTCGGCCGCCTCGTCTTGCGTCAGCACGATGCCGCGTGCGGCCAGCAGGCCGTCGAGGATGCGCCGGTGCAGGCCGTCGATGTTCGTCCACGCCAGCGTGCCGCTGCGCACCTGCTGCATCGCCGGCGCGTAGCCGGCACGCCAGGCCAGCGCAAATTCGCCGCCGTCCACCGGCAGCCCCAGGCGCGCGACCTCGGCGGCGATGCTGCCGTGCCAGTCGACGACGGTGCCGAAGACGTCGAAGGCGAGTGCACGTACGGCGGTCAGGCCGGCATGGGACGGGGGGGTGAGGGGCATGGCAGCGGCACCGTGCGAACAGGCGCCGGTTATAACAAGCCGCGAAAGCGCTGCTTCGAAACACGAAGGTCAGGGAAGCGCCCTGCGAAACCTGCGACGACGCCGCCTGCCGCTCCCACATCCGCTGGTAAACCGGCACCACCTGCGCGCCGTTGCGCCGGGGCGGGCACCTAGAATCGTCGGCTGCGCCTGGCGCTGCCAGCCCTGCGGCGGGCGTGGCGCCAGCCTCCCATCCTGCCCTGCCGCACCGCATGAACCTCACGCCACTCACCGCCCTTTCGCCGCTGGACGGCCGTTACGCCGGCAAGCTGGCCGTGCTGCGCCCCGTGCTCTCGGAATTCGGCCTCATGCATCACCGTGTGCAGGTCGAGGTGGAATGGTTCATCGCGCTGTCCGACGCCGGCTTCGACGAGTTCAAGCCGTTGGGCGAAACCAGCCGCGGCCTGCTGCGTGCGCTGGTGGCCGAATTCGACGAGGTCGACGCGCAGGCCATCAAGGACATCGAGCGCACCACCAACCACGACGTCAAGGCCGTCGAGATGTGGATCAGGGGCCGCTTCGAAGGCCAGCCCGAGCTGCAGGCGGCGGCCGAGTTCGTGCACTTCGCCTGCACCAGCGAGGACATCAACAACACCAGCCACGCGCTGATGCTCAAGCGCGCACGCGACGAGGCGCTGCTGCCGGCGCTGGACAAACTGCTGGCGCAGCTGGGCACGATGGCGCACACGCTGGCCGCGCTGCCCATGCTGAGCCGTACCCACGGCCAGACCGCCAGCCCCACCACCGTCGGCAAGGAGGTGGCCAACGTCGCGGCGCGCCTGGCCACGGCGCGCCAGCGCATCGCCGCGGTGCCGCTGCTGGCCAAGATGAACGGCGCGGTGGGCAACTACAACGCCCACCTCGCGGCCTACCCCGGTTTCGACTGGGAAGCCTTCAGCCGCCGTGTCGTCGAAGAACGCCTGGGCCTGAGCTTCAACGCCTACACGGTCCAGATCGAGCCGCACGACGGCATGGCCGAGCTGTTCGATGCCGTGGCACGGGCCAACACGGTGCTCATCGACTGGGCGCGCGATGTCTGGGCCTATGTCTCGCTGGGCTACTTCAAGCAGCGGCTGAAGAAAGGCGAAGTGGGCTCGTCGACCATGCCGCACAAGGTCAACCCGATCGACTTCGAGAACGCCGAAGGCAACTACGGCTTGGCCAATGCACTGCTCTCGCACATGAGCCACAAGCTGCCCATCAGCCGCCTGCAGCGCGACCTCACCGACAGCACCGTGCTGCGCAACATGGGCGTGGCGCTGGGCTACACGCTGCTGGCCCACGACAGCCTGAGCCGCGGCCTGGACAAGCTGGAAGTCAACGCGGCGGCGCTGGCCGCCGACCTCGACGCCGCCTGGGAAGTGCTGGCCGAACCGGTACAGACCGTGATGCGCCGCCACGGCCTGCCCAACCCCTACGACCAGCTGAAGGAGTTCACGCGCGGCCAGCCGATCACGCGTGAACTGATGCAGGGTTTCATCCGCGGCCTGGCGCTGCCCGAAGACGACAAGGCGCGGCTGCTGGCCATGACGCCGGCCAGCTACACGGGCTTGGCCGAGCCCCTGGCGCGGCGCTGGGAACCATGAGCCCGCAAGCTCGCTGGCGCTCCACGCAACGCCAGAGGCGTTGCTTGCTCGGCCGTCCAGGTCCGCGCAGGCGGACTTGGAGCCGCGGCCTTCGCCCCCCCAAGGGGGCCGCCCGCCGACGGCCCGGCGAAGCCGGTTCCGTGGCGGGAAGCTTGATCGCGTTGCCTGGGGAGTGCCGTGGCTGAGTCTGATTTTCGTGCCCAGCTGACGGCCGCCCAAACCACGAACGGCAGCATGCTCTGCGTCGGCCTCGACCCCGAACCGGCAAAGTTCCCCGGCGCCTGGAAGGACGACGCGGCGCGCATCTTCGACTTCTGCGCCGCCATCGTCGACGCCACCAAGGACCTCGTCTGCGCCTTCAAGCCGCAGATCGCCTACTTCGCGGCGCAGCGCGCCGAGGACCAGCTCGAACGCCTGATCGCCCACATCCAGGCCGTGGCGCCCGGCGTGCCGGTGATCCTCGACGCCAAGCGCGGCGACATCGGCAGCACCGCCGAGCAGTACGCGCGCGAGGCCTTCGAACGCTACCGCGCCGACGCGGTGACGCTGTCGCCCTTCATGGGCGGTGATTCCATCGAACCCTACCTGCGCTGGACGGGCAAGGGCCTGATCCTGCTGTGCCGCACCAGCAACCCCGGCGGCAGCGACCTGCAGGCGCAACGGCTGCAGGGCGGCAGCCTGCTCTACGAACACATCGCCCGCCTGGCGGCCGGCGAGTGGAACCGCGGCGGCCAGATCGGCCTGGTGGTGGGCGCCACCTTCCCGGCCGAGGTGGCGCGGGTGCGTGAACTGGCGCCCACGCTGCCGCTGCTGATTCCCGGCATCGGCGCCCAGGGCGGCGACGCCGCTGCCACCGTGCGTGCCGGCTGGCGCCCGGCTGCGCCGGTCATCGTCAGTTCGTCGCGCGCCGTGCTCTATGCCGGCACGGCGGCGGCCGATGGCGGCGCCGGCTGGGCCGCTGCCGCCCGCCGCGTGGCAGCCGCCACACGCGCGCAGCTGCAGCAAGCGCGTCCACCCGCCTGAACCCGCCCCGGGGGCACCGCCCGCAGCGCTGCACGACCCTCAACCCGTGACCCTCGGAACCGCCGTGACCGTGCCGCACGCGCCGCATGCGCTGCCGCTCATGACCCGCGCCTACCTGTGGGTGACCGCCGGCGTGTCACTGCTGGGCGCCGTGCTGCTGGCAGCCACCGCCGACGGCCGCGCCAGCGGCCTGTGGGCGGCGGGGCTCTTCGGTGCGCTGGCGCTGCTGGCGGTGGCGGCCACGCAGCTGCCCGACCGGCGCCTCGTCAGCACCGTCAGCGCCCTCTTCGGCGCCGCCATCCTGACGGTGGGCGCCGCCACGGTGCTGCTCGACTGGGGCCTTCAGGCGCCTGCGCTGCCGCTCGTCGGCCTGGTGGTGTGCATGGCCAGCCTGGCCGCGGGCTGGCGCGCCGGCGCGCTGCTGGCCGCCGGTGCGGCGGCGATGGTGCTGCTGATCGCGGTGCACGCCCCCGGCCCGGTGGGCGGCCCAGGCGCGCCGCCTGCCCTGGTGCTGCTGGGGACGCACCTGGTCACCATCCTGGCCGGCCTGGCCGGCGGCGCACTGGCCTCGCGCGTGATGCTGCTTTTCGCGGCCAGTGCACGCGAACGGGAACACCGCTTCCGCCGCCTGCTGGCGCTGGCCGCCGACGCCTACTGGGAGACCGACGCGCAGCACCGTGTCCGCGCCGCCAGCGGTGAGAGCGAAGCGCTGCCGCGCATGACCATTGCCACCGGCCTGGGCCGCGTGTTCTGGGAACTGCCGCAGTTCACCTGCGATGCCGAGACCCTGGACCTCCTGCGCGCCGACATGGAGGCACGCCGCCCCTTCCGCGACCGACCCGTGCGCTGGGCCTTCCGGAACGGCCGCAACCACGCCTTCCTGGCCAGCGGCGAACCGCGCTTCGACGAATACGGCGTCTTCACCGGCTTCTGGGGCGTGGTGCGCGACGTCACCGCGGTGCAGGCCGCGCAGCAGGCCCTGGTCGCCACCGAAACCCGCTACCAGGACCTGTTCACGCACATCCCGACGCCGCTGGTGCTGCACCGCGACGGCCACGTCATCGACGCCAACGCGGCCGCGCTGGCGCTTTTCGGCCACTCCGATCTGGCGGCCATGGCCGCGAGCGACCTGCTGCAGGGCTACGAAGCCGGCGACTCGCGCGAGCGCGCCCACCAGCGCATGCGGGCACTGCGGGGCCAGCCCGCCGGCAGCGCGCTGCCGGTGGCCAGCTTCAGGCTGCGCGTGCAGGGGCGGCCGATGTCGGTGCGCGCCACCAGCGTCTGCGTCGACACCGAGGGCGGCCCGGCGCTGCTGGCCATCTACATCGACGACACCGAACGCCTGGCCGCCGACGAGGCGCTGCAGCGCTCGGAAGCGCTGCTTTCGCATGTCGTGGCCACCAGCCCCGACGTCATCACGCTGACCGATCTTGTGAGCGGGCGCTACGTGATGGTCAACCCGAGCTTCGAACGGCTGAGCGGGTGGCCGGCTGCCGAGGTGTTGGGGCGCACCTCGCTGGAACTGGGCGTCTGGGCCGACCCCGCCCAGCGACTGGCCTTCGTCGCCAAGATCAGGGCGCGCGGGCAGGCCGCCGACCTGCCGATGCGCTTCGTCGCGCGCGACGGGCACGCCATCCCGCTGCGCATCTCGGCGGCGCGCTTCGAGATGGAAGGCCACGACTACCTCGTCCTCAGCGGCCGCGACGTCAGCAGCGCCCAGCGCCAGCAGCTGGAACGCGAAGCCATCCTGGCCAACGCCTCGATCGGCATCGCCGTCACGCAGCGGCGCCAGTTCGTGCTGGCCAACCGCCACTTCGAGCAGATCTTCGGCTGGGGCGCGGGCGAGCTGCTGGGCCAGCGCGGCGTCGTGCTGTGGGCCAGCGAGGCCGAGTACAACGAGGTCGGCGTGCAGATGACGCCGCAACTGGAGCGTGGCGAGGCCGTCGAGCTGGAACGCGTGGCGCGGCGCAAGGACGGCAGCACCTTCCTGGCGCGTGTGCGGGGCCGCGCTGTCGACCCCGGGCACCCCATCGGCAGCGGCACGGTGTGGATCGTCGAGGACGTGACCGAACGCCGCCAGGCCGAGCAGGCGCTGGCCACCGCACGCGACGCCGCCGAGGCCGCCAGCCGCGCCAAGAGCGCCTTCCTGGCCAACACCAGCCACGAACTGCGCACGCCGCTCAACGGCATGATCGGCCTGGCCCGGCTGGCGCAGGACGGGCGCACCGACGAGGCCCACCGGCACCAGTACCTGGACCAGATCGTCGAGAGCGCGCAATCGCTGGCAGGCATCATCTCGGACATCCTCGACCTGTCGAAGATCGAAGCCGGCAAACTGCAGCTCGAGGCCACGCGCTTCGACCTCGGCGCGCTGCTGCAGACGCTGCAACGCAGCCATGCGACGCTGGCCGGGGCGCGCGGCCTCACGCTCACGCTGGAGCGCGCGCCCGGGCTCGGAGGCGCGGTGGTCGGCGACGCGCTGCGGCTGCGCCAGGTGCTCAGCAACTACCTGGGCAACGCCGTCAAGTTCACCACCGCCGGCGGCGTCGTGCTGCGTGCGCGCCGGCTGGACGGCGCAACGCTGCGCTTCGAGGTCCAGGACAGCGGCCCCGGCATCAGCGCCGAGGTGCAGGCCCGGCTTTTCGAACCTTTCACGCAGGCCGACCAGAGCACAACCCGACGTTTTGGCGGCACCGGCCTGGGCCTGGCGATCTGCCGCGAGCTGGCCACGCTGATGGGCGGCCGGGTCGGCGTGCACAGCCAGCCGGGTGCGGGCAGCACCTTCTGGGCCGAGCTGCCGCTGCCCATGGTCGACGCGGCGCCGGCCGCACCGGCGCCGGCGGCCGCTGCGCCCAGCCTTCCGGGTGCCCATGTGCTGATGGTCGAGGACAACCCGGTCAACATGCTGATCGCCGTGGCCCTGCTGGAGCGCTGGGGCGTGACGGTAGCGCAGGCGGTCGATGGCCACGAAGCCCTGGCCGCCGTGCAGGACGCCGCCGCCGCGGGCCACCCCTTCGACGCCGTGCTGATGGACGTGCAGATGCCGGGCATGAGCGGCTACGAGGCCACGCGCGCGCTGCGCGCCGCGGGCCAGCGGGTGCCGGTGATCGCGCTCACCGCGGCGGCGCTGGTGAGCGAACGCGAGGAAGCCTTGCGCGCCGGCATGGACGACTTCCTCACCAAGCCCATCGACGCCGAGCGGCTGCGCGCAACGCTGGCCCGCTGGTGCGCGCAGGGTGCCACGCGCGCGGCGCCTGAGGGCGCGGACCGGCCTGCGTTGACCGGGCCGCGGTGATCAGATCGCGGTGATGGCCACCGGCCGCCCGGTCAGGTAGCCCTGCACGAGCTGGAAACCCATGTCGCGACACAGCGCGGCTTCGGCCTCGGTCTCGATGCCTTCGGCCAGCGGCACCGAGCCGAGGTCCAGCACCAGCCGCACCAGTTCGCGCACCATGCGCTGGCGGCCTTCCGGGGCCTGGTCGATGTTGTGCAGCAGGCCCATGTCGAACTTGACGAAGTCCGGCGGCACCTCGGCCAGTTCACGCAGCCGCGCCTGGCCGGCGCCGAAGTCGTCGTAGGCGAAGGGCACGCCGATGGTTTTCAGCCGCGCCGCCAGCGTGCGCATGGCCTCGACCTCGACCACCGCGGTTTCGTGCACCTCGATCACGAGATTGGGCGCGTCGGGCCGCGCGCGCCATACCGCCAGCCAGTCGAAGAGTTCGTCGCTGAAGGTTTCGTCGGGGTGGGTGTTGACGAAGAGCCGCGCGCCCTTGAGCCTGGGTGCCACCTGCGCCACGCCGAACGTGCGGAAGGCGGCGCTGAGTTCGGCCTCGCGCCCGAGCATGGCCGCCAGCTGGAACAGGTGCACCGGGGAATTCGGCAGTTCGGGGTGTGTGCTGCGGCCCAGCAGTTCGTAGGCGAAGACGCGGCCGTCGAGCGCGGCGACGATGGGCTGCACCATCGCCGAGAGGCCCTGGCCGGCAAGCAGCTGCATGAATTCGCGTTCGTGGCGCACGAAGTTCTGCGACAGCCCGCGCCCGACCGGCGCGATCATCGTGCGTTCGCTGTCGTCGGCAGCCACGCTGTCGGGGCCGCCTTCGCGGCGCAGCCGGTACTCGGCGTTGCCGAAGTGGATGACGTCTTCGTCGGCCAGCACACGTGCGCCGTTGATGCGTTCGCGGTTGACGAAGGTGCCGTTGGTGCTGCCCAGGTCGGTGACCCGCAGATGGCCACTGACGTCGGCGTCGATGACGGCGTGGTGGCGGCTCAGGCCGCGTGCGTCGACGGCGAGCTCGTTGCCGATGTCGCGCCCGACGCGGAAGGGCAGCGTGCGGATGGCCTGCGTGAGGCGCGAGCCATCGGCGGCTATGCTTTCAAGGTACCAGGCGTCGCTCAAGCTCACCCCTCGCGCCGTGTTGCGTCGGCGGGCCGCGCACCAGCGCCACGGTCCTGTGCAAGCCAATGTAAACCGAAACCCGGGCCCGCCGCGAGACACAATTCGCGGGGTGAACACCACCGTGCAACACCGTCCCGAAGCCCAGCGCTTCGAAGCCCTGGTCGAGGGCCGGCTGGCCTTGTGCAGCTACTTCCGCCAGGGCGACACGCTGACGCTGCACCACACCGAGGTGCCGTCGGCGCTGCAGGGCCAGGGCGTGGCCGCCGCTCTGGTGGCCACGACGCTGGCCTGGGCGCGCCACGAGGGCCTGCGCGTGCGCCCCACGTGCAGCTACGTGGCGGCCTACCTGCGGCGCCACCCCGAAACGCAGGATCTGCTGGAGGACCGCGCCGCCCAGGTGCGCCGCTTCTGGTTCGGCGAATCACCAACGACCACGCCGCGCCCGGCCTGGTTCCGCAAGGACGCGGCCTTCGACGCCCAGATCCGCGAACGTTTCGGCACGCTGATCGAGACCGCGCTGGCCGGTGGCCTGCAGGCCTGGGACGCCACGCCCGCCGGCGTGCTGGCACGCATCGTCGTGCTGGACCAGTTCACGCGCAACGCTTGGCGCGACAGCGCGCGCGCCTTCGCTGGCGACGCGCTGGCGCTGGCCGCCGCACAGGCACTGGTGGCACGCGGCGACGACCAGGCGCTGACACCCTTGCAGCGCTGGTTCATCTACCTGCCCTTCGAGCACGCGGAAGACGGGGCTGCGCAGCGGCAGGCGATGGCGCTGTTCACCGCGCTGGCCGAAGCGCACCCCGGCCTGGCCGATGCACGCCACTGGGCGCAGAAACACTTCGAGGTCATTCAGCGCTTCGGCCGCTACCCGCACCGCAACGCGGTGCTGGGGCGCACCTCGACGCCTGAAGAGCTGGCCTACCTGCAGCAGCCGGGTTCCGGCTCCTAGGCTCCAAGCACACGCACCGCGGCGTTCACACCACGGCCGGCTGCAGGTAACGCAGCGTGCCGGCGTCGGCGTCCATCTCCACCGGCAGGCCCACCGGCAGCGTGAACTTGCGCTTGATGTGGCCGAACAGCGCACCGCTGTAGACGGGCACGTTCAGCGGCTTGAAGTAGTCGTCGAACACCTCGTCCAGCGTCAGCGTGCCGTAGTTGCCGTCGCCCGGGCCGCAGTTCGTGAAGCCGCCCAGCACCACGCCTGCCACGCGGTCCAGCGCGCCGGCCAGCTTCAGCGTGCTGAGCATGCGGTCGACGCGGTAGATGTATTCGTTGACGTCTTCCAGGAAGAGGATGGCGCCATCGAAATGCGGCCAGTAGGCCGAACCGGCCATCGCGCTCAGCACGGCCAGGTTGCCGCCCACCAGCGGCCCGCGTGCACGGCCGCCGCGCAGGGTGGTGATGCGGCCGCTTTTGGCCACCAGGGTGTCGTCGCGGTCCTTCGGGTTGGCCAGCGTCAACGTCTGGCCTTCCATCGCCGCACCGCGCAGCCAGCCGACGCTGAACTCGTTCCAGTCGCTGGAGGCCAGCGGGCAGTGGAAGGTGACGAGACCAGTCTGCACCTGCACGGCGTTGATCAGCGCCGTGAGGTCCGAATAACCGCCCAGGAACTTGGGCGTGCGGCGGATGGCGGCGTAGTCCACCAGCGGCAGCATGCGGTTGCCGCCCGAGCCGCCGGTCATGGCCAGGATGCCGTGCACCGTGGGGTCGGCGAACATGGCGTTGACATCGGCGGCGCGCTGCGCGTCGGTGCCGGCGAAGTGGCCGTAGCGGGCGCGCAGGTTCGGCGCCTCGCGCACCTTGAAGCCCAGCGCCTGCAACGACTCGGTGGCGATGGCGTAGGGCGCACGTTCGTAGATGGCGCCCGAGGGGTTGATGAGCGCGATGGTGTCGCCGGCTTTCAGCCGCGGCGCCCTCAGCAGCGACGGCGGCGCTGGCGTGGCCTGCGCCGCGGCGCTGCCGGGTGTTGCCACGACCACGGCCACGGCCGCGGCCGCCGTGGCGCCCAGCGCGGCCGCGCCGCTGCCGATGAACTGCCTTCTCGTTGTCGTCATGCCATGCCCCTTCACCAGACGCGCGGCAGTTCGCGCCGCACGCGCTCGCGGTCGCCGAAGTCGAAATGCCACCACTCGGCAGGGATGCCGTGGAAGCCGCCGTGCGCCATGGCGTCTTGCAGGCCATCACGTTCGGCCACCTGTGCGGCGCTCAGTGCGCCGCTGGCCAGGTGCACGGCGTGCAGCGCCGGGTGCGAAGCCTCGCTCATCTCGTCGAAGCCGCTGCCCATGTCGGCCTCGCGGCCGTGGGCGTCGATCAGCGTCACGTCGACCGCCATGCCGAAGCTGTGGATGGAGCCACGCTGCGGGTTGGCGAAGTAGTGCTCCATGGGCGTGCCCACCACGTCGTGCCAGATCGCCTCCTGGACGCGCTGCGGGCGCAGCGCGTCCAGCACCAGGATGCGCCAGCCCGGGCGGCGCGCGGCCAGCCAGGCGCCGGCGGCTTCCAGCCCGGTGGCGGCTTCGGCGCGCAGCCAGGCACAGTCCATCGCGCCGTACAGGTTCAACCCGGCGAAATTGTTGGTGCCGGCGTAGCGCAGGTCGTAGGGCACACCACGCAG
Organism: Burkholderiales bacterium; assembly: GCA_038205425.1. GTDB lineage: Bacteria > Pseudomonadota > Gammaproteobacteria > Burkholderiales > Burkholderiaceae_C > Rubrivivax. The sequence goes on along the minus strand of JBBRBW010000008.1, from coordinate 34,911 downwards.
GCTGTCCAGGCGGCGGAAGGCGGGATGGCCCGCGATGTCCTCGACGCGCAGCGGCGGCGGCGGGTTCATCGGTAGACACCCTCGAAGTCGACGCTGCCGTTGGGCGCCATCACGAAACCCTGCACGTCGCGGCGCAGCGGGATGTAGACCGAGGAATGCGCCATCGTGATCCACGGCCTTTCGCGCTTGAAGATGACCTGCGCCTGTTCGAACATCACCAGGCGTTTGGGCTCGTCCACCTCGGCGCGCGCGGCTTCCACCAGCGCGTCGAACTCGGCGTTGCAGAACTTGATGCCGCCGCGGCTGGCCGCGCAGGTGAGGTTGGGCGTGAGGAACTCGTCGGCGGCGGCCACGTCGGTGCTCCAGCCGCTCATGTACACATGGTGTTCCCCCGCATTCGCGCGTTTCAGGTACTCGCCCCACTCGTAGGTCAGGATGCGCGCCTTGACGCCGATCTTCGCCCAGTCGGCCTGGATCATCTGTGCCATCAGCTGGCCGTTGGGGTTGGTGGGGCGGCTGATGGGCAGGGCCCACAGGTCGACTTCCAGTTCGCCCCTCACACCGGCGGCGGCCAGCAGGCGTTTGGCACGCGCGGGGTCGTATTCGTTCTTCAGCGTCTTGTTGTAGCCCGGCACGGCGGGCGGAAAGGCGCTTACGGCCTGCAGCGCGTCGCCGCGCGGGAACAGCACCTTGAAGAGGGCATTGCGGTCGATCGCGATGTCCAGCGCCTCGCGCACCTCGCGCTTGTCGACCGGCGGCCTCTTCAGGTTGAATGCCAGGTAGCTGATGTTCAGCGCCTGGATCTTCTGCACCACCACCTGCGGGTGCCCGGTGAGCGCCGTGATGTCGACGTCGCGTATCGCTGCCCCCACGTGGCATTCACCGCGCGACACCTTCTGCACACGCACGTTGGGTTCGCGGCTGATGGCGTAGACCAGGCGTTCGGTGCGCTGCACGCCGCCCCAGTAGCCGGGGTGGGCGGTCATGCGCAGCACGTCGTCCTTGCGGTAACTCTTGAACCGGAAGGGTCCGGTGCCGACGGGCTGGTTGTTGATGGCGCTGGCGCGGCCCTGGGCCAGCAACTGCGCGGCGTACTCGGCCGCATGGATGCCGGCGAAGCTGCTTGCGAAGTAGCCCAGGAAGTTGACGTTGGCCTTGTGCAGGCGGAAGCGCACCTCGTGGTCACCGACGCGGTCGATGCCCGCGATCATCTGCGCCAGCCCCAGGCTCTGCGGGTACACGTAGGTGGCCGGAAAGGCGCGGTTGAAGGGCTGCTGCGGGTCGACCAGCCGCGTGAAGGTGAACATCACGTCGTCGGCGTTGAACTCGCGTGTCGGCGTGAAGTAGGGCGTGGTGTGGAACTTCACGCCGCGGCGCAGCGTGAACGTGAAGGTCTTGGCGTCGGGCGACACCGTCCAGACGGTGGCCAGTTGCGGCTCCAGCAGCGCCGTGCCGCGCTTGAAGGCCACCAGGCCCTGGAAGATCTGCGAGGTGACGTTGCCGGTGCTGCTGCTGTCCCACAGCGCGGGGTCGAAACCCTCGGGGCTGGCGTCGGCGCAGTAGACCAGTGGCTTGGCCGCCAGCACGGCTGGAGCCGGCAGGATCAGGACACAGGCGGCCAGCAGTCCGAAATAGCGGGAAAACACGCGGCGGATCATAGCGGTGGGGTCACATCCGCTCATACCCCGAGCCTTCACCCGGCTGGCGCGCGTGAACGCCGTGCGCCGGCGCGAAGACGGCTTCATCGAGCCGCTGGCGCGCGGCTCCGTGCCGCACGGCAGCGCCACGCAGGCCCAGACCCTGCGCGAAAAGCTCGACCACCGGCTGGCCAGCCACACCGGCGGCCCGCCCGTGGCCGAATCCGGCGCACCAGGCGTACCCGACGACACCCCTCAGGCCCTTGCTGGCTGGGCATTTGCTACTGCGGGGAACGGATGCCCCTTCCAGGCGCTGATGGCGCTGAGGCCCCTCGACACCCGGGTCCTCGTGCCGCCGCGGGTTATCAGCCTGCCCGCAAGCGTAGTGGGCCGCGACCTCAGGCCGCCGGCGGCTGGAACCGCCGGTCGGGTTTGCCGGCGGCCTGGAACAGCGGCTGCACCCGAGGCAGTTTGGCCTGGATGTCGCGTATGCGCGTCGCGCCCGCCGGGTGCGTGGACAGCCATTGCGGCGGTGCCTTGCCGGCCGTGGCGGCGGCCATCTTCTGCCACAGCGTGACGCCGGCGCCGGGGTCGTAGCCGGCGCGCGCGGCCAGCAGCAGGCCCAGCGCGTCGGCCTCGGACTCGTCCTCGCGGCCGAACTTCAGGCTCAGCAGCTGCGTCGCGCCCTGCGCCGCCAGGTCGCCCAGGCTGCCCAGCCCGAACAGCGCTGCGGCGCCGCGGAACAGCAGCTCGGTGCCGCCGCTCTTGGCCATGCGTTCACGTGCGTGCTCCAGCAGCGCGTGCGCAACCTCGTGGCCCATGATCATCGCCACCTCGTCGTCGTCGAGCTTCAGCTGCTGCAGGATGCCGGTGAAAAAGGCGATCTTGCCGCCGGGCATGCAGAAGGCGTTGATCTGCTTGCTCTCCAGCAGGTTGACTTCCCAGCGCCACTGGGCCGCACGTTCGTTGCACTCGGCGGTGTAGGGCACGATGCGCTGCGCAATGTAGCGCAGGCGCTGCATCTGCGGGTGGGCGCCCGGCAACAGCGCACCCTGGCCCTGGGCCTGGCGCAGCATCTGCACGTACTGCTGCTGCGCGCTGCCCTCGACCTGCCCGGCCGGCACCAGGCCCGCGGCGCGGGAACGGCGGCACTCGGGGATCTCGGCCTGCGCCGTCGTCAGCGGCGCCAGCGCGCCGGCGGCCAGCAGCACGCCCAGGCGGCGGCGGCCGTGCAGCGCACAAGCGCAGGTGTAGGACGGGTGAGTTTGCGGCGTGTCTGGCATGGGGTGGATTGTGGGCAATGCCGACATAGACCCGCACCGGCGGCGCGGGGTTCCCCCTCCTTTGCCGCGCGGCCTCAATCGTCGCTGCGGCCCAGATTGTCGGGGTCGACGTCGAGCGCCTGCACGCTGGCGCGCAGCCACCACAGCATCACCAGTGCCGGCAGCGCCAGCACGGTGCTGACGATGAAGAAGCTGGGCCAGCCTATGCTTTCGGCCAGCACGCCGGCCAACGGCCCCACCCAGACGCGGCCCACCGACGCAAAAGCCGACAGCAGCGCAAACTGCGTCGCCGTGTAACGCTGGTTGCAGAGGCTCATCAGGAAGGCGACGAAGGCCGCCGTGCCCATGCCGCCCGAGAGGTTCTCGAAGGCCACCACCGCCAGCAGCCCGCCGTCCACCGGCGTCGGCGCAGCCAGCTTGACGAAGCCCCAGTCGAAGGCGGGCAGCACCGTACCGGGCAGCACACCCTTGCCTTCCGGCCCCAGCGTCGCCAGCCACCAGAAACCCAGGTTGCTGGCCAGCTGCAGCACGCCGAAGAGCAGCAGTGAACGCCACAGGCCCAGGCGCAGCATCAGCGCGCCGCCCAGCAGCGCGCCGCCGATGGTGAGCCACAGGCCGATGACCTTGTTCACCACCCCTACCTCGGCGGGGCTGTAGGCCATGCTTTTCAACAGGAAGGGCGTCAGCAGCGAACCGGCAAACGCGTCGCCCAGCTTGTAGAGCACGATGAAGAGCAGGAAGGCGCCCGCGCCTGCGGTGCTGAAATAGCTGCGCAGGCCGCCCAGCAAGGTCTCGAAGCGCGCCTGCTTCGCGGCCCAGGCGGCCAGAGGCAACGTGAAGCCCACGCCCAGCAGCAGCGCCACCAGGTCGACCCAGCGCTGCTGCAACACCGCTGGCAGCGGGCCCGCTGCCAGCCAGGAACCGACCAGCGCCTGCGCCACCGCGCCGCCGTAGCGGTCGCTGAGGAAGGCGCCCAGCACCACCGCCAGCACGACGGCGGCAAAACCGCGCAGGTCGTTGCCGGCCGGCGGTGGGGTGGTGGTTCGCGCGGGCAGCCTGGGCAGCAACAGCGCCGAGAGCACCGCCGCAGCCACCAGCAGCACGGCCATCAGCCGGTAGACCTGCGGCCAGGTCCAGCCGCCGCCCTGCGCCGGGTCGGTCCAGATCAGCGCGATGCCGCCCGACAGGATCATCGCCAGCCGGTAGCCCATGACGTTGAGCGACGCCCCCAGCCCGCGTTCGGGCGCCGGCAGCAGCTCGGTGCGGTAGGCGTCGATGACGACGTCCTGCGTCGCAGAGAGGAAGGCCAGCGCCACCGCCAGCAGCGCGAAGGCGCGCAGCTCGTCGCGCGGCGAGGTGTCGGCCAGCAGCATCAGCACCCCCGCCAGCGCCAGTTGTGTCAGCACCAGCCAGCCGCGGCGGCGGCCCATGAAGGCAAAGCCCGGCAGCTCGAAGCGGTCGAGCAGCGGCGCCCACAGGAACTTGAAGGTGTAGGGCACACCGACCAGACTGAGGAAACCGATGGTGGCCAGGCTCAGCCCTTCGACGGTCAGCCAGGCCTGCAGCGCCTGCCCGGTGAGGGCCAGCGGCAGGCCCGAGGCGAAGCCCAGCAGGCTGACGATGAGCAGGCGGTGCAGCGCCGCCAGGCGCGGATTCGGGAGCATGGGGCGCGAGCATAGGCGGCGCAAGGCCGCCGCCGCGCCGTAGCGACCGGTCACAAACGCATGCGTGATAGCGCACAGACCGGCCCAGGGCGGCCCGTAGCATCGCCCACGCGACACCCCCTTGCCCTTTCCGGAGCCTTCATGAGCCAATTCCGCCGCATCACCGCCACCGCCCTGAGCGCTTCGCTCGTCTTCAGCGGCATGGCCTACGCTGCGCCTTCGGCCCTGATCGGCACCGAGCAGGTGGCCGCCGCCGTGGCCCCCGCCGCGCAACCCGAGAGTCGCGCCCGCCTGCTGGGCACGCTGGAGCGCGCCGACCTCGTGGCTGCGCTGGAAGCACGCGGCGTCTCGGTGAGCGACGTGCGTTCGCGCGTCGACGCGCTGACCGATGCCGAAGCCACCCAGCTGATGGCGCAGATCGACCAGGCGCCCGCCGGTGCCGACATCGTCGGCGTGTTGTTCACCATCTTCATCATCCTGCTGGTCACCGACATCCTCGGCTTGACCAAGGTCTTCCCGTTCACACGCGCGGTGCGTTGACCGTCCGGCGCCGCGCTCCCCGCTGCTGGCGGACGGGCGCCGCGCTGTGGCTGGCCGCAGCCGCCATCCTGCCGGGCTGCGCGCTGCTGGCCGACCCGCCGCAGACCGCCGCCCTGCGCATGGCTGCGCCGGCCGACCTGCCGCCGCGCTTCGAGCGCGACGAGGTTCCCTTCTTTCCCCAGACGCCGTTGCATTGCGGCCCGGCCGCGCTGGCCACGGCGCTGGCCGACGTCGGCCTGCCTGCCGACATCGCGGCGCTGTCCGAGGCCGTGTTCCTGCCGGCGCGTGAAGGCAGCCTGCAGATCGAGATGCTCAGCGGCGCCCGGCGCCAGGGCGGCGTGGCGACCCGGTTGCCCGGTGAACTGACGGCACTGATGCGCGAGGTGGCCGCCGGCCACGCCGTCGTCGTGCTGCTGAACCTGGGTCTGGACTTCGCGCCGCGCTGGCACTACGCCGTGGTGGTGGGCTATGACCTGCCGGCCGGTGAACTGATCCTGCGCAGCGGCACCGAGCGGCGCGACTTCCTCTCGCTGCGCACCTTCGAGTTCACCTGGGCGCGCGGCGGCCGCTGGGCCATCGCCGTGCTGCCGCCGGGCGGCCTGCCCGTCACCGCGCTGGAGGCCGATGCGGTCGACGGCGCGCTGGGTTACGGGCGCGTGGGCGCGCCGGCACAGACGGCGCGCGCCTGGGGTGCAGTGCGCCAGCGCTGGCCCGTCAACCTGGTGGCCGCGATGGGTCTGGGCAATGCGCTGCACGCCGCCGGCGACCTGGCCGGCGCAGCGCGCGCCTTCGAGGACGCCGCGCAGCAACACGACAGCGCCGCCGCCTGGAACAACCTGGCGCGCACCCGCGACAGCCTGGGCGACCGTGGTGGCGCACGTGAGGCCGCCACACGCGCCGTCGCCCGTGCCCAGCTTGCCGAGCCGCAGTGGCTGCCCCAGGCGCTGCAGACGCAGCGCGAGCTCGAGCCCAAGGCGCCCTGAGGGTGTGATCCGCCGCTTGCGCGCGGGCGCTTGAAACGGCGCCCGGCCCCACCACATGCCAGTGATGAACGACACCAAGCTCCAACTGCCCTGCCCGCACTGCGGCGCCACCAACCGGCTGCCGGCCGCGCGCATCGACGAAACGCCGGTCTGCGGCAAGTGCGGCCAGCCGCTGCTGACGGGCCAGCCTATCGATCTGGACGACACCAGCTTCGACGCCGTGGTCGCGGCAACAAAGCTGCCCGTGGTGATCGACTTCTGGGCCGCCTGGTGCGGCCCCTGCCAGATGATGGCGCCGGCCTTCAAGCAGGCCGCGGCACAGCTGCAGGGCCGCGCGCTGCTGGTGAAGGTGAACAGCGACGACAGCCCGGCCCTGAGCCAGCGCTACGGCATCCGCAGTATCCCGACGCTGATGCGCCTGCAGGGCGGGCGCGAGACGGCGCGCCAGTCGGGCGCCATCGCGGCGTCGGCCATCGTTGCGTTCGCCGCGGCTTGAGCGCGCCCCCAGACGACGGCGATGCCGTCGTCGCCCCCCGAGGCGGTGAGGAAACTCGGGAGCGGCCCGGCGATTCCTCATGCCCGCGCGGGCTCACTGCGGCATGCTGAGTTCCTGCGCCAGCGCCGGCACCAGCGTGCGCGCCAGGTCTTCGCGGCCCACGCGCGCGGGCACGCTGGCGCCGGGCATCGAGATCGCAAAACTGTGCGCCTGGCGCACGATCTCGACGACACGCAGATCGGGCTGACGCGCCCGCAGTTCCTGCAGCAGAGCGGCGCAGGCTGGTTCACGGGTCTCGATGCCGGTGACCAGGCTGTCGGGCACGCCGTGCAGCAGCGCCGCCTGCGCCTGGTCGAGCGTGGCCACCGCCTTCACCTCCAGCCCGGCCTGCAGCAGCAGGCGTTCAGCCTGCACCCGCGTCGGCTCGTGCGGTTCGAGCAGCAGCACGCGGCAGCCGCTGGGCAGCGCGGTGTGCGGCAGCATGGCCGGCTCGGGCAGGCCGACCGGCGCCAGCACGCCCAGCGGCGCCCAGCCCAGCAGCAGCTCGACCGACAGCGCACGCACCTGGCGTTCGACCTGCACGCCGGCATGCTGCGCCAGCGCCGTCAGCAGCGCCCAGTGCAGCTCGCCGGCGTCGCCCGGCTGCGCTGCGAACAGCTCGCCGCCGGGCCGCGAAACCTCGATGCGCAGCGCCGCCAGCGGCGGCTGGAAACGCTGGTCGACCTCGACCTGGATCTCGGTGCCCAGGAGCAACGCGTGGGCGATCGCCAGGTCGAGCAGCTGCTTGAGCACCGCCGGGTTGGTGAGCACCGTGCAGCCGGCTTGCGGCCCACGCCAGCGGGCGCCGGCGCGCTGCAGTTCGGCCGACCACTCGGCGCGCGCCTGCAGCGCAGCCACGCCCAGGTTCACCTGCTCGGGCAGCGCGCCGGCCGGCGCCGCCAGCATGCGCACCACCTCCTGCACCTGCAGGCCCACCTGTTCCAGCTGTTCGAGCAGCGCGACGGCTTCGCGCGGCGCAGCGGGCCAGCGCTGCTGAAGCTGCGCCGCCGTGCTGGCGACCAGTTCGCCGGTCTGCGCCAGCAGGCGCGCGGGCAGCGTATCGACACACAGGAGGGTGTTCATGGCGTTCATTGGTTGGCAGCTGCGATGACTTCGGAAAGATCGGTGAACCCCGCCAGCACCTTCTCGAAGCCGTCCTGGCGCAGGGTGACCATGCCGGCCGCCAGGCCGGCGGCCTGCAGTTCGGCAGCGCCGGCACGGTGGCGTATGCGTTCGCGCAGCGCCTCGTCGGCCAGCATCAGTTCGTGCAGGCCCAGGCGGCCGCGGTAGCCGCTGCCGTCGCACTGCGCACAACCACGGTGGCGCCAGTGGTACAGGCGGCCCTGCGTGTCACCGTGCGCCTGGCGCCAGCGCGCCACCAGACCGGCGGCGTCGGGGCCGACGCCTCTGCTGCTGAGCAGGTACTGGCGCGCCAGCGATTCCAGCGCGGCTTCGTCCAACAGCTCGGGCACGCGGCAGTGCGTGCACAGCCGGCGCACCAGGCGCTGCGCCAGGATGGCCAGCAGCGAGTCGCTGAACATGAAGGGGTCGAGGCCGATCTCGAGCAGCCGTGTGATGCTCTCTGGCGCCGAGTTGGTGTGCAGGGTGCTCATCACCAGGTGGCCGGTGAGCGAGGCCTCGACCGCGATGCGCGCGGTCTCTTCGTCGCGCATCTCGCCGATCATGATGACGTCGGGGTCAGCGCGCAGGAAAGTGCGCATCGCGGCGGCGAAGGTCCAGCCGATGCGGGCGTTCATCTGCACCTGGCGCAGGCCGGGCTGCGAGATCTCGATCGGGTCCTCGGCGGTCCAGATCTTGCGCTTGTCGGTGTTCAGCTCGCGCAGCACCGAGTGCAGCGTCGTCGTCTTGCCGCAGCCGGTGGGCCCGCAGATGAGGATCAGCCCGTAGGCCTTGGCCATGGATTGACGCATGCCCGACAGGTTGGCTGTGCTCAGGCCGATGCCGTCCAGCGGCAGCGCATCGCGGCCGGCCAGCAGGCGCAGCACCACGTCCTCGAGACCGCGCGAGGTCGGCACGGTGACCATGCGCAGCTCCTGCCGCGGGCCGCCGAAGCGCGCGAAATCGATCTTGCCGTCCTACGGCTTGCGGTGCTCGGAGATGTCGAGGTCGGCCATGATCTTCAGCCGCGCCACGAGCGCAAAGCGGTAGGGCGCGGGCACCTCCAGGTGACGCAGCAGTTCACCGTCGACACGCAGCCGCACCGTCACCGGGCGCGGCGGGTCGGCGGTTTCGATGTGGATGTCCGAGGCGCGCAGCTGCACCGCGTCGGCGATCAGCCGGTTGACCAGCCGCACCAGCGTGTTGTCCGACTCAGAGACCACTGCCGGGTCGGTGGCGGCGTCGGCGTCGGCCGTGGCGGCGAGATCGGCCGCCAGCGCGTTCAGCGAGCCTGACGTGACCGTCGCCGGCACGCCGTCGCGCGGCCGGTAGGCGCTGGCCACGGCTGGCGCCAGCGTGCCGGGTACGGCGCCCACCGCCACCACCTTCAGCTCGCAGATGAAACGGAGCTGGTCGAGCAGCGGCTTGTCCCAGGGGTCGGGCACGGCCACGACCAGTGTGTCGTCGCGCACCATCAGCGGCAGCACGCCTTCACGCTCGGCCACCGCCTGCGGCACCGCTTGCAGCGCCTGCGGCTCGGGCTGCAGCGTGCGCGGGTCGACAACCTGCAGGCCCAGCCACTCGGCCAGCGTGTTGTCGAGCTGCTGTTCGGTGATGACGCAGGCGTCGACCAGCATGCGCCCGAGCAGGCGGCGCGGCTTGCTCTGTTGCTGGGCGACGAGCACACGTTCCAGCAGCGGCGGCGCGATCAGGCCGCGCAGCACCAGCGCTTCGCCCAGGCGCGAGGCCCGGGGCGCGCCGGGCGCCTGCAGCTGCTGCCAGAGCGCGTCGAGCGGGGCCGAGCGCAGCATCGCGACGGGGGGGTCGAGTGGGGCGGTCATGGCGGGCGCGGCGCGGCAGTGGACGGTTGGGGCGGTCATCGGCCACCCGACAACGCCAGCTTCCCGGCTTTCGCCGCAGCGGCGCTTGCGCAGCGTCAACGGCCGCCGTCAGACCGGCACCGCAAACGTGCAAATGCCGCGCCCCGCGCGGGTCCGGCTAGTAGGTGGGCTCGCGCGGCGGTGCGGGCGCTGGCGGTGGCGGCGGTGGCGGCGGTGGCGGTGGCGGCGCCGGCGCCGGCGCGGCGGGGCCGGGCGCCGCCGGCAGGCCGCCGTCTCGACGTGGCGCGCGCAGCAGCCGCAGCGAGACCGGGTTGAAGGGCCGCGTGCCGTCGCGCCAGCGCAGGTCGTGGCGCACACGGTGCATCGTCGCCGGGTCGAGCCAGAGTGTCTCGTCGAGCGTGAGCGGACCTTCGGGGCGCTGCACCTCGCCGCGCAGCTCGACGCGGAAGGCGCGCCAGCGCCCGGCCGGCAGGTCCAGGTCTTCCAGCGCCGTCACGCGGGCCTCGTAGAAGCCCTGCCAGCGGCCCCCTTGCGGTGGCTGCAACTCGAAGGCCGAACGCCAGCGTTTGCCCAGCGCGATATCGGCCGGCGCCTGCATCATCGCGGGCTCGGCGCGGCCCAGCGGCGAGCGGTGCAGCGCACCCTGCTGGTCGCGCACGATTTCGCCGCCATTGATGATCACGCGCTCGCCCTCGAGCGCCGTCACGCGTTCCTGCACCTCAGCGCGCACTGCGCCAGTGGCGGGGTCGACGTCCACCCACGTCAGCGTGTCGCCGAGCGCCCAGCGGTTGGCCCCGGGCGCGGCCAGCGTGGTGAGCAGCGGGCCGGGCTGCGCCAGCACCAGCGGCGGCTGCAGGCGGTCGAGCCGGAACAGCGCGTTCTCGGCAAACCAGCCGCCGGGGTAGCGCTGCAGGTAGTCGTAGAACGCCGCCGGGCTCTGCGTCACGCGCACCAGGTCCCAGTCGGCCTTCTCGACGCGGAAGGTGGCCTCGCGTTCGTCGGGCGACAGCGCTGGCGGCGGAGCACGGCCACCGAAGACGAAGTCCTCCTCGAGGCTGGTGCTCTCCCAGGGCACCTGGCGGCCCTGGCTGGTGCGGCGCACCTGCAGGCGCACACGCTTGAAGACGTCCTCGATGGGCGCCTGCCGCGTCTGCAGTTCCTTCACGAGGAAGCCGGTGTACAGGCCGTGGCCGCTGGCCAGCGTGCCGTCCTCGGCGACGTTGCCGGGCGCCGTGGCGTAAGCCAGGAAGGTGCCGGGCGGGGCGTCCAGCGGCGCCAGGCCGCGCGCCGACGCGGTGTGCGCAAAGGGGTTGTCGCGGCAGGCGTCGAGCACGACGATGTTCATGCGCGTGCCGGCATCGCGGTAGGCGTCGAGCACGGTCTGCACGTCCAGCGCCAGCCGGGGTACGTCGGCGGCGCGGGCCGGCCTGGCGTCCACCGGCAGCATGAAGTTGCGCCAGTCCATCTGCAGGCCGTGGCCGGCGTAGTACAGCAGGCCGATGCCCTGGCGGCCCTGCAGGCGCCGGCGCACGGCTTGCAGCGCCTGCACCATCTGCCCCTGGCTGGCGTCGTGCGCCTCGATGACCTCGAAACCCAGCGCCGACAGCACCGCCGACATCGCCCGTGCATCGTTGCCGGCGTTGGCCAGCGGCGCGCCGGGGTAGGCGGCGTTGCCGATGACCAGGGCCACGCGTGGGCCAGAGGCGCCGGCGGCGGCCTGGGCCTGGGCGCCACGCCCGGCCAGCGCCGAGGCCGCAGCCAGTGCCGCCAGGCCGACGACCTCGCGCCGCGTCGGGCCGGCTTTCATCGGGCGGTCTGCACGCGCAGCAGCGCCGCGCCGAAGGCGTCGGAGCAGGGCGCCGCGCCGGCCTGGCCGCAGCCCGCCGCCGGCGTGCCGTTGCCCAGCACTTCCTGCAGGCGCGCACGGCCGGCGGCGTCGAGCAGCGTCTTCATGAACGGGCCGGCCTTTTCCTGCGCCAGGCTGCGCAGGTCGCGCGGTGCGTCGGTCACCATCACCAGCAGCGTCTCGGGGCCGGGCGGGCCGGCGGCGACGATCTCCCAGCCACCGGCGCCCGGCAGGCTGACACGCTGGCCGGCACGCACGCGGTTGTCGGCGGCCAGCGTGTTGGGGTAGAGCAGCACCAGGCTCTCGCCGTCGGAGCCGGCGAGGGCGACGTAGAGGTAACCGTCGCGCTGGGGCGTGACGTCGATGTCCAGCGTGTCCTTGCCGATCTTCATCAGCGGCTGGCGCACGGTGGCGACGACGCGGCGGGCGCCGTCGCGCTGGCCGTGCACCTCGGCCAGGATCTCGGCCGGCGTGGCGCGCTGCGGTGGCGCGGCAGGTGCGGCCGCCGGCGACGCAGCCAGGCCGGGCGGGGTCAGCGCGGCGACCGCGGCGGCCACGGCCGGCGACATTGCAGCGCCGCTGGTGGTGCCGGCGGGTACCGGGGACGCGGCCGCCGCCGCCGCCGCCGTGAACGCCGCGCCCATCCACGCCGGCACGAAGCTGGCGTTGCCCGCCACCGTCATCTGCTGGCCCAGAATGCCCGGCTGCCCGGCAAGCGCGCTGGTGATCCTGGCCTGCGCGCAGCGTGTCACCTCGTCGGCGGTGATGGCGCCGCTGCCATCGAGGTCCTGCGCCTGGCCCAGCAGGCAGTCGCGCCAGGCCGCGGTGGCGAAACCGCCGACGGTGCTGCTGTCGAAGCTGACCTCGTCGGGCCGGCTGGCCGCGATGTGCACCACGTTCTGCGGCAGCGCCTGCGCCTGCTGCAACACCAGCGCCAGACTGCGGGTGCGGAAGTTGGTGGGCTGCGCACACATCTCGGGCGCGCCGGCGCGTGTGAACTTGGGCGTGATCTGCTCACCCTTGAGCGAGAAGCTGCGCGTTCGGAAGGGTGCACCGGCGACACCGCCCGAAAAACAGGCGTCGTAGAACACCAGCATCTTGTCGGCGCGCTGTGCCAGCGGCGCCAGCCGCTGGCCGAGTTCGACGTTGGTCAGCACTTGGCCGTCGCTGGCCATGATGCCCTCTGTGCAACCGTCGCCCTTGACCCGTTCGTCGTACCAGCGGGTGCCGTGGCCCGAGTAGTAGACGAAGACCCGGTCGCCTTCCTTGACGCGGCCGTTCAACGCCGTGATCTCGGCGCGGATGCGCTCGGCGGTGGCCTCGTGGTCACGCAGCAGGGTGATGTTGGCCGGCGCGATGGCCATCGCCGCGGCCATGCGGCGTGCGCTGGCGATGTCGTGTACGGTGCCTTTCAGGCGCGGGACCTCGGGGTCGCTGTACTCGCCGATGCCGATGACCAGCGCATGGCGCGTGTTGCGTTCGGCCGGCGCCGTCTGCGCCGCGGCGCTGCCCAGACCCGCGGCAACCAGCAGCAGGGCCGTCAGGCTGCCGCCGCGGCGGCACCGCAGGCGGCCGGCCTTCATTGCACGGTCACCACGCGCACGCGGCGGTTCGCCGCGGCCGTGGGGTCGCCGGCGTTGGCGAGCTGGCTCGCGCCGCGGCCGACGGCGCGCAGGCGCGACGGGTGCACCCCCAGCGACACCAGGTACTGGCGCACCTCTTCGGCACGTTCCTGCGACAGGCGCTGGTTCTGCGCCGCGGCGCCGCGCGGGTCGGCGTGGCCTTCGATAAGGAAGCGGCTGGCCTTCAGTTCGGGCGCCTGCATGGCGGCCACCAGGCTGCCGAGCATGGGGCCGCTCTCGGGCCGCACACGCGAGGAGTTGGCTTCGAACTGGATCGCCAGCGCCAGGCTGGGCGGCGGCCCGACGGGTGGGGGCGCCGCCGAGGCTGCAACGGCCGTCGGCGCAGCAGTCAACGCGGCCGCCGGGGCTGCGGCGCTGGCGGCGGCCTGTTCCGAGGCCGCGGCGCCGTCCACCTTCTGCCGCACCACCAGGTTGCGCATGCTGCGCGTGGCGCTGGGCATCAGCGCCTCGATCATGGCCTGGATGTCGGGCTCGGCGGGCGGCGCCGGCGCGGGCGGCGCGGGCGGCGCAGCCTGGGCGCAAGCCAGCAGCAGGCTCAGGACCAGGGGCAGGGCGGGCCGGGCTGTGACGCGCATGGTCTTCACCTCCTTGAAGTTCGGCAGCGGCGGCTTCAGTGGCCGCGGGGCTCGTGGCGGACGAGGGCTTCCATCGCGGTCACCGCGCCGGGCTTGTAATCACTGCGCCCGGCGACGGCCAGCGTGGCGACCAAGGCGCCGGTCGCAGCCGGCGCCGCAGCGCTCACGAGGCAGCCCCCACGCGCAGGCGCAGTTCCTGCTCGGCGGTATTGCCCTGATCGTCGGCCACCTGAAGGATGAGCCGGTGCTGGCCCACCGGCACCCGGGCCTGGTCGACGACCACACCTTGCTCGGTGACGGTGGCATGTTTTTTCATGCGATCGGTGAGGTCGATCTTGAGCAGGCCGTAGAGCACACGGAAGGTCGAAGGCACGATGCGTGTGCCGGGTGCGGGCTTGAACGCGGCCTCGATGCGTACCGGCGCGTTCACCGCGCTGCCGGCCACCGCCGGCGTGACCATCTCGATCGCCGGCTGCCCCGGTCGCGCCACGGGCAGGCCGCGCGTGCGCACTTCGCGCGGCGCGGCGGCGACGGCCTGCGCTTCCAGCTGCGCCTCTTCGGCGGTGATGAGCTCGAACCCCTCGGCGCGGCTGCTGGCAGATGCCGTCAGCAGGGCCAGGCAGAGCAGGGTGGTTCGCAGCGGGGTGTTCATCGGAGGTCCTTGTCTGATTCGCGGTGTTGCGGCGCATTTTCTGCCCAGTCCGGCGCCGCGGCATCGAGACTTCCATTGAATACGACCGCCGTGCCGGCGTCCATGATCCCCTGGGATACCTCGGCCGGCCACACCGCGCTCAACTCGGTGCATGCCGCCTCAGCGTGGCCACCAGCAGGGCCAGCGGCACCGGCTTGGCCAGCACCGTGCAGCGCATCGGCATGGGCACGGTGCCCATCACCGCGATGCGCCCGGTGACGATGACCGCGGGCACCTGCAGCTCCCACTCGCTGCGCAGTTCCTCCACCGCGGCCAGGCCGTCGGGCTGGCCGGCGCCGAGGTCGAGGTCGAAGACCAGCGCGTCGGGAAAACGCGGCTCGCGGTCCAGCGCCAGCTTCAGCTGCGCCAGCGACGCGGCGTCGATGACGGTGGCGCCCACGCCTTCCAGCGCCGCACGCAGCGCCGCGCGCGGCGCTGGCTCGTCTTCCAGCAGCGCCAGCAGCCAGCCGTCCAGGCGCGTCGGGTCGTCGTGACGCGCCCGCGGGGCGGACGGCAGGGCCGGCGCCGGCGGCGGGCCGTCGCGCCGCAGCGCGGCCGGCACACCGACGCGAAAGCGTGTGCCGCGCCCGACCGTGGAACGCAGCGGCGCCAGTTGCAGCCCGAGCTGGGCCACCAGCCCGCGCACGATGGCCAGGCCCAGCCCGCGCCCGCCACGCGAGGCGCCGCTGGCGGCGTCGGCGAGCTGCACGTAGGGCTCGAACACCGCCTCCAGCTTGTCGGCAGGGATGCCGCGGCCGTTGTCGACGACGTCGATGGCCAGGCCGGCGTCGCCGCCGGGCCCGATGTGCGGGCGCACGGCCAGCACGACGCGGGCCCGCTGGCCGGGGCGGGCACCCAGGCTGTAGCGCGCCGCGTTGCCGGCCAGGTTCTGCACCAGGCGGGCGAGCTGGGTGCGGTCGATGTGCAGCCACTGCCGGCGGCCGTGCACGGTGACGGCGAGCGCCTCGCGTGGGTGCGTGGCCTGCAGCGTGGCGGCGACGCCGTCGAGCAGGTCGCGCACGTCCACCGGCTCGGGATGTGACTGCAGCGCACCCTGCTCGATGGCGCTGAACTCGCTGAACTGGTCGAGCATGGCGACGGCGTCGTCGGCGGCGCGCATCTGCTGGCGCAGCAGTTCCTGCTGGCGCTGCGCGGCCTTCGTGTCGGCCGGGTCGGCGGGCTCCGGGCGCGCCTGCAGCGCCTCGGCAAACAAGCGCACGGCCTGCAGCGGCTGGCGCAGGTCATGGCTGATGCTGGCCAGCAGCCGGGTGCGCGCGCCCTGCAGCGCGGTGAGCTGCTCGCCGCGCTGGTCCAGGCTCTGGATCAGCGAATCGCGTTCGGCCAGCGCGCTGAACAGGCGGCGGTCGTTGGCACGGATGTGCATGTGGTCGATCCACACGAACACCAGGCACAGCACGGCGGCGGCCAGCCACAGCGTGGGGTAGTCGGACATCACCGCGTCCCAGCCGGCGACGGCCGCGGCCGTGGCCAGCAGCAGCATCAGGCCGCCTTCACGCCGCGCGTGCCAGCCCAGGCTGGCCACGCCCACCAGCAGCAGCATCGCGGAAGAAGCCGCCGGCCCACCGGCGGCCACGTGCGCCGAGCCCAGCGCCAGCCCGCACAGCAGCGCGCCGCTCTGCGTCTGCACCAGAGACGCCGAGCGCGCCCGCGCCAGCCCCACCAGCAGCAGCGCACACAACAGCGCCCAGGCCCAGACCAGCTGCGCGGCACCCAGGGTGGGCGCGTCGCCGAGCCGGCGCATGGTCTCGAGCGCGGCCAGGTCATAGGGCAGCAGCCACTCGACCCAGCTCTGCGCCGCCAGCGCGACCACGCCCAGGCCGACGAGCGACAGCCCGAGGCGACGGCGGCGGCGCGGCAGCTGCTCGCTGATGCTCGCGGCGTCACCCTCGTGCTGGGCGGCGCGCACCTGGGCCACGTGGTCGAGCCGGGACAGGCCCTCGGCCGTCGCTTGGGCGGGCGGCGCGCGCGCCGGGCCGGTGTCGGTTTGCGCCATCGCCCGACTGCTCACACTCTCAGTCTGGCGCGGCGGCCGAGCCGGCACGCATCGACGGCACACGGTAGCCGCGCTGGCTCAGCAGCACCAGCAGCTTGGTGCGGTTGGGCGCACCCAGGGCCTGCAGCGTGGCCGTGACGTGCTTCTTCACCACCACCTCGGAGCGGTCGAGCAGGCGCGCGATCTCCTTGTTGCGCAGTCCCTGCACGACGTAGCCCAGCACCTCGATCTGGCGCTCAGTGAGGCCCAGCGCCGAGAGCTCGGCCAGTTCGCGCCCGCCGCTGCCGTCGGCGCCCAGCGACGGCACCGCGGCCATGCCGCCCGAGACCGACTGCGGCAGGTGGATGCGGCGGTCGATGAGCACCCGCGTCAGCGCTTCCTTCAGCTCGCTCGGCGCGGCGGCCTTGCTGATGAAACCCATGGCGCCACCGTCCAGCGTTGCCATCACGGTGTCTCGGTCGTCCTGGGCGCTGAGGATGACGACCGGCACGTACGGGAATTCTTCACGGAGCCGGTGCAGGCCAGCCAGGCCGTGGACGTCGGAAAGCGTCAGGTCGAGTAACACGAGGTCAAAACGGCCCAGTGTTTGCAACGCCTGCACCGTCTCGGCCAGCGAGCTGGCGAGCTGCACGCGCAGTTGCGGCAGCACTTCGGCGATCAACAGCTGCAGGCCATGGCGCACGAGGCCGTGATCGTCGGCAAGAAGTATCGAACCGGCAGGGTTCATGGGCGTGTTCATGCGTGATGGGGAGGTTGCGATGGTGTAGGCGGCGTTGGCCAGCGGGCACGGTACCAAGGTATCACGCCGAAACCGCATACGGCGGCCCGCACCGTATACCTCGGTCTCCTGTTCAGTCTTGGTTGCAACAGGCGAAATACACCCCATGCCGAGCACCCGCCCGGCGCTCCACAGCCCACCCCACCGGAGTTCTCCATGAGCCGCATCACCTTCAAGTTCGCCGCTACCGCAGCCTTTGCCACGGCGCTGTGGCTCGGCAGCACCGGCAGCGCGTTCGCGCAGTCGGCCGAGCAGGTCAAGGCCGACTTTGCCCGCGCCGTTTACCAGAGCTCGGCGGCCAAGGTGCACAACGACCGCCCGCAGCCGCTGCTCCGTGCGGTGGTGGTGCTGCGTGTCAAGCTCGACGAACAGAACCAGTGGAAGGCCGAGGTCTTCCGCGACAACCCCGAGCAACCCGAGATGACGCGCGAGGCGCTGAACTCCGTGGCCAAGCTGCCAGCGCCCGTGGGACTGACACCCCAGGCCGAGCAGATGCTGCGCAACGAAGGCCTGATCGAGGCTTGGCTGTTCC
Source organism: Burkholderiales bacterium (assembly GCA_038205425.1). GTDB lineage: Bacteria > Pseudomonadota > Gammaproteobacteria > Burkholderiales > Burkholderiaceae_C > Rubrivivax. Next base: position 17,230 of record JBBRBW010000008.1, on the reverse strand, counting down.
AGAAGGACGGCCGCTTTGCGCTGAAGACGCTGGCCAAGCCGCAGCGCGGTGCCTGAGCGGCCACGCCGCCGGTTTCTCCCCCAAGGCGGGTAGGCCGCGGCACAGCCCCTCGGCGTAGCATTGCATCCGTGACGCCGGCCTGGACGCCACCTACCCTGAAGGACCGCCATGAAACACGTTCACAAGCTCGCTCTGTTGGCCCTTTCCGCCGCGTTCACCGTCGGCAGCGTGCAAGCGCAGGAGAAGGTGTTGCGCGAAGGCCAGGTCACCCGGGAAGCGCTGATCGAGGCCCTGTCGCCGGCCGACGCGGCATCGGCGTCCGATGGCGGCGAGGCCGGCAGCAACGGCGTGCGCACCCGCAGCTTCCGACCCTCGGCACGCCCGGCGGGCGCGGTGGCCGGCACCGCCGCGGCTTCGGCGCGGCCGGCGCGGGCGTCGATCCTGGTGACCTTCATCACCAACTCGGCCGACCTCACGCCCAGCGCCAAGAGCGCGCTGGACGTGCTGGCCGCGGCGATGAAGAGCGACAAGCTGGCGAGCGTGAAGTTCGTCATCGAAGGACACGCCGACCCGCGCGGCGGCGACGAGCTGAACATGAAGCTCAGCCAGGCCCGCGCCGACAGCGTGATGACCTACCTGACCGGCACCCACAGTCTGGCGGCCGAGCGCGTGAAGGCGGTGGGCAAGGGCTCCAGCGCGCTGATGAACCCGAGCGAGCCCGCGGCGCCCGAGAACCGCCGCGTGACCATCGTTGCCCAACCCGGCTGACGGCCGCACAGCAGCGGCGGTCTGCGCGCCGTCGCCCGCAAAGCGCACGCCACGGCGTGCGTTTTCACTTCCGCGCGGCGAATGGGGCAGGCGCGGGCATCACCCGATGTCGACCCAGCGGTACCAGTCGCTGTTGAAGGGGTGGCGCAGCGGCCCGCGCACCTGGGGCCGGAAGAGCTCGGTGTTCACCGGGTGGTAGTGTGCGATGTAGGGCACGTAGGCCAGCATCAACCGGTTGGCCTGCTGCATCAGTGCCAGACGCTCGGGGCCGTTGGGCAGCACCCGCTGGCGTTCGTAGAGACGGTCGAAGGCCGGCAGCTTGAAGCGCGCGTCGTTGCTCTGGTCGGCGTTGGGCCCGTAGGCCAGGCCGAGGAAGAAGTCGCCGTCGGTGCCGTTGCTCCAGCTGAAGCCCCACATCATGATCTGCCCGGCCAGCGAACGGCGGATCAGCTCGCCGAAGGGCGCAAATTCGAACTGCACGCGCAGGCCGACGGCCTTCATGCGCTTGAGCCAGAGCTCGCTCGACGCCCGTGAGCGCTGGTCGGCGCGGAATGCGATGCGCAGCAGCAGCGGCAGGCCGTTCGGCTGCTCGCGCCAGCCGTCGCCGTCGCGGTCGGCGTAGCCGTAGAGCTCGAGCAGCGCGCGCGCGCGCGCCGGGCTGGGCGCCGTCATCTCCGAGCGCAGCGTGGGGTCGAAGCCGTAGCAGCCAGGCGGCAGCATGCTCTGCGCCGGTTCGCCCTGGCCGTGCAGCACCAGGCGCAGTTCCTCGGCGCTGTCGAAGGCCAGCATGACCGCGCGGCGCAGCGCCACGCGTTCGGGCGTGTAGCCGCCGATCACCGGGTCGTCGCAGTTGATGAAAGTGTGCGCGATGCCGTTGACGTTGCGTTCGGCGCGGATGCCCTGGCGCTGCAGGAAGGGCGCGACGCGGCCGCCGGGGATCGCGAGCTGACCAAGATCGGGCGGCATCGTCATCACGTCGTGCTCGCCGCCCAGGAAGGCCAGCCAGCGCGGCTGCGACTCGTCGATGATGTCGATCTCGACGCGGTCGATGCGCGGCGCGCGCGCGCCGGCCAGCGCATCGGCATGGTGCTGCAGTTCGGGCGCTGCGCCCACGGTGGCAAAAACCTGCTCGCGGAAGCGCGGGTTGCGCTCGAGCACGATGCGCGAGGCGCGCCGCCATTGCGCCAGCCGGAAGGGACCGGTGCCGACGGGGTGGGCATTCGGGTCGTCGGCGTAGGCCTCGACCACCTCGCGCGCCACCGCGCCGCAGTTCCAGGCCGCCAGCAAGTGCATGAAACGCGGCGAGGGCTCGGCCAGCACGATCTCGAAGCGGTAGCGGTCGAGCACACGCAGCCCGGGCACCTCGACGTCGTAGGGGAAAGGCGTCTTGTTCTTCAGCGCCTGGCGGCGCAGTTCGCTCAAGGCCAGGATCTTCTCGTTCTCGAACAGGTAGAGGTGTTCGGTGCGGACCGTCGGGTCGTAGAAGCGCTTGAGCGTGTAGACGTAGTCGGCCGCTACCAACTCGCGCGGCTTGCCTCGGAACACAGGGTCGTCGGCGAACAGCGTGCCGGGCTTGAGCGTGACGACAAGCCGCCTGAAGTCGGCCGAGACCTCGGGCAAGGCAGCCGCCGTCAGCGGCACCAGCACCGCCGGCCGCGCCAGCGGGTCGTAGGTGAGCGGCGGCTCGAAGATGTGGGCGATGACGCGGATCGACGACTGGTCGCCCACGCGTGGCGGGTCGAAGCCGGTCTCGGCGAAGTTGAAGGCCAGGCGCAAGGTCTTGCGGGCCGGGCCCGGGGGACTGGCCTTGGATGGCGCCGTGGCCGGTGCGGCGTGCAGCGTCGCCAGCCCGGCGCTGCCGGCCAGCAGCGTACGCCGCTTCACGCCGGCGTGCCCGCCCGGCCGGGCGCCATGTCCACCAGGTGCCACCAGCCGTTCCAGAAGGCCGGGCGGCGATAGCCGTCGACGCCGGCCACCATCATGTCGGCGACATAGCGGTGGCAGTGCAGCTTGTAGGGCGCGTAGGCGATGGCCAGGCGTTTGGCCTGGTCGAACAGCGCCAGCCGCTCGGGCCCGTCGGGCAAACGGGTCATGCGTTCGTGCAGGGCGTCGAAGGCCGGCAGCTTGAATCGCGACAGGTTCTGCAGCCCGGCCTGCGGGCCGTAGTAGCGCGTGAGCATGCCCTGGCCGTCGCCGCCGCTGGCACTGGAGGCCAGGCCCCAGATCTGCAGCTTGCCGGCGCGTGCGGCCTTCAGGTTCTCGGGCCACTTGGCGGGCTTGAAGACGATCTTGATGCCGATCGCGTTCATGTTCTTCTGCCACAGCTCGTTGAGCTGGCGGCTCTGCTGGTCGGGCTGTGTCGCCGACTCCAGCACCAGCGGCTGGCCGTCCGGCTGTTCGCGCCAGCCGTCGCCGTCGCGGTCGACGTAGCCATAGAGGTCGAGCAGCGCCTTGGCCCTGGCCGGGTTGTAGTCGCTGTTCTCGCTCTTGAACGTGGGGTCGTAGCCGCTCAGGTGTGGCATCACCGGGCTCTGCGCCGGGATCGCCATGCCGCGGCGCGCCAGGCGGATCTCGCGGTCGAGGTCGATGCCCAGGTTCAACGCCCGGCGCAGCGCCACCCGATCGGGCGTGTAGCCGCCGACCACCGGATCTTCCATGTTGTAGTAGGTCATCACCACGTCCGACACCAGCACACGCCGGCCCCGGATGCCCTGCTTGCCCAGGTTCGGCGCCACGCGGCCGCCAGGCAAGGCGACGTCGATGAACTCGGCCGGCAGGCGGTCGATGAAGTCGGCCTGGCCGTTCAGGAACGACAGCCAGCGCGGCTGCACCTCCTCGATGATGGCGATCTCGACCCGGTCGAGCAGCGGCACGCGCCGGCCCCTCAGCCGCGCGGCGATGGCCTGGCCCTCGGCGTCGTCGGCGGCGGGCTGGCAGTCCCACAGGCGTTCGCGGTAGCCGGGGTTGCGCTCCAGCACGATCTGCGACGAGCGCCGCCACGACGCCAGCCGGAACGGGCCCGTGCCCACCGGGTGCTCGGCGATCTTGTCGCCGTAGGCCTGCACCACTTCGCGCGCCACCGCGCCGAAGAGGTCGCTGACGGCCAGCGTGTCGAGGAAACGCGGCCGCGGCTCTTCGAGGTTGAACTGGACCGTGTAGCGGTCGAGCGCACGCAGGCCCTCGATGGGGCGGTCGTAGTCGAAGGGCCGCTTGTCGGCCAGCGACGCCTTGCGCAGCGCGGCCAGCCCGATGTACTTCATGTCCTCGACGCTGGCCCAGATCGGGCTCTTCACCGCCGGGTCGGCAAAACGCTTGAAAGCGAAGACAAAATCCTCGGCTACCAGTTCACGCCTGACACCCTTGAAGGCCGGGTCGTCGGCGAAGTGGATGCCGGGGCGGATCTTCACCGTCCAGCGCCGGAATTCGTTCTCGACCACCGGCATGCCATCGGCCACCAGCGGCTGCACGCGCGGTGGCCGCGCCAGGTGGTCGAAGGCGTAAAGGGCTTCGAAGAGGTGCGCGGTGACGGTGCGTGAGTAGGTGTCGCTGATCTGCGCCGGGTCGAAGCCGGTCTCGGCGACCGGAAAGGCATACCGCAGGACCCTTGGGGCCTGCGCCCCGTCGTTCGGCAGCACCCGCGGCGCCGTGGCCGGCTGCGCAAGTGCCTGCAACGCCGGCAGCGCAAGCCCGGCGCCGGCCGCCGCAGTGGCGGCAGCGCCGAGGGCCAGGGTCTGCCTGCGTTTCATCGTCGGGCGGCGCCGGCGGGCTTCAGGTCACCTTGCCCGCAGGCAGCGGTTCGACGTCGACCATGTGCCACCACTCCAGCCAGTAGGCCGGGCGGCGGTAGCCATGCACCTGCGCCGTCATCATGTCGATGACAAAACGGTGACAGTGCAGCTTGTAGGGCACGTAGGCCACGGCGATGCGCTTGGCTTGCCTGAAAAGCTCCTCGCGTTCGGGGCCATCGGGCAGCAGCGTGAGTTTGTCGAAGATGGCGTCGAAGGCCGGAAGCTTGAAACGGGCCAGGTTGCCCTGCCCCGCCGACGGGCTGTAGTAGCGCTCGAGGATGCCCTGGCCGTCGCCGCCCGAGGCCGACGAAGCCACGCCCCACATCTGCAGCTTGCCGGCGCGCGCCGCCTTCAGGTTTTCGGGCCACTTGGCGATCTTGAAGGCCACCTGGATGCCGATGGCCGCCATGTTCTTCTGCCACAGCTCGTTGAGCTGGCGGCTGACCTGGTCGGGACTGGTGGCGTACTGCAGCACCAGCGGGCTGCCGTCGGGCAGTTCGCGCCAGCCGTCGCCGTTTTTGTCGACGTAGCCGTACAGGTCGAGCAGGGCCTTGGCGCGGGCCGGGTTGTATTCGCTGTTCTCGCTCTTGAACTTCGGGTCGTAACCCGTGGTGTAGGGGATCAGCGGGCTCTGCGCCGGGATGCCCATGCCGCGCCGCGCGACGCGGATCTCGCGGTCGAGGTCGACGCCCAGGCTGATGGCGCGGCGCAGCGCCACCTTGTCGGGCGTGTAGCCGCCGACGATGGGGTCTTCCATGTTGAAGTAGGTCATGACCACGTCGGTGGTCAGCACGCGCTGGCCGCCAATGCCCTGCTTGTGCAGGTTGGGCGCGATCTTGCCGCCTGGCATCGCGACGTTGACGAAGTCGGCCGGCAGGCGTTCCAGGAAGTTGGCCTGGCCGTTGAGGAAGGACAACCAGCGCGGCTGCGCCTCTTCGATGATCGATATCTCGACGCGGTCGACCAGCGGCAGACGCCGCCCCTTGAGCCTGGCGACGATGGCCTGGCCCTCGGCGTCGTCGGGCAGCGGCTCGGCATGCCACAGGCGTTCGCGGTAGGTCGGGTTGCGCTCGAGCACGATCTTCGACGAACGCCGCCAGGCGCCGAGCTTGAAGGGCCCGGTGCCCACCGGGTGCTCGCTGATCTTGTCGCCGTAGAACTCGACCACCTCGCGCGCCACGGCGCCGGTGAGGTCGGTGCCGGCCAGGGTCTCGATGAACCGCGGGCGCGGCTCTTCGAGCTTGAACTGCACGGTGTAGCGGTCGAGCGCACGCAGGCCGTCGATCGGCGCGTCATAGTTGAAGGGCTTCTTGCTCTCGAGCGTCTGCTTGCGCAGCGCGTTCAGGCCGACGAAGCGGTTGTCCTCCATCGTCGGCCAGGCAGGGCTCTTGTTGACGGGGTCGGCGAAACGCTTGTAGGCGTAGACGAAGTCCTCGGCGGTCAGCTCGCGCCGAACCTGACGACCATCGGGGCCCTTGAAGGCCGGGTCGTCGGCGAAGAAGATGCCGGGCTGGATCTTCACCGTCCAGACGCGGAAGTCGGCGCTGGTCTCGGGCATGGCCACGGCTACCGCCGGCACCACCTTGGGTGGCCGCGCCAGGTGGTCGTAGGTGTAGAAGGCCTCGAAGATGTGCGCGGTGACGGTGCGCGAGTAGATGTCGCTGAGCTGCGCCGGGTCGAAGCCGGTCTCGGCGATCGGGAAGGCGTAGCGCAGCACACGCTGGCCGGCCAGCGCCGCCTGCTGCGCGTCGCTGCTGGCCACAGCGTGCAGCGCCGGGGACGCGCCCAGGGCCAGTGACGCCCCCAGGGCCAGCGTGTCGCGGCGCTTCACAGCGCGGCCCCGCGGCGGCGTTGCAGCGCCGCGGTGTCGACGTCGACGTATTTCCAGAAGTCACGCACGAAGATGTTCCTGTGGTAGCCCAGCACCCAGGGCTGGGTGAGGTCGGTGAAGGTGCGGTGCACGTGCACCTTGTAGGGCATGTAGGCCACCATCAGGCGCACTGCCTCGGCCATCACGGTAAAACGCTCGGGGCCGTCGGGCATGCCGCGTTGTTTTTCGTAGAGCTTGTTGAAGGCCGGCAGGTCGAAACGCGCATGGTTGGCCTGGCCCTTGTTGGGGCCGTAGCCCAAAGCGAGGAAGGTGTCGCTGTCGGGGCCGCCGCTCCAGCCCACGCCCCACATCATCAGCTTGCCGGTGCGGCTGGTCTTCAGGTTCTCGGGCCACTTGGCGGTCTTGAACTCGATCTTGATGTTGATCGCCTGCATGTTCTTGTTCCACAGCTCGATGAGCTGGCGGCTCTGCTGGTCGGGCTGGGTGGCGTATTCGAGCACCAGCGGGCTGCCATCGGGCTGCTCGCGCCAGCCACCGCCGTTCCTGTCGACGTAGCCGTGCAGGTCGAGCAGGGCCTTGGCCCGCCCGAGGTCGTAGTCGCTCATCACGCTCTTGAACTTGGGGTCGTAGGCGCTGGTCTCGGGCGCGATCGGGCCCTGGCCCGGTATGGCCTGGCCGCGCCGCACGATGCGGATCTCGCGGTCGACGTCGGTGGCCAGGCTGATGGCGCGGCGCAGCGCCACCTTGTGCGGCTCATAGCCGCCGACCACCGGGTTCTCCATGCCGAAGTAGGACACCGCGACGTCGGCGCGCGGGTAGCGCACCATCTGGATGCCCTTCTTGGCCAGGTTGGGGGCCAGGCGGTTGTTCGGGATGACGGTGCTGGCGAAGTCGGCGGGCAGCTCTTCCAGCACGTCGTGTTCCTCGTTCAGGAAGGCCAGCCAGCGCGGCTGGTTCTCTTCGATGATCGAGATGTGCACCTCGTCCACCATGGGCAGGCGCTGGCCCTTGAACTTCTGCGCCACGGCCTGCAGGCGCGGGTCGTTGGCCGGCGGCGTCTCGTCGTAGTAGACCTCGCGGAAGTTCGGGTTCTTGGCCAGCACCATGCGCGAGCTGCGCTTCCAGTCGGCCAGGCGGTAAGGCCCGGTGCCCACCGGGTGTTCGCCGATCTTGTCGCCGTAGAACTCGACCACCTCGCGCGCCAGCGCACCGGAGAACGAGCCATCGGTGAAGTTGCCGCTGATGAAACGCGGCGCAGACTCGGCCAGCCGGATCTGCAGCGTGTAGCGGTCCAGCGCACGCAGACCTTCCACCGGGGTGTCGTAGTCGAAGGGCTTCTTCTCGGCCAGCAGCTTCTTGCGCAACTCGCTCAGGCCCAGGATCTTGGCGTTCTCCAGCGCGTAGAGGTTGCCGCTCTTCCAGCGCGGGTCGTAGTGGCGCTTGATGGAATAGACGTAGTCCTCGGCCGTGAGCTCACGCTTCTGGCCCTTGAACGCCGGGTCGTCGGCGAAGTAGATGCCGGGCTTGATGCGGATGGTGAAGGTCTTGAAGTCGTCCGCGACCTCGGGCAGCGCAGCGGCCGTGGCCGTGCGCAGCTGCATCGGTTTGGCCATGAAAGCCCATTCGTAGGGCGCGTCGAAGATGCCGGCGGCGACGGTGCGCGAGTACAGGTCGGTGATCTGCGCCGGGTCGAAGCTGGTCTCGGCGATGCGGAACGCGTAACGCAGCACCTTCAGGGGCTGCGCCACCTGATTCGGCAGCACCTTCAGGGGCTGCGCCTGATTCGGCAGCACCTTCAGGGGCTGCGCCGCCGCGTTGGGCTGCGCCCACAGCGTGGGCGCGGCGCCCAGGCCGGTCAGCAGGCCGGCGGCCACCACGAGGGTTCGAAAGAGGGTGTTCATCGGGTGATTGTCCTCAAGGCACGGGGGCCAGGTCGACGTGACGCCAGAAGTCGCGCATGAAGGGGTGCGGCATGTAGCCCAGCACGGGGCTCTGCATGAGCCAGGTCTGGATGTCGTGGCCACTGGCCTTGTAGGGCATGTAGGCCAGCGCAATCTTCATGCCTTGCTGGATGAGCGCGTCGCGCTCGGGGCCATCCGGCATCACACGCTGGCGTTCGTGCAGCGTGTCGAACGCCGTCAGCTTGAAACGCGAGGCATTCGACTGGCCGCCGTTGGGGCCGTAGAGCAGGTCCATGAAGTAGTTGCCGTCGGGGATGGCCGCGCTCCAGCCGGTGGTCCACATCATCAACTTGCCGGCGCGGCTGGCCTTGATGTTCTCGGGCCAGGTGGCGACGCGGAACGCGATCTTCACGCCCACGGCATCGAGCGACTTCTTCCACAGCCCCTGCAGCTGGCGCGCGAGCTGCGTCGGCTCGGTGGTCAGCTCCAGCAGCAGCGGGCTGCCGTCGGGCTGCTCGCGCCAGCCATCGCCGTCGCGGTCGACGTAGCCGTAGAGCTCGAGCAGCGCCTTGGCGCGCGCCGGGTCGTAGCGGCCCATCTCGGACTTCAGCGTCGCGTCGTAGCCACTCACGCCGGGCGGCAGCACGCTCTGCGCCGGCACCATCTGGCCGTGGCGCACGAGGTCGATCTCGCGCCGCGTGTCGTAGGCCAGCGCCAGCGCACGGCGCAGCGCCACGCGCTCGGGCATGGTGCCCCCCACCATCGGGTGCTGCATGCCGAAGTAGACGTGGCGAGTGATCGGCATCACCAGCTGGCGCATCTGGACGCCGCGTTTGGCGAGGTTGGGCGCCAGCCGGTCGTTGGGCGCGGCGCGGGTGATGAACTCGGGCGGCACCCACAGGATGTCGAGCTCGCCGTTCAGGAAGGCCAGCCAGCGCGGCTGCGCCTCCTCGATGATGGCGACCTCGACACGGTCGAGCATGGGCAACCGGCGCCCACGCATCTGCCGCGCGATGGCCTGACCGGCCACGTCGCCGGGCGCCGGCTGCTCGTCGTGCACGCTGTGATGGTGCACCGGGTTGCGCTCGAGCACGATGCGCGAGCTGCGTGTCCAGCTGCCGAGCTTGAAGGGGCCGGTGCCGACGGGGTGGCGCATGGTGTCGCCGGCGTAGGCCTCGATGACCTCGCGCGCCACCGCACCCGTGATGGCCGGCGTGGCGAAAAGGTAGGGCAGGCGCGGCGCCGGCTGCGCCACGCGAACCTCGAAGCGGTAGCGGTCGAGCGCGCGTATGCCGGCCACCTCGGTGTCGTAGTCGAAGGGCTGCTTGTTCTGCAGCGCCTTCCTGCGCAGCTCGGACAGGCCCAGCAGGCCGGCGTTCTCGAAGTGGAAAAACGTCGGGCTGCGCGTGGCCGGGTCGAAGTAGCGTTTGACGCTGTAGACATAGTCGGCGGCCACCAGCTCACGCTTGTGGCCCTTGAAGGCCGGGTCGTCGCTGAAGAAGATGCCCGGGCGAAGGTGGAACACAAACCGCGTGTGCCCGTCGTGCACCTCAGGCAGGCCGACCGCGGTGTTGGGCTTGAGCGCGACCGGGCGCGCCAGGTAATCGTAGGTCAGCGGCGCGTCGAAGAGGCTGGTGACGATGGCGGCCGACACCACGTCGCTGATCTGTGCCGGATCGAACCCGCTCTCGCTGGCTTGAAAGACGACGCGCAGCACCTTGGGCGGTGCGGCGGCACCCGGCGCGGCGTCCGCGGCCCGGCCGGCGCCAGCAGCGCACAGCAGGCCCGCGGCGATTGCCCCTGCGGCCCGGCGCTTCCAGCGGTCAGAACGGCACGAGAGCATGGCAGCAGGCGCGTGAGACGCGAAAAAGGGCGAAGTCTAGGCGTGCGCAGGCACGGCGCTTGCTGGCAATCACCCGCATCCCGGGGGGGAAACCACCGGCCGGACGGGGCAAGGGCCCCCCCTAAACTCGCGCATCCCAAATTTCGGGCGTCCCGCCACAAGCACGGGCGCCCCTCGGAGACCCGATTCGATGGCCGCTTACCTGATACGCCGCCTGTGGCAGATGGTTCCCACGCTCGCCGGCGTGGTGCTGCTGGTGTTCTTCCTGTTCAAGTACTTCGGCGGCGACCCCGCCGAAGTGCTGGGTGGCCTTAACGCCAGCGCCGAGCAGATCAAGGCCATCCGCCAGACGCTGGGTCTGGACGAACCCGTCTGGTACCAGCTGTGGCTCTTCGTCAAGCAGATCGTCACCTTCGACTGGGGCAAGAGCTGGGCCACGAACGAGGCGGTGAGCAACCTCTTCGCGACGCGCCTGCCGGCCACGCTGACGGTGATGATCCCGATCCTGATCCTTGACGTGGTGCTGGCCCTTCCCATCGCCATGTGGGTGGCCTACCGCCGCGGCAGCCTGACCGACCGCACGCTGATGGTCGTCACCACGGTGGCGCTGTCGATCAGCTTCCTGGTCTACGTCATCATCGGCCAGTACGTCTTCGGCTTCCAGCTCGGTTGGTTCCCGGTGCAGGGCTGGAGCGACAGCACGCTGACCAATCTGCTGGTCTACACGCCGCTGCCGGTGCTGCTGGCGGTGATGGTGGGGCTGGCGCCGCAGACGCGCCTGTACCGCAGCTTCCTGCTCGACGAACTGGGTCAGGACTACGTGCGCACCGCGCGCGCCAAGGGCATGACCGAAGGTGTGGTGCTGTTCCGCCACGTGCTGCGCAACGCGATGATCCCCATCCTCACCAACATCGGCCTGCAGCTGCCCGGCATCTTCGTCGGCAGCTTCCTGATCGAGGTCTTCTTCTCCATCCCGGGCCTGGGGCGCGAGGTGCTGCTGGCGGTCAACCGGAGCGACTTCCCCGTCATCCAGGCCGTCACGATCTACCTGGCTGTGCTGACGATGTTCATCAACCTGCTCACCGACCTGGCCTACAAGGTCGCCGACCCCCGCGTCGTGCTGAAGTGAGGAACTGAACATGAACAGTGCAGTCATCGCTTCCGCGGCCTCGTTGGCCGACACCCAGCAGAAGAGCGAAGGCGTCTGGCATGCCGCCTGGCGCCGTTTCAAGAGCGACCGCGTGGGCCTGGCCTCGCTGGTCGTCGTGCTGGCCTTCCTGTTGCTGATCGTGCTGTCCTTCACCGGCCTGGTGGGCGCGAAGTGGCAGGACGAGGTCGGTGTGCCCAACGCGCCGCCGACCTTCATCGGACCGAAGCCGCCGGCGGCCACTGGCGCCATCGAGGTGCCCACCGGTCCCAACGTCGACCTGACCGACATCGACCCGCTGGCGCCGCGCTACAAGGAATGGGACGAACGCGCCAAGCAGTTCCAGACCACCGAGACCGTGAAGGCCGAGACACTGCCGCTGGGCGGCGACCGCCTGGGCCGCGACGTGCTCTCCAAGACCATCAAGGGCACCGAGATCAGCGTCTTCGTCGGCGTCATGGCGGCCGTGGTGGCCACCACCATCGGCGTGCTGCTGGGCGCTTTCGGGGGTTTCTTCGGCGGCAAGATCGGCGACCTGCTGGAGTGGGTCTACAACGTCTTCGAGAGCATCCCCAACATCCTGCTCATCTTCGCCTTCGCGGCGGTGGTGGGGCGCGGCGTCGAAAGCGTGGTCATCATCCTGGCGCTCACCGGCTGGACCGGCATGTACCGCCAGGTGCGCGCCGAGTTCATCAAGCACAGCAGCCGCGAATACGTGCGCAGCGCGGAAGCGATCGGCGCCACGCGCATGAGCCGCATGTTCCGCCACATCCTGCCCAACGTCAGCCACGTCGTTCTGGTGCGCATGGCGCTGCTGGTGGTGGGCTTCATCAAGGCCGAGGTGATCCTGAGCTACCTGGGCCTGGGCGTGCGTGTCGACCAGGTCAGCTGGGGCACGATGCTGGCCGAAAGCCAGGCCGAGCTGCTGCTGGGCCACTGGTGGCAGCTGGCCTCGGCCACGCTCTTCATGGCGGTGTTCGTGACCGCGTTTTCGCTGATGGCCGACGCCGCGCGCGACGCGCTCGACCCCAAACTGCGTGGCCTGGAGTAATCCGATGTTGCTGTCGATCCAGGACCTGAAGGTCTCCTTCCGTATGGGCAAGGGCGTGATGGCCGAGGCCGTCAAGGGTGTCAGCTTCGACGTGCCCGAGAACAGCACCGTCGCCCTGGTCGGCGAATCGGGCTCGGGCAAGAGCGTCACCGCGATGTCGACGCTGAACCTGCTGCCCGACAACGCCGTGCGCAGCGGCCGCGTGCTGTGGCAGGGCAAGGACCTGCTGCAGGCCGGCCTGCCGGAACTGCAGGCGCTGCGCGGCAAGGAAATCGCCTGCGTGTTCCAGGACCCGATGAGTTCGTTGAACCCGGTGTTCAACGTCGGCCAGCAGCTGTGCGAGCCGCTGATGAAACACCTGGGCCTGAGTGCACGTCAGGCCATGGCGCGTGCCGAGGAACTGCTCAACGAGGTGGGCATCCCCGAGCCCAGGCGCCGCCTCGAAAGCTACCCGCACGAAATGAGCGGCGGCCAGCAACAGCGCGTCATGATCGCCATGGCTCTGGCCTGCGAGCCCAAGCTGCTGATCGCCGACGAGCCGACCACGGCACTGGACGTCACCATCCAGCGCCAGATCATCGAACTGCTGGCGCGGCTGCAGGGCGAGCACCGCATGAGCGTGCTCTTCATCAGCCACGACCTCGGCCTGGTGGGCGAGATCGCCAGACACGTGGTGGTGATGCGCAACGGCATCGTGCGCGAACAGGGCGCCACCGCCGACATCTTCGAGCGCCCGCAGGACGGCTACACCAAGGCGCTGCTGGCCTGCCGTCCCAGCCTGGAAGGCAACCCGGCGCGGCTGATGGTCATCGACGACCACATCGCGGGCCGCGAACTGCTGCAGCAGGCCAAGCCCAAGGACCCCGACGCGCCGGTGGTGCTGGAAGTGCGCGGCCTGGCCAAGAGCTTCTGGCTCAAGCAGGGCGTGTTCGGCAAGCGCGAATTCAAGGCCGTGCAGAACGTCAACTTCAAGCTGCGCAAGGGCCACACGCTGGGCGTGGTGGGTGAGTCGGGCTCGGGCAAGACGACGATGGGCCTGACGCTGCTGCGCCTGCACGAACCCACCGGCGGTGAAGTCATCTTCGACGGCAAGAACCTGCTCAAGCTCAGCGACAGCGAACGCCTGCCGATGCGCCGCCGCATCCAGGTCGTGTTCCAGAACCCCTACGCCAGCCTGAACCCACGCTTCACCATCGGCCAGACGCTGGTGGAGCCGATGACCATCCACGGCATCGGCAAGGACCTGGCCGAACGTGAACAGCGCGCACGCACTTTGCTGGAGAAGGTGGGCCTGGACGGCAGCGCCTTCGGCAAGTACCCGCACGAATTCAGCGGCGGCCAGCGCCAGCGTGTGGCCATCGCACGCTGCCTGACGCTGAACCCCGAGGTGCTGGTGCTGGACGAAGCCGTCAGCGCGCTCGACGTCAGCGTGCAGGCCCAGGTGCTGAACCTGCTGAAGGACCTGCAGGACGAGTTCGGCCTCAGCTACGTCTTCATCAGCCACGACCTGGCGGTGGTGCGCTTCATCAGCGACGAGGTGCTGGTGATGAAGGACGGCGTGGTGGTTGAACAGGCCAGCGCGGCGCAGATCCTGGCCGCGCCGAGAGAGGACTACACGAAGCGGCTGCTGGCGGCGATACCGCGGGGGTACCAGCGCGCGGCCGCTTGATTCACGCCCGGCGCGCGGCGCGCACCGGGTCTTTCGAAAGGTCGGTGGCGCCGATGATCGAGCAGCTGGCGCGCGAGGTGCACGGCTTCCGCGAACGTGCGCCGAAGGACCCGAGCATCCGCCTCGTGCTGCCGCCGGGCTACAACCCCGCGGCCCCGCGCCCGCCGGGCCGACGGGGGCGTCGGCCTCAGCTCAGCCGCCTTCGGCCAGCCGCGCAGCCAGCCCCTGCAGCGCGCTCGAGCGCCGCGCCGTGCTGCGGCTCTTCAGCACACGTTCGAGCGCCGCGTTGCTGAACTTCGACGCACTCTGGCGTGTGCCGCACAGCCACAGCAGCTCACGCTCCAGCGGCACGAAGTCGTCGATGTCGCTGCGCAAGGCCAGCACCGCGCCGCGCTGCGCCGGGGTCAGCGCCTGGCGAAGAAAGAAGACGTTGACCTCACCTTCGGGCCCGACGGCGCCGTGCTGGGCCGCCGCCGACGCGGCCACCGCCTGCACCTCGGCCGGGGTGCGCACGAAGGCTTCGCTCATGAAGCCCAGCCGCGGCTGCAACGCCGTCTCCAGCGCCGCGGCGAGCAGGTCGGTGCGGCGCGCCGGGGCGTCGAAGATCACGTTGCCGCTGTTGATGTAGGTCGACACGCCACCATGCCCGAGCGCACGAAAGTGCTCGGCCAGCGCCGCCATCTTGATGAAACGCCCGCCGACGTTGATGGCGCGCAGGAAGGCCACGTGGCGCGGCATGGCGGCGCTCAGCCCGGCGCTGCGGCGATGGGAATTCGCCCCGCCGGCGCTGCGGCACGTGCGCGCAACTGTCCGCAGCCGGCATCGACGTCCTGCCCCGCCGAGTGCCGCAGCTTGGTCAGCACGCCGCGCCGGTGCAGCGTGCGCGCGATTTCGGCGGCCCGTTCCCAGGCCGGGCGGCGGAAGGCCAGGCCGTCCACCACGTTGTAGGGAATGAGGTTCATCAGCGCGTACTTGCCCGTCAGCAACCGCACGATGCCTTCGATCTCGTCGTCGCCGTCGTTCACGCCCTCGATCAGCGTCCACTGGTATTGGATCGGGTAGCCGGTGGCGCGTGCGTAGGCCTCGCCGGCAGCCACCAGTGCATCGGGGTCGAAACGCGGCGCCCGCGGTAGCAAGGTCTGGCGCTTGGCGGCCAGGGTGGTGTGCAGCGACAACGCCAGCGCCGGCTTCACCTCGCCCGGCCCCAGCCCGTGCAGGCGCTCGAAGACACGCGGATCGCCCACGGTGCTGAAGACCAGGTTCTTGTGGCCGATGCCGCCGCCGGTGCCCAGCAGCTGCACCGCTTCCATCACCGCATCGAGGTTGTGCGCGGGCTCACCCATGCCCATGAACACCACCTTGTTGACCGGGCGCAGCGCACGCGCCAGCACCACCTGGGCCACGATCTCGGCGCTGCCCAGCTGGCGCACCAGCCCGCCCTGGCCCGTCATGCAGAACACGCAGCCCACGGCGCAGCCGACCTGCGAACTGACGCAGAGCCCGCCCCGGGGCAGCAGCACGCTCTCGACCTGCTGGCCATCCCGCAGCGCCACCAGCAGGCGGGCCGAGCCGTCCTCGCCCGGGTGCTGGCTGTGCAGCCGCGCCAGACCCGCCAGTTCGTCGACGAGGGCCGGCAGCTCGGCGCGCAGCGCCTGCGGCAGGAAGTGCTGCAGCTGGCGGCGCCCGCCCTCCTGCGGCAAGCCCATCGCCCAGCGGCGCAGCACGCGGTCTTCGTGCACCGGCAGCGCCCCCAGCGCGCGCAAGCGGTGGCGCAGGTCGGCTATGTACATCGCAGCGGCCATGACGCGGCGTGCGGCCGGTGGAGGTCGGCTGCCGAAACGCGACAACAGGCCCCCGTCCGCAGACTCAACCGCAATGGCCGTCCCGCTCATGCGCACAGCGTCGCCGCATGGTGGCGCAGGTGGTCTTCGACGAAGCTGGCGATGAAGTAGTAGCCGTGGTCATAGCCGGCGTGGCGGCGCAGCGTGAGCGGCTGGCCGGCGTCCCTGCAAGCGGCTTCGAAGCGCTGCGGCAGCAACTGTTCGGCCAGGAACTTGTCGGCCTCGCCCTGGTCGACGAGCAGCGGCGGCGCGCGGTGGCCGGCCTGCATCAGCGCGGTGGCATCGTGCGCGGCCCAGGTGCTGCGGTCGCTGCCCAGGTAGCCGGTGAATGCCTTGATGCCCCAGGGGCAGCGCATCGGCGCGGCAATCGGCGCGAAAGCCGAGCAGCTGCGGAACAGGCCGGGGTGGCGCAGCGCCAGCGTCAGCGCGCCGTGGCCTCCCATCGAGTGGCCGAACACGCCCAGGTGCAGGCCGTCGCGGTTGAGCACCGGGAAGTGCTGCGCCAGCACCGCCGGCAGCTCGCCGGTGATCCAGCTCTCCATGCGCCAATGGTGGGCCCAGGGCGCTTCGGTGGCGTCGAGGTAGTAGCCGGCGCCGTGGCCGAAGTCCCAGGCCGCGTCGGCGCCCGCGATGCCGGTGTCGCGCGGGCTCGTGTCCGGTGTCACCAGCATCAGTCCCAGCTCGGCGGCCACCCGCTGCGCGCTGGCCTTGATGGCGAAGGTCTCCTCGTTGCAGGTCAGCCCGGCCAGGTAGAACAGCACCGGCACCGGCCGCGCGTGCGGGCCCAGGGCCTGCGGCGGACGATAGACACCAAAGCGCATCGGCAGCCCGACCACGGTGCTGGCGTGCTTGTAGAAGCTCTGCATGCCACCGAAGCAGGCGTGTTCGGCGAGCAGGTCGAACTGCATCATCAGAAGACGACCACGCTGCGGATGCTCTCGCCGCGCTCCATCAGCTCGAAGCCGTGGTTGATGTCTTCGAGCTTGAGCGTGTGCGTGATCAGCGGGTCGATTTTGATCTTGCCGTCCATGTACCAGTCGACGATGCGCGGCACGTCGGTGCGGCCGCGTGCGCCACCGAAGGCGCTGCCCAGCCAGACCCGACCGGTGACGAGCTGGAACGGACGCGTGCTGATCTCCTGCCCGGCTGCGGCCACACCGATGATCACGCTCTTGCCCCAGCCCTTGTGGCAGCACTCCAGCGCCTGGCGCATGGTGGTGGTGTTGCCGATGCACTCGAAGCTGTAGTCTGCGCCGCCGTCGGTGAGCTGCACGATGGCATCGACGACGTTGTCCACGCTCTTCGGGTTGATGAAGTGGGTCATGCCGAACTGCCGCGCCATGGCCTCGCGTGCGGGGTTGATGTCGATGCCGATGATCTTGTCGGCGCCG
>JBBRBW010000007.1:0-84642 GCA_038205425.1 Burkholderiales bacterium | reverse complement strand
GAACAGCTGCCCCGTCACCGGCATGCCGGTGGTGTACATGTGGTGGGCCCAGACGATGAACGACAAGATGGCGATCGACGAGGTGGCGTAGACCATCGACGTGTACCCGAACAGGCGCTTGCGCGCGAAGGCCGGGATGATGGCGCTGACGATGCCGAAGGCCGGCAGGATCATGATGTAGACCTCGGGGTGACCGAAGAACCAGAAGATGTGCTGGTACATGATCGGGTCACCGCCACCGGCGGGGTTGAAGAACGACGTGCCGAAGTGGCGGTCGGTCAGCGTCATCGTGATCGCGCCGGCCAGCACCGGCATCACCGCGATCAGCAGGTAGGCGGTGATCAGCCAGGTCCAGCAGAACAGCGGCATCTTCATCAGCGTCATGCCGGGTGCGCGCATGTTCAGGACGGTGACGATGATGTTGATCGAGCCCATGATCGAGCTGGCGCCCATGATGTGCATCGCGAAGATGCCGGCGTCCATGCTCGGACCCATCTGCAGCGTCAGCGGTGCGTAGAGCGTCCAGCCGGCGGCGGGCGCGCCGCCGGGCATGAAAAACGAGCCCACCAGCATCAGCGCGGCCGGAATAAGCAGCCAGAAGCTGAGGTTGTTCATGCGTGCGAAGGCCATGTCCGCGGCGCCGATCTGCAGCGGGATCATCCAGTTCGCGAAGCCCACGAAGGCCGGCATGATGGCGCCGAAGACCATGATCAGCCCGTGCATCGTGGTGAGCTGGTTGAACAGCTGCGGGTTCACGAACTGCAGTCCGGGCTGGAACAGCTCGGCTCGGATGCCCAGGGCCAGCACGCCACCCCCCATCAGCATCGCGAAGCTGAACAGCAGGTACATCGTACCGATGTCCTTGTGGTTGGTGGCGAACAGCCAGCGGCGCCAGCCGTGCGGGTGGCCGTGGTCGTGGCTGTGGTCGTCAACGTGGCCGCCGACATGGCCATGGGGGTCGAGAATTGCGCTCATGGAAGTCCTTGTGGCGGCGGCTTACTTGCGGGCGGCAACTATTTCGGCAGGCTGGATCGCCTTGCCGGTCTTGTTGCTCCAGGAATTCTTGGTGTAGGTCATAACGGCCGCGATCTCGGTGTCGGACAGCGAGCGCCAGGCCGGCATGGCGCCGTTCGCCGCGCCGTTCAGCAGGATCTGCGTCTGCCGGGCCGGATCGTTCAGCACGATGGCGCTGCCGTCGAGCGCCTTGATCGGCCCGGCCCCCTTGCCGTCAGCCTTGTGGCATGCGGCGCAGTTGGCGGCGTAGACTTTTTCGCCGCGGGCCAGGAGTTCCTCGATCTTCCATTCCTTGCTCGGGTCGTCGGCCAGCGCAGCCGATTCCTTCTTCTTGCCGTCCACCCACTTGGCGTAGTCCCCGGCGCTGAGCACCTTGACGTGGATGGGCATGTAGGCGTGTTCCTTGCCGCACAGCTCGGCGCACTGGCCGTAGTAGTCGCCCACCTTCTCGGCGCGGAACCAGGTGTCGCGCACGAAGCCGGGGATGGCATCTTGCTTGACGCCCAGCGAAGGCACCATCCAGGCGTGGATGACATCGTTGGCCGTGGTGATGATGCGCACCTTCTTGTTCACCGGAACGACCAGCGGGTTGTCGACCTTCAGCAGGTAGTTGTCGGTGGGCGGTGGTGTGCCGCTGTCGGACATCACGCGGTGCGACACGTCCAGCGTCGACAGGAAGCCGATGCCCTCGCCCTCGCCTTTCAGGTAGTCGTAGCCCCACTTCCACTGGTAGCCGGTGGCCTTGATGGTGAGGTCGGCATTTGTGGTGTCCTTCATGGCCACCACGGTGCGCGTGGCCATCGCGCCCATCGCGATGACGATGATGAAGGGAATCACGGTCCAGGCGATCTCGACCGACACACTCTCGTGGAAATTGGCGGCCTTGTGGCCGACCGACTTGCGGTGCTTGAGGATCGAATAAAACATCACGCCAAACACGGCGACGAAGATCGCCACGCAGACGACGAGCATGAAGTTGTGCAGCCAGTGCTGCTGCTCGCCGATCTTGGTGATCGGGTCGTGCAGGTTGAGCTGGTTGACCTTCGGGCCGCCCGGCAGGTCGTTGACCGCGTGGGCCAGGCCGGTCGTGAGCAGCACGCCCAGAACCAGCGTCAGCTGCGAGCAGCGCTGGGACAGTCGGTGCCAGGGGGAGAGCATCGTCATCATCGTTGGGGGCTTCGGTTCGGGTCGATTTGGGTATCCGCCTGCGCCGGGGCGCGGCGCAGGGCATGGCGAAGTTCGCCGGCGAAGGCGCCGCGCAGCTCAGGGCGCAGGAAACGGCCAACGCGCACACGCTGGCCCTTGCCGCTGAGCTGGACCAACGAGCCCTGCCCGCCGGCAGGCTCGACGTGTAGCCAGTCGGCGGCGAAGCTGGTGCGCTCGACACGGCTGCCGATGCACTGCTCGACCTGCAGCGAGCGGCCCACCAGCGTCAGCGTCTCGCGGTCTCCGGCGTGGCGCGCAAACAGCATCAGCGCCAGGCCCACCAGCAGCAGTTCCAGCCCGGTGAATGCCAGCACCACCGGCGCACCCTGGACGAAGAAGAAGCCGCCGATAAGCAGCGACACGGCGCACAGCGAGAGGTAGACCGCAGCGAGCTGGCCGGGCGTGATCGAGCAGTTGCGCCGCAGCAGCCACTGCAGGGCCCGCGACGCATCGGCCCCCTCGCCCAGTTCCACCTCGCGGCCGAAGACCCACGGGCCGGCGCTGCGGGCAGGAAGCGGCAGGGGCCAGGAACCGGGTACGAGGGTGGCGGACATGGGAATGGAGCGGGGTCTCAGGGCATAAACGGTATAGGGTATCCGCGAAGGACCACTCCGGCACAGGGCAAGACCTGCTTCCGACCCCCGTGAAGCCGGCGAATTCTATAGCAGCACGGCCCCGCTTCTGCCGACCCGGGAATGGGGTCTCAGACGCCCTTGCGGCCGGCGCGCGCCATGGCGCGCATGTCGGCCAGCGGCACCTCGGTGCGCGCGGCGACGCGGGGCCGCGGCGGCGGCCGGAAGGCATGGCCATAAACGAGTTCGAAGTCCAGCGCCACGCGGCCGTCCGGGCCCGCCGTGGCTGACAATGCTTCGAGCAGTTGCTGGCGCCAGCGCGGCGTGCGCAGCCCGGCGTGGCGGCCAGCCGCCACGTTGCCGCCCAGCGCGCGCAGTTCGTCGAGCAGCGCCGCCGCCGTGGGCCAGGTGAGCGTGATGGTCTCCTGGTCCATCACCGGGTCGGCAAAACCGGCCTCGATGAGCAGGTCGCCGAGGTCGTGCATATCGACGAAAGGCGCGAAGGGCGTGGCCCAGCCCTGCTGCGCATAGAGGCTGCGCAAGCGGCCCAGC
Source organism: Burkholderiales bacterium (assembly GCA_038205425.1). Lineage (GTDB taxonomy): Bacteria > Pseudomonadota > Gammaproteobacteria > Burkholderiales > Burkholderiaceae_C > Rubrivivax. The sequence continues at coordinate 81,298 of JBBRBW010000007.1, read as the reverse complement.
GAGCCGGGCCCGAGGGTCGAGAACATCAGGAAACCGTCTACGGCCAGCGCGCGGTGCCACTGGCGCAGCACGCGCGCCGGGTCGATGACGCCGTGCAGCCCCATGTTCGACCACAGCAACTGCGCCGCGCCCGCGTCGAGGTCGGTCTCCGCCATGGCCACCACCGCCGCGGTCCAGCGGCGCGGCGACCACCAGGGCCGTATCAGCGCGGCGGCGGTGGCGTCGCGGCGCGCCGCATCGGCCTCCACCGCCAGCATGCGGGCCCGCGGGTAGGTCCGCGCCAATACCGGCTGGCTGGCACCCATGTGGGCGCCCCAGTCGGCAATCGTGGCGGGCTGGAGCCTGATCACTGGCAGGCGCTCGGACATGCGCCGCGCCACCTCGCCGTGCAGCCAGGGGGCCTGCGGGGCAGCGAGCAGGCGGCGGTGCACACGCGCCAGCGCGACGCCGTCGAGCAGCGGCCGGATCGAAGCGCCGCCGGCAGGATCGGGGGAAGGCATGCGGGCCAGTATATTGAGGCGATGTCGCCGGCCCTCCCCTTCCTGCCGCACCAATGCGAGGTCTGCCGGCAGTGGTCGGGCAGCGCGTTGTGCCCCGACTGCGTCGCCCGTTACGCCATGGTGCGGCCGCGCTGCGCCTGCTGCGGCCTGGCGCTGGGGGTCGCCGCGCCGCGCTGCGGTGACTGCCTGCGCGACCCGCCGCCGTTCACGCACACGGTCTGCGTCGCCGACTACGGTTTCCCCTGGGACGCGCTGATCGGCGCCTTCAAGTTCCGCGGCCGCGCCGAACTCGCCGGCCTGCTGGCGGCGCGCCTGGTGGCTGCGGTGCAGGCCGCGGCGCTGCCCGCACCTGCGCTGGTGCTGCCGGTGCCCTTGTCGCCGCGGCGGCTGGCCGACCGGGGCTACAACCAGGCCTGGGAACTGGCCCGGCGCGCCGCGGCCGCGCTGCAGTTGCCGGCCGACGCCACGCTGCTGCAGCGGCCGCTGGAAACCGCACACCAGGCCGAACTCGGCCGCGGCGATCGCCAGCGCAACCTGCGCACCGCCTTCATGGCCGACCCGCGCCGCCGCGCGGTGCTGCAGGGTGCGCACGTGGCGCTGGTCGACGACGTCATGACCACCGGCGCCACCGCACGAGAGGCCAGCACGGTGCTGCTGCGCGCAGGCGCGAGCGCCGTCGACCTGTGGGTGCTGGCGCGCACGCCCGAACCGGGCTGAACGCATGTTCCATCTCGTTCTGATCCACCCTGAGATCCCGCCCAATACCGGTAACGTCATCCGGCTGGCGGCCAACACCGGTTGCACGCTGCACCTGGTGGAGCCGTTGGGCTTTTCGATGGACGACAAGCTGCTGCGCCGCGCGGGGCTCGACTACCACGAGACCGCCGCCGTGCGCCGCCATGCGTCGTGGCAGGCGCTGCTGGCCGCCGAAGGCCCCGACCCGGCGCGCTGCTACGCCTTCACCACGCGCGGCGCGCAGCCGCTGGCCGCGCTGCGCTGGCAGGCCGGCGACTGGCTGGTCTTCGGCAACGAAAGCAGCGGCCTGCCCGCAGCGCTGCGCGACAGCTTCCCGGCCGCGCAGCGTGTGCGCCTGCCGATGCGCGCCGGTCAGCGCAGCCTGAACCTGAGCAACGCCGTGGCGGTGGCGGTGTTTGAGGCCTGGCGCCAGATCGGCTACGCGGGGGGCGGCTGAAACGCGCGGCGCCAGAAATGGAAGAGCCTGGTCCGCAGACCAGGCTCGGTGCGGGCGCCACCCGAGGGCGGCAGCGGGTGCGTCAGGCGCGTGCCGCGCGGCTGCGGCGCAGCAGCAGACCACCGACGCCCAGCGCCATCAGCAGGTAGCTGGCCGGCTCGGGCACGGCGGTGATGGCCAAGGAGTCAACGCCGATGTAATCGGAGTTGTTGCCCGAAGGACCCCCGTCGGTGACGAAGTAGCGGAAGGCGATGGCGCCGTTGGTCGGGCCGGTCAGACCGGTGATGGTGGACGTGAACTGGGTCCAGGTGTTCGGGTAGCCCGTGGTGGTGAGCGCAGGGTTCACCGACAACAGCAGCGAGAAGTCGCCGGTGTCGGTCGCCAGCGTGCCCACGTTGGTGCCACCGACGTTGCTGAAGCGCAGTTCCAGGCTGTCAGGGAAGGCCGGGGAATCCACCGTGCGCGTGAAGAACGAGACCACGTCGCCGTTGTTGAAGCTCAGCGTCGGCGAGATCAGCCAGTTGCTGATGGTGCCGGCACCCGCAGTGCTGTTGAAGTTGGCGCCGGCATAGGAGTTCGTGGCTCCGGCCTGGGCCGTGAAGACCGCGACGTTGCCCTGGAACCAGCTGCTGGTGCCAACCGGACTGCTGTTGTTGGTGGCCGTCCAGCCCGCAGGCACGACGACGTCGAAACCTTCGGTGAGCGAGGCCGCACTGGCGCTGACGCCGGCGGTCATCAGGCCGACGGCCAGTGCAGCGGGCGCCAGGGCGCCGGGGAAACGGGATGGGAACATGCAGATTCTCCGAGGACTTCGTTCGAGTGGCTGAAAGTGGCGCTCGCTGGGCGGGCTTTACACAACCCAACCCCGGCGTTTGCAAGGGTGAACTGATGGGAGCCGATGCTGCCGCATTGCGCGGGCGAGACAACCCCGTGTTCCGGGGGAAGATTGCGCCCCGTTCAGCCTTCGGCGCGCGCGTCGCGTGACATCAGCTGCTGCAGCACGCCCGCCGGCGACAGACGCGCCTGCAGCACGGCCACCACGCCTTCGGTGATGGGCATCTCCACGCCCAGTTGCGTGGCGCGCACCAGCACGGTGGGCGCCGTCAGCACACCCTCGGCGACGTGGCCCAGCGAGGCCACCACCTGTTGCAGGCTCAGCCCCTGCGCCAGCCCCAGGCCGACACGGCGGTTGCGCGACAGGTCGCCGGTGGCGGTGAGCACCAGGTCGCCCAGGCCCGACAGGCCCATGAAGGTGTCGGCGCGTGCGCCCAGCGCGACACCCAGGCGCGTCATCTCGGCGAGACCGCGAGTGATGAGCGCGGCCCGTGCGTTGAGCCCCGGCGCACCGGGGCCCGCCATGGCGGCCAGGCCGTCGAGGATGCCGGTGGCGATGGCCAGCACGTTTTTCACCGCGCCGCCGACCTCGACACCGATCACGTCGGTGCTGGTATAGACGCGCAACGCGTCGCCGTGGAAGGCCGCCACGGCGCATTCGGCGAGTGCGGCGTCGGCGCTGGCGGCCACCAGTGCGGTGGGCTGGCCACGCGCCACCTCGAGCGCAAAGCTGGGCCCCGACAGCACGGCCGCGGCTGCGCCGGGCCGCACTTCGCGCGCCACCTCGTGGCCGAGGTCGCCGCTGCCGGCCTCGAAACCCTTGCACAGCCACAGCGCACCTCGCCCGTCGCCCAGGTGTTGCAAGGCGCCAAGCTGCTCGCGCAGTGCCGCCATCGGTGTAGCGATCACGGTCAGGCCATCACGGCCATGGGCCAACGCCTCGCTGTGGTCGGCCGTGATGCGCAACCCGGGCGGCAGCGCCACCTCGCCGAGGTAACGCGCATTGCGGCCTTCGCTGCGCAGCGCCTGCGCCTGGGCGGCGTCGCGCGCCCACAGCAGCACCTCGTGCCGCGGCGCGGCCGCGATGGCCAGCGCGGTGCCCCAGGCACCGCCCCCCAGCACGGTTATCTTCATCCTGCTCTCGAACGAACGGCGGTTTCCCGCGCCGTTCGAGCTTCCTTCGGGGGACGACACGTGCGCAGCACGGGTCCAGGAGCCGTCAGTTGGCGTTGGTGATGATGCGCGACTCGCCGTTGCCCTGGGCCGCAGCCTGGGCCTGCTGGGCCTCGAACATGGCCTGGAAGTTCACTTCCGTCAACAGGATAGGCGGGAAGCCGGCGCGTGTGCAGACGTCGGAGACGATGGCGCGCAGGTAGGGGTAGATCATCTGTGGGCAGACGATGCTGATGATGCCCTGCATCTGCTCTTCGGGGACGTTGCGGATCTCGAAGATGCCGGCCTGCTTGGCCTCGACCAGGAACAGCACCTTGTCACCCACCTTGGTGGTGACGGTAGCGGTGACGGTGACCTCGAAGATGCCGTCGGCCACGGGCGCGGCGGCCATGCCGAGGTTGATGTCGACCTGCGGCTGCGTCTGCTCCAGCAGGATCGCCGGCGAATTGGGCTGCTCCAGCGACAGGTCCTTCAGGTACATGCGCTGGATCTGGAAAACGGGGGTCTCGTCGGCCATGGGAAGGTTCCAAAGATAGGCAAAGCCCGGCGCCGGGTGGCGTCGAGCCGCAAAGGCGGATTATGGCCGAGCAGGCCCGGCCGCCGCCCCCCGCGCAAGCCCGTTGGAGCGCGCGAAGGGGTGCGAAATGGCGCGGGCGTGAGGTCCGTCAGGCCGCGGCGCCACCGGCCAGCATCGGCAGCAGGCCGCCACGCTGGTCGAGCGCCACGAGGTCGTCGCAGCCGCCCACGTGCTTGTCGCCGATGAAGATCTGCGGCACGGTGCGCCGGCCGGTGAGGCTCATCATGCGCTGGCGCTGTTCGGGGTCGAGGTCGATGCGGATCTCGTCGATCGACTCGACGCCGCGCTGCTTGAGCAGCGCCTTGGCGCGTACGCAGAAAGGGCACACCTGGGTGGTGTACATCGTGACGGGGGTCATGCGGGGGTTCTTTCGCGGGGCTGCTGACGGTCAGGATTGTCCCGCGCCGGCCAAAACCCTGCCGGCGCCCGGCGCCTGTTCAGGCGGCCTTGCTGTTGCCCTTGTCGGAACCCTTGTCCGGACCCTTGTCGGCGCCCTTGGCCGCGCCCTTCTCGATCGGCAGGCTGGCCTCGCGCCAGCCCGCCGTGCCGCCGGCCACCACCATGGCCTGCTCGTAGCCGGTCTTGCGCAGCAGCGCGGCGGCGCGTCCGGCGCGCGCACCGGACGGGCACATCAGCAGCAGCGGCAGCGTCTTGTTCGTGGGCAGCGACTTGTGGCCTTCGAGCTGGCCCAGCGGAATGTTGCGCGCGCCTCCGGCATGGCCGGCCGCGTACTCGTCGGGCTCGGCGACATCGATCAGCACGCCCTTCTCGCGGTTGATGAGCCGCACGGCTTCGGCCGTGCCGACACTGCCGTTGCCGGTGCCGCCCCGCATCAGCGGATAAAGCAGCAGGCCGCCGGAGGTGGCCGCGATGGCGAAGAGGATCCAGTTTTCGAGAAAGAAATTCACCGAGCCGCCAGTGCGTGAGCGCAAAACCGCGAATTATAGAATCTGCGCCATGCACAAACTCGTCCTCATCCGCCACGGGGAGTCCACCTGGAACCTCGAGAACCGCTTCACTGGCTGGACCGACGTGCCGCTCACCGAGACCGGTGTGCAACAGGCGCGCCAGGCCGGCCTGCTTCTCAAGGAAGCGGGCTACGACTTCGATGTCGCCTACACCTCGGTGCTCAAGCGCGCCGTATGGACCTTGTGGCACACGCTGGACGAGCTCGACCGCACCTGGCTGCCGGTGCAGCACGACTGGCGGCTGAACGAACGCCACTACGGCGCGCTGCAGGGTCTGAACAAGGCCGACATGGCGCAGAAGTACGGCGCCGAGCAGGTGCTGGTCTGGCGCCGCAGCTACGACACGCCGCCGCCGGCACTGGAACCCGGCGACCCGCGCAGCGAGCGCGGCGACCCGCGCTACGCCGGGCTCGCCACTGATCAGGTGCCGCTGACCGAATGCCTGAAGGACACCGTGGCGCGCGTGATGCCCTGCTGGAACGAACGGCTGGCGCCGGCCATCGCCAGCGGCCAGCGTGTTGTCATTGCCGCCCACGGCAACAGCATCCGTGCGCTGGTGAAATACCTCGACCAGGTCGGCGACGCCGAGATCGTCGGCGTCAACATCCCCAACGGCATCCCGCTGGTCTACGAACTCGACGCCCAGCTCAAGCCGCTGCGCAGCTACTACCTGGGTGACCCCGAAGCCGCCGCGCGCGCGGCCGCCGCGGTGGCGGCACAGGGCGCAGCCAAACCCGCCTGACCAGCAACCCTGCGACGTTGAGGTTCAAGGCCTTGCGCGGATCCGGCTTCGCCGGTCCGCAGCAAGAGCCCCCTCGGGGGGTAGTGAACGAAGTGAGCTTGGGGGCCTTGTTCAGGGCTCGAGCAGGCCGTAGACCTGCTCGGGCAGTACCCGCGGCAGGCTGGTGCGTTCGGCCAGCGGCCCGGTGATCGTGTATTCGGCCTGGGCCGTGTCGCGCCGCGGCGAGCCGGCCACCGCCTTGCCATTGGCGCCGATCAGCGCCACCATCACGGCACCACGGCCCGGCGCAGCGCGCTGCACGACGATGCCGACTTCGCCGTTCTTCAGCGACACCCAGCCGCCCGGAGGGTAGACACCCACGGCGCGGATCAGCGCCGCGGCGATGGGCCCGCCCTGCTCTTCCTGGAACAACTGCCGCGCCGCCAGCTGCGGCGCCAGCGGCACACGCATCGCCCGCGGGCTGATCTTGGCGGTGAAGACGTCGGCGGCGCGCAGCAGGTGCGCGACCTCGCCGACCTCGGCCACGCCGCGCGGGTAGCCGGCACCGCCGCCGCGTTCGTGATGGTCTTCCACCGCGGCCAGCCAGTCGGTGTCGTCGACGCCGCAGTCGCGCAGCAGCCGTGCCGACTGCTGCGGGTGGGCGCGGATCTGTTCGAGCTGCTTCTTGCTCGGCGGCTCGTTCTGCTCGGCCATGCGCGCCTGCAGTTCGACGATCGAGGCGTTCATCGTCAGCGCAGCACGCACCACGCACTGCTGGCGGGCCGGGTCCCAGCCGAGCTGGCGCGCGGTGAGCAGTCCGAAGGTGGCGGTGTGCAGCGCGTGTGTCAACGCGTAGAGCGCGAAGCGGCGGTCCTGCTGGCGCACGACGAGGTAGAGCGCGGCATCGGGATGGCGCTCGACGAGCGCGATGAATTCGTCGGCGAAGGCGGCGATGCGCGGCGCCAGCGTCGGCAGGCGTTCGCGGCCCATCACGCGCAGCAGGTCGTCCAGCCCCCACACCAGCTGCTCGACACGATCGAACCAGGTGCCCTGGCGTGCCGTCGTCGGCACTGCAGCCGCGCCGGCCGCGGCGCGGGCCAGCCGCACCGCCTGCACCTCGGCGGCATCGGCACAGGCCTCGCGCTCGAGCAGTGCCGCCATCTGCCGCGGGTCCAGCACGCGGTGGCCGGCCGCCAGCAGCAGGCGCCCCTGGCTGTCGAGCACCTTGAAGGGCAGCGGCTCGCCGGCGGCCATCAGGTCGGCGAGTTCGGCCAGCGGCACACGCGCGGCTTCACTTTCGCTCATCGGGCACCCTCCTGCAGCTTGCGCAGCGCCGCGGCCAGCATCGGCACCACCGACACGGCATTGCTGGCATGCGGCACGCAGTCGCTGCTCCAGACCTCACGCACGCCGGCCGCGTGCACCTGCGCCAAGGCGTCGCCGACAAACAGCGCATGCGTCACGGCGACGTCGACGCTGGCCGCGCCCTGCGCCAGCGCGCCGCGCGCGGCAGCGGCCAGCGAGCGGCCGGTGCGGGCCACGTCGTCGAGCAGCACCACGGCACGCCCGGCCACCGCGGCGTCGGGCAGCGCGACCTCGACGTCGTGGTCGCCGTTGCGCTGCTTGTGGCAGACGGCGCAGTCCAGCCCGTGCGCCTGCGCCGCAGCGCGCACCCACTGGCCGGCTTCCTCGTCGGGCGCCAGCAGCAGCGCGCCCGGCAGCCACCGCGCCACATGCGCGCCGAGCAGCGGCGCGGCCGACAGCGCCAGCCCGCACCGGCCGGGCAGCACCTCGTCGAGCGTGGCCACGCGGTGCAGGTGCGGGTCGACGGTGACCACGGCATCGAAGGCGGCGGCCAGCAGGTGGCCAAGGTGGCGCTGGCTGACGACCTCGCCCGGTGTGAACTCGATGTCCTGTCGCATGTAGGCCAGGTAGGGGCTGACCAGCGTGAGCTGCGACGCACCGAGTTCACGCGCGCCGGCCGCCGTCAGCAGCAGTTCGGTGAGCTTGGCGTTGGGGTCCTGCAGGCCACGCAGCAGCACGACGCGCGCGGGCAGCTCCGGCGGCAGGCGCAACCGCGTCTCGCCGTCGGGGAAACGGTGGCGCTCGACCACGGCCAGCGGCCAGCCCAGTGCCGCGGCCAGGCCGCTTGCGAGCGGCAGTTCGTCGTCGAAGGCCAGCAGCATCATCAGGCCGGCACCCGCTGCGGCGCGATCGGCTCGCCGGGCTGCAGTTGCTGCGCGATCAGCTCGCGCAGGTGTTCGGCCAGCGCGCGGCGGTCGGCGTGCGCGCTGCCCACCGGCGGCAGCAGCTGCACGTGGGCGCACAGGCCGCGCGCGCTGACGACGCGCCAGATGCTCTGCAGCAGCGTGGTTTCACCCAGGAAGTGCACCGCGGGGCTGAAGGCCGAGCCGGCGTCGGCGAAGCGCAGCACCACCACCTGCACCGGCGTGCCGGTGGCCACCGCGGCCTGCAGCAGGTTGGCGTGGAAGGGCAGCGGTGCGTCGCCCGGGCCGGTCGTGCCTTCGGGGAACACGGCCACGGTGTCGCCAGCCTGCAGCGCGCTGGCCATCGCATGCACCACGCGAACCGCATCGCGCTTGCGTTCGCGCTCGATGAACAGCGTGCCGGCGTTGCGGATCAGCCAGCCCAGCAGCGGCCACTGCAGCACGTCGGCCTTGCTGACGAAGCGTGCATGCGGCGCCGCGGCATGGATGGCCGCGATGTCCAGCCACGAGATGTGGTTGGCGACGATCAGCGTCGCCCCCGGCCGCGGCTGCACGCCGCTGACCTGCAGCGTCAGCCCGGCGGCGCGCAGCAGGCCGGCCGACCACCAGCGGATGCGCTCGTGGCGCGCCGCGGCGTCCAGCGCCGGGAAACGCGTCATCACCACCATGCCGTGCAGCACATGCAGCACGGCGCGGCACAGTCGCCATGCAGCGCGCAATTGCTGCATCAGGTGTTGCCACCCGGCGCAGCCGGAAGTTCGTAGGCCAGCGTGCCGGCCACCAGCGTCGCGCGCACCCGGCCGGGCATCGCCATGCCGGTGGACGCGAAGGAGAACGGCGTGTGTTTGCCCTGGCTGGCGAGCTGCTGCGGCGTGACGACCCAGTCGACGGCAGGGTCGAAAACGCAGACGTCGGCGACACCACCTTCCACCAGCCGCCCCGCGCTGCTGGCCAGCGAGCCCAGCGCGTCGCCCAGCACCCGCACCGGGCCGTGTGTCACGCGCGCCAGCGTGGTGGTCAGCGGCAGGCCGCAGTCCTGGCCCCAGCGCAGCGCCAGGCTGAGCAGAAGTTCCAGCCCGGTGGCGCCGGGCTCGGCCTCGCCGAAGGGCAGGTTCTTCATGTCCTCGGCCACCGGGTTGTGGTCGGAGACCAGCGCGTCCAGCGTGCCGTCGGCCAGCGCGGCGCGCAGCGCGTCGCGGTCGGCACCCTGGCGCAGCGGCGGCAGCAGCCGCATGTCGGGGTTGAAGTAGCCGATGTCGACATCGGTGAGGTGCAGGTTGTTGATGCTGACGTCGGCCGTCACGGGCAGGCCCTCGGCCTTGGCGGCGCGCAGCAGCGCCACCCCGGCGGCGCTGCTCAGGCGGCACAGGTGCACACGCGCCTTCGTCACGCGCACCAGCTCGAACAGCGTGTGCATCGCCACCGTCTCGGCCACCACCGGCACACCGGCGAGGCCCAGTCGCGTGGCCACCGCGCCCGAGGCCGCAATGCCCTTGCCCAGCCAGGCGTCCAGCGGCCGCAGCCACACCGTGTAGCCGAAGGTGGCGGCGTACTGCAGCGCACGCAGCAGCACCAGGCTGTCGGTGACGGGCACGTCGGCCTGCGCGAAGCCGATGCAGCCGGCCTCGGTGAGTTCGGCCATTTCGGTCAGCGCCTGACCCTGCAGGCCGCGTGTCAGCGCGCCGAGCGGAAAGACACGGCAGCGGCTGAGCTTGCGGGCGCGGAACTTCAGCACCTCGACCAGGCCGGGTTCGTCGAGCACGGGGTCGGTGTCGGGCGGGCAGACCAGGCTGGTCACGCCGCCGGCGGCCGCCGCGGCGAGTTCGCTTTCCAGCATGCCTTCGTGTTCCTGGCCGGGCTCACGCAGGCGCGCCGCGAGGTCGACGAGGCCGGGCGCGACGACCAGGCCGGTGGCGTCGATGACGCGGTCGGCGTCGAAGGCCGTGGCCGCGCCGATGCTGACGATGCGGCCCGAGGCGATGGCGATGTCGGCAATCTCATCGCGGCCCCGGTCGTTGGCGTTCCCGGGGTCGATGACACGGCCGTTGCGGATCAGGATCTTCATGCGGTCAGGCCTGGTTGCCGGCGATCGTGGACATCACGGCCATGCGCACCGCGATGCCGAAGGTGACCTGCGGCAGGATCACGCTGTGGGTGCCGTCGGCGACGTCGGAGGCGATCTCGACACCGCGGTTGATGGGCCCCGGGTGCATCACGATGGCATCGGGTTTGGCCAGCGCCAGTTTCTGCGGCGTCAGGCCGTAGCTCTTGTAGAACTCGCCGGCGCTCGGCAGCATGGCGCCGCTCATGCGTTCGTTCTGCAGGCGCAGCATGATGATCACGTCGGCGCCCTTGATGCCTTCTTCCATGCTGTGGCACACCCGCACGCCCATCGCGGAAAGATCCCCCGGAACCAGCGTCTTCGGGCCCACGGCGCGGATTTCGGGCACGCCCAGGGTGGTCAGCGCGTGGATGTCGGAACGCGCCACGCGGCTGTGCACGATGTCGCCGACGATGGCCACCGTGAGCTGCGAGAAGTCTTGCTTGAAGTGCCGGATGGTGTACATGTCCAGCAGCCCCTGCGTGGGGTGGGCGTGGCGGCCGTCGCCGGCGTTGACCACGTGCACGTGCGGCGCCACGTGCTGCGCGATCAGGTAGGGCGCGCCGCTTTCGGCATGGCGCACGATGAACATGTCGGCATGCATCGCGCTGAGGTTGGCGATGGTGTCGAGCAGGCTCTCGCCCTTGGCGGTGCTGCTCTTGGCGATGTCGAGGTTGATGACGTCGGCCGACAGGCGCTTGGCCGCGATCTCGAAGGTGGTGCGTGTGCGTGTGCTGTTCTCGAAGAACAGGTTGAACACGCTCTTGCCCCGCAGCAGCGGCACCTTCTTCACGTCGCGGTCGTTGACGCTGAGGAAAGTGCCCGCGGTGTCGAGGATCTGTGTCAGCACGGCCTTGGGCAGGCCCTCGATGCTGAGCAGGTGGATCAGCTCGCCGTGCACGTTGAGCTGCGGGTTGCGGCGGGACAGCATGGCGGCCTACTCGGTGGTCTTGTTCGTGACGGTGAAGCTGAAGGCGCCGCCGGGTTCGCCATCCGGGGCGCGCGCCAGCGACAGGCGCTGCGTGGCCGGCAGCGCCAGCTTGGCGGCGGCGTAGGCGGCGGCGATGGGCAGTTCACGCCCACCGCGGTCGACCAGCACGGCCAGCGTCACGCTGGCCGGGCGGCCGAAGTCGAATAGCTCGTTGACGACGGCGCGGATGGTGCGGCCGGTGTAGAGCACGTCGTCTACGAGCACGACGTGGCGGCCGTCGATGGCAAACGGCAGCCGCGTGGGGTCGTTGCCCGCGGCCAGGCCGCGTGAGCCGAAGTCGTCGCGGTGCAGCGTGCTGCTGATGACGCCGTAGCCCTTGTCGCCGCCGGGCAGGCCCAGGTCGCGCTGCAGGCGTTCGGCCAGCCAGGCGCCGCCGCTCCAGATGCCGACGAGTACAGCGTCGGGCTTGAGCAGACCGCGCACGCCTTCGCGCAGCTCGGTGTACAGCGCTTCGGCGTCAAGCTGCAGCATCATGGCCGTGGGGCATCGGGTTGAGGAACTGGTCGAGGATGATCGCCGCCGCGGCGGCGTCGGCATCGGCGGCGCCGGCGGCCAGCGCCTCGGTCGTCGTGTAGCGCTCGTCGACCTCGTGCACCGGCAGCCGGAAGCGGCCGTGCAGCTGGCGCGCAAAGCTCCGCGCGCGCCGCGTGTTGTCGTGTTCGGCGCCGTCGGGGTGGAAGGGCACGCCGACGACCAGCGCGTCGGGCTGCCATTCGGCAACCAGCGCCGCGATGGCGGCCAGGCGCGCATCGCCAACGGCTGCCAGCGTCTTCAGCGGCTGCGCCCGGCGCAGCAGGGTGTTGCCGGTGGCCACGCCGGTGCGGCGGGTGCCGAAGTCGAAAGACAGGAAGCTGAGCGTGCGGACAGTGGCACCGACGCCGGCACCCATCTCAGCGACCGGACGCGCGGCGCACCACCCGTCATGCATGCAGCACGGCACCTTGACCCAGCTTCCCGACACGGAACCGGCTCCGCCGGGCCGTTGGCGGACGGCCTGCGGCGGGGACGCCGCAGGCGCTCGTAGGCGAGGAACAGTCCGCAGGGACTGTTCTTCGTCCGACTCGCCCCACACGGGGGGTAGCGCGCGCCAGCGAGCTTGGGGGCCCCGTTTCACGCATGTCCGGCTTCCTGCGACAGCATGCGCGGATCGATGCCCAGCAGCGCCAGCGCGGTGTCGTAGCGCCGTTCGATCGGCGTGTCGAAGATGACCCTGGGGTCGGCGTCCACCGTGAGCCAGCCGTTGCGGCCCAGCTCGTCTTCCAGCTGGCCGGCCTGCCAGCCGCTGTAGCCCAGCGTCACCAGCACCCTGGCCGGGCCGGTGCCTTCGGCCAGCGCCTCGAGCACGTCCTTGCTGGTGGTCATGGCCAGGCCGCCGGGCACCGACAGCGTGCTGTTGTAGGGCAGGTGGTCTTCGCCCAGCTTTTCGTGCAGCACGAAGCCGCGCTCGGTCTGCACCGGGCCGCCGAAGTAGACCGGCTGCTCGGCCAGCTCTTCACGGTCGAGCGCCAGTTCGACCTTCTCGAACAGGTTCCTGAGCTTGATGTCGATGGGCTTGTTGATGACCAGGCCCAACGCGCCCTTCTCGTTGTGCTCGCAGAGGTAGACGACCGTGCGCGCAAAGGTCTCGTCGACCATGCCCGGCATGGCGATCAGGAACTGGTTCGTCAGGTCGATGCGGACAGCGTCGGGCATGTCAGTACCGCCGAGCCGCCCCAAGGTGCTGACGCGTCCCTTCAGGGCCGCGAACGCAGTGAGCTTGGGGCATGAACATTCGTGGATTCTATTCCCGGGCCACACTCCAAGCCGTGCACAAAACCCCTGCCCATCCCCCGCCGCGCCTGCTCGACCGCGCCCTGGTCTGGCTGCGCCGCGACCTGCGCACCGACGACCAGGCGGCGCTCTACCATGCGCTGAAGGCGGCGCGCCAGGTGTGGTGTGTGTTCGTGTTCGACCGCGACATCCTCGACTCCTTGCCGGGTCAGCAAGGCGGCCCCGCCGGGGCCGCGAGGCAGGACCGCCGCGTCGAGTTCATACGCGACAGCCTGGTCGGCGTCGACGCCGAGTTGCGCGCGCTGGCCGCCTCGCACGGCATCGACGGTGCCGGGCTGATCGTGCGCCACGGCTGGCCGGCCGAGGAGATCCCGGCGCTGGCCGCCCGCCTCGGTGTGCAGGCGGTCTACGCCAACCACGACGACGAACCTTCCGCGCTGGCGCGCGACGCCAGGCTGCGCGGCCTGCTGGCCGACCGCGGCGTGGCACTCCACACGTCGAAGGACCACGTGGTCTTCGAGCGCCGCGAGGTGCTGACGCTGGGCGGGGGTCCGTTCTCGGTGTTCACGCCCTACAAAAACGCCTGGCTGAAGAAGTGCAACGACTACTTTCTGAGCGCCTACCCGGTGGCCAGGCACGCCTCGGCGCTGGCGCCGCTGCCCGGCGAAGCGGCGGGCCCGGCGCACGTGTGCGGCGTGCCGACGCTGGAGTCGCTCGGTTTCCTGCGCACCAACCTGCGCCAGCTGCGCCTGCCCAGCGGCCCGGCGGGCGCGCAGGAACTGCTGGCCGATTTCCTCGACCGCATCGACCGCTACCGCGACAGCCGCGACTTCCCCGCCGTCAAGGGCCCCAGTTACCTCAGCACCCACCTGCGCTTCGGCACGGTGTCGGTGCGCCGGCTGGCACGCGAGGCCCTGCACCGCAGCGTGGCCGGCTCGCGCGGGGCCGAAACCTGGCTCAGCGAACTGATCTGGCGCGACTTCTACCACCAGGTGCTGCACCACCACCCGCGTGTGGTGCACAGCGCCTTCAAGCCGGCCTACGACCGCATCCGCTGGGACCACGGCAAACACGCCGACGAACTTTTCACCGCCTGGTGCGAGGGCCGCACCGGCTACCCGCTGGTCGACGCCGCGATGCACCAGCTGGCGCAGACCGGCTACATGCACAACCGCCTGCGCATGGTGGTGGCGAGTTTCCTCACCAAGGACCTGGGGCTGGACTGGCGGCGCGGCGAAGCCTGGTTTGCGCTGCACCTCAACGACTTCGATCTCGCCGCCAACAACGGCGGCTGGCAATGGGCGGCGTCCAGCGGCTGCGACGCCCAGCCCTACTTCCGCATCTTCAACCCGGTGGCGCAGAGCGAGAGGTTCGACCCCGAAGGCAAGTTCATCCGCCGCTACCTGCCCGAGCTGGCCAGGCTGCCCGACAAGCTGATCCACGCGCCGTGGCTGGCGCGCCCGGTCGACCTGCTGGCCGCCGACGTGAAGCTGGGCAGCGTCTACCCGGCGCCGGTGGTCGACCACGCCGCGGCGCGCGAGAAGACGCTGGCGCGTTACGCGGTGGTCAAGGGCGCCGACTGATCAGGCCGAGTTGAAGGGCGGCTGCGCCTCCGGGCGGAAGCCCAGGCTCTCGTACAGCGCCTCGGCGCGTGTATTGCCCTGCGTCACCACCAGCCGCACCACGGTTTCGTCGCCGGCGGCCAGACGGTTGATGGTGCGCAGCAGCCCGGCGCGTGCCAGGCCGCGGCGCTGCCAGTCCGGCGCGGTGACCATCTGCGCCAGCAGCGGCAGGTCCTGCCACAGCGTGACGATCGTGGCCGAGACCAGACGGCCCTCGCGTTCCGTCACCTCCGACACCGACCACATCACCGTGCCCGCAGCGCCGGCGAAGATCTCGCGCACGATGCGTCGCGCATCGTCCAGCGTCTCGCCCTCGTCGTCGGGTGTGCCGCGGTAGGCATCGAGCAGCAACGCGCCCAGCGCGTCGGCGTCGGACAGCCTGGGCGGCCGTGCCGCCGGGTCGTCGGCCACCGGCCGTTGCAGCACCGGCGCGGCCAGCATGAAGCGGCTGCGGGCGTTCACCCGCCGCGCCCTTCGCTGAAACGCGCCAGCAGGGCCGCATGCTGCTTCGGCCAGGCGGCCAGGCCTGTTTCGTCGCCGTCGAACACGCTGTGCAGGAAGGCCAGCGCCAGCGCCTGCGTCGCGGCCTTGACCTGCGGGTTGAGCAGCGCGCCGCCGCTGCCGCGGCGGTCGGTGAACATGCTGTGCGAGCCGCCTTCGTAGACCGCCAGCCACTTGCGCGGGCCGCCGATGGCGTCGTAGACCTTCACGCGGTCTTCGGCGCCGCTGTAATAGCCGGGGATGCGGATGATGTCCTCGGTGGCCGTGACGTGCAGGCTGGGCACCGCCACCGGTGCCAGGATGGCGCGCGGTTCGGGCTCGCCGTAGAAGGGCGGCGCCGAGATCACGATGGCGCCGCGCACGCGGCCGTCTTGCAGATCGAGCACACGGCCTTCGCGCGGCACCCGTGCGCCGCTGGCCAGCAGCGTGGTGTTGGCGCCGTAGCTGTGGCCGGCAGCGACGATGCGGTGTGCGTCGATGCGAGGCGCCAGTTCGCCGGCCAGCAGCGTGTCGAGCGCAAAACGCAGGTCCCGCGCGCGGTGGATCGCTTCCTTGTCCTGCGCCGCGTCCTGCAGCCGTCCCACCAGGCTGAAGACGCTGCCGGTCCACAGCGCACGGTCGCTGCCGACGTGCTGCAGGTGCAGGCTGGCGATGCCGTGGCTGGCGAAGTGGCTGCCCAGCCAGCTGTAACCGCGGCGCGAGCCGCCGATGCCGTGCGAGAACACCACCAGCGGCGTCGCGCGGCGCTGGTTGGGCAGGTACAGGCGCACCGGCACCGCACGATCGCGCGCGGGGTCGACCCAGTCGAGGTCGAGCGCGCCGAAAGACTCGGTCTCGGCGGCCCAGGCCGTCGCCGCACGCAGCGGCCACGCCGCGGCCAGCGTGGCCGCCACCAGGCCCAGGCGCAGGCAGTGGCGCCGGTTCAGCTTCATGCCGCGGCCTCCTGCTTGGCCGCCGGTGGCGCGCGCCGCCGGCGGGTCAGCCGCTTCAGCGCCTGGATGGCGTCGTCGACGTAGGTGAAGAGCACCGGAATCACGAGCAGGCTCAGGAAGGTGCTGGTGATCAGCCCGCCGATGACGACGATGGCCATCGGCGCGCGGAAACTCGGGTCGGTGCCCCAGCCCAGCGCGATGGGCAGCATGCCGGCGGCCATGGCGATGGTCGTCATGATGATCGGCCGCGCACGTTTGTGGCAGGCGTCGAGGATGGCTTCCAGCCGCGCCAGGCCGTGGTCGCGCCGCGCCAGGATCACGTAATCGACCAGCAGGATCGAATTTTTCGTCGCGATGCCCATCAGCATGATGAGCCCGATCATGCTCGGCATCGACAGTGCGGTGTGGGTGACGAACAGCGCCAGGAAGGCGCCGGGAACCGACAGCACCAGCGCGCCCAGGATGGTGGCCGGCTGCACGAAGTCCTTGAACAGCAGCACGAGCACGATGTAGATGCACAGCACACCGGTCAGCATGGCCAGGCCGAAACTCGCGAACAGCTCGCCCATGGCCTCGGCGTCGCCGATCTCGGTCTGGATGACGCCCGGCGGCAGGTTTTTCAGGCTGGGCAGCGCGAGCACGGCGTCCTTGACGTCGCCCAGCGCCTGCTGGTTGAGCTCGATCTCGAAGTTGACGTTGCGCTGGCGGTTGTAGCGGTCGATGCTGGCCGGGCCGCTGTCGATGGCCAGGCTGGCCACGCTGCCCAGCATCACCGGGCCGTTTTTGCCGGGCACCGGCAGGCGCTCCAGCAGCGCGAGATCGCTGCGCGCGCTGGCCGGCAGGCGCACGACGATGGGCACCTGGCGCTGGCTCAGGTTCAGCTTGGGCAGGCTCTGGTCGTAGTCGCCGGCGGTGGCGATGCGCAGCGTGTCGGCGATGGCCGCCGAGGTGACGCCGAGATCGGCCGCCTTGGCCGGGTCGGGGCGCACGATGAGCTCGGGGCGCACCAGGCTGCTGCTGCTGGTCACCGCGCCGATGCCGGCGATGGTGCGCAACTCGCGCTCCACCACCGCGGCGTGGGCGGCCAGTGTGGCGCCGTCTTCACCGGCCAGCACCAGCACGTATTTCTCGGCGCTCTGGCCGAAACCCACCTTCACGCGCACACCGGGCAGCACGGCCAGCGCCTCGCGCAGCTGCGACTCGATGGCCTGCTTGCTGAGGCCGGGCCGGTCGCTGCGGTGCGTCATGTTGATCGTCAGCGTGGCCTTGGTGACGTCGGGCACGCCGCCGCCGGGCGTGAAGGTGTCGGCGCCGGTGCTGCCCGCACCCACTGCGGTGTAGACGAGCTTGACGTGCGCGTTGCGCTGCACCAGCAGCCGCGCCTGTTCGGCCGCGGCCAGGCTCTGTTCGTAGGTGCTGCCGGGCGGCAGCGTCACCGTCACCTGGGTCTGGCTCAAATCGTCGGGCGGCAGGAAACCGGTGGGCAGGTAGGGCACGAGCATGAAGCTGCCGACGAAGAACACTGCCGTGGCGGCCATCGTCAGCACACGGTGCTTCAGGCACCACGCCGCCCAGCCGAGGTAGCGTTTCATCCAGCCCGGTTCTTGAATTTCCCCCTTGGGGGGCTTCAGGATGTACGCGGCCATCATCGGCGTCAGCACACGCGCCACGACGAGGCTGAAGAAGACTGCGATGGCCGCCGTCCAGCCGAACTGCACGAAAAACTTGCCCGGCACGCCGGCCATGAAGGCGGTGGGCAGGAAAACCGCGATCAGCGTGAAGGTGGTGGCGATGACGGCCAGCCCGATCTCGTCGGCCGCTTCCATCGCCGCCTGGTAGGGCGTCTTGAGCAATGCCTGCCCCCAGGTCTTCGCTTCGCTCAGCCCGCCCCCCGTGGCGGTCTGCGCCGCTTGGGGCGGCCCGGCGCTGCGCATGCGCAGGTGGCGCATGATGTTCTCGATTTCGACGATCGCGTCGTCGACCAGGATGCCCACCACGAGGCTCATGCTCAGCAGCGTGATGACGTTGAGCGTGAAGCCGAAGACGTAGTGCATCACCGCGAAGGCCGGGATGATGGACAGCGGCAGCGCGGTGGCCGCCACCAGCGTGGCGCGCCAGTCGCGCAGGAAGAGCCAGACCACCAGCACTGCCAGCGCCGCGCCTTCCAGCAGCAGGATCATGCTGCCGTGGTAGTTCTCGATCACCGGGTCGACGAAGTTGAAGGCCTCGGTCACGGTCACGTCGGGGTGGCCGGCACGCAGCTTGTCGAGCGCGGCGCGCACACCGTCGGCAACGTCGGTTTCGCCGGCGCCGCGCGAACGCACGATCTCGAAGCCCACCACCGGCGCGCCGTTGAGCAGCGCGCCGCTGCGCCGTTCGGCCACGGTGTCGCTGACGCTGGCCACCTGGTCGAGCCGGATGCGGCGGCCGTCGGCCAGCGCGATGTCCAGCCGGCCGAGTTCGGCCGCGCTCTGCACGGTGGCGATGGTGCGCACGCTCTGCTCGACGCCGCCGACATCGGCACGGCCGCCGGCGGCGTCCTGCTGCACGGCGCGCAGCTGGCGCGAGATGTCGGCCGCGGTGGCGCCCAGCGCCAGCAGGCGCGCCGGGTCGAGCTCAACCCGTACCTCGCGCGTGACGCCGCCGACCCGCGCCACGCTGCCCACGCCGCGCACCGCCAGCATGGCCTTCGTGACCTGGTTGTCGACGAACCAGCTCAGCGCCTCGTCGTCCATGCGGCTCGAGGCCACGGTGTAGGTGAGGATGGGCGCACCGGCCAGGTCGAGCTTGGAGATGACGGGGTCGCGCAGTTCGGCGGGCAGGTCGGCGCGCACCCGCGAGACGGCCGAGCGCACGTCGTCCAGGGCCTCCTGCGTCGGCTTCTCGAGGCGGAATTCCACCGTCACGATGGCCACGCCGTCCTGCACCTTGGTGTAGATGTTCTTCACGCCCTGCAGCGCGGCGACGGCGTTCTCGATCTTGCGCGCGACCTCGGTCTCCATCTGCGCCGGCGCGGTGCCGGGAAGGCTGGCGGTGACGTTGATGGTGGGCAGGTCGATGTCGGGGAACTGCTGCACCTTCATGGCGCGGAAGCCCAGCACGCCGGCCAGCGTGAGCAGCACGAAGAACATCACCGCCGGTATCGGGTTGCGGATGCTCCAGGACGAGACGTTGATCATCGGCGGCTTCAGCGGCTGGCGGTGGTCTTCGGCGCGGGCGCGGCCGCCGGATTGGACGGCGCCGCCGTGTCGATGACACGCACGGTGTCGCCGTCGGCCAGGAAACCCGCGCCACTGGCCACCACGCGGGTGGCGGCGTCCAGGCCGCTGGTGATCTCGATGCGCTCGCCGACGCGGCGGCCCACGCCCACCTTGGCCTGCGCCACACGGCCGTCGGCGCCGAGCTTGAAGACGTAGGCGAAGCCGTCGCGCAGCAGCACCGCGCTCTGCGGCAGCGTCAGCGCGCTGCGACGGCCGGTTTCGATCTCGCCGCGCGCAAACATGCCGGCCTTCAGCGCCCCGGCTGCGGCGAAGTCGACGTAGACGATGCCGTTGCGCGTGGCCGCGTCGACGGTGGGCGCGAACATGCGGACCTTGCCCACCACCGCGGCGCCCCCGGGCGCGGCCACGCCCACCACCTGCCCCGCTTGCACCTGCACCAGCTCGGATGACGCAACTTCGGCGCGCCATTCCAGCCGGCCCTGGCGGATGAGGCGGAAGAGCTCTACCCCCGACGGCACCACGGCGCCGACGGTGGCGTTGCGGGCCGAGATCACGCCGCTGTCGGGCGCCAGCACCTGGGCTTGCGCCAGGCGCAGCTGCTGCACGCGGGCGGCGGCGCGCACGGCGTCCAGCCGCGCCTGCGCGGTGCGCTCGGCGGTGAGCAGCTGGTTGACCTGCTGCGCGCTCAGGGCGCCGCTGGGCTGCAGTTCGCGTGCACGCTGGGCGTTGGCCGCGGCCTCGGCCAGCGTGGCTTCGGCCTCGGCGACGGCGGCGCGGCTCTGCGCCGCCTCGGCCTGCGCCAGATCGGCGACGAAGGTGGCCAACACCTGGCCGCGTCTTACGACATCGCCGACGTTGACACGAACCTCGGCCAGGCGCCAGCCATTGCCCTCGGCGCCGACGATGGCCTCCTGCCAGGCGGCCACGTTGCCGCCGGCCGCCAGCGCGGCTGCAATCTCGGTGCGCTGGGCCTGCGTGGCGTTGACGGTCAGCGCCGGCCGCGGCGCTGCGCTGGCGCCGCCCTGGGCCAGGGCGGCGCCAGCGGTCGCGAGGGCCAGGGCCAGCAGCAGCGCGGCGGTGACGGTGCGGGGTCGGGTCGTGATGGGCATGGTGGGGCGGGCAGCTTCGGGGGTCTGGGCAGGCGGTTCAGGGATGTGCGGCAGCGGCGGCGAGTTCCAGGCCGCGGCGCTCGGCTTCCGCCTGCACCAGCGCGCGGCCGTAGCAGGTCAGCGCGTCGGCCCAGCGGTCCAGCGCGCGCGGCCCGGCGTCGAGGCCGGGCGCGATCTGGTGGTGGATGTCGTGGCCCACGTGCAGGTGCACACCCAGCCCGGCCAGGCAGACCACCAGGCGTGTCAGTTCCAGGTCGGGCCGGGCCAGGCCGAGGTGGCGCGCCAGCACCGCCGCCAGGCCTTCGTGCAGCGGCTTGATGCCCTGCGCGATCTCCTCGTCCCACAGTCCGGTGGGTTCGAACATCTCGCGGAAGCGCAGCTTCATGCACAGGCGCGTCCGGTCGCCCTCGCGCAGCGGCGCGAGGAAGATCTCGAAGAAGCCGCGCAGCACCTGCTCCAGCGTCAGGCCGGGGGCGCTGAAGCGCGCCAGGTCGGCCTCCGCGCCACTGCCCTGGGGCCCGAAGAACACCGCGCGGTACAGGCCCGCCTTGTCGCCGAAGTAGTAGCTGATGGCGGCGACGTTGACGCTGGCCGCCTCGGCGATTTCACGCGTAGAAGTGCGCGAGTACCCCTGCTGCGCGAACAGGCGCAGGCCGGCGTGCAGCAGCCGGACGCGGGCGTCCTCGGCCGCCGGGGCCGTGCGGGCGGCCGGAGCTGGGGCTGGCGGTTCGCGGCGGGTTGTCATCGCCGCCACTGTAGCGCCGAGAATCAAACGTTTGTTTGAATCGACACGGCATGCCCAGCAGCGCATCAGGGTCAACCCGCGGTCGGCCCCGCGCTTGCCTGGGCTGGGGCCAGGCTAGAACAGCTCGACGTCGCTGTCGTGCTCGCTTTCGACCAGATGCCCGGCGGCCACCAGCTGGCCGTGGTCGGCCACCTGATTGCGGCCGTTCTGCTTGACGTGGTACAGCGCCTTGTCGGCACGCTCGAAGGCGCCGGTGGGCGTATCGCCCGGGCGCAGCGCGGTGAAACCGATGCTGACGGTGATGTGCTCGACCTGCGGGAAGCGGTAGCCGGCGACGTTGCAGCGCAGGCGTTCCAGCGCCGTCAGCGCTGCCACGGTGTCGCCGCAGCGCATCAGCACGACGAACTCCTCGCCACCGAAGCGGTAGAGGTGGTCGTGGAAACGGAAGCTGCTGCGCATCAGCCGCGACAGCAGCAGCAGCACCTCGTCGCCGATAAGGTGGCCGAAGGCGTCGTTGACACGCTTGAAGTGGTCGATGTCGATGACCGCCAGCCACAGCGCACCGCCCGGCGCGGGCCGCCGCAGTTCGTCGCCGGCCAGCGTGTCGGCACGTGAAGACGGTGATGGCTCCTGTGCGCTCACGCGCAGGAAGCTTTCGTCAAAGGTCTTGCGGTTGAGCAGCCCGGTCAGCGTGTCGCGTTCGCTGTAGTCGAGCAGGCCCTGGAAGTTGCGGTAGATGCGCAGGATGCTGCCCACGAGGCGCAGATCTTCGGCGGTCAGCGGCTCGGTGGCGACGATCTCGAGCACACCCACGGCCTGCCATTCGGTGGCCATGGGGAAAAAGGCCACCGAAGGCGGCCCGGGCAGTTCGAAGGCCTCTCCGCCCTGCAGGCAGGCGAGGCGGTTGGGGAAGGCTTCCAGCAGCGGCAGGCTGCCGGCCTCGGCCCACAGCGGGTCGGCACGCGCCGTGCTGTCGCCGCGCTGCAAGCAGGCCCGTGTCAGCCAGTAGCGCCGGTCGCCGTCGCCGACGACGCGGTAGATGCCCACGCCATCGGCCCGCAGCAGGTCCATGAGGGCGCCGACCAGGCTGACATCGAGCACGTCGCGGTCACGGAAGCCCGTGAGGTCGGCCAGGTGTTCGATGACGCGCGACATCGACGCTCAGTCACCGAACTGCTGCACTGCGGAGCGGCCGGGCTGCGGCAGTCAAGCCGACACGTCCGCGCCGGCGTAGCGCGCCACCAGGGTCAGCAGCTCCTCTTCCGAGTAGGGCTTGCCGAGGTAATGGTTGGCGCCCAGCTGCTCGGCGTAATCGCGGTGCTTCTGCGCCGTGCGCGAGGTGATCATCACCACCGGCAGCGTCGCCAGACGGGTGTCGGCGCGCACGTTGCGCAGCAGGTCGAAGCCGTCCATGCGCGGCATCTCGATGTCGGACAGCAGCACCACGGGGCGCTCGTCGGCCAGCTTCTCCAGCGCGTCCAGGCCGTCCTTGGCGGTGACGACGCGGTAGCCTTCCCGCACCAGCAGGCGCTGCGTGACGCGCCGCACGGTGAGCGAATCGTCGACCACCATCACCATCGGCGCACGGGGCGCCTGGGCCGGTTCGGCCTCGGGCGCGGCCGGCGTGCCCGCAGGCACCGCGGCGGCCTGCAGCATGCGGGCGCGCGCCTCGTCGCCGTAGAGCGCCGCCAGCGCCACCGGGTTGTAGATCAGCGACACGGCGCCCGAAGGCAGCAGCGTCACGCCGGCCAGGCCGGGCAGGCGCGCCAGCTGCGGGCCGACGTTCTTGACCACCACTTCCTGGTTGCCCACCACCTCGTCGAGGTGCACCGCCACACGCTGCGCCGCGCTGCGGATGATGACCACCGTCTGGTTGCGTCCGGCAACCTCGCCGCGCGCGCCGGCGCGCAGCAGTGCGCCGAGCCAGAAGAACGGCACGTCCTCGTCGGCGTAGCGCAGCGTTAAGCTGGCGTAGGCCTGGGTGACCTCGGCGCTGGGCACGCGGCGCACGGTCTCGATCAGCGTCGATGGCACCGCCACCTGCTGCTCGCCGCAGCGCAGCATCACCACCTGCGTGACGGCGGTGGTCAGCGGCAGCAGCAGCTTGAAGCGGGTGCCCTGGGCAGCTTCGCTCAGCGTCTCGATGCGGCCGCCCATGGCGTTGACCTCGGCGCGCACGACGTCCAGGCCGACACCACGGCCGGCGATCTCGGTCACCGTCTCGGCGGTACTGAAGCCGGGCTTGAAGATGAACTGCGCCAGCTCGGCTTCGCTGGGCGCCGCGTCGGCTTCAAGCAGACCCCGCTGCACCGCCCGCTGGCGGATGCGCGCCAGGTCGAGGCCGCCGCCGTCGTCGGCGAATTCCACCGCCACTTCGTTACCCGCCTGGGCCACCGTGATGGTGACGACGCCGGTGACGTCCTTGCCCGCGGCGGTGCGCGCCGCAGGGGCCTCGACGCCGTGTGCGACGCAGTTGCGCAGCAGGTGCTCGAAGGGGCCGACCATGCGTTCGAGCACGCCGCGGTCGATTTCGATGGCGCCGCCGAGGATCTCCAGCCGCACCTGCTTGGCGGTCTCGCGCGCTGCCTGGCGCACGGTGCGCTGCAGGCGCTCGGCCATGCTCTCGAACTCGACCATGCGCGTGCGCAGCAGGTCGTCCTGCAGTTCACGCGTCAGCCGCGCCTGCGCCGCCAGCTCGTCTTCACTGCTTTGCAGCGTGCGCTGCAGGCTGCGCTGCAGCGTGGCCACGTCGTTCACCGACTCGGCCATGAAACGCGTCAGTTCCTGGAAGCGGGTGAAGCGGTCCATCTCCAGCGGGTCGAAGCTCTCGGCCGCGGCCTTGGCGGCCTCGATGCGCGTGTTGATCTGCGTCTCGGCCTGCAGCTCGATGTCGCGCAACTGCTTGCGCATGCGGTCCAGGCTGTCGGTGAGATCGTTCAGCGAGCCCTGCAGCAGCTTGACGTCGCTATCGATGCGCGCGCGCGTGATGCTCACCTCGCCGGCCTGGTTCACCAGACGGTCGAGCAGGCTGGCGCGCACCCGCACGACGGCGTTGCCAGCCGCGGCGCGGTCGGGGCCGGCGGCTTCGGCCGTTTCGCCGAGGCTGAAGCGCGCCCAGTCGATCTCGGGTGGCGGCGCGGCCGGGGGCGGGGGCGCGGGCGCGGGCCGCTCGGCCATCGTGGCCGGCTCGGGGGCCAAGGCGGGTTCGGCGGTCGAAAGGGCCTTGGCGGCTGCTTCGGCAAACGCCGCGGGCTCGATGCCGATGTCGGCCGCCTCCGGCAGGGCTTCTGCCGCAGGTGTTTCCGGTGCCGGGAATTCGAAGTCGACGCCGGCCTCGGCGGCGGCTTCGACGCCAGGCTCGGCGGTTTCTTCCGCGACCACGGCTTCAGCGGGCTCGGCTGCTTCGGCCGCTTCGGCGACTTGCTCGGCTTCGGCTTGCACCGGCGCCGGCGCAGGCGGTGCCTGCGGCGCGGGCACGGCCGCGCGCAGCGGCTGCGCCACCGCGCCGCCATGGCGCAGGGCGTCGAAGAGGCCGCTCATCGCGTCGGCACGCGCCATCAACGGCTCGATGTCCTCGGCCTGGGCCGGGCCGCCGGCGGCCAACGCCTCGATGTCCGTCTCCAGCCGGTGCGCCACTTCGCCCAGGCGCATCGCGCCGGCCAGCCGCGCGCCGCCCTTCAGCGTGTGCAGCGTGCGCATGCAGGCCATGGGCGCGTCGGGGTCGGCCGGGCGGTCGAGCCAGTCGCGCAGCCGCGACTGCAGCTGCGGCAGCAGTTCGTCGGCCTCTTCCTCGAAGATCGGCAGCAGCTCGTGGTCGATGTTGTCCTCGACCTCGATGCCGGCCAGCACCGCCGCGTCGTCGGGCGTGAGACCGGCCCCGGGCAAGGGCAGGCGCTCATGCGCGGCCAGCCGTTCCATCAGCGCCGGGTCGACCTCACGCAGGAAGCCGGCCGCGAACTGGTGCAGCAGGCGGCGGATCTCGTCGGCGGCGGCGCTGAACAGCACCGGCTCGCCTTCGCGTGCACGGCCGGCCTCGCGTGAGCGCATCAACGCGTGTTCGAGCGCCCGCGCCAGGGCCGAGAGGTCGCTATAGCCCACCGTGGCCGAGCTGCCGGCCAGCGAATGTGCCAGCGCCACTGCGGTGTCGGGCACGGGGTGGCGCGACGACTCCAGCGCCCACTCGGCGAGTTCGGTGACGAGCCGCCGCGACAACTCGTCGGCCTCGTTGAGGTAGATGTTGAAGAGCGGGATGCTGATGCGCAGCGGCCCGATGAGCTTGACCTGCTCTTCGTCCTCGGCCTCTTCTTCAGCCAGCGGGGCGGCGGCGGAAGTCGGTGCGGCGGCCTCGAAGTCGAGCGCCAGGTCGGCGGGCTCGGACGCCGGCGCGAAGGCTTCGAGGTCAAAGGAGAAGTCGGGTTCGACGGCCGCTTTTGCGCCCGCGGGGGCCTCTTCTTCGAGCGTCGGCAGCGGCACGGTGTCCAGCACCGGGTCGTGCACATAGGCAGGCACCGCGGCAGGCGCCACCGGCGCGGCTGCCAAGTCGGGGAAAAGCGCGTTGAGGTCGGCGAGGTCGATCTCCAGCGCCTCGCCCTCGGGCATCGCTTCGGTGGGGGCGTCCAACGGCAGGTCGAGCAGGTTCACCGCCGCGGCCGGCATCGCCGGCAGCGGCGCCGGCTCGGCGTCACCGAAGGCACCGAGGTCCAGCTCGAAGGTCGGCAGGTCTGCCGCTTCCATGCCGGCCGTGGTCGGCGCGGCTGGCAGACGCCCGAGGTCGAGGTCGGCCGCGCTGGGCAGGTCGGGCACACGCGCGGTCAGGTTGTCGAGCACCAGCGTCGGCGTATCTCCACCCTCTTCGGCTTCGGGGGTCGCAGCTTGCTCGGCGGCCTCTTCGGCGGACGGTGTCAGTTCGAAGGCAAAGTCGATGCTGCCGGCGGCGATGTCGGCGCGGGGCAGGATCTGCGTCGGCACGGACACTTCCGCCGCGGCGTCGGCGGACGGCGCCGGCACCAGTTCGGGCAGGGCCGGCAAGGCCAGGTCCGCGGCGGCTGCTTCGGCCTCTTCGGGCGGCGGCTCGAAGCGCAGTTCGATGAGTTCGCCCACCGAGGGCTCGGGCAGCGGCGCCGGCGCCGACACCGGGCCCCCTTCGGCCCGGCTGGCGTCGAACACGGCCTCGGCGGCGCGCGGCGCGCTCGGGCGCACGAAGATCTGCGTCGTCTCGTCACCGGAGCCGGCTTCGCCCGCTGCGCCGGCGCGCTGCGGCGCAGCGATGGGCAGGCGTTGGCCGTCCACGCGCAGGGCGTCGGCGGCGCGGCTGAGGTCGGCGGCGTTGTGGCCGCGGTCTTCACCCGCGGCGATGGCCTCGGTCCAGCCGGCCAGGTAGTTCAGCGCCTCGGCGGTGAACAGGCGCAGCGGGCTGTCCATGCGCGCCGCCTGGGCCAGGCGGTCGTTGTAGAGCTGCTCGCAGGCCCAGCCGCCATCGCCGAAGTCCTTCAGCCCGACCATGCGCGAGCTGCCCTTGAGCGTGTGGAAGGCGCGCCGCACAGCCGTCAGATCGGTGGCGTTGTCGGGGGCGTCGGCCAGGCGTTCGAGGGCCGCGTGTGCGTCGGCGATGACCTCGCGCGCTTCCTCGATGAAGATGTCGCGCATCTCCGCGTCGTCTTCGAGGCCGGTGCCGCCGGCAGGGGCCGGCCGTTCGGCAGGCAGCGGCGCCGACGGGGGCACCGGCGGCGCGGCCGGCGGCGACAGCGCCGCCACGGCCTCGACCAGCTCGGCACGCACGTCGCGGCGTGCCTCGGCGTCGGCATCGCCGGCCAACGTGCGCTGCGCGCTGCCCAGCAGGCGCGCCAGTTCGGGCTGATCGGCGGCGTAGGCACGCTGGGCCAGCGGCTCCAGGTGGCGCGCCAGATCAGCGTCGGAAACCGCCGGCTGCGCGGCCAGGCTGGCGGCTTCGCGCAGCTGCTCCAGCAGCGGCAGCGCGGAGGGCGCGGTTTCCACCGGCGCCGGTGCCGTCTCGTCGAAGGCGGCGAAGGCCGAGACCCGTTCGCTCTGGCCCATCACGGCGCTGAGGTTGCCGGTTTCGGGGTCGAAGCGGAACAGGCTCTTGGCCAGCGCCGGCTGCACGCTGAGCATGTCGATGAGGAAGCTCAAAGCGCCGAGGTTGTCGGCCAGGCGGTCGAAGGTGCCGGCCTGCACGGCGCGCTGCGGGTCGACCTCGGTCTGCGCCAGCGCGTCGACGTCGTCGCGCATGTGCAGCGCGGCGGCCGAGGCCTGTTCCAGCCCCAGCACCGAGAGCACGCCGCGCATCGCCGACAGCTGCGCCGGCACCGGGATCAGCAGCTGGCGCTGCGAGGGGTCGCGGAAATACTGGTCGATCTGCTTTTCGATCTCGCTCAGCGAAGCGCGCAGTTCCTGCACCACGCTGCCCATGGTCTGGCGGTCGCTGACGCGGCGGTACAGCTCCTCCATCCAGCTGTCGAGCGGGCGCGGCTCTGCCCCGCCGCGCACAGCGTCGATACGGCGCGCCAGGTGCTGCACACGCGGCGCCAGCTCAGGGTAGTCGAACTCACCGTCTTCGAGCGAGGCGTCGAGGTAGAGGATGCCGGTGGCCACTTCCATCGCCAGCGCCGGCGGCGGCGCGGCTTCGGACGCCACTGTCTGCGCCACCGCGGCCTGCAGCGACTGCGCCAGCTGCTCGCCGTGCGGCAGCATGCGCTGCAGCGATTCGCCGACCAGTGCAAACTGCTCGGGCAACGCCGTCATGCGGTGCAGTTCACCGCCGGCCACGGCCGACCAGGAGTCCTTGGCCGCCGCCACGCGCTTGCGTGCCAGCGCCAGCACCGCCGGGTCGAAGCGGCCCAGGCGCGAGGTCTCGTAGTCGGCAGTGGGCTGGGCGTCGAGGCTCCAGGCCTTGCGCACCGCGGTCAGCCGCGGTGCTTCGCGCCCGGGCATCGGCGCCTTGGCGTGGCTGCAGAAAAAAAGCAGGTCCTGCGCCAGGCGGTCGGACAGTTCGTCCTGGCCGTTTTCGCGCATGCGAAGTTGCGCCAGCAGGCGCGAAGCCAGGCGCTTGGCGTAGACGTCGCTCATCAGCAGGCCGCTGGCCTGGGCCTGGAAAACGGCGGCGGCCAACTGCCAGAAGGTGGTCTGGTGGGCGCCCGACGCGCCCGCGGTGCGCGCACCGGCGGCGAGGTCGGCGCAGAGGTCGCTCATGCGGTCGAGCGGGCCGCGTGCAAACGCTCCGGCCGGCTGGCGCATCAGCGCCAGCACCAGCGATTCCATCTCGCCACGCGCGCTGTTGTCGGCGTTGCGCGGCGTCGCGGTGGCATCGTGCGGCAGCTCGCGCCATTGCCATTCGATCTTCCACAGGTCCGCCGGGTGCACACGGTCGGCGCCCGCCAGCTGCAACGCGGCGCGGTACTGCGGGAACAGCATCACCGGCGACACCGCCTTGCCGGCCAGCTGCCGGGCCAGGAAGTCGAGCAGCGCGAACGAGGTCTTCTCTACCGTCTCGACCGCCGCCGCGTTGACCAGCGCCGGGCGCGACGCCATGCGCTGCACGGCGGCTTCGCTGGCACGCAACACGTCGGCCGCGGCCGGCAGGCCGACAAGTTCGAGCGCACCCACGCCCTGGTGCAACTGGGCACGCGCGGCGCGCAACACGGCGGGGTCGACGGCGTCGAGGTCGCTGCCGGCGGTGGCCTCGGCCTCCTTCAGGTAGCGGCGCAGCGCCTTGTGCGCGGCCTCGAGCGAACGCCGCAACTCGCCGTTCACCCAGGCCAGGGCGCTCAGGTCGTCGCCTGGCTTGATCTCGATGCCGGCGCCTGGGGTGTTCATCGTTTGGGCAGCGGCCAAGCGTCAGGAGATCTTGAACCGCGCGACCGAGGCCTTCAGCTCCTCGGCGGTGCGCGACAGTTCGCGCACCATCTGCGCCGTCGAACGTGTGCCTTCGGAAGTCTGCTCGGTCACCGCGAAGATGTGCTGGATGTTGGCGGCCACGACGTTGGCCGATTCGGCTTCCTTCGAGGCTTCGGCCGAGATGCGCTGGATCAGGTCGGACAGTTCACGCGTGACGCGGTCGATGTCGCCCAGCGCGGTGCCGGCGGCGTCGGACAGCCGCGCCCCTTCCACCACGCCCTGCGTGCTGCGCTCCATGGCGCCCACGGCGTCCTGGGTGTCGGTCTGGATGGTGCGCACGATGGCGGCGATCTGCCGCGTGGCGTCGCCGGAGCGTTCGGCCAGCCGCTGCACTTCTTCCGCGACGACCGAAAAGCCGCGGCCGGCGTCGCCGGCACTCGCGGCCTGGATGGCGGCGTTCAGCGCCAGCACGTTGGTCTGCTCGGTAATGTCGGAGATCAGCTCGGTGATCTCGCCGATTTCCTGCGAGCTTTCACCCAGGCGCTTGATGCGCTTGGAGGTCTCCTGGATCTGGTCGCGGATGGCGTTCATGCCGCCGATGGCGTTCTGCACCGCGGACAAACCCGTCTCGGCGGCGCGCAGCGACTGCCGCGCCACCTGGGCCGTTTCCTGCGCCTGCGCCGACACGTCATTGATGCGGCCGGCCATCTGCAGCACGTCTTCGCCGGTCTCGCGGATGTCGCGCAGCTGTTCGGTCGACGCCGCCAGCAGCTCGGTCGAGGTCTGCTCGACCTGCTGCGTGGTGTCGGTCACCCGGCCCACCGTGTCCTGCACCTGGGCCACCAGCGTGCGCAGCTCTTCCACCGTGTAGTTCACCGAGTCGGCGATGGCGCCGGTGATGTCTTCGGTCACCGTGGCCTGCTGCGTCAGGTCGCCTTCGGCCACCGTCTGCAGTTCGTTCATCAGGCGAAGAATGGCGGCCTGGTTGGCGTCGTTGACGCGCTTGGCTTCCTGCTCCTGGCGCTCGGCCTCGTAGCGCTGCGCGTCGGCGGCCTTGGAGCGGCCGGTCTGGTCGATCACGAACAGCCGCAGCAGGCCGAACGCGCCTGCACCCAGAACGGCGAGCGAGAGCACCAGCACGCCAAGGCGCCAACCGCCAAAGCCGGCCTCGGCGGCGAGGCCCTGCTGCAGGCTGTCGAGGCCCTTGCGCAGCGGCTCGGAGTCGCCGACGATGATCGCCTGCGCCTCGCGCGCGGCCACCAGGCCCTGCAGGTTGCCCAGGATGGCGCTGGCATCGGTGCGCGTCTTTTCGTACTGCTTCAGCAGTTCCTGCAGCTTCTCGCGCACCTGCGGTTCGCGCGTGCCGGGCAGGCGCAGGTCGGCGTTGCCGGCGATCACGCCCTGCGCGATCTCGCGGAAGGAGTTCAGGTCCTTGCCGAGCAGGAACACCGCCTCGGCGCTGACACCTTCGGTGGTCAGGAATTCGTTGGCGCTCTTGCCGATGCGTTGCGTCAGCATCACGAGCTGGCCCACGGCCGACAGCTCGGCCGCCGAGGCGCCCGCCTGCAACTTCAGCGACGACACGGTTTCTGCGGTTTCGAGCAGGTCGGCGCTCTGGCGGTTGATGGCGCGCAGCGCCTGACCGACTTCGGTCAGCGTCTTCTGCTGGCCCAGCACGATGGCGGCGTTCTGCTCGGCACGCGTCACCAGCGGCAGCAGCGCGTCCAGCGCTTCCTGCTGCGAGCCCGGCGCTGCGGCGACGTCGCCTTCACCGGTCTTCAGGCTGCGCACGTTCCTGGCCAGGATATCGATCGACTCCTTCACTTCCGGGAAGGCCGCCGCGTTGCCCACCAGGGCCTGCGAAACCGACTTGGCCAGCCGCTGCGACTGCGTCGTCGCCTGCCCCGCGGCACCCACCTGTGCGGCGCTGCGGTTGCTGGCTGTCAGCACCAGGATGGCAGTGATCAGCAGCCCGGCCAGGCCGAAGGAAAACAGCACCAGCATCGCGCGCTGCTGTCGCGCCAGCGCCCAGCCGCCGACCACGGGCAGGCCGCTGGTGAAGTCTTCGCCGTCACCGCGCCCCTCGGCATGCTGGCTTTCGGGGAACTCGCCCGCCAGTTCCGACGGCGCCGCCTCGCTGATGATGGAGCCATCTTCCGCGTCGATGCGGCTGGGCTGCCCGGACAGCGTGCTCTGCCCGAGGTGGATGGTGGCCTCCATCGGGTTGCCAGGCGCGGCCAGTTCGTTGAAGTTGGCTGCGGTTTCGGCGCTGTCGGGCTTGGCGCCGGCGTTGCCTTTGATCCGGTCAAGGAAGCTCATCTCGTCCTCGTCATGGCTGGGGTGCAGGCCTGCGGCACACGCCGGCGTTGCGGATGGCTGCGGAAGAACGACAGCGCGTCGTTCATGCGGAAATGGCCAGGAACTGTTCGTGGCGCACGAGGGCGGAGAGATCGATCTCCTGCCACACGCGGCCGGCCTCGTCCCGCCAGCGTGCGCCCGCAAAGGCCGGGCGCGGTGCCTCGTCGGCGGGCTCGGGGCTCAGCTGCCCGGCGCTGCGCAGGCCGGCCAGCCGGTCCACCAGCACCGCGCAATTGGCGCCGAAGCGCGGGTTGAAGGCCAGCAGCCGCGCCTGTTCACGCACGGCGTCGCGCGCGATCGGTGCGCGCAGGCCGAGGAAGGCGGCGAGGTCGACGACGCCATGCAGGCCGCCGCGCAGGTTGGCCACGCCCATGAACCACTTCTGGCTGTGCGGCACCGGCAACAGCGTGCCCACGGAGAAGATCTCGCCCGCCGTCGACAGCGGGAACAGCAGGCCCTGGCCCGCGCATTCGACGGCCAGCCACGACAGCGCGCGCACTTCGGTGCGCGCCTGCTGCAGCCGTTCGGCCAGACGGCTCTGCAGTTCGCGCAGGGCTTCGCGTTTGGCCATCAGTGGGCGGCTCGGCGGGCGGCTCGGCGGGCCATCATCAATCGAAGGCCTTGATCTTGGCGAACAACTCGTCGCCGTTGACGGGCTTGACGATGTAGTCGCGCGCGCCCTGGCGCATACCCCAGACCTTGTCGGTTTCCTGGTTCTTGCTGGTGCACAGGATGACCGGCACGTCGGCGAAGCGCGGGTCGCGGGTGATGCTGCGCGTGAGCTGGAAGCCGTTCTGGCCCGGCATCACCACGTCCATCAGGATGAGGTCGGGCTTTTCCTCGGCCAGGCGTCGCATCGCCTCTTCGCCGTTCTCGGCCGTGCGCACGGCATAACCCGCCTTGCCCAGCAGCGAAGACAGGTGATGCAGCTCGGTCTTCGAGTCGTCGACGACGAGGATCTTGTGGATCGGCATCGGGGTTGTTCCTTGGGTGGGGCCGCGCTCGGGCGCGTCAGGCGGCGCCGCGGCGGTAGGCATCGACGGCGCGCAGCAACTGCTCTTTGGTGAAAGGCTTGGTGAGGTAGTCCTCGGAACCCACCATGCGCCCGCGCGCCTTGTCGAAGAGGCCGTCCTTGCTCGACAGCATGATCACCGGCACGTGCGTGAAACGCGGGTTGCGCTTGATGATGGCGCAGGTCTGGTAGCCATCGAGCCGCGGCATCAGGATGTCGCAGAAGATCAGTTCGGGCAGGTGGTCGTTGACCTTGGCCAGCGCATCAAAGCCGTCTTCGGCCAGCACCACCTCGTGGCCGCCCTGGCGCAGGAAGATCTCGGCGCTGCGCCGGATGGTGTTGCTGTCGTCGATGACGAGCACCTTCGCACCCTTCGTCGCGGCCGCAATTCCTGCCGCGCCTGCCTCAGGCTCCAGAATCTCCAAGCGCTGTTCTCCTCATGCCCTCTGCCGACAGGGAACCTGGCCCGCGGGCCGCAGGTTCAGATCTGGACCATCTCGAAATCTTCCTTGCGGGCACCACATTCGGGGCAGGTCCAGTTCATGGAGACGTCGGCCCATGCGGTGCCAGGCGCGATGCCATGCTCCGGATCACCGTCGGCTTCGCTATAGATCCAGCCGCAGATCAGGCACATCCAGGTACGCGGTTCGCTCACGATAAGACTGTCACTTCACTACAATGGACGCGGATTGTAGCCACGCAATTCCGGCGTTTTACGTTGAATTGTGAGGACCTACATCTCGTTCTTCAGACTTCGCTAGAGGTTCGGCGACAACGTCCTTCCTTCACGAATCCACCGCGATTCTCTCGCGCTCAGGCCGATTGCCCATGACCCCCGATCCCATCCCGGCCACGGCCACCGACGACCCTGCCACCGAGCCGCCGCCGCCGGCCTGCGTGATGTGCTTCAACGCCAGCGACCCCAGCGGCGCCGGCGGCATGGCCGGCGACGTGGCGACGATCGCGGCGATGGGCGCCCACGCGCTGCCAGTGGTCACGAGCATCGTCATGCGTGACACCGCCGACACCTTCGACCAGCACGAGATCGACGCCGACGCGGTGGCCGAGCAGGCGCGCACCATCCTCGAGGACATCACCATCTCGGGCTGGAAAGTCGGCTTCCTGGGCAACGCCGACAACGTCTCGGCGGTGGCCGAGGTGCTGTCCGACTACACCGAGATCCCGCTCGTGTCCTACCTGCCCAACCTGAGCTGGATGGAGGAAGACGCGCTGCAGCCCTACCTCGACGCCTTCCGCGAGCTCATCCTGCCGGCCACCGAGGTGCTGGTGGGCAGCCACAAGACGCTGCAGGATTTCCTGCTGCCCGAATGGGACAACGAACGCCCGCCCTCGGCGCGCGAACTGGCGGTGGCCGCGGGTGAACACGGCACACGCTACGTGCTCGTCACCGGCATCATGTTGGCGCCCAAGGCCGGCGCGAAGACCGGCAGCGGCGGCCCCGAGCAGTACATCGACAACGTGCTGGCCTCGCCGCAGGGCGCCATCACGGGCGAGAAGTTCGAGCGCTTCGACACCGCCTTCATGGGCGCCGGCGACACGCTGGCCGCCGCGCTGGCCTCGTTGCTGGCCGCCGGCAGCGAACTCGAGCCGGCCGTTGGCGAGGCGCTGAGCTTCCTCGACCAGAGCCTGGACGCCGGCTTCCGCCCCGGCATGGGCCACATCGTGCCCGACCGCTTCTTCTGGGCGCTGCCGCCGCCCGAAGAAGGCGAAGGCGGCGACGGCATGGAAATGCCCGAACCCGAACCCGAAGACCCCAAGGGCAAGGGCACGCCGCGGCGCATTCACTGAGACCCCCAAGCTCGCTGGCGCTCGCTACCCCCCGAGGGGGCCGTCCACCAGCGGCCCGGCGAAGCCGGTTCCGCGGCGGGGAGCTTGATCTGGAATACATCACCTGCAGCCCATGACGACCAACGACGAGCTTTTTGCCCGCGCACAGCGCGTCATCCCCGGCGGCGTGAACTCGCCGGTGCGGGCCTTCCGCGCCGTCGGCGGCACGCCGCGTTTCATCCGGCGTGGCCACGGCGCCTATATCTGGGACGCCGAGGGCCAGAGGTACATCGACTACATCGGCAGTTGGGGCCCGATGATCCTCGGCCACGGCCACCCTGCGGTGGTCGACGCGGTGCAGAAGGCGCTGCTCGACGGCTTCAGCTTCGGCGCGCCCACCGAGCGCGAGATCGAACTGGCCGAGGCCATCATCGCGCTGGTGCCGGGCTGCGAGCAGGTGCGGCTGGTCAGCAGCGGCACCGAGGCCGGCATGAGCGCACTGCGCCTGGCGCGCGGCGCCACCGGGCGCACCAAGTTCATCAAGTTCGAGGGCTGCTACCACGGCCACGCCGACCCGCTGCTGGTGAAGGCCGGCTCGGGCCTGGCCACCTTCGGTTTCCCCACCAGCGCCGGCGTGCCGGAAGACGTGGTCAAGCACACGCTGGTGCTGCCCTACAACGACGTCGCGGCGCTCGAACAGGCCTTCGACACACACGGCAAGGAACTGGCCTGCGTGATGATCGAGCCCATCGCCGGCAACATGAACTTCGTGCGCGCCAGCGTGCCGTTCATGGCGCGGCTGCGCGAACTTTGCACGGCCCACGGCGCGCTGCTGGTCTTCGACGAGGTGATGTCGGGATTCCGCGTCGCGCTGGGCGGCGCGCACAGCGTCTACCAGCAGCTCATTCCGGGCTTCAAGGCCGACGTCTTCGTGTTCGGCAAGGTCATCGGCGGCGGCATGCCGCTGGCGGCCTTCGGCGCCAGCAAGGACATCATGGGCCTGCTGGCGCCGCTGGGCCCGGTCTACCAGGCCGGCACGCTGAGCGGCAACCCGGTGGCCACGGCCTGCGGCCTGGCGACGCTGAAGGAGATCACCCAACCCGGCTTCTTCGACGCGCTCGCCGCGCGCACCACGTCGCTGGTGCGCGGGCTAGAGGGGGCGGCGGCCGAAGCCGGCGTGCCGCTCGTCGGCGACAGCCAGGGCGGCATGTTCGGCTTTTTCTTCGCCGATGAATTGCCGCAGAACTATGGCGTCGTCATGGCCACCGACAAGGAGCGCTTCAACCGCTTCTTTCACGCCATGCTGCAACGCGGCGTCTACCTCGCGCCGGCGCTGTACGAGGCCGGCTTCGTCAGCGCCGCGCACACCGCCGACGACATCGCAGCGACGGTGCAGGCCGCGCTGGAATCGTTCAAGACGCTGCGGGCCTGAGCGTCTGAGCCCCCCGGCGCGCAGGCCCATGGACGTTCGGGCCCGCGCGACCGCCCTGCCAGCGCTGGCCTGCGGCAACTGCGGTCAGCCGATGCAGACCCTGGCGCTGGCCGGCCATTACGGCCGCCAGGTCGAGATCGACCTCTGCGCGCCTTGCCACCTGGTGTGGTTCGACCTCATCGAGGCCGCCGGGCTGAGCGGCCCGGGCCTGCTGACGCTGGTGGGCGAGATGGCCGCAGCGCAGACCCTGGCCCACACACCGCTGCGCCCCGACCTGGCCTGTGCACGCTGCCGCGGCCCGCTGCGCACGGTGCACAACCCTTCGCGCTGGGGGCCGTCGCTGCAGCTGGAATGCCTGCAGCGCCACGGCGCCTGGCAGACGTTCGCGCAGTTCCTGCAGCAGAAGGGGCTGCTGCGGGCGATGAGCTCGGCCGACCGCCACCGTGCGTTGCAGCGCGACGGCAGCTTGCACTGCGTGAACTGCGGCGGTGCGCTCGGCGCACACGACACCGCCTGCCCCTGGTGCACTTCGGTGCCCAGCGTCGTCGACGTGGCGCGGCTGGCGCAGGCGCTCGACCCCGAAGGCGCGACGCGCACACACGCCGTGCACCGGCAGCGCAGTCAGGCCGGCGCGCTGCACTGCGCGGCCTGCGGCGCCGCGCAGCCGGCCGACGCCGCCTGGCTGTGCGGCAGCTGCGGCGCCACGCTCACCGCGCCCGGCCTGGCCGAGGCGCACCGGCGCGTGCGTGAACTCGGGCCCGCCCTGGCCGCGCATGCCGCACGGCCTGCGCCGCACATGGTGCAGGCCAGGCTGGCGCAGCAACAGCCCGCGCTCGACCGCCAGCGCAGCCGCACGGCGGAGTTGCAGGCCGAGGCCGACCAGCGCCTGGGCCGCAGCGCGCCGGCGCGTCGCGAGGTCGACGACGCGCTGGCCTCGTGGCTGCTCGACGCCGCCGCGGCTGCCGGCCGCCTGGCGCTCGACGCCCTGCGGCGAATCTTCGGGCGTTGAGCCGGGCGCCGGCTCAGGCCGGCTCAGGCCGGCGAGGACCGGTTCAGGCCGGTTCAGGCCGGTGACGACCGCAGGCCATAGGTCTTGCCGCCGAAAAACAGGTACTCGGCGCGCAGCACGGCATCACCCTTCTCGCCAGTGAAGGTGAAACCCAGCAGCGCCAGGCTGTCGCCGTTCCTGATCTCGGGCACGGCCCACGCGCCCATGCGCGACAGCGGCGCCAGCTCGACCTGCCAGCGGCGGTCCTTGCGCGTGGGCAGCTGCGTGGCCTTCAGCAATGTCGGGCCGTCGACACCGGCCGACTGCGCCGGCAGGGGCCGCGTGGCCAGGTCGGCGGGCAGGCGCAGCTCGGCGGGCAATTCGAGTTCCAGCTCGGCGTGCGGGTTCGCCCAGCGCACCTTGGCGGCCTTGCCTTCGAGGTAGATCGGCCGGCCCTGGTCGAAGCTGCTCCAGCCGTGGTGGGCCCACGCGGCAGGCAGTGGCAGCAGGCCGGCGCTGGCGATGAAGTGGCGTCTTTGCATGGCGTGTCTGCTCCTCACAGGTAGGCGATCCAACGGCCACAGATGATGGCGCCCAGCCACAACCCCAGCGACAGCACGGTCAGCGCTCGCGCCAGGCCATCGGCGCGCGCCAGGCTGCCGCGGGCATGGAAGCAGGCGGCGTTCAGCCCGGCCAGCGACACCAGCCCCAGCTTGAGCAGGAAGGCGCGGTTGGCCAGCATGTCGTTGGGGTTGGCAGCAAACATCAGCAGGCCACTGACCGCCACCAGCAGAAAGCCGGCCAGCGTGACCGGCAGCGCCAGCCGCGCCAGCGCGGCCAGCGGCAGCGCCGGCGCGGCGCCCCAGACACGCCGTTCCACCACCACAAGGCTGCCCAACAGAAGCGCGATGCCCACGATGTGCAGCACTTCCAGCGCCGGGTAGGCCCAGGAACTGCTTGCCAGCCAGGTGATGCCCTCGAAACGCGGGAACACCATCGCCGGCGCCATCAACACCCGAACCTAGAATTCATCGCATGCATCTTCACATTCTCGGCATTTGCGGCACCTTCATGGGGGGCCTGGCCGCCCTGGCCCGCGAGGCCGGCCACCGCGTGACGGGATGCGACGCCAACGTCTACCCGCCGATGAGCGGCCAGTTGAGCGCGCTGGGCATCGAGCTCATCGAGGGTTTCGGCGCCGAGCAGTTGGCGCTGGAACCCGATGTCTTTGTCATCGGCAACGTGGTGACGCGCGGCAACCCGCTGATGGAAGCGCTGCTCGACGCCGGCGCGGCCTACACCAGCGGGCCGCAGTGGCTGGCCGAACAGGTGCTGCACGGCCGCCACGTGCCGGCCACGGCAAGACCAGCACGACGGCGATGCTGGCCTGGATCCTCGACCAGGCCGGTCTGCAGCCGGGTTTCCTGATCGGCGGCGTGCCGATGAACTTCGGCGTCTCGGCCCGCCTGGGTTCTGTCGGGGCGGTCCCGAAGGGCCGCGTGGGCAATTGCTTCGTCATCGAGGCCGACGAGTACGACACCGCGCTCTTCGACAAGCGCAGCAAGTTTGTGCACTACCGGCCACGCACCGCGGTGCTGAACAACCTCGAACACGACCACGCCGACATCTTCCCCGACCTGGCGGCGATCGAGACGCAGTTCCACCACCTCGTGCGTACCGTGCCTTCGACCGGCCGGCTGGTGGTCAATGCGCGCGACGAGGCCCTCAAGCGTGTGTTGGCGCGCGGCTGCTGGAGCGAGGTGCTGCGCTTCGGCACCAAGCGGGAAGAGCCGGGCGGCCTGTGTGCACGGGGCGACCCGCAGAGTTTCGACGTGCTGCGCGGCAGCCTGAAGCTGGGCCGCGTCGAGTGGCAGCTGCTGGGCGAACACAACCAGATGAACGCGCTGGCGGCCATCGGCGCGGCCGAACACGTCGGCGTGTTGCCCGAAGCAGCCTGCGCGGCGCTGGCCAGCTTCCAGAACGTGCGCCGCCGGCTCGAGCTGCGCGGTGAGGCCGGCGGCGTGAAGGTCTACGACGACTTCGCGCACCACCCGACGGCGATGCGCACCACCGTCGACGGGCTGCGCCGCAAGGTCGGCCATGCCGGGCGCATCCTGGCCGTCTTCGAGCCGCGTTCGAACACCATGAAGCGGGGCGCGATGAAGGCCCAACTGCCGTGGGCGCTGGAAGCGGCCGACCTCAGCTTCTGCCTGCCGTGCAACTCCGGCTGGAGCGCCGCCGACGCGCTGGCGCCGCTGGGCGCCACGGCCATGGTGGCCGACAGCGTCGACGCGCTGGTGGCCGCCATCGTCAAGGCCGCCCGGCCTGGCGATCACCTGCTGTGCATGAGCAACGGCGGTTTCGGCGGCATCCACGACAAGCTGCTGAAGGCATTGAGCCCCCCAGCTCGCTAGCGCTCGCTACCCCCCAGGGGGGCCGTCCGCCAGCGGCCCGGCGAAGCCGGTTCCGCGGCGGGTTCATTGAGCCCCCAAGCTCGCTGGCGCTCGCTACCCCCCAGGGGGGCCGTCCGCCAGCGGCCCGGCGAAGCCGGTTCCGCGGCAGGTTCATTGAGCCCCCCCAAGCTCGCTGGCGCTCGCTACCCCCCAGGGGGGCCGTCCGCCAGCGGCCCGGCGAAGCCGGTTCCGCGGCGGGAAGCTGGGTCGGCAAAGGCGCCGTTCAACTTCTCTGCAGTGTCGCGCGCAGTGCTTCGCTGACCAGCGTCAGTGCATCTTCCAGGTGGGCACGGTTCTCGACCACCATGCCCGCCTTCTTGGTCAGTGCGCTGCGCAATTGCCCTTGCAGTTCCACCGCGTGCAGCCGCGCCAGGCTCACCGCGTCGGCCGGCAGCGTCGGCGCCGGGCGCGTCAGCAGGCCTTGCAGGCGCTTGAGGTGTTCACGCTGCAGGCTGCGGCGCAGGCCGTCGATCTCCTTGCCGGTCTTCAGCTCGCTCCACACCGCGCCCTGCAGCGTGCCGTAGAGCTCGTTGAGCGAAATGGCGCTCTTGCGCTGCGCCTCGGGCAGGTAGTTCGGCAGTGCCAGCAGCCGGCCCGCGGTGCCGGGGCTGAGCAGGCGGTCCAGCGCCTGCGTCTGCAGCGCCAGCACGGCCTGCGGTACGTTCAGCGGGCCCGGCCGCAGGAACTCGATGTAGTCGGGCTGCAGCGTCTGCAGGAACTCGGGCTTGAAGCGGAAGCTGTCGTTGCTGAACAGTTCCTGCGTCAGGAAACGCAGCGCGGCGCGCTGCATCGCCGGCTCGACCGGGCGGAAGGCCGGCTTGCCGGTGCCGGGCAGATCGCGCTCGGTGTGCATGCCGCCGACGTACTTGGCCGCGACGGCCGGCAGCGTGCCCACCTGGCGGAAGCCGGCCAGCACACTGCGGCGTGCCCTTTCGGGGTCGTCGCCGGCCTGCGGTTGGCGCGCCTGCACACGGGTCCACAGTTCCTTGCTCAAGGCCAGCCGGCGCTGCGCGTAGGCCAGCGGGTTGTCACCGAGGTCGAAGGTGTTGACCAGCGGGTCGAGGCCGTCGCCGATGGCGTCGCCGTCGTCGGCGAAGGCCAGGCTCTTGTCGCTGCGCTGGCGCTCGACGATGGCCTTGAGCTCTTCCGGCCTGGCCGGGTCCAGCGGCTTGTAGCCGTACTCGATGGCCCAGTAGTCGTAGGCGCCCAGCGTCACCATGTTGGCCTGGCGCTTGGGTTCACCTTCGAGCGGCAGGTTGAAGGCGTTGTAGTCCATCACCGAGCCGCTGATGCTCTTGCCGCTGCCCACTGCGGTGTCGCGCAGTTGTTCGCGTGTGACCGTGGTGCTGGCCTTGAAGTTGTGGCGCAGGCCCAGCGTGTGGCCGACCTCGTGGGTGATGACGTCCTTGATGTAGTTCTGGACGAATTCTTCGGTCTCGGGGCTGTCGGGGTCGAGCTCGCCGCGGGCTTCCAGCAAGTCGAGCGCGAAGGCCATCTCGTTGGCGCCATCCTGGGCATAGGTGCAGGCGTCGCTGCCCTGCAGCGCGTCGAGCCCGGCGCGCCAGGCCGGCCGCTGCGTGCTGCCCAGCGGCACGGCGCTGGCGCCGTGCGTGCCCAGCGGCGCACCGTCGGGCGTGTAGACGTCGTCGCGCGCCTGGCGGCGGGCACCGCGGCCGAAGACATCGGCCATGCGGATGTCGGCGTCGAGGATCTCGCCGGTGCGCGGGTCGGAATGGCTCGGGCCCTGTGCAAAGCCGACGTCGGCGCCGAGGAACCAGCGTATCGACGCATGCCCGGCGTCCATGAGGTCGAACTTGGCGTCGTCGGGCTGCTGCTGCGCCACCACGGCGTTTTTGTAGCCGATGCGTTCGAAGGCCTTGTTCCATTCCAGGATGCCGGACGACACCGCATTTCGGTACCTGGCGGGAATGTTGCGGTCCATCCAGAAGGTGATGGGCTTGACGGGCTCGCTCAGCGCGGCCTGCGGGTCCTTCTTCTCCAGGCGCCAGCGCTTGATGTTGTGCACCTTGGGGTTGACGCGCAGGTCGTTGGACAGGTCGGTGTAGCTGTCGGTGAAGTAGCCCACGCGCGGGTCGGCGGCGCGCGTGGCCATCGGCGCAGCCGGCAGTTCGCGGAAGTTATAGACGTAGCTGACGAAGAAACTGCGTGCATCCGGCGTGGTGGCCGGCGGCGGCGGTGTGGTCGGCGGCGGCGCGCCGGGCGGCAGCAACGGCGGCGCCGGGATGCGCGCCACCGTGTAGTGGATCCTGGCCGCCAGCGTCGTCAGGCCCGCTTCGGCGCGGGTGTCGCCGAAGTAGGAATTGGCGCGGTCGGGCGCAAAGGGCAGGCGGAACGCAGCCTCGAGCAGCGTGCTGTAGCCCGCCAGGTCGGCGAGCAGGAAGCTGGCATCGACCAGCACCGACTTGCGTTCGGGGTGCGCC
This sequence comes from Burkholderiales bacterium, assembly GCA_038205425.1. Classification (GTDB taxonomy): domain Bacteria; phylum Pseudomonadota; class Gammaproteobacteria; order Burkholderiales; family Burkholderiaceae_C; genus Rubrivivax. The sequence continues at coordinate 39,790 of JBBRBW010000007.1, read as the reverse complement.
GCGCTGGCCACCGCGGTGGCGCCGATCAGGCTTTCGCTGAAGGCCTGGCTCACGGCGCGGCCCGAGGCGGGGTCGCCTGGTGCGCGGAAGGCCATCTGTTGCGCCACCACCTGCATCTGGTTGCCGATCTTGCGGAACTCGACCATCCAGCGCGGGCCCATCTGGCTGGCGTAGAGGCCCCGTTCACCCACCGACTGCGCAATGTTGATGCTCATCAGCATCGGCTTGCCCAGACGTTCGGGCGCGATTTCGAGCCAGACCTTCTCGTCCTTGCGCCACAGCGGCACGAAGCCGTCCTGGCGCTGCGCGTCCTTGATGACCTCGGCGAAGGGCTTGGGCGCCGCCGGGTCGGGCCGCGCGGCTGCGGCGGGGCCGCCGGCCGGGGCCGACGCCGAGGCGGCCGCACCCGGGGTGGCTGCGGGCTGGGCCGCGTTGGATGCGGCGGCTGCCGGCGCGCTGCCGGCGGGCACGGTGGCGCAAGCGCCGAGGGTCAGGGCGGCCGCGGCGGCGGCCAGAGCGGCCAGACGGCCCGGGAAGGCTTGCGGGAAGGTGGGCACGGACGTGGGCACGGGCGATTCCATGAAGTGATGAAGGTTCGGTCAAGCTGGCGAAGCGGTGGATTTTGCGCCGCCGGCGGCGACTTTGCAGGCGGGTCTGCCCCTGGTCGGCACCACGGCGCGACGAAGCACGGCATTGGCGCGATGAAACCGACTTTCGGCGCGACAGGCCGGCCGGCCTCATGACCAATGTCAGCCCGCCGCCAAACCACGGCCGCTAGACTGCCGGCCATGGTTTATTCGTGTCTGCCCGGCGCCGATGGGCCCGTGGCATCACGCCCGGTCATGGCGCCGCATCTGCCGCCCACGCATCTGCTCTACTTGCACGGCTTCCGCTCGTCGCCGAAGTCCTTCAAGGCCCAGCGCCTGGCCGCTTGGCTCGCAGCACATCGGCCCGAGGTGCACGGGTGGTGCCCGCAGTTGCCTCCTTCGCCGCGCGAGGCCATGGCGCTGGTGATGGACGGTATCCGAGACTGGCCTGCAGGGCGTTCGGCGGTGCTGGGCAGTTCGCTCGGCGGTTTCTACGCCACCGCCGTCGCCCAGGCCAGGGGCTGGCCTTGCGTGGTGATGAACCCGGCCGTCGACCCGGCGCGCGACCTGGCTGCCCACATCGGCGAGCAGACGGCCTTCCATGATGCGGCCGAGCACTTCTTCTTCCGCCCCGAGTTCATCGACGAACTGCGTGCGCTGCAGGTCGGCCCGCTGGCCCACCCGGAGCGCACGCTGGCCGTCATCGCCCAGGGCGACGAGCTGCTGGACTGGCGCGAGATGGCCACGCGCTACGCCGGCGCGCGCCTGCACGTGTTGCCGGGCAGCGACCACGCGCTGTCGGACTTCGACGCCCACCTGCCCCACATCCTGCGTTTCCTTCAACTCACCTGAACCCAAGAAGCATGCGACTGCACAACAAGATCTGCATCGTCACTGGCGCCGCGCAAGGCATAGGCGCCGCCACCTGCAAGCGTTTTGCCGACGAGGGCGCCATCGTCATCGGCTGCGACCGCCGCGCCGAGTTCGTCAACGACGCCTACGAGCGCCACGAGGTCGACGTCACCGACCGTGTGGCAGTGGACATGATGGTGGCCAGCGTGCTGGCCCAACACGGCCGCATCGACGTGCTGGTGAACAACGCCGGCATCACCAAGGACGCACGGCTGGTGAAGATGACGCTGGCGCAGTTCGACGCCGTCATCGACGTCAACCTGCGCGGCGTCTTCCACTGCGCGCAGGCCGTGGCGCAGACCATGATCGACCAGGGCGCGGGCGTGATCCTCAATGCCAGCAGCGTGGTCGGCATCTACGGCAACTTCGGCCAGACCAACTACGCGGCGGCCAAGTTCGGCGTCATCGGCTTCACCAAGACCTGGAGCCGCGAACTCGGCCCCAAGGGAGTGCGCGTCAACGCGGTGGCGCCGGGCTTCGTCGACACGCCCATCCTCAGCACCATCCCCGAGAAGGTGCTGCAGCACATGAAGGACCAGGTGCCGCTGGGCCGGCTGGCACGGCCGGAAGAGATCGCCAGCGTCTACGCCTTCCTGTCCAGCGACGACGCGAGCTACATCAACGGCGCCGTCATCGAGGTCTCGGGCGGGATGACGGTTTGACGCTGCCCCCAGGCTTGTCGCTGCGCGCCTTCGCCACCCCCCAGGGGGGCTCTGGCAGCGGCCCGGCAGAGCCGGTTCCGCGCCAGCCCTGGGTCGACGACCGGTCCGGGCGCCACCAGCGACAATCCCGGCGATGTATGCATTGTTCGATGACGCAGGGAAGTTCCACGCCGGCCGCGTGATGTCCGAGGCCGACACCTCGCTGCAGGTCGAGCTCGACTCGGGCAAACGCGTGAAGGTCAAGACGGCCAACGTGATGCTGCGCTTCGAGAAGCCCGCGCCCGCGGCGTTGCTGGCCGGCGCGCAGGCCGTGGCGGGTGAAGTTGAACTCGACCTGGCCTGGGAATTTGCGCCCGAGGGCGACTTCCACTTTGCCGACCTGGCGCGCGAGTACTTCAGCGCCGGCGCCGGCCCCGAACAGCAGGCGGCGATGCTGCTGCGCCTGTTCGACGCGCCGCACTACTTCCGTCGCCTCGGCAAGGGCCTGTTCAAGAAGGCGCCCGAAGAGACCGTCAAGGCCGCGCTGCTGGCCATCGAGCGCAAGAAGCAGGTGGCGGCGCAGATCGACGACTGGGCGACGGAACTCGCCGCCGGCAGCTGCCCGGCACCGGTGCGCGAGCAGCTCTACCGCATCCTCTTCAAGCCCGACAAGAACGGCCCCGAGTACAAGGCCGTGGTGCAGGCCGCCAAGGCCGCACAGCGGGCGCCGCTGGACCTGCTGACGGCCGCTGGCGCCATCGCCAGCCCCTACCAGTTCCACTGGCAACGTTTCCTGTTCGACCAGTTCCCGAAGGGCTACCAGTTCAGCCCGGGCCTGGCCGTGCCGGCGATCAAGGACGAACTGCCGCTGGCCAGCGCGCAGGCCTTCTCGATCGACGACTCGCACACCACCGAGATCGACGACGCGCTGTCGGTGCAGGGCCTGGGCACGGGCACCGTGGTCTTCGGCGTGCACATCGCGGCGCCGGGCCTGGCCATCACGCCCGATTCACCGCTCGACAAGGTGGCGCGCGAGCGCCTGTCCACCGTCTACATGCCGGGCTGGAAGATCACCATGCTGCCCGACGCCGTGGTGCAGGCCTACACGCTGAGCGCAGGCCGCGACTGCCCGGCCATCAGCCTGTACGTGACGATGGACGAGGCGACGCTGGAAATCCAGGCCAGCGAAACGAAGCTGGAGCGGGTGCCCATCGCCGCGAACCTGCGCCACGACAAGCTCGACGCCGTGATCACCGAAGCCACGCTCACCGGCGAGGCGCCGGCCGACTACGGCTTCGCGCCCGAACTGGCCTTCGCCTTCCGCCTGGCCAAGGCGCTGAAGGCGCGGCGCGAGGTGGTGCGCGGCAAACCCGAGACCTTCAACCGGCCCGACTACAACTTCCGCCTCGTGGCCGCCGAGGGGGGCGAGCTGGCCAAGCTGGCCGACGAACCGCAGGGCGCCGAGACGGTGCACATCAGCACGCGCCAGCGCGGCGCGCCGCTGGACCTGATCGTCGCCGAGGCCATGATCCTGGCCAACAGCACCTGGGGTGGCTGGCTGGCCGAACACGGCGTACCCGGCATCTACCGCAGCCAGGCCAGCATGATGCCCGGCGTGAAGGTGCGCATGGGCACCAAGCCGGCGCCGCACGCCGGCATGGGCGTGGCGCAGTACGCCTGGAGCACGAGCCCGCTGCGGCGTTACGTCGACCTGGCCAACCAGTGGCAGATCATCGCCTGCGCCCGCCACGGCCGCACCGCGGCGCTGGTCGCGCCCTTCCGGCCCAAGGACGCGGCGCTGTTCTCGGTGATCTCGAGCTTCGACGCCGCATACACCGCTTACAACGGGTTCCAGCAAGGCATCGAGCGCTACTGGACACTGCGCTATGTGGAACAGCAGGGCCTGACCGAGATGGAAGCCGACGTCATGAAAGACGGCCTGGTGCGCGCCGAGGCGCTGCCGTTGGTCTTCCGCGTGCCCGGCACCGAAAGCCTGCCGCGCGGCAGCCGCGTGCGTGTGCGCGTGGCCGGCATCGACCTGCTGACGCTGGACCTGCACGCCACACTGAGCGCGCGCCTGGACGCGCCGCCGGTGGCGGTGGAGGAAGAGACCACCGAGGACGAAACCGAGGCCGTGGGCGGGCTGCAGATCGCGCTGACCCTGGACGACGCCAGCGAGGCCGTGGCCCCGGCGCCCGAGCGGGGCGAAGACGCCCCCGCCTGAGAGTTTGAGAGTCCTTCGCCCATGCCCACTCGTCACGCCCGAAGTCACCCGCTCGTCGTTGCAAATGCTTGCCATAGCCCGAGCTGTGGCTGTGCTTTGCGCCTAGAGCGCACGCCTTTGGACGCGCCGCTCGGGCACGTTCGAAAAACTTTCGCACTCTGACCCGTCTCGATGGCCTGGCGCGACCTCTCGACGCTGCAATGGGCGCTGCTCTTTTCTGGCGCCTTCCACGGCGCGCTGCTCACCGTGCGCTTCGTCGACCCCGAGGCGATCAACCGCGCCTTCCGCGACACGCCGCTGGAAGTGATCCTCGTCAACGCGCGCAGCAAGGAAGCGCCGACACAAGCGCAGGCCATCGCGCAGGCCAACCTGGCCGGCGGCGGCGAGGCCGACAAAGGCCGCGCGACCTCGCCGCTGCCCTCGGCGGCGACGATGGAGCTGGGCGACGCCGCCGACGACGCGCGCCGCCGCATCGACCGCCTGCAGCAGGAACAGCAGCAACTGCTGGCGCAGATCCGGCGCGAGGTGGCGGCGCTGCCGCCGCCCGACCCGAAGCGCGAGAAGGGCACACCCACCGAACGCGACCAGGAAGAGCGCCGCCGCCAGCTGCTGCGCCTGCTGGCCGAGATCGAAAAGCGCGTCAACGACGAAAATGCGCGGCCGAAAAAGCGCTACATCAGCCCGGCCACGCGCGAAGAGGTCTACGCGATCTACTACGACGGCCTGCGCCGGCGCATCGAAGAGCGCGGCACACGCGACTTCCCCGAGTTCAACGGCCGCAAGCTGTATGGCGAGCTGACGATGAACGTCACCGTCGATGCCAGCGGGCGCGTGGTCGAGGCCGAGATCGTGCGGCCGTCGAAGTCGCGCCGGCTCGACCAGCAGGCGGTGGCCATCGTGCTGGCAGCTGCGCCCTTCGGCCCCTTCACCGTGGCGATGCGCGGCCAGGCCGACCAGATCGTCGTCACCTCGCGCTTCCGCTTCACGCGCGAGGACGGCCTGGAAACCACGCTAAGCGGTCGCTGAAGCCGCCGCCATCGCCATGAACGCCGTCGCCATCAGCACCGCCCCCGACCGCTACGCCGTGCTCGGCAATCCCGTCGTGCACAGCCACAGCCCGGCCATCCACGCCGCGTTTGCGCTGCTGACCGGCCAGCTGCTGGTGTACGAACGCTTGCTGGCGCCGCTGGACGGATTCGAGGCGACCGTGCGCCACTTCGCCGCATCGGGCGGCCGAGGCTGCAACGTCACCGTGCCCTTCAAGTTCGAGGCCTTTGCGCTGGCGCCACGGCGCAGCGAACGTGCCGCGCTCGCCGGTGCCGCCAACACGCTGCGTTTCGACGCCGCCGGCTGGCTGGCCGACAACACCGATGGCGTGGGCCTGGTGCGCGACATCGAGGCCAATGCCGGCGTCGTGCTGGCGGGCCGGCGGCTGCTGCTGATCGGTGCCGGCGGCGCCGCCGCCGGCGTGCTGGGCCCGCTGCTGGCCGCGGGGCCGGCCCAGGTAGTGGTGGCCAACCGCACGCCGGCCAAGGCGCAGGCGCTCGTCGACAGCCACGCCACCTGGGCCACCGCCCACGGCGCGACGCTGCAGGCCAGCGGGCTGGACGCACCCGGCGCCGCCTTCGACGTCGTGCTCAACGCCAGCGCCAGCAGCCTGCAGGGCGCCGCGGCACCCGTGCCGGCCGCAGTGCTGGCCCGGGGTGCCTTGGCCATCGACCTGATGTACGGCACCGCAGCCGAGCCCTTCGCGGTCTGGGCGCGCGCCGCAGGCGCGGTGGCGCGCGACGGCCTGGGCATGCTGGTGGAGCAGGCGGCCGAAGCCTTCTTCGTCTGGCGGGGTGTGCGCCCACTCACCGCGCCGGTACTGCAGATGCTGCGCGAGCAGCTTGCAGCGGAACAGCAGACGGGCGCACGATGAAGGCCCGCCCCGGCTGGCTGAACCACACGCTGCGCGGGCTGGCCCTGCTGCTGCTGTGCACCGTGGCGCTGCAACTCGTCTTCGTGGCCCGCATCGCGCTGATGAACGTGGTCGACCCGCAGTCCACCACCTTCCAGCGCAGCGAAGCCTGGCGGCTGCTGGTCGAGAAGCAGCAGGTCGCCTGGAGCCAGAGCTGGGTCAACGACGACCGCATCTCGCCCAACCTGAAGCGGGCGGTGATCGCCAGCGAGGACGCCACCTTTGCCGATCACAGCGGTGTCGACTGGGACGCCATCGAAAAAGCCTGGGCGCGCAACCAGCGCGCCGAAGACCGCGTCGACAAGCTCAAACAGCGCCAGCCGGCCAAGGCCTTGCAGGCCAAACTGGTGGGCGGTTCCACCATCAGCCAGCAGCTGGCCAAGAACCTCCTGCTCAGCGGCGAACGCACGGTGCTGCGCAAGGCGCAGGAACTGGTGCTGACGCTGACGCTGGAAGCCCTGCTGCCGAAGGCGCGGCTGCTCGAGATCTACCTCAACAATGTCGAGTGGGGCGAAGGCCTGTTCGGCGCCCAGGCCGCAGCACGGCACTACTTCCGCACCGACGCGGCGCGGCTCTCGGTGGCGCAGGCGGCACGGCTGGCGGTGATGCTGCCGGCGCCCAAGCGTTTCGAGAAGAACCCCGGTTCGGCCTACGTGCTCGGCCGTTCTGCGACCATCGCGGCCCGCATGGGTGATGTCCAACTGCCCTGAAGCCCCGCCGACGATGAACAGCACCACGGACGAGATCGCCGCCGTCGCCGCCCGCCTGGTGGTCGACGAAGGCATGGAATACACCGCCGCCAAGCGCCGGGCGGCGCGCGATTTCGGCAGCCGCGTCGAGCTGCCCGGCAACGAGCAGGTGGAAGACGCGGTGCGCGAGCACATCGCGATCTTCTGCGCCGACAGCCAGCCCGCCGAACTGCAGGCGCTGCGCGAGGTGGCGGTGCTGTGGATGGAACGGCTGGCCGAATTCCGCCCCCACCTGTCGGGCGCGGTGTGGCGCGGCACCGCCACGCGGCTGTCGACGGTGCGCCTGGACCTCTACTGCGACGACACCAAGGCGGCCGAGATCACGCTCATCAATGCCGGCGTCAACTACGACAGCGGCAGCGTCGACCGGCCCGGCCAGCGCCGCACCGGCGACGGGCCGCTGCAGGTGCTGACCGTCTCATCGCCCAGCCGTGCCTTGGGCGAAGCCGTCACCGTGCACCTGCTGCTGCACGACACCGACGACCAGCGTGGTGCACTCAAGCCCGACGCACAGGGGCGCAGCTGGCGTGGCGACCTGCCCGCGCTGCGCCGCCGGCTGGCCGACGACGCCGCCGCGGCCGCGAGCCTGACCCCGGTGGCGCCATGAAGCGCCGCACGCTGCTGATGGCCAGCGCCGGCGCCGCAGCGGCCGGTGCCGGGGTCGGCTGGCAGCTGTGGCGCCCACCGGCGAGCGCTGCCGGCGCCCCACTGGCCGAGGCCGAGCTGGCCTTCTGGCAGTCCAGCTTCACCCAGCCCGACGGCCAGACCCTGGCCCTGGCCGCCCTGCGCGGCCAGCCGCTGGTGCTGAACTTCTGGGCCACCTGGTGCCCGCCCTGCATCAAGGAGATGCCCGAGCTCGACCGCTTCGCCAAGGTCTTAGCGGCGCGCGGCGGGCGTGTCATCGGCCTGGCCGTCGACAACCCGACCGCGGTGCGCCAGTTCCTCACCAAGGCGCCCGTGGGCTACAGCATCGGCCTGGCGGGCTTCGACGGCACCGAGCTCAGCCGCAGACTGGGCAACAGCACCGGCGCCCTGCCCTTCACCGCCCTCTTCGACCGCCGCGGCGCCGTGGTGCAGCGCAAACTGGGCGAAATAGGCTACGACGAGCTGAACACCTGGGCGCAGACGTTGTAGCGGCCCGTCTGCCCAGTTTCGCTTTCAATCGCCCGCCAGATGCGGGCAACGGCCCGCAAAAAGCGTAAAGTCCGGCACCCGGCGCCTGCCTGCCCCCACCGAACATGCGCATCCTCGTCCTCAACGGTCCCAACCTGAACCTGCTCGGCAGCCGCGAGCCACAGGTTTATGGCGCAACGACGCTGCCGATGATCGAAGCAGAACTCTGCCGGATGGCCGCAGATGTCGGTGCGCACCTGGACTGTTTCCAGAGCAACTCCGAAGGCGCGCTGATCGACCGCATCCAGGCGGCGCGCGGCGAGGGCGTCGACTTCATCGTCATCAACCCGGGCGGCCTGACGCACACCAGCGTCGCGCTGCGTGACGCGCTGGCCGGCGTGGCGCTGCCCTTCATCGAGGTGCACATCAGCAACGTGCACGCCCGCGAGACTTTTCGCCAGCACTCCTACCTGTCGGCGATTGCCGTCGGCGTGATCTGCGGGCTGGGGGTGAACGGCTACCGGCTGGCACTGCAGCACGCGCTCTCGCTGAGCCCCGCGCCGGCCAGCGCCTGACGCCGCCGCCATCCCACACCGAGCCGGCCCCAGAGCCGGCGCTTCCCACCGAGGACACCCCGCCATGGACCTGAGAAAACTCAAGACGCTGATCGACCTCGTCTCCGAATCGAACATCTCGGAACTCGAGATCACCGAAGCCGAAGGCAAGGTGCGTATCGTCAAGGCCATCGCCGCCGTGGCGCCGGCGCCCGCCTACGGCCCGGCGCAGATGCCGGCCCCGGCCGCCGGTGGCCTGCCTGCCGCCGCCGCACCCGCGGTGCCCGAGGCCGCACCGGCACCCGCCGGCAAGATCATCAAGTCGCCGATGGTCGGCACCTACTACCACGCCGCCAGCCCGGGCGCCAAGGCCTTCGCCGAACTGGGTGACACCATCAAGACCGGCCAGCCCGTGTGCATCATCGAGGCCATGAAGATCATGAACGAGATCGAGGCCGACTGCGACGGCAAGCTGCTGCAGATCCTGTGCGAGAACGGCCAGGCGGTGGAGTTCGGCCAACCCTTGTTCATCGTCGAATAGGGGCCCATCGCGTGTTCAAGAAGATCCTCATCGCCAACCGGGGCGCTCAGCGCCGCAGGCGCTGCCGCGTAGCCAAATTGCACTGCGCGCGCAGCGCGCAACAGGGCGATTGAGCCCCCGCCACCATGTTCAAGAAAATTCTCATCGCGAACCGGGGCGAAATCGCCCTGCGCATCCAGCGCGCCTGCAAGGAAATGGGCATCAAGGCGGTGGTCGTCTATTCCGAGGCCGACCGCGAAGCCAAGTACGTCAAGCTGGCCGACGAGGCGGTGTGCATCGGCCCGGCGTCTTCGACGCTGAGCTACCTGAACATGCCGGCCATCATCGCCTCCGCCGAGGTGACGGACGCCGAAGCGATCCACCCCGGTTACGGCTTCCTTAGCGAAAACGCCAACTTCGCCGAGCGTGTCGAGAAGAGCGGCTTCGTCTTCATCGGGCCGACGCCCGAGAGCATCCGCATGATGGGCGACAAGGTCTCGGCCAAGCAGACCATGATCAAGAGCGGCGTGCCCTGCGTGCCGGGCAGCGAAGGTGCACTGCCCGACGACCCGAAGGAATTCATCCGTATCGCGCGCACGGTGGGCTACCCGGTGATCATCAAGGCCGCCGGCGGCGGCGGCGGGCGCGGCATGCGGGTCGTGCACACCGAGGCGGCACTGATCCACGCCGTGCAGACCACGCGCGCCGAGGCCGGTGCGGCCTTCGGCAACCCGCAGGTCTACATGGAGAAGTTCCTCGAGCGGCCGCGCCACATCGAGATCCAGGTGCTGGCCGACACCTTCCGCAACGCGGTGTGGCTGGGCGAACGCGACTGCAGCATGCAGCGCCGCCACCAGAAGATCATCGAGGAAGCGCCGGCGCCCGGCATCGCGCGCCGCGTGATCGAGAAGATCGGCGACCGCTGCGCCGCCGCGTGCAAGAAGATCGGCTACCGCGGCGCCGGCACCTTCGAGTTCCTCTACGAGGACGGCGAGTTCTATTTCATCGAGATGAACACGCGTGTGCAGGTCGAGCACCCGGTGACGGAGATGGTGACCGGCATCGACATCGTGCAGATGCAGATCCGCATCGCTGCCGGCGAAAAGCTGCCCTTCGCGCAGCGCAATATCCAGATGCGCGGCCACGCCATCGAGTGCCGCATCAACGCCGAGGACGCCTACAAGTTCACCCCGTCGCCGGGGCGCATCACGCTGTGGCACGCGCCGGGCGGGCCCGGCGTGCGTGTCGATTCGCACGCCTACACGAACTACTTCGTGCCGTCGAACTACGACTCGATGATCGGCAAGCTGATCTGCCACGGCGACACCCGCGAGCAGGCGCTGGCGCGCATGCGCACCGCGCTGAGTGAAACCGTCGTCGAGGGCATCCACACCAACATTCCGCTGCACCGCGAACTGATGATCGACGCCAAGTTCGTCGAGGGCGGCACCAGCATCCATTACCTCGAAGGCTGGCTCGGCCAGCACAGAAGGTGATGTTGGCCCCCAAGCTTGCGGCAGAGCCGCTGCGCTACCCCCCAGGGGGGCTCATGCTGCGGCCCGGCCGAGCCGGATCCGCGCATGGCCTTGATCGATACCTGGGTCGCGGAGGCGGGCGGTGATCGAACTGGTGCTGCGGGCGCCGGCGGGCGTGGTGGAGCCGCTGTCCGATCTGCTGATGGACGAACTCGACGCATTGTCGGTGTCGGTCGAGGACGCCGACGCCGACACCGATGCGGAGCAGGCGCTGTTCGGCGAACCCGGCATGCCGGCGCCGGCACCGGGCTGGGAGCGTTCGACGCTGAAGGCGCTGTTCGAGAGCGAAGCGGTAGCCGAACAGGCTGCGACGCTGGCGCTGGTGCAGTTCGGTACGGCCGGTGCGCACGTGCAGGCGCTTTACACGGTGGCCGAGCAGGACTGGGCGCGGCTGACGCAGAGCCAGTTCGCACCGGTGGAGATCACGCCCGAGTTCTGGGTCGTGCCGAGCTGGCACGAGGCGCCCGCCGCGGCGCGCCAGGTCATTCGCCTCGACCCCGGCCTGGCCTTCGGCACCGGCACCCACCCCACCACGCGCATGTGCCTGCGCTGGCTGGCCCGCAAGCCGGCAAGCGCCAACCTGGCGCGGGTGCTGGACTACGGCTGCGGCAGCGGCATCCTGGCCATCGGCGCGGCGGTGGTGGGCGCGGCACAGATCGACGCCGTCGACATCGACCCTGCCGCGGTGCAGTCGACACGCGAAAACGCCGCGCACAACGGCGTGGCGCCCGAGCGCCTGGCCGTGGGCCTGCCCGACCGCGCGCAAGGCGCCTACACGCTGGTGCTGGCCAACATCCTGGCCACGCCGCTGAAGCTGCTGGCACCGCTGCTGGCCGGGCACGTGGCGCCGGGCGGCTGGCTGGTGGTGGCCGGCATCCTGGAGCGCCAGGCCGGCGAACTGACCGCTGCCTACGCGCCCTGGCTCGACGTGCAGGTGGCCGACCACGAGGACGGCTGGGTGCTGATGTGCGCGCAGCGCGCCGCGGCGTGATCCACCGCCACATCCACAGCCACCCGTACTGACATGGCAACCGGACTGGCCACCCGCTGCAGCGCCTGCGGCACCGTGTTCCGCGTCGTCCCCGACCAGCTGCGTGTGTCGGAAGGCTGGGTACGCTGCGGCCGCTGCGCCGAGGTCTTCAACGCCAGCGAGGCCCTGCTCGACCTGGAGACCGGCGCCCCGCTCGCCGGCCGCGACGAGGCGCCACCGCGCGCGATGGCCCAGTTCACTTCGCGCCGGCCGACGGCGCCGACGGCGCCGACCGTGGCGCCGTCGCCGCGCAGGGACGCCGACCTGGCCTCGCCGGCCGACTTCGAGCGTTACGCCGCGCCGCCGGCCGAGCCCGCGCCGCGCGCCGCCGCGCCCCCCGCGCAGAACATGCCGGTGGTCGACGAAACCGAATCGCGTTTTGCCGCAGACGCCGCCGAACCCTACGCCGCGCAAGCCGCGGCTGCCACTGCGCCACCACCGCCGCCAACCGACATCACGGCCGAGCCGCGGGTGCAGCCTGCCGCCACGCCGCTGTTCATGCGCCAGGCCGAACGCGCCGCGCGCTGGCGCCAGCCGCGTGTGCGCGCGGCGCTGCTGGCCGCCGGCGTGCTGGGTGCGCTGGGCCTGGTGGCGCAAGGGGCGGTCGAGTACCGCGATCTCGCTGCGGCCCGCTTCACCAGCGCCCGCCCCGCGCTGGAGCAGGCCTGCGCCTGGCTCGGCTGCAGCATCGGCCCGGCCCATGTCATCGACGGCCTGGTGGTCGAAAGCAGCGGCCTGGTGCGGGTCGAGAAGTCGGACGTCTACAAGCTCAGCGTGGCGCTGCGCAACCGCGCTGCGCTCGAGCTGGCGCTGCCGGCGCTGGAACTTGCGCTCACCGACAGCCAGGGCAGGCTGGTGGCGCGCCGAGTGCTGCCGATGTCGGAACTGGGCGTGAACCAGGCCACGCTGGCCGCCGGGCGCGAGCTGGCACTGAACGCCACACTGCAGGCCGCCACGGCGCCCGTCGCCGGCTACACGATCGAACTCTTCTACCCCTGACGGCGCGCCAAGCGCCGACTTCCAACGTTCCCTGGAGCTTCCATGCCCGCCCTGATCTGCGGTTCCCTCGCCTTCGACACCATCACGACCTTCCCGGGGCGCTTCGCCGACCAGATCATGCCGGACCAGGTGCACATCCTGAACGTCAGCTTCCTGGTGCCGACGCTGCGCCGCGAGTTCGGCGGCTGCGCCGGCAACATCGCCTACAACCTGCAGGCCCTGGGCGGGCAGCCGGTGGTGCTGGGCGCCCTGGGCGTCGACGGCGGCGAGTACCTGGCGCGTGTGCAGGGCTGGGGCGCCGACATCTCGCTCATCCTGCGCGACGGCGAACTGCACACCGCGCAGTGCCACATCACGACCGACCGCGACAACAACCAGATCGCCGCCTTCCACCCCGGCGCGATGGCCCACGCGCACCACCTGGCGGTGCCGCCGCGCACGCAACGCAACGACCTGACCATCGGCATCATCGCGCCCGACGGCCGCGACGCGATGTGGCAGCACGCGCACCAGATGGCCGAACAGCACATCCCCTTCATCTTCGACCCGGGCCAGCAGCTGCCGCAATTCAACGGCGACGAGCACCGCGAGATCCTGGGCCTGTCGCGCTGGGTGGCGGTGAACGACTACGAGGCGCGCATGCTGGAAGAGCGCACCGGCGAAACGCCGCAGGCCATCTCGCGCCGGCCCAACGTGCAGGGCGTGGTCGTGACGCTGGCCGAACACGGCTGCGAGTTGTGGCTGGACGGCGAGTGCACCCAGGTGCCGGGCGTGCCGGCCGAGTGCGTGGTCGACCCCACGGGCTGCGGCGACGCCTTCCGCGCCGCGCTGCTCTTCGGCCTGGAGCGCGGCTGGCCGCTGCAGCGCTGTGCCGAACTGGGCAACCGCCTGGGTGCGCTGAAGATCGCGCGCCGCGGGCCGCAGAACCACACGCTCGACGGCGACGTGCAGGCTTTGCTGGCCGACTGAAGGCCACGCCGCGCCCGCACGAAGCCGGCGCGGCGCTGGCCGGCCGTTACTGGACGACCTGCGCCAGTTCGCCGCTGCTGTAGCGGCGGGCGACATCGGCCAGCGGCAGCGGCTTGATCTTCGCGGCCTGGCCTTCACAACCGAACTCGACGTAACGCTGGCGGCAGATCTGCTTGGCCGCTTCGCGCGCCGGCTTGAGCCAGTCGCGGGCGTCGAACTTGTCGGGGTTTTCGAACAGGAACTTGCGCACCGCGGCCGTCATCGCCAGGCGGATGTCGGTGTCGATGTTGATCTTGCGCACGCCGAACTTGATGGCCTTCTGGATCTCCTCGACCGGCACGCCGTAGGTCTCTTTCATCTTGCCGCCGTACTGGTTGATGGTGGCCAGCAGGTCCTGCGGCACGCTGGAGCTGCCATGCATCACCAGATGGGTGTTCGGGATGCGGGCGTTGATCTCCATGATGCGGCTGATGGCCAGCGTCTCGCCGGTGGGCTTGCGGCTGAACTTGTAGGCGCCGTGGCTGGTGCCGATGGCGATGGCCAGCGCGTCGAGCTGGGTGCGCTTGACGAAGTCAGCGGCCTGCTCGGGGTCGGTCAGCAACTGCTCGCGTGTCATCGTGGCCTCGGTGCCGTGGCCGTCTTCCTTGTCGCCCTTCATGGTCTCGAGGCTGCCCAGGCAACCCAGTTCACCCTCGACGGTGACACCCAGCGCGTGGGCCATGTCGACCACCTTGCGCGTGACATCGACGTTGTAGTCGTAGCTGGCGATGGTCTTGCCGTCGGCTTCCAGGCTGCCGTCCATCATCACCGAGCTGAAGCCCAGGTTGATGGCGCCGCGGCAGACGTCGGGGCTCTGGCCGTGGTCCTGGTGCATCACCAGCGGCACCGTCGGCCAGCTTTCCAGCGCCGCCTGGATCAGGTGCTTGATGAAGGGCTCGCCCGCGTACTTGCGCGCGCCGGCGCTGGCCTGCAGGATGACCGGCGCACCGACCTCGGCGGCGGCGCTCATCACTGCCTGCACCTGCTCGAGGTTGTTGACGTTGAAGGCCGGAATGCCATAACCGTGCTCGGCGGCGTGGTCGAGCAGCTGGCGCATTGAAACGAGGGGCATGGAAGTCTCCGAGAGTGGGGGGAAGCGGCGGACAGGGGCATCGGCGCCCCCGTGGCAGGGGCTGCGGGCCGGCGCACACCACAGCGCCGTAACCGGGCCGAAACTCCGCCCATTTTAGGCACCGGCCCCCCAGGGCTGCGGCAGTTTTGTGCGGCGGCGGGCGGCAGGGGAATCTGGGGGCCAAAGCGGCCGCTTTTCAGGCTCAGGTCCCGGCGCCTGCCGGGGACACTGGCGGCATCGCCGGCACCCCCGTCGGCCCAGCGAAAGCCCCGCCATGGCCCGCACCGAACTCGCGCCCGTCACGCAATGGATCACCGCAGCCGCCCTGCAGCACGGCGACGGGCTGCCCGCGCACGTCATGGCCCGCCTGGGCCTCGGCCGCCGCGCCGCACTGGCGCTGCTGCGCCGGCTGGCGGCGATGCAGTGGCTGCAGATCGACGGCACAAGCCGCCGGCGGCACTACGGCGCCGGGCCGCTGCGCCAGGGGGTGCAGCGCTACGCCCTGGCCGGGCTGCAGGAAGACCAGGCCTGGCGGCGCGACTTCGCCCCGCTTTTCGCCCTGCCCGCCCACGTGCAGCGCATGGCCCGCCATGCCTTCACCGAGCTGCTCAACAACGCCGTCGACCACAGCGGCGGCAGCCAGGTCACGGTGTCGATGCGGCAGACGCCGCTGCAACTGCAACTGCTGGTCAGCGACGACGGCTGCGGCCTGTTCCAGCGCATCGAGCGGCGTTTTGCCATTCACGAGCCGGCACTGGCGATGCTGGAGCTGAGCAAGGGCAAGCTCACCAGCGACCCCGCGCGCCACAGCGGGCAGGGCCTGTTCTTCACCTCGAGGCTGGCCGACGTGTTCGACATCCACGCCAACGCCGCTGCCTTCCAGTGCCGCAGCTGGGAGCGCCACGCCTGGCGCAGCAGCCGGCCGGCGACGCACCACGGCACCAGCGTCTACGTGGCCATCGCCATCGACACGGCGCGCACGCTGGACACCGTCTTGCGGGCCCACCACGGCGCGGCCGGCCATGGCCTGGCCCGCACCACCGTGCCGCTGCGCCTGCTGGCCGGCACCGACGGCGTGCTGGCCTCGCGCGCCGAGGCCAGGCGCGCAGCCGCCCGGCTGGCGCAGTTCGAACACGCCGAGATCAACTTCGACGGCGTCACCGACGTCGGCCATGGTTTCGCCGACGAGCTCTTCCGTGTTTTCAGCGGCGACCACCCCGGCCTGGAACTGCAACCCACCGGGATGAGCCCGGCCGTGCAGGCCATGGTGACCGGCGTACGCCTGGCTGCCCCGCCCCCACCTGCATGACACTGCCGACCTCGCCCCGCCTTGCCCTGCTTGCATCGAGCGCCCTGGCCCTGAGGCGGCACCCGGCCCTGGCCCAGGTCACGCTCAGGCCCGACGGCCAGTGGCGCCGCTCGATGACCGAGGGCCTGAACGTCGACAGCGGCCTGCGCCTGCGCCACACCAGCCAGTCCGCTGCGGGGCTGCGCAGACTGGACGCCGCGCTGGTGACCGGGCTGGTGGTGCGCTTCGACTAGGCGCGACGGCGGGCCACACCCGCCACCGCCAGGCCACCGGCGAGCATCAGCGCCCAGGTGCCCGGTTCGGGCACCACGCCGCCCTGGATGGCGAAAGGCACGTCGTAAGGCGACAGGCTGAGGCCATCGGACAGCGGAACGAAGCCCGCGCCGGCGTTGTTCTGCAGGCCATTGCCGGTGCCCAGCGAACCCAGCACGGGCGGCACGAACGGCCCCGAGGCGCCGCTGCCCGCCAGCGCCCAGGTGACGAAGTAGCTGCCGGCCGGCAGCACCACGTCGGGGATGTCGGCGCTGATGCGGAAGAGCGGGCGCGTGGTGCTGGTCAGCGTGGTCGTCGTGACCCGGTAGCCCACCAGGCCGCCGTTGGTGACGGCCGTGGTGCCGCTGGCCACCGTGGCGGCCGTGGTCACGTCGCTGCCGGCGAGCAGGCTCCAGGTGACACCGGTGAAGGTGAACCCGGTCGACCCGGTCTGGTAGCCGAAGAAGTCCAGGCTCTGGACGTTCCAGCCGGCGCCAGTGACGGCGAAGTTGTCGGCCAGCGTGGCGGACGCGTTCGAGCCGGCGCCCAGCGTCGAGTCGACACCGGAATTCAGGATCGACAGACCGGTGCCGTCGACGACCGGGCCGTTGCTGAAGAGTTCGACGGCCTGGGCCGACACCAGGGCGGCCGCGAGGCCGAGCGCGATCAGTGGCTTCTTCATGTCTGTTTCCTGGTGCGGCATGGCATGACGAAGGCGCCGCGGCTGCGAGGCCGCGAGACCCGGAAAGGCAAGCATCGACGCTAACGACGCTGCGCCCCGCTGACCAGCGGAACCCACGTCGGCGGCGGCTGGTGGTGTCGTGCACCCCCGCGAACGCGGGGTCATCGTCAGTCGCAAAAGCGCGCCGGGAGGCACGCCGACCGCGTGGGTCGGCCCACTCCGCTCAGTTCACCTGGCAGACCTTCAGCATGTTGGTGCCGCCCGGATAGCCCATCGGCTCGCCGCAGGTGATGGCATAGGTGTCGCCGGGCTTCAGCACACCGCGCGCCACCAGCACCTCCTCGGCCTCGGCCAGCGCCTGGTCGCGGTCGTTGTGCGTCGGCATCAGGATGGGTTGCACGTTGCGGTACAGCGTCATGCGGCGTTCGGCGTTGTGCTTGTGCGTCAGGCCGTAGATCGGCACCTTGATGCGGTGCCGGCTCATCCACAGCGCGGTGCTGCCGCTCTCGGTGAGCGCGATGATGGCCTTGCAGCCCAGGTGGTGCGCGGTGAACAGCGCGCCCATCGCGATGCTCTGGTCGATGCGCCCGAAGTGGCGCTGCATGAAGTCGTCCTTGAAGTTGACTTCCTCGGCGCGCTCGGCCTCCAGCGCGATGGCGGCCATCTGCTCCACCGTCTCGACCGGGTAACGGCCGGCGGCGGTCTCGGCGCTGAGCATCACGGCGTCGGTGCCGTCGAGCACGGCGTTGGCGACGTCGCTGACCTCGGCGCGCGTGGGCACCGGCGCCAGGATCATGCTTTCCATCATCTGCGTGGCGGTGATGACCACCTTGTCCATCTCGCGCGCCATGCGGATCATGCGTTTCTGCAGCGCCGGCACGGCGGCGTTGCCCACTTCCACCGCCAGGTCGCCGCGCGCCACCATGATGCCGTCGCTGGCGCGCAGGATGGCTTCCAGGTGCGGGATGGCCTCGCTGCGCTCGATCTTGGCGATCATCGCCGGCTTGTGGCGCGTGGCCTCGCCGGCCACGTTGGCCAGCTGGCGCGCCATCTCCATGTCGGTGGCGTTTTTCGGGAAGCTCACGGCCAGGTACTCACACTGGAAGGCCACGGCGGTCTTGATGTCCTCCATGTCCTTCGCGGTGAGGGCCGGCGCGGTGAGGCCGCCGCCGGCCTTGTTGATGCCCTTGTTGTTGCTCAGCTCGCCGCCGAGCACCACCTTCGTGTGCACCTGCTCGCCGCGCACCGATTCCACCGTCAGCTTGATGAGGCCATCGTTGAGCAGCAGCGTGTCGCCGGGGCGAACGTCGCGCGGCAGTTCCTTGTAGTCGAGGCCGACGATGTCGATGGTGCCGGCCTCGGTGCGCTGCGCGTCGAGCACAAAAGCCGCGCCCGGCTGCAGCATCACCTTGCCCTCGGCGAACTTGCCGACGCGGATTTTCGGGCCCTGCAGGTCGGCCATCAGCGCCACCGGCTTGCCCACCTTGGCCGCCACCTCGCGCACCAGGTTCGCGCGGGCGATGTGGTCGGCCGCGGTGCCGTGGCTGAAGTTCAGGCGCACCACGTCGACGCCGGCCAGCAGCAGGCGTTCCAGCACCTCGGGGTCGCTGGAAGCGGGGCCGAGGGTGGCGACGATCTTGGTGGCTCGGATCATGGGGCGGCGCTCCGGTGCGATGCAGCCGGCGATGATAGGCGCCACGCCCCGGCCCGAGTTACGGCGGCGTTACCCCGCGTCGATCGCCGCCTGCGCCGCCGCCAGCCTCGCGATCGGCACGCGGAAGGGCGAGCAGCTCACGTAGTCCAGCCCGGCGCGGTGGAAGAAGGCCACCGAGGCCGGGTCACCGCCGTGTTCACCGCATACGCCGACCTCGATGCCGGGCCGCACCGCACGGCCCTTGGCCACCGCCATCTCCACGAGCAGACCCACGCCCTTCTGGTCGATCGAGCGGAAGGGGTCGCGCTCGTAGATGCCCTGCTTCAGGTAGTCGGGCAGGAACTTGCCGGCGTCGTCGCGCGAAAAGCCCATCGTCATCTGCGTCAGGTCGTTGGTGCCGAAGCTGAAGAACTCGGCCTGTTTGCCGATGCTGTCGGCGACCAGCGCCGCGCGCGGCGTCTCGATCATCGTGCCCAGCATGTAGGCCAGCGTCTCGCCACGTTCGGCGAAGACCTTGGCCGCGGTGGCGCGGATGACCGCCGCCTGCAGGCTGAACTCGCGCACCGTGCCCACCAGCGGCACCATGATCTCGACCTTCACCACCGTGCCACGCGCCTGCACGTTCAGCGCTGCCTCGAAGATGGCGCGCGCCTGCATCTCGGTGATCTCGGGATAGGTGATGCCCAGCCGGCAGCCACGGTGGCCGAGCATGGGGTTCACCTCGTGCAGCTCTTCGACGCGCATGCGGATCTTGCCCGCCGAGACCTTCATTTCGCGCGCCATCGCGGCCTGCCCGGCCTCGTCGTGCGGCACAAACTCGTGCAGCGGCGGGTCGAGCAGGCGGATGGTCACCGGCAGGCCGTCCATCTCGCGGAACAGGCCTTCGAAGTCGCCGCGCTGGATGGGCAGCAGCTTGGCCAGCGCCTTGCGGCGGCCGGCCTCGTCGTCGGCCAGGATCATCTCGCGCACGGCCAGGATGCGCTCACCCTCGAAGAACATGTGCTCGGTGCGCGCCAGGCCGATGCCGGTGGCGCCGAAGCGGCGGGCCACCGCCGCCTCTTCCGGTGTGTCGGCGTTGGCGCGCACTTCCAGCCGCTGGTACTTCTGCGCCAGCGCCATCAGTGCACCGAAGTCGCCGCTGAGTTCGGCATCGCGCGTGGCAATCTGGCCGGCGTAGACCTCGCCGGTGGAACCGTCGAGCGAGAGCCAGTCGCCTTCCTGCCACTGCTTGTCGCCGATGGTGATGCAGCGTGCCTTGGTGTCGACGTGCACCGCGCCGGCGCCGCTGACACAGCACTTGCCCATGCCGCGCGCCACCACCGCGGCGTGCGAGGTCATGCCGCCGCGTGCGGTGAGGATGCCCTGGGCCACACTCATGCCGCGCAGGTCTTCGGGCGAGTTCTCCTGGCGCACCAGGATCACCGCCTTGCCTTGTTTGGCCCATTCCTCGGCTTCGTCGGCGAAGAACACCATCTGTCCGCTGGCCGCGCCCGGCGAAGCCGGCAAGCCGCGCGCGATGGCGGCGGCCGCCATCAGCGCCTGCGGGTCGAAGATGGGGTGCAGCAGCTCGTTCAGGCGGTCGGGGCTGACCCGCTGCAGCGCCGTCTTCTCGTCGATCAGGCCCTGGGCCAGCATCTCGATCGCGATACGGACCATGGCCGCACCCGTGCGCTTGCCGTTGCGCGTCTGCAGCATCCACAGCTTGCCTTGCTGGATCGTGAACTCCAGGTCCTGCATGTCCTTGAAGTGGTTCTCGAGCGTCGTCTCGGCGTGCAGCAGCTTGCGGTAGATGTCGGGCATCAGCTCTTCCAGCGACGGGTAGTTGGCGCGGCGGTCCTCCTCGTCGACGAGGGCCAGCTGCGCCCAGCGGCGTGAACCGACCAGCGACACCTGCTGCGGCGTGCGGATGCCGGCGACGACGTCCTCACCCTGCGCGTTGACGAGGAACTCGCCGTTGAACAGGTCTTCACCGGTACCGGCGTCGCGCGTGAAGGCCACGCCGGTGGCGCTGCTGTCGCCCAGGTTGCCGAAGACCATGGCCTGCACGTTGACCGCCGTGCCCCAGCTCTGCGGGATGTCGTTCAGTTCGCGATAGACACGGGCGCGGTCGTTGTTCCAGCTCTCGAACACGGCCACCACCGCGCCCCACAGCTGTTCCCACGGGTCGGTGGGGAAGTCGCGGCCGATGCGGGCGCGGATCAGGGCGCGGAAACGCGCCACCAGTTCCTTCAGGTCGGCGGCGTCGAGCTCGGTGTCGAGCTTCACGCCGCGCTGCGTCTTGACCATCTCGATGATGAGCTCGAAGGGGTCGTGGTCCTCCTTCGACACCGGCTTGAGGCCCATCACCACGTCGCCGTACATCTGCACGAAGCGGCGGTAGCTGTCCCAGGCAAACCTTTCGTTGCCGGTCTTGGCGGCGAGGCCGATCACCGCCTCGTCGTTGAGCCCGAGGTTGAGGATGGTGTCCATCATGCCCGGCATCGAGGCGCGTGCGCCGGAGCGCACCGACAGCAGCAGCGGGTCGGCGGCGTCACCGAAGCGTTTGCCCATCTGCTGCTCGACGAAGGCCACGCCCTGCAGCACCTCGGCCTCGATCAGCTGCAGCGCCGCCGCCTTGCCCTGCGCGGTGAAGACCGTGCAGGCTTCGGTGCTGATCGTGAAACCCGAGGGCACGGTGATGCCCAGGCGGCACATCTCGGCCAGGTTGGCGCCCTTGCCGCCGAGCAGGTTTTTCATCGCGGCGGCACCTTCGGTGCGCGGGCCGCCAAAGAGGTAGACGAACTTCGTGGGGGTGGCCATGTCGGGCTCCGGCTGAGGCGGGCGCGCGGCATGCAGCACCCAGCCCCGACACCGGCCGGCAGGTCACTGTGCGGCCCGCACCGGCCGGCGCGGGGTTTTGTTTCGTCAGCCTACGCCTGGCAGGCGGCGCCGCCTTGCCCTGGCGCAAAGCCGGCGCCGCTGGCGGCGGCAGCGCCGGTGCCCGCTCAGCGCGCGGCGCGCGGCTCGGCGCCTTCGGCGGCGTCGGCCACCGCCAGCGCCGTCATGTTGACGATGCGCCGCACCGTCGAAGAAGGCGTCAGGATGTGCACCGGCTTGGCCGCGCCCAGCAGGATGGGGCCCACCGTGACGCCATGACCGCCGGTCATCTTCAGCACGTTGAACAGGATGTTGGCGGCGTCCAGGTTGGGCAGCACCAGCAGGTTGGCCGATCCACTCAGCGTCGTCTCGGGCAGGTAGCCGCGGCGCACCGTTTCCGACAGCGCGGCGTCGCCCTGCATCTCGCCGTCGCTTTCAACGCCGGCCGGCGCGCGCTCGCGGAACAGCACCTGCGCCGCGCGCATGCGCTGCGCCGCCGGCCGCGACGAGGAACCGAAGTTCGAGTGCGACAGGAAGGCCACCTTGGGCGGCACGCCGAAGCGACGCACCTCGGCCGCGGCCATCAGCGCGATGTCGGCCAGTTCCTCGGCGCTGGGCTCCTCGTTGACGAAGGTGTCGGCGATGAAGAGGGTGTGCTGGTCCAGCATCAGCGCGTTCATCGCCGCCATCGTGCGCGCGCCGGGCTTGCGGCCGATGACGTTGCGCACGTGGTCGAGGTGGCTGTCGTAGCGGCCCACCAGGCCGCAGAGCATGGCGTCGGCTTCGCCGCGGCGCAGCATCAGCGTCGCGATCAGCGTGTTGCTGCGTCGCACCGCGGCCTTGGCGACCTCGGGCGTGACACCTTCGCGCCCCATCAGGCCACGGTAGGTCTCCCAATACTCGCGGAAGCGCGGGTCGTTTTCGGGGTCGCAAAGGTCGAAGTCGCGCCCGGCCTGCAGGCGCAGGCCGGCGCGCTCGGCGCGCATCTTCACCACCTCGGGCCGGCCGACCAGGATGGGCCGGGCCAGGCCTTCGTCCAGCACCACCTGCACGGCGCGCAGCACACGTTCGTCCTCGCCCTCGGCGTAGACCACGCGGGCGGCGGTCTTCTCGTTGAAGGCCTTCGCAGCGGCGAACACGGGTCGCATGAACATGCCCGTCTGGTAGACGAATCGGCCCAGGCTCTGGCGGTAGGCCTCGAGGTCGGCGATGGGGCGCGTGGCCACGCCCGACTCGGCCGCGGCCTTCGCTACCGCCGGCGCGATGCGCAGGATCAGCCGCACGTCGAAGGGTGTGGGGATGATGTAGTCGGGCCCGAAGCTGAGCTCCTTGCCCTGGTAGGCGGCGGCCACCTCGTCGCTGGTCTCGGCCTTGGCCAGTGCGGCGATCTCGCGCACGCAGGCCAGCTTCATCGCTTCGGTGATCTTGGTCGCGCCGCAGTCCAGCGCGCCGCGGAAGTTGTAGGGGAAACACAGGACGTTGTTGACCTGGTTCGGGTAGTCGCTGCGCCCGGTGGCGATGATGCAGTCGGGCCGTGCGGCCTTGGCCAGTTCGGGGCGGATCTCGGGCTCGGGGTTGGCCAGCGCCAGGATGATGGGCTGGCGCGCCATGCTGACCACCATCTCGACACTCAGCACGCCGGCGGCACTGCAGCCGAGGAAGACGTCGGCGTCCTTGACCACGTCGGCCAGCGTGCGGGCGTCGGTCTTCTGGCAGTAGCGGTGTTTGCTCTCGTCGAGCTTGCCGTTCAGGGTGTCCTCACGCTCGGCGTGGATCACGCCCTTGCTGTCGCAGACGAAGATGTTTTCGCGCTTCACGCCCAGGCCGACCATCACGTCCAGGCAGGCGATGGCCGCGGCGCCGGCGCCGCTGACGGCCAGCTTGATGTTCTCGATGCGCTTGCCCACCAGTTCCAGGCCGTTCAACAGCGCCGCCGAACTGATGATGGCCGTGCCATGCTGGTCGTCGTGGAAAACGGGGATGTTCATGCGCTCGCGCAGCTTCTTCTCGATGTAGAAGCACTCGGGCGCCTTGATGTCTTCCAGGTTCACGCCACCCAACGTGGGTTCGAGCGCGGCGACGATCTCGATGATCTTGTCGGGGTCGCGCTCGGCGAGTTCGATGTCGAAGACGTCGATGCCGGCGAACTTCTTGAACAGGCAGCCCTTGCCTTCCATCACCGGCTTGCCAGCCAGCGGGCCGATGTCGCCCAGCCCCAGCACGGCGGTGCCGTTGGTGATGACGCCGACCAGGTTGCCACGGCTGGTGTATTCGTGCGCCAGCGAGGGGTCTTCCTCGATCGCCAGGCAGGCGTAGGCCACGCCGGGTGAATAGGCCAGGCTCAGGTCGCGCTGGTTGGAGAGCGGCTTGGTGGGCGTGACGCTGATCTTGCCGCGCGTCGGCGCGCGGTGGTATTCCAGCGCGGCGTCGCGCAGCAGGCTTTCGGCATCCGACAGTTTCTTGGCCACGGCTTGTCTCCTGGGCAGGGTTGTTCTGCCCGGGAGACTAGCGCCGAAAGGCCGCCCATGGCGCGGCCGATTCAGGACCAGGCGGCCAGGCTGGCCTGGCCCCGGGGCGCTTCAGCCCGCCGCGCGGCGGCTCAGGATCTCGAACGCCGGCAGCGTCTTGCCTTCCAGCACTTCCAGGAAGGCGCCGCCGCCGGTGCTGATGTAGCCGATGTCACCCTCGATGCCGTACTTGGCGATGGCCGCCAGCGTGTCGCCGCCGCCGGCGATGCTGAAGGCCGGGCTGGCGGCGATCGCGCGCGCCAGCGTTTGTGTGCCGTGGGCGAAGGCGTCGAACTCGAACACCCCCACCGGGCCGTTCCAGACGATGGTGCCGGCGGCCATCAGTTGCTCGGCCAGCAGCGCGGCGGTCTGCGGGCCGATGTCGAGGATGAGGTCGTCGTCGGCAACGTCGGTGGCCGCCTTCACGGTGGCCTCGGCGTCGGCGGCGAAACGTTTGGCCACCACCACGTCGGTGGGGATGGGCACGGCGGCGCCGCGGGCCTTCATGGCCTCGATCACCGCCTTGGCCTGGTCCACCAGGTCGGGCTCGGCCAGGCTCTTGCCGATCTTCAGGCCCGCCGCCAGCATGAAGGTGTTGGCGATGCCACCGCCGACGATCAGGCCATCGACCTTGGCCGACAAGGCCTTCAGGATCGTCAGCTTGGTGCTGACCTTGCTGCCCGCCACGATGGCCACGAGCGGCCGCTTCGGATGGGCCAGCGCGGCGGTGACGGCGTCGATCTCGGCCGCCAGCAACGGGCCGGCACAGGCGATGGGCGCGTACTGCGCAATGCCGTAGGTGCTGGCCTCGGCACGGTGCGCGGTGCCGAAGGCGTCGTGCACGAAGATGTCGCACAGCGCGGCCATCTTGCGCGCCAGCGTCTCGTCGTTCTTCTTCTCGCCCTTGTTGACGCGGCAGTTCTCCAGCAGCACCACATGGCCTGGCGCCACCGTCACGCCATCGACCCAGTTCGCCACCAGCGGCACCTCGAAGCCCAGCAGTTCCCCCAGGCGCTTGGCAACCGGCGCCAGGCTGTCCTCGGGCTTGAACTCGCCTTCGGTCGGGCGGCCGAGGTGGCTGGTGACCATCACCGCCGCGCCGGCGTCCAGCGCCATGCGGATACAGGGCACGCTGGCGCGGATGCGTGTGTCTTCGGTGATCTGGCCAGCGTCGTCCTGCGGCACGTTGAGGTCGGCGCGGATGAACACCCGCTTGCCGGCCACGGCACCCTGGGCGATGAGGTCGGTGAGGCGCTTCACGTTCATCCGGTTCTCCTGTGCGGTTTGAAAATCAGTCTCGAATGATATTGCCTTCGGGCTTACCAGCCTAGTCCCAGACGCAGCGGCAGTAACACCGCCATGCCGACGAGGATGGTGCCCAGGATGCCGCGGCGCCACCAGAACCAGGCCGCGCCGGCGGCCACGGCGAACAGGCGCGCGTCCTGCCAGGTGGCGGTGAGCTGGCCGTTGAGCATCACGACTTCCGGCACCACCACCGCGGCCATCGCGGCCAGCGGCGCGTAGCGCAGGCCCTGGCGCAGCCAGGCGGGTATCGGCACCTCACGCTCGGTCAGGAAGAAGAAACCGCGCGTGACGATGGTGATCACCGTCAGGCCCAGCACCGCGATCACGGCTTCCCAGGTGCCCACGTCGGTCAGGTCCGGTCGTCCAGCGGGATGGCGCGGCGCGGGGTGCCATGGTCGATGAGCAGGCCCATCGCCACCGCCGCGGCGATGGCCACCACGATGTTCAGCTTGAAGGGCAGCGCGTAGGCCGCCACGGCCGCACAGGCGGCCACCCCGGCGGCCACCGAGGTCGCCTTGTCGGTCACCAGCGACAGCCCCACGCCCAGCAGCGCCAGCGTGCCGGCAAAACCCACGCCCCAGTGCACCGGCACGCCGTCGGCCAGGAAGATGCCGGTGAGCGCCGGCACCTGCCACGCAAACCAGTTGCAGGCCACGCCGCCCCAGAAATAGGGCAGCTGCACGGCCGGGTCGGGCCTGGGCTCGGGGAAGCGGCGCATGAACAACACGTAGTTCAGGTCAGCCGTCAGGTAGGCCAGGCGCAGCCGGTGGCCCAGCGGGTAGCCGATGAAGTAGGCCCGCCACTGCGCGCTGAAGATGACGAAGCGCAGGTTCACGCACAGCGCCGTGGCCCACACCACCCACAGCGGCGCACCGCTGCTCATCAGCGGCAGCACGGCGAGCTGGGCGCTGCCGGCGAAGACCAGCAGCGACATCAGCACCATTACCGGCAGCGGCAGGCCGCTCTTGCCCATCGCGACACCGGTGATCAGGCCCCAGGCGCCGATGCCGATGGCGGTGCCCAGCATCTCGCGTACGCCGCGGGCAAATTCGGGGTGGCGCCAGATCGGCAGGTGGGACAGGGGCGGAGTCACCCCGGGATTGTCGCCAGCGCCTGTCGCGAGAGCGCGACGCCTGGGTATTCGGCCGTGGCGGACCGACCGCCGCGGCGGCGCGCGCCCTGGCGGCTACTTCTTCTTGACGCTGCCGCTGCCGGCCACCGAGCTCTTGACCTCGGCGTTGCCGACGTAGACCACGTCGCCGCTGCCGGCGATGGTCACCGACAGCGTCTTCTGCGCGTTCACCGCCGCCTCGCCACTGCCGGCGATGGACACCTTGACTTCGTCCGCGCGCATTTCCGTCAGCTTCACGTCGCCGCTGCCGGCGATGCTGACCGAGGTCTTGGCCGCCGTGCCCCGGCCCGAGACGTTGCCGCTGCCGGAGACGCGCACGCCCAGCTCGTCGGTGCTCAGACCTTCGAGGCGCGTGTCGCCCGAGCCCGAGATCGACACCTGCAGCACCGGCGTGCTGAAGGTCTCGAGCCTGATGTCGCCGCTGCCGGCCGTCGACAGCGCCGTCAGCTTGGGCACGACGACGGTGACCAGAACCTTGGTGCGCGGGTTCACGCCGCTCCAGCCGCCCATCCAGCCGCCCGCCTCGCGCTTCCAGCGCAGCTGCAGCGTGGCGCCCTTGCTCCCCGATTCGACCACCGTCTCCAGCAGCGGCAACAGGTTGTCGTCGGCCTGCACCTGCACCTGCTGGGTCGGGCCCTGGCGCACGACGAGATCCATGCCGCCGTTCAGGCCGATGGCCTGGAACTCCGGCACGGTGCGGGTCTCGGTGGCGGCGGTGCCCGAACCCTGCGTCGTGGCGGCATGCGAGGCCGCCGGCCACATCGCGGGCGCGGCTGCCAGGGCGCAGAGCAGCACGCTGGCCATGAAGCGGTGACGTGCCAGGTGGAGAGAGAGGCTGCGGCGCATCGGGCTCTTTCAGGTTTCAGGAGCCCGCAATGTGCCGGCGCACGCGGCGCAGGACCAGCCGCGCGCGACGTGTTGCAGCCGGCGGCGACGGAATGCGGCGCACGGCCCGCGGGCGGCGGGCGGCGGGCGGCGGGCGGCCGGTGGGGCGGCGGGCGCCTGCCCGGCGCTCAGCGCGCCTTCTTCGCCGCCTTGCCGCCCTTGACCGGGGCGGGTTCTTCGGCGCCGTCTTCGGCGGCGGCGGCAACCACGGGCTCTGCTGCCGGCATGGCTTCAATGCTGTTTTCGCGCATGTAGTCGTTCATCTCGCGCCAGCCGGCGAACATGGCCGACTTGTCGGCGCGCTTGTTGAGCTCGAAGCACACCTCCACCGAGCGGGCTGCGTGGCGGCACGCGGCACCGACGGCCTTGCCCTCGCCCTCGCGCTGGGCGGCCTGGGCTGCGGGCGACTCGATGCCGAGCTGGTCGCAGCCAGCCAGACCGCACAGGGCGGCCAGCAGCCACAGGGGCGCCGTTCGGCGCAGGAGGGGATGAGGCTTCACACCGGGGTTATCGGCGCCGCTTGCGGCGGGCTTGAGCCCGCAGTGGACGGGCGGCCGGGGTGTAGGTTCAGGCCGCGGCGCGCGGCTGCCGCTGCAGGAACTCGCGCGCCGTGATGCGCTTGCCGCCGGGCAGTTGCAGTTCCAGCAGCTCGAGCGCGCCTTCACCGCAGGCCACGACGAGCCGGCCCTCGTCTGCCGCCAGCGCTTGCCCCGCTGTGCCGGTACCGGGCAAGGCCCGCGCCCGCCAGACCTTGACGGCCTGGCCGCCGATTTCGGTGGCGCCGCCCGGGAAGGGGTCGAAGGCGCGCAGCCGGCGTTCGAGCACCGGCGCCGGCTGCTGCCAGTCGATGGCGGCTTCAACCTTGTCGATCTTGCGCGCGTAGCTCACGCCCGCGGCCGGCTGCGCCACCGGGCGCAGCGCACCACGCGCCAGGTCGGCCAGCCCCTGCACCACCAGGCGCGCGCCGATGGCGGCCAGCCGGCCGAGCAGGCTGGAGGTGGTGTCGTCGGGCGTGATGGGTGTGCTTTCCATCAGCAGCATGGCGCCGGTGTCGAGGCCGGCGTCCATCTGCATCAGGGTGATGCCGGTATGTGTGTCGCCGGCCTCGATGGCGCGCTGTATCGGCGCCGCGCCGCGCCAGCGCGGCAGCAGCGAGCCATGGATGTTGAGGCAGCCGTGACGTGGCGTGGTGAGCACCCACTCAGGCAGGATGAGCCCGTAGGCGGCCACCACCAGCACGTCGAGCTCGGCGTCCTGCAGCGCCTGACGCGCCGCGGCCGCGTCCTCCGGATACTTGCCGTCGAGCCGCAGGCTGCGCGGCTGGGCCAGCGCCATGCCGTGATCCAGCGCCAGTTGTTTCATCGGTGAGGCCTGCAGCTTCAGGCCGCGCCCGGCCGGGCGGTCGGGCTGCGTCAGCACCAGCGGCACGCGGTAGCCGGCCTGCAGGATGGCGGCCAGCGCGACGCGGGCGAATTCGGGTGTGCCGGCGAAGCCAACGCGCAGGGGCACCGGCCCGTCGCCGTCAGCGGACACGTTGCTCTTCGCGCAGCTTCTTCAGCATGCGCGTCTTGATGCGGTCACGCTTGAGGAAGCTGAGGTACTCGACGAAGACCTTGCCCACCAGGTGGTCCAGTTCGTGTTGCACGCAGATGGCCGACAGGCCCTCGGCGTCCATCTCGAAGGGCTGGCCGTCGCGGTTCAGGGCCTGGACGCGCACCCGGGCGTGGCGCTCGACGCGGTCGTAGGTCTGCGGCACCGACAGGCAGCCTTCCTCGGCCAGCAACATCTCCTCGCTGCGCCAGGTCAGTTCGGGGTTGATCAGCACCAGGGGCTGCTCGTGCTGCTCGGAGGTGTCCATCACGATGACCCGTTCGTGCACGTCGACCTGCGTCGCGGCCAGGCCCACGCCTTCGGCCTCGTACATGGTCTCGAGCATGTCGTCGACGAGCATGCGGATGCGCTCGTCGACCGCCGCCACGGGCTTGGCAACCTGGTGCAAGCGGGGATCGGGATAACAAAGAATGGTCAGACGGGCCATGAACGTGTCAGCGGAAGTCGGGTGGGGAAACAGCGGGAAACAGCTGTGGATGGTGCGCAACGGGGCCGCGCTTCGGGCGGTGCGGTGCTGCTCACGGACCGGCGCTTTGTTTGCGGCATCAAGGGTTTACGGGCAAAATCTGTGAAACCATATGAGCATTGTCGCCAAGCAGAATCGATGTCGATTCTGGCTCCTTGGAGCGCGATGATCGGCATGGTTCCGGAGCCTGCGAGCCCCGGTCCCGATTCCCCCCAGGCTGCGGCGCATTTTCGCACCGGCCGCAGCAAGGCACCTTGCCCGGAGACGAGTAGCCCCATGAGCATCCGCGTTCGCTGCCGTACGCCCCGGGCCCTGCGTGAAACGGCCTGCCGAGGCGCCATCCTGCTGGCCGCCTTCGGCTTGTCCGGCCAGGCGCTGGCCCAGCCCAGCCGCATGCCCGTCACGCCCGAGTGGCGCGAGACCGCCCAGCGTGTGGCCGAGGCCGGCGTGCCGCTGTCCGACCTGGCGCCGAACGCGCCCGATTCGCACACCGTGCAGCCCGGCGACACGCTGTGGGGCATTTCCTCGCTGTTCCTGAAGAGCGCCTGGCGCTGGCCCGAGCTGTGGGGCATGAACCTGCAGCAGATCCGCAACCCCCACCTGATCTTCCCCGGCCAGATGCTGGTGCTCGAGAAGATCGACGGCCGCGCGCGCCTGCGCATGGCCGGCGGCGAAAGCGGCCAGCCCAGCAACACCGTGCGGCTGTCGCCGCGCGTGCGCAGCGAACTGCTCGACAACGGCGCCATCGCCGCCATCCCCTTGCACCTGATCGGCCCCTTCCTGACCGAGGCCGTGGTCTTCGACACCAACGAGCTCGACAGCGCGCCGCGCATCGTCGCCGCCCAGGAAGGCCGCGTGATGCTCGGCCGCGGCGACACCGCCTATGTGCGCGGCGATCTGGCCGGCGCGCGCGATTTCCGTGTCTTCCGCCAACTCGTGCCGCTGACCGACCCGCTGACCAAGGAAGTGCTGGGCTACGAAGGCCGCTACGTCGGCACCGCCGAACACGTGCGCAATGGCGACACCCAGCTCGCCGCCAACAACGTGGCGGTGGTGGTGCCCGACACCTTCCGCATCACCACCACGCGCCTGGAAGCCAATGTCGGCGACCGCCTGAGCCCGGTGCCGATGCAGGAACTGGTGGCTTACGTACCGCATGCACCGGCGTCGCCGGTCGACGGCCGCATCGTCGCCCTCTACGGCGACGGCCTGCGCGCCGGCCAGAACCAGGTCGTCAGCATCAACAAGGGCAAGCGCGACGGCATCGAGCGGGGCCACGTGCTGGCGCTGTGGCGCGCCGGCACCGACGCCGTCGACCGCACCAGCGGCGGCAAGCAGGCCATGCGCCTGCCCGACGAGCGCCATGGCGCGCTGTTCGTGTTCCGCACCTTCGAGCGTGTGTCCTACGCGCTGATCCTGAACGTGCAGAACCCGGTGCGCTCCGGCGACCGCTTCACGCAGCCCTGACCTGCCGGCGCCGCCCCGCCCGTCCGAGCCACCGACGGCGCGCAAGTTGAGCGGCGACGATCATTTCGCCGCCTGGTTCAGGCTGCTGGAGACCCCGGGCCTCGGGCGCGAAGGCGTGCGCCGTCTGCTGGCGGCCTGCGGCACACCCGCGGCGGTGCTGGCGACGCCGCACGCCACGCTCTGCGCCCTGGTGGGCAGCGTGCGCGCCGACGCCCTGCAGCAACTGCCCGCCGCCTTCGAACAGCGCCTGGCCGCCGCGCAACACTGGCTCGCCGGAGGCGCCGACCGTCACGCGCTCACGCTCGACCACCCGGCCTGGCCGCCGCTCCTGCTGCAGGCACCCGACCCGCCGCTGCTGCTGTACGTCGAGGGCGATCTGGCCTGCCTGTCGGCACCGTCCGTCGCCATCGTCGGCAGCCGCCGCCCCAGCCCGCAGGGCGCCGACAACGCGCGCAGCTTCGCCGCCGCGCTGGCCGCCGAGGGCTGGGTGATCGTCTCGGGTCTGGCCCAGGGCATCGACGCCGCGGCGCACGAAGGCGCCTTGGGCGCGTTACGCACCGGCTCGAAGACCATCGCCTTCATGGGCACCGGCCCCGACATCGTCTACCCCAGCCGTCACCGCGCGCTGGCCCGCCGCATCGCGGCCCAGGGCGCGCTCGTGACGGAGCATGCCCCGGGCACGCCGCCGCTGCCCGAGCACTTCCCGCAGCGCAACCGCCTGATTGCCGGGCTCACCCAGGGCACGCTGGTGGTCGAAGCCGCGCTGCGCTCGGGCTCGCTGATCACCGCCCGGCTGGCCAACGAGGCCGGCCGCGACGTCTGGGCCGTCCCGGGCTCCATCCACGCCGAGCAGGCGCGCGGCTGCCATGCGCTCATCAAGCAGGGCGCCAAGCTGGTCGAAAGCCCCGAAGACGTGCTGGAGGACTTGCGCGGGCCCGCCAGCCCCATGCAGGCTCGGCTGGCGCTGGACGGCGACGGCCAGGCGCCACCGCCCGATCCGTTGCTGCAGGCCCTGGGCGAAGACCCGGTGACGCTGGACGCGCTGCTCGCCCGCACCGGCTGGCCCACGGCCGATCTCAGCGCACGCTTGCTGGAACTGGAGCTGGAAGGCCGCGTGGCCCGGTTGCCCGGCGGCCTCTACCAACGCCGCCACATCGCTTGAAGTGGTGCCCCCAAGCTCGCTTGCGCTCGCTATCCCCCGAGGGGGGAGAGTCGGACGGGGAACAGTCCCTGCGGACTGTTCCTCGCCTACGAGCGCCAGCGGCGTCCTCGCCGCTGGCCGTCCGCCTACGGCCCGGCGGAGCCAGTTCCGTGGCGGGAAGCTGGATGGCAACGCCATGCTTCATGTGTTTGGCACGGCGCCATGGGCAGCCGAGATCGCTCGGGTATAGTGGCTTGATGTTCGAAGTACTGGTCTATCTCTACGAGAACTACTGGCGCCCCGACGCCTGCCCCGAGCCCAAGCAGCTGCGGCGCAAACTCTCGGCCGTCGGCTTCGAGCCGGACGAGATCCAGGACGCCCTGCGCTGGCTGGACGGCCTGGCAAACACGGCCGAATCCGTCACCGGCAGCCCGGTGCCGGGCAGCATGCGCATCTACACCGACGCCGAGCGCGAGGTGCTCGACGAGCAGGCGGTGGGCTTCATCACCTTCCTCGAATCGGCCGGCGTGCTGGCCGCGCCGCTGCGCGAAATGGTCATCGACCGTGCGATGGCGGTGGGCAGCGGCACGATGGATCTGGAAGACCTGAAGATCATCGTGCTGATGGTTTTCTGGAGCCTGGGCGAGGAACCCGACGCGCTGGTGCTGGACGAACTCTTCGTCGACCCCGACGACAGGCTGATCCACTAGCCTGAAGGATCTGGCGTCCGCCGCAGTGCACTGCGGCTCAGGCCGGCGCGAGGAATGGGTTCATCACCCGCACACCGCCGAACACCGCACCGTGCAGCATGTCCTCGGTGAGGAGTTGCGTGCACCCGCTGACGATGGCCGCCTGCACGATCATCGCGTCGTAGACCGACAAGCCGTGCCCGGCGTGCAGGTCCAGTGCGCCGACGATCAACTCAGGCGTCGTCGGCACCAGCTCGAAACGGCCGTAGAAGGCCAGCCGTGAACGCAGCAGCGGCACGGGCAGGCGCAGCTTGCGCAGAGCGACGTTGGCGTATGCGGCTGCCGTGCCGACTGCTCCAGGTAGTCGAGCCAGCAGGGGCTGCCGCAACACCGCGCACGCCATCAGGCGCTGAGAGAACGGTCGCTCAGTTCAACAGCCGCGACGCGTCCATGTCCAGCTTGGCCAGCGCGCTGCGTGTGGCCCGCACCGTCAGTGCCTCGTCCTGCGCCGGCAGCAGCAGCCCGGCCTGCAGGTAGCTGGCCAGCCGCTGCTGCTGGAACAACACGCAGCGCCCTTGCGGCGTGACGAAGAGGCTGAGCTGCTTGCGCAGGCCGTGCCAGGCCAATTGCACTGCCTCGCTGTGGCCGCCGCGGTCGAGCATGTACCAGCTGCCCACCTGCAGTTCACGCGCCCAGGCCACCATGGCCGGCGTGGGCATGCTGCCGCCATCGAGCACCACCTCGAGTTCACTGCTCTGGTGGCCGGACAGGTCGAGCACCATCGACTCGTCGATCTCGACCTCAGCCGCTTCGGGCAGCAGCTCTTCCAGCGTCTCCAGGCGTTCCATCAGCTCACGCAGGCGGTCGTCGGGGATCACCGCCGCCTTGGCGGTGAAGGCCGCCGCCAGCGAGTTGTTCAGCTGCTGGATGTGCTCGTCCTGCTTGGGTGTGTCCATGCCGGCCGAGGCCATGCCCTCACGCAGGCTCTTCAGCAGCAGCGGCAGGCGGCGAATGACTTCGGCGCGCTCTTCGCGCGTGACCTTGGCGCTGGCGCTCCAGATGAGGTCGGCCGCGGCGCGTTTCATGGTTTTGGTCTGCGCGTTCTGCGGCCCGAAGCGCACGCCGGTGGTGGCCAGCACGTCGGCCCAGACGTGGAACAGGAACTGGCGCACGCCCTCCTGCACCGGCACCTCGTTGAGCATCTTGCGCAGCTCGATGGTGTACTGGATGGCCATGGTCTCGCGCTGCTCGACCTGCTGCGCCAGCGAGACCCCACGCTTGGTGGCCTCGTTTTCGTTCTTGAAATAGTGCTCTAGGAACTTCTCGAACTCGATCAGCACAGTCTGGAAGACACGCCGGCCGGTGTCCGGATAGGCCTCGACGACCTGCACGATGCGCTTGATCTCCTTCTCGAGCGCCTCGTTGGGCTTGCCCGCCACGCTGCTGGCCGCGCTGTCGAAACCCATCACGCAGGCGCCCATGCGGTCGATCAGCCGGCGCGCAGGGTGATCGATGGTGGCGAAGAAGTCGGGTTCGGTGACGGCCACGCGCAGCACCGGCATCTGCAGCCGGGCGAACCAGACGCGCACGGCGGCCGGGATGCGGTCTTCGGTGAGGATGCTCTGGAACAGCAGCGCCACGATCTCGATGGTGGCGCGCTCCTCGGGCGATGCCGCGGCCTTCTTCAGCACCTGCTTGCGCTGGTGCATCTCCTCGAGCATCACCGGCGCGGTGAGCACGGCCTCGCCGCCGCCCTGCATCGTGGTCGACAGGCGCTGGCGTATGCCCAACTGCGCGGTTTCGATCGCGCGCGCCAGGCCGGGCGACATCGGCTGCGGCGCCCCGGCCGGCAGGCCCGGCGAGCGCGTGGAGTGGCCGAACTCGGGCACGTGGCGGCCGATCAGCCGGTTCAGACGGCCGAGCACGGCCTCGGCGTGTTCGCGGCTGCGCGCCAGCGGCGCGGCGCGCGTCATCATGCGTGTCTCTTCGCCAACGCCACCGCGGCCGCCCGAGTTGCCTGAGGGGTAGCCGCCCGCCCCGTCACCGGCCCCGCCGCCACCCGGGCCGCTGTAGCCTGTGGTGCCACCGTAGGCACCCCCATAGGCACCACCGCCGCCGCTGGCGCCACCGCCTTGCCGGGCGGCGTCGAAGCGTGAGTCGGTGAAGCCCGAGCCGGCCTGCCAGCCCATCGGTGCATTCGGGTGCGTGCGCGAACGTCGGATGAAGGGCCGCAGGTCGACTTCCTGCAGCACGCCGTGGTCGACGAGCGAGCGGTTGGTCTCGTGGTAAGCCTCTTCGACGAGCAGCGCAAACTCGTCGTGCAGCACCGGTTGCAGTTCACGCCAGCCGTCCAGCGTCTGCCCGGCGGCGCGCCAGGCGTCGAAGACGATGCGCGCCAGCACGTGGGCCCGCAGCATGTCGTGCGGGTCGAGCTCGCTGCGGCCCTCCAGGTGAGCGATGCGCGAGCGCAGGTCGGCAAACTCCCAGGATGCGCGGTCCATGATGGCCAGCGCCAGGCGCGAGGTGACGATCTCGAGCTCGATGGTGTCGTCGGACACCAGGCTGAGCGTTTCGCGCCCGTGGTGCCCGGCCAGGCCGGACTGCCCCGACGACGGCAGGTCGCCTGGCCGCGTGGCCGACACGCCGTGCAGCAGCGCCTGCCGCAGCCCGGTGACGATGCCCTTGTGCCAGGCCTGGGCGCCGGCCAGCAGCGACTGCGTCAGCTCGCGGCGGCGCTGGAAGAGGGTGTGCTCGGCGGGCTTGTCGAGCAGGTTTCGCGCCTGGTCGATGGCCGCCTGCACCAGCGGCACCAGGCCCTTGACGAGCTCTTCCGTGTAGAGCCTGCGCGCCTGGCCAGCAAGGGGATCGGGCGAGGCGCCTGGGGCCATGTCAGCTTGCGACCTGGTGCAGTGTGAAGGACTTCACACTCTACACGACAGCTCCGGCATTCGGGTGGTTCGGGTCCTGCTCCTTGCCCCCCCCACCTTTGACGAGATCTTCGCGCTTGACACCCAGCCACATCGCAATGCCGGCGGCGACGAAGATCGACGAGTAGATGCCGAACAGGATGCCGATGGTCAGCGCCACGGCGAAGTAATGCAGCGTCGGGCCGCCGAAGAGCAGCATGCTCAGCACCATCATCTGCGTACTGCCGTGGGTGATGACGGTGCGGCTGATGGTGCTGGTGATGGCGTGGTCGATGACCTGGTGCGTGTTCAGCTTGCGGAAGCGGCGGAAGGTCTCGCGGATGCGGTCGAAGATGACCACCGACTCGTTCACCGAGTAACCCAGCACCGCCAGGATCGCCGCCAGCACCGAGAGCGAGAACTCCCACTGGAAGAAGGCGAAGAAGCCCATGATGATGATCACGTCGTGCAGGTTGGCGATGATGCCGGCCACCGCGAACTTCCATTCGAAGCGCACGGACAGGTAGGCCATGATGCCCAGGATGGTCACCAGCAGCGCCAGTGCACCGTTTTCGTAGAGCTCGGCACCCACGCTGGCGCCCACCGCCTCGGTGCGCTTGAGGAGGAAGGGTTCGGTGTCGCCTGCCGTGCACGACGGGCGGCTGACCTGCTCGCCCTGCGCCGAAAGGTACTGCTTGGTGGCCACCGTGCCCTTTTGGGCCTGGCACAGCACCGAAAACACGCGGCCGGAGACCTCGTTCTGGTTGACATCGCCCCGCAGCGGCAGGCGGATGAGCACGTCGCGCGAGGTGCCGAAGTTCTGCACCTGCACATCGCCGAAGCCCAGGCTTTCGACCGAACCGCGCACACGGTTGATGTCCGCCGTCTGCGCGTACTCCACCTCGATCAGCGTGCCGCCGGTGAACTCGATGCTCAGGTGCAGGCCACGCGTGGTCAGGAAAAACACCGCCAGCAAGAAGGTGACGAAGGACACCACGTTCAGCACCAGCACGTGGCGCATGAAGGGAATGTCTTTTCTGATGCGGAAGAATTCCATCTAGATTCCTTGTCAATTCAAATGGAATTCCGGGGAGCGCTCATGTGCGCGCAGCGCACGCGAGCACTCACCAAGAATTCCATGTTCGTGCGCCGGATCAGGCTTCGGTGGGTTCGATCGGGGCGACCTTGCTGCCCTCGGGCCGCCAGATCTGGCCGATGGACACCGACTTCAGCCGCTTCTGGCGCCCGTACCACAGGTTCACCAGGCCCCGCGAGAACATCACCGCCGAGAACATGCTCGTCATGATGCCCAGGCAATGCACCACCGCGAAGCCGCGCACCGGGCCCGAGCCGAAGGTCAGCAGCGCCAGGCCGGCAATCAGCGTCGTGACGTTGCTGTCGAAGATGGTGCCCCAGGCCTTTTCGTAGCCGACGTTGATCGCCGTCTGCGGCGGTGCGCCGCCGCGCAGTTCCTCGCGCACACGTTCGTTGATCAGCACGTTGGCGTCGATGGCCATGCCCAGCGTCAGCGCAATGGCCGCAATGCCCGGCAGCGTCAGCGTGGCCTGCAGCATCGACAGCACGGCCACCAGGCACAGCAGGTTGAAGGCCAGCGCCACGCTCGAGAACATGCCGAACAGCATGTAGTAGGCACACATGAAGACGGCGATGGCGATGAAGCCGTACAGCACGCTCTTGAAGCCCTTGTCGATGTTGTCGGCGCCCAGGCTGGGGCCGATGGTGCGTTCCTCGATGATCTCCATCGGCGCGGCCAGTGCGCCGGCGCGTGTCAGCAGCGCCAGGTCGGCGGTTTCCTGCGGCGTGAAGTTGCCGGTGATCTGGAAGTCGGTGCCGAACTCGCCCTGGATGGTGGCCACCGACAGCGCTTCGCCCTTGCCCTTCTCGTAGAGCACGATGGCCATGGGCTTGCCCAGGTTCTCGCGCGTGACGTTGCGCATGCTGCGCCCGGCGATGTCGTCCAGCCGCACGCTCACGGCGGGGCGCTGGTCCTTGTCGATGGTCGCCGAGGCGTTCTTGAGCTGGTCGCCTGTAGCGATGACATCACGCTTCAGGCCGACGTTTGTTCCCTGGCGCGTCGGCACCACTTCGGCCGCCGTGGCGGTGTCAGGCTCCACCAGGCGGAATTGCAGCGTGGCCGTGCGGCCCAGGATGTCCTTGGCGCGCGCCGGGTCCTGCACGCCGGGCAACTGCACAACCACGCGGTCCAGGCCCTGCTTCTGGATCACGGGTTCGGCCACGCCGAGCTCGTTGACCCGCTTGTGCAGTGTCTCGATGTTCTGCGTCACGGCCTGGGTCTGGATGTCGGTGATGGCCTTGGGCGAAAGGCGGCCGACGATGCGTACGGCCGTGCCGTCGGCTTCCTGCGTCCAGGTCAGCGCGGGCATGCGGTCGAACAGCAGGTCGCGTGCCTTGGTGGCCTCGGTGCCGTCGGGCAGCGTCACGATCACGCCGTTGGCTTCACGCGCGATGCCGGTGAAGCGCACACGCTTCTCGCGCAACGCGCTGCGCGCGTCGCTGCTGTAGGTGTCGACGGCCTGCTTGAGCGCGCCGCGCATGTCCACCTGCATCAGGAAGTGCACACCCCCCCGCAGGTCGAGGCCCAGGTACATCGGCAGCGCGTGCAGCTTGGTCAGCCACTCGGGCGTGCGCGAAACGAGGTTCAGCGCCACGATGTAGCGCGCATCGGCCGGGTCGGGGTTCAGCGCCTTGAGCAACGCGTCCTTGGCCTGGATCTGGGTGTCGATGTCGGCGAAGCGCGCGCGCACCGAGGCGCCATCGAAGCGCACGAAGTCGGCGTTGATCTGCGCCGCCCTGAGCGTCTGCTCCACGCGCGGCACCATGTCGGCGTCGACCTTCACGGTCGACTTGCCGCCCGAGACCTGCACCGCAGGCGCCTCGCCGTAGAAGTTCGGCAGCGTGTAGAGCAGGCCGATCAGAAAGACGACGCCGAGGATGGCGTACTTCCACAGGGGGTAGCGGTTCATGACAGGTTCCTTGGGCGGGCAGCGGACGGCATGCTGGCGCATGCCGCGCCACCGGATCGGCACGGCCGCCACGCCCGTGCCACGACGGCACGGCGGGCGGCCGCGAGCCGTTTACTTGAACGTGCCCTTGGGCAGCACCTGCACGACGGCGCCACGCTGCACCTGGAGTTCGACGCCGTTGGCGACCTCGACATTGAGGTAGCTGTCGCCCAGCTTGGCCACGCGGCCGAGCACGCCGCCGGCGATGACGACCTCGTCACCCTTGGCAATGGCCTCGATCATGGCCTTGTGCTCCTTCTGCTTCTTCATCTGCGGACGGATCATGATGAAGTACAGCACCACGAACATCAGCACCAGCGGCAGCAGGCTGAAGAGGGTGTCGGTACCGGAAGCAGCAGCAGCGGGGGCGGCTTGGGCGTAGGCTGAAGAAATGAACACGGCTGAAGGTCCTGGTCAACGCCCGCACAGTGCAGGCCAACTCATTAGTTTAAGGGGAGCGAATGGAAGCCCCGCCACGGCAGCCCTGCCCGCCCTGGGCTCGGGGTCTTGGGCCGCACCACCCGGGTTCAGCGCGGCAAAGCCTGCATGGCGCCGGGCAGCAGCAAGCCCGCAGGCACAGGACGCTGCTGCAGGGGATGCCGGTACTCGAAGAGCGGCTGCATGGCCAGGGGTACGGCAGCACTGCCGCTCATGGCCGCGCGGCTGGCTTCGGTCAGGCGGTAGTCTTGGCGCGCAGGCTGCACGAACGCAGGCCATTCAGCATGGCGGTCACCTTCGCTGTCGGCGCCGGGAGGCAGACTCAGGCGGCCCTGGCCCACCCACAGGTTGTTGCGAGTCCACACTGCCTGTGCGCCTGGTTTTACACGCACGAAAGTGCCCCCGTAGCGGCGGTCGTTCACCAAGGTGTTGTGGGCCATGGCCAAGCGATTGACGGGCCAGCGGTAGCCTTCAACGCCGTAGGACAGCATCACCGAGTTGCGGGTGCCTGAGCCCTGCTGAATGATGTTACCGACCACCTC
>JBBRBW010000006.1:0-90837 GCA_038205425.1 Burkholderiales bacterium | reverse complement strand
CTGGCCGGCAGCAGCTTCGGCCGCGTGCGAGCCATGCTCGATGAAGACGGCAAGTCGATCGAGACCGCAGGCCCGAGCCTGCCGGTCGAGATCCAGGGCCTGACCGAGGTGCCGCAAGCCGGTGAACGAGGCCGGGCCGTCGATCCCGGTCGAGATCCAGGGAATGACCGAGGTGCCGCAGGCCGGCGACGAGTTCATGGTCCTCGGCGACGAGCGCCGCGCGCGCGAGATCGCGACCTTCCGGCAGGGCAAGTACCGCGACGTCAAGCTCGCGCGCCGCCAGGCCGCCAACCTCGAGAACATGATGGACCAGATGGGGCAGGGCGCCAAGCAGGTGCTCCCGCTGATCATCAAGTCCGACGTGCAGGGTTCGCAGGAAGCGCTGGCGCAGAGCCTCATCAAGCTCAGCACGCCCGAGGTCAAGGTGCAGATCGTGCACGCTGCGGTGGGTGGCATCAGCGAGAGCGACATCAACCTGGCCATCGCCAGCAAGGCCGTCGTCATCGGCTTCAACGTGCGCGCCGATGCCGGTGCGCGCAAGCTGGCCGAAGGCAACGGCGTCGACATCAAGTACTACAACATCATTTACGACGCGGTCGACGAGATCAAGGCGGCGATGGGCGGCATGCTGGCGCCGGAACAGCGCGAGGAAGTCATCGGCACGGCCGAGATCCGCACCGTGTTCGTGGCCAGCAAGATCGGCACCGTCGCCGGTTGCATGATCACCGCCGGCCAGGTCATCCGCAACGCCAAGTTCCGCCTGCTGCGCGACCACACGGTGATCTACACCGGCGAGGTCGAGTCGGTGAAGCGACTGAAGGACGATGTGCGCGACGTCAAGGAAGGCTTCGAGTGCGGCATCAAGCTGAAGAACTACAACGACATCAAGGAAGGCGATCAGCTCGAGTTCTTCGAGGTGAAGGAAGTGGCACGCACGCTTTAAGGCGGATTTGCTCTCTCCTGCAAACCCCGCCTCCTGAAAAGAAGGCGGGGTTTGTACTTAAGGGTTCCCATGAGACACAAGAAGGCCGTTCCCAACCGCAGCTACCGCGTCGCTGACCAGATCCAGCGCGACGTGGCCGAGCTCATCCGCGATCTCAAGGATCCGCGGCTGGGCATGGTCACGATCAACAGCGTCGAGGTCTCGCCCGACTACGCGCACGCCCAGATCTATTTCTCGGTGCTCGTCGGCACGCCCGAGGACAGCGCCGCCGCGCTGAACGAAGCGGCGGGCTACCTGCGCAACGGCCTCTTCAAGCGCCTGTCCATCCATACCGTGCCGACCTTGCACTTCCACTTCGACAAGACCACCGAACGCGCGCTGGACCTCACGGCCCTGATCGCACGCGCCAACGCCACGCGGGCCAAGGAATGACATGAGGCCCCCAAGCTCACTTCGTTCGCTACCCCCCAAGGGGGCTCATGCTGCGGCCCGGCAGAGCCGGTTCCGCGCAAGGCCTTGGCTTCAATCGTTGCAGATCGCACTCCGCACGTCGGGACACTGAGATGCCATCGGGTCGCGAACGCCTGCCCCGCAAGCCGCTCAACGGCGTGCTGCTGCTCGACAAGCCGCTGGGCTGGACGAGCAACGACGCGCTGCAGAAGGCCAAGGGCATGCTGCGCGCGGAAAAGGGCGGCCACACCGGCACACTGGACCCGCTGGCCACTGGGCTGCTGCCGCTGTGTTTCGGCGCCGCCACAAAATTCAGCCAGGTCAGCCTGGATGCCGACAAACGCTACACCGCGACGCTGCGCCTGGGCCAGCGCACCAGCACGGGCGACCGCGAGGGCATAGTCACCGAAGAGTGCGCCGTGAACGTCGACCGCGCCGCCATCGAGGCCGCCTGCCGACAGTTCAGCGGCGCCATCGCGCAGCTGCCGCCGATGCACTCGGCGCTGAAGCACCAGGGCAGGGCGCTCTACGAATACGCCCGCGCCGGTGTCGAGGTCGAACGCCCGACCCGGGCCGTGACGGTTCACCATATCGACATCCTGTCCTGGCAAGCTACCGAACTGGTGATCGACGTGGCCTGCAGCAAGGGCACCTACATCCGCACGCTGGCCGAAGACATCGGCGCGGCGCTGGGCTGTGGCGCCCACCTGAGCGCGCTGCGCCGAACTGCCAGCGGCACGCTCGACGTGGCGCAGGCGGTGACGCTGGAACAACTCCAGGCGCTGGACGAAGCCGGGCGCGAAGCGCTGCTGCTGCGCCCGGATGCACTGGTGGCCGGCTGGCCGGCCGTGCACCTGCCCGACGACGAGGCCGGGCGTTTCCTGAGCGGCTTGCGCCGGCGCGTCGGGCTGTCCGATGCACCGGCCGTAAGGGTCTACCGGCGACCGTTGGAACCCCCCGACGCACCGGTGGCCTTTCTCGGAACCGCCCACATCACCGCAGGCGAATTGATCGCTGACCGCCTGCTGAGCCCCATCGAAGTCCAGGACGCCCCATGAGCTACAAAGCCATCCGCAACATCGCCATCATCGCCCACGTCGACCACGGCAAGACCACGCTGGTCGACCAAATGCTGCGCCAGAGCGGCACCTTCCGTGAGAACGAGAAGGTCGCCGAGCGCGTGATGGACAGCAACGACATCGAACGTGAACGTGGCATCACCATCCTGGCCAAGAACTGCGCCG
Source organism: Burkholderiales bacterium (assembly GCA_038205425.1). Taxonomy (GTDB): domain Bacteria; phylum Pseudomonadota; class Gammaproteobacteria; order Burkholderiales; family Burkholderiaceae_C; genus Rubrivivax. The sequence goes on along the minus strand of JBBRBW010000006.1, from coordinate 88,200 downwards.
TGGAGTGGAAGGGCACGCACATCAACATCGTCGACACACCCGGACACGCCGACTTCGGTGGTGAAGTTGAACGTGCGCTGAGCATGGTCGACGGCGTGGTGCTGCTCATCGACGCCCAGGAAGGCCCGATGCCGCAGACGCGCTTCGTCACCAGGAAGGCGCTGGCGCTGGGCTTGAAGCCCATCGTCGTCGTGAACAAGGTCGACAAGCCGGGCGCACGCCCCGACTACGTCATCAACGCCGCCTTCGAACTCTTCGACAAGCTGGGTGCTACCGAGCAGCAGCTCGACTTCCCGGTGGTCTACGCCTCGGGCCTGAACGGCTGGGCTTCGCTGACCGAAGGTGCCGGCGGCGAGCAGTGGGGGCCCGACCTCAGCGCGCTCTTCGACACCGTGCTGACCCACGTGCCCGAACACCAGGGTGACCCCACGGCGCCGCTGCAGCTGCAGATCTCGTCGCTGGACTACAGCACCTTCGTCGGCCGCATCGGCGTGGGCCGCATCACGCAGGGCACGCTGAAGCCGATGATGGACGTGATGGTGTGCGAAGGCACGCCGGAAGAGGGCGGCAAGACCTTCAAGGGCCGCGTCAACCAGGTGCTGACCTTCGAAGGCCTGGAGCGCGTGCAGACCACCGAAGCCGGCCCGGGCGACATCGTGCTGATCAACGGCATCGAGGACATCGGCATCGGCGTCACGCTCACCGACCCGCTGAACCCCAGTCCGCTGCCGATGCTGCACGTCGACGAGCCGACGCTGACGATGAACTTCTGCGTCAACAACAGCCCGCTGGCCGGCCGCGAAGGCAAGTACGTCACCGGCCGCCAGCTTTGGGACCGGCTGCAGAAGGAACTGCAGAGCAACGTGGCTCTGCGCGTGAAGGAATCGGCCGAGGACGGCATCTTCGAAGTCAGCGGCCGCGGTGAACTGCACCTGACCATCCTGCTCGAGAACATGCGCCGTGAAGGCTACGAACTGGCCGTGGGCAAGCCGCGCGTGGTGTTCCACGAGGTGAACGGCGAGCGCCACGAGCCGATCGAGATGGTGACGGTCGACATCGAAGACCAGCACCAGGGCGGCGTGATGCAGGCACTGGGTGAGCGCAAGGCCGAACTCGTCAACATGGAAACCGACGGCCGCGGCCGTGTGCGGCTGGAGTACCGAATCCCGGCGCGCGGCCTCATCGGCTTTTCCAACGAGTTCATGAACCTGACGCGCGGCACCGGCCTCATCAGCAACATCTTCGACGGTTACGAGGCCTACAAGGGCGAGATAGCCGGCCGCAAGAACGGCGTGCTGATCAGCATGGACGCTGGCGAGATCTTCACCTACGCCCTGGGCAAGCTGGACGACCGCGGCAGGATGTTCGTGAAGCCGAACGACCCGGTCTACGAAGGCCTGATCGTCGGCATCCACAGCCGCGACAACGACCTCGTCGTCAACGCCACGCGCCAGAAGCAGCTGACGAACTTCCGCGTCAGCGGCAAGGAAGACGCGATCAAGATCACGCCGCCCATCGACTTGACGCTGGAGTACGCGGTGGAGTTCATCGCCGACGACGAACTCGTCGAGATCACGCCCAAGAGCATCCGCGTGCGCAAGCGTTTCCTGACGGAGCACGAACGCAAGCGCCAGGGCCGTCCGGCCTCGTCCTGAAGCCGGACCGGCCATGCCGATGACCCACCGCCGCGCGGTGTGGGTGATGGTGGCCGCCGCGCTGCTGTGGAGCATCGCCGGCGTCGTCTCGCGCCACCTCGAGGCCGCGCGTGGCTTCGAGGTCACGTTCTGGCGCAGCGGCTTCAATGCGCTGGCGCTCGTCGTGCTGCTGTCGTGGCTGAAGGGCCCCGCCCCATTGTGGGCCGCGCTGCGCGGCGGCGGCCGCGCGCTGTGGCTCAGCGGCATCTGCTGGGCCGTGATGTACACCGCCTTCATGATGGCGCTGACGCTGACCAGCGTGGCCAACGTGCTGGTGACGATGTCCATCGGACCGCTGCTCACGGCGCTGCTGGCGCGCGCGGCGCTCGGCCACCGGCTGGCGCCGCGCACCTGGGGTGCCATCGCGCTGGCGGGCGTCGGCATCGCCTGGATGTACGGCCACGAGGCGGTGGGCAACGACCCGCGGGCCTTGCTGGGCACGCTGGTGGCGTTGGCCGTGCCGCTGGCCGCGGCCGTCAACTGGACGCTGCTGCAACACCTGAAGGGCCACGAGAGCCCGCCCGACATGCTGAGCGCCGTGCTCATCGGCGCGCTGCTCTCGGCCGCGGTGACGCTGCCGCTGGCCTGGCCGCTGGCTGCTTCTGCGCACGACCTGTCGCTGCTGGCGCTGCTGGGCGTGGTGCAGCTGGCCATCCCCTGCCTGATGGCGGTGGCCGCGGCGCGTGTGTTGTCGGGGCCCGAGATCTCGCTGCTGGGCCTGCTCGAAGTGGTGTTCGGCGTGCTCTGGGCCTGGCTGGGTGCCGGCGAAGCGCCCTCGGCCGCCGTGCTGGGTGGCGGCGTGCTGGTGCTCGCGGCACTGGTCGGCAACGAGGTGCTGGGCCTGCGGCAGCGTGTACGCCTGGCCACCCCCTAGGTGGGTGGGCGGACAGTTCAACCTGTCAGGTCTTGCAGTGGCGCGGCACCGGTCGCCCGGTTAACTTCGGCCCCGAGTCGCGCGCAGACTGCGACCCTGCTCAGGGAAGTCCGTCAGACAGGAAGGCCGGCCCCGCCGGCCTTCCTCATTTCCGGCCTGGCATGGCCTACTTCTCCTCCAGCGTGTTCACCGGTTCCCACTCGGCACCTGGTGGCTGCGCCAGCAGCTCCCGCACCCGTTGCTCGAAGCGCGCGGCAGCCGCATCGGCCGCAGCAAAGCGCCCGAAACCCACGGCGGCGGCCGCGAAGTCACGCGCACGCCAGGCCGCAAGCGCGTCGGCATAGGCCGTGCGGTGGGCGGCCTGTTCTGCCGTCTCCTGACCCGCGGTAGCCAGGGGCTCATAGACGCGCACCGACTGCGCCCGCCCCTTGACGCGGATGGCGTCGATCTCACGCCACGCGTAGGTTTCGCCGGTCAGCGCCACCGTCGCTTCGGACACCAGGATGTCGGTGCCGAAGTACTTGTTCGCGCCCTCCAACCGCGAAGCCAGGTTCACCGCGTCGCCCATCACGGTGTAGTTGAAGCGCCGCCGCGAGCCGATGTTGCCCACCAGTGCCGGGCCCGAGTTCAAGCCGATGCGGTGCGCCAGCGGACGGCCCTGAAAGCTGGGGTCGCCGCGGTTCAGCGCCGCCAGCCGCTCACGGCAGACCAGCGCAGCGCGCACGGCGTTGCGCGCGTGGTCGGGGTCGTCGACGGGGGCGCCGAATACCGCGACGATGGCGTCGCCGATGTACTTGTCGACATAGCCGCCGTGCGCTTCGACGATGTCGGTCATCGCCGACAGGTAGGCGTTCATCAGCGCCACCAGTGCGGGCGGTGTCAGCGTTTCCGAGAGGCTGGAGAAGCCCGCGATGTCCGAGAAGAACACGGTCACCTCGCGCTGCTCGCCGCCCAGCGCCGGTGGGCGCTCGGCCTGCAGCATCTGTTCGATGACCCGCGGCGACAGGTAGAGGCCGAAACTCTTGCGCAGGAAACGTTCGTCCTTGTCGGCGATGACCACGCGCCAGGCGATGGTCAGCACCAGGGCGGCGGCCCCCGCCAGCGCCGGTTCCAGCAGCGGCAGCGCCAGCGCGTCGCGGAAGGTGAACACGGCAGCGGCGGTGTAGGCCGTCGCGCCGCCCAGCGCCACCAGCACCGCGGCCCAGGGCGCCAGCAGCAGCGCGGCGCCTGCTGTGGCCGCGGCCAGGCCTGCCGCGATGGCAGTCGTGGCTGCACGGCCCGGCGCCCTGACGGCGTCGCGGCGCAGCAGGTTGTTGACGGCCGTGGCGTGCACGTAGACGCCGGCCACCGTCTGCCGTGGCACCTGACCGGTCGCCGCGGGTGGTGGCAGCACACAGCGCGGCGCGGCGGCACGCTCCAGGCCGGTGGCCCAGCGCTTGGACGTCGTGCGGCGGTCCTCGGTGTCGAGCAGGGTGCCCAGCAGCACCACCTTGCCGGCGAACTGGCGGCGGAAGAAGTCGCCGTCGCCCTTCAGCGCGCAGGCATGCAGGTCGGCCAGCGAATAGGTGGGCACGTCGTCGGCGCCGCCCTCGAAGTTCAGCGTCACCGTGTTGGGCACGCTGCCGCGCACGGCCTGGCCGGCCAGCGTCAGCGTGCCGTCGGCGGCAAACACAGGCTCGGCACCCAGCGCACGCGCTGCGAGCTCGACCGCCATCGAAGGCACCGGCCGGCCGTCGGCGGCGAAGCTCAAGGGCAGCCGGCGCAACACGTCGTCGGCGTCGCTGTAGGCGTTGAGCGAACGGATGTTGCGCTGGTGGCCGACGGCAAACCGCTGCCCGGCGGCCGGGCGGATCGGCGCGTCGCGGTGCTGCACTTCGCCCAGCACCAGCTTGCCGGCGCCCGCCGTGGCGTTCAGCGCCCGCAGGTAGTCGCGGTCGAAGCCGCGCAGACGGCTGCCGACGGCGTCTTCGCCGAAGGGGATGGCCGACTGCTCGATCGAGCTCGGGAACACGATGTCGAAGCCGACCACGGCCGCGCCGCCGTCGACCACGGCCTGCAGCACGCGGCCGATCTCGCGCGTCCAGGTGATGGTGGGCGAGCCCTGGAAGGGCGGTGTGGCGTAGGTCTCTTCGTCGATGGCCAGCACCACCGCGGGCGAGCGGGCCGGGTCGAGGCGGGGCCCGAAGGCCTGCCAGCGCAATGCGGTCAGCAGGTCGAGCGTCAGGCCACGCTGGCCATCGAAGGCGGGCAGGGCGGTGAGCAGGCCGCAGGCGAGGGCGATGACGGCCACCGCCAGGCCGTCACGTCCTCGGATGCGCGCCATGCGGGGGGTAGGAGCGTGCGCTGCGAACGCGGCTCAGTCGAAACGCAGCAGGCGGCCGGCGAGCGGCGCCGCGCCGGGCGCGGCCTGCGGCGCGACCTTGAATTCGACCTTGCGCTCGCCCAGGCTCGCCGCGTAAGTGCCGCCCGGCACCAGCACCACGCCGGCGCGGGAGAGGTCGAAGAAGCGCTCGCGCAGCAAGGCCTCGCCGGCGACGCCGAGTTCGATGCGCGGGCCCGCCTCGTCCAGGCGCTCGATGAGCAGCGCGCCGCGCGCGGCATCGACCTCGATCACCGGCGACTGGCCGTAGACCGTGGTGGGCGGCCGTGCCGGCGCTGCATCGCGCCGGATGCTGCGGAACACCGTGGCCGCGCTCTGCGTGCCCTCGCGCGCGCCCACCTTGCCGCGGGCGGCGTCGCATTCCACCTGCTTGCGCTCGACCTTGCCGCGTTGCACGCTGCTCTGCGCGTCGCCCACCGTCACGGTGCCGCCGGTGATGGTCTCGCGCCAGCACGACTTCAGGTAGCCCAGCACGATGACGTCCTTCGGCCCCAGCTTGATGACCTTGCCGGCGGCCACGTAGTCCATGAACTCGACGCCGGCGGGCTGGCCCCGCAGTTCCTCGACCACGGCCACCGGCGCCAGCGCCAGAGCCCATGTGGGCATTCCGAATGTGGCCAGCAAGGCCACGGCGCCGACCCTCTTCAACAGCTTGTTCATCGTGTCTCCTCGTTCCCGGGCGGTGTGCATTGGACGATATTCATTGTGCGCGCCGCAGGGCCTTGACGTGGATCAGCGCAGCAGGGGAGGCCGCGTGCGAACTTCCGCATGCGATGTTCGAATCGGCCAAGCTGAAGCATCAGGTCGCCAAGGCGGCTTACGAGCGCGAAGTGGCGGCGCTGCGCGCGGCACTGCTCAACGCGCAGTACGACCTCAAGCTCGACGGTCGATTCCCGGTGCTGATCCTGATCGCCGGCGTCGAGGGCGCGGGCAAGGGCGAAACGGTCAACCTGCTCAACGAGTGGATGGACCCGCGGCACATCGGCACCACGGCCTTCGGCGCCCCGTCGGACGAGGAGGCCGAGCGCCCGGCGCACTGGCGCTTCTGGCGTGCGTTGCCGCCCAAGGGCCAGATCGGCATCTTCTTTGGCGCCTGGCACACCCTGCCCATCGTGCAGCGTGTGATGGGCCAGATCGACGAAGGTGACTTCACGCGCCAGATCGCCGACATCCAGCGCCTGGAACAGATGCTGTGCGACGAGGGCGTGCTGCTGCTGAAGTACTGGTTCCACCTCTCGAAGCCGCAGCAGAAGGCGCGGCTGAAGGCGCTGGAGCAGAACCCGGAAACGCGCTGGCGTGTCACCGATACCGAGTGGGACTACTTCAAGCTCTACGACCGCTTCATCGCCGTCTGCGACCCCTTCCTGCGCCAGACCAGCACCGGCGCAGCGCCCTGGATCGTGGTGCCCGCTGCCGACCCGCGTTTCCGTGCACTGACGGTCGGCCGCCACCTGCTGGCGGCGCTGCGCGAGCGGCTGGATGAAAAGGCGGCCAAGGCGCCCGCCGACAAGGCGCCGCCGCTGGCCACGCCGGGCGACCGCCTCAACGTGCTGAGCGCGCTGCAGCTCGACCAGCCGCTGACGCGTGCCGCCTACCAGCGGCAGCTGGAAAAGTGGCAGAGCCGCCTGAACCTGGCGGCGCGCCACCCGCGCTTTCGCAAGCTGTCGGTGGTGGCGGTGTTCGAGGGCAACGACGGCGCTGGCAAGGGTGGCGCGGTGCGTCGTGTCACCGGTGCGCTGGACGCCCGTTGCTACGACAACATCCCCGTCGCCGCGCCCACCGAGGAAGAGCGCGCCCAGACCTACCTGTGGCGCTTCTGGCGCCGGCTGCCGCGGCGCGGCCGTTTCGCCTTTTTCGACCGCAGCTGGTACGGACGTGTGCTCGTCGAACGTGTCGAGGGCTTCTGCAGCCAGGCCGACTGGAAGCGTGCCTACGGCGAGATCAACGACTTCGAGGCCGCGCTGGTGCGCCACGGTGTGGTGGTGGCCAAGTTCTGGCTCGCGGTGAGCAAGGAAGAGCAGTTCCGACGCTTCAAGCTGCGCGAGCAGGTCGAGTTCAAGCGCTTCAAGATCACCGACGACGACTGGCGCAACCGCGAGAAGTGGGACGCCTACGAAGCCGCCGTCTGCGACATGGTCGACCGCACGTCGACCGCCGCGGCGCCTTGGACGCTGGTCGAAGCCAACAACAAGTACCACGCCCGCATCAAGGTGCTGAAGACGCTGTGCGAGGCGGTGGAGGCTGCGCTGGCACAACGGGGCGCAGGCAAGGGCGCAGGCAAGGGCGCAGGCAGGGGCGCAGGCAGGGGCGGCCGCAAGGGCCGGCGCTGAAGACCGCATGCGGGCGCCTGGCGCCTACCCCGGGACTGTCCTCAAGACCCGCAGGCGCCGGGGCGCCTAGCATCGGGCTGCCGCAGTACGTCGGCTGGAAGGCCCCGCATGCAACAACTCTCCGGCCTGGACGCCACCTTCCTCTACCTCGAGACGGCCGAGATGCCGATGCACGTGGGTGCGCTGCACGTGTTCGAGCTGCCACCGGGCTACAAGGGCAAGTTCGTCACCGCGCTGCGCAAGCACGTGGAAAGCCGCCTGCCGATGGCCGGCGTGCTGCGCCGCCGCCTGTGGTGGATGCCGCTGAACCTGGCGAACCCGGCCTGGGTCGACGCCGTGCCCGACCTGAAGCAGCACATCGTCGAGATCAAGCTGGCCGCCGCCGGCAAGGGCGAGGCCGGCATGCCCGAGCTGGAGGCCGCGGTTTCGCAGCTGCACCCGGTGTTGCTCGACCGCCAGCGGCCGCTGTGGAAGATGCACGTCTTCGAGGGCCTGGCCCCTGGCGCCAACGGCCTGCGCCGCGTGGCGCTCTACACCCAGCTGCACCACGCCGCGGTGGACGGCCAGGCGGCAGTGGCGCTGGCCAATGCGCTGCTCGACGTGAGCCCGCATCCCCGCGCCATCGAAGTGCGGCCCTCGAAACGCACCCGCGTCTTCCGCCTCGAGATGACCGAGATGCTGCGTGGTGTGCTCGGCAGCCAGGCGCAGAAGGTGGCGGCCATCGTGCGCAACCTGCCGTCCACGGTCGGCACGCTGAAGAAGGCCGCCACGGCGGCGGTGTCGGCGTCGGAACTGCTGACCGGCAAGAAGGGCAGCGGCAACCTGACGCTGGCGCCGCGCACGCCCTTGAACGTGTCGGTGGCGCCGGGCCGCGCCTTCGCCACCGTGACGTTGCCGCTGCCCGAGCTGAAGGCGCTGGGGCGGGCCTTCGACGCCACCGTCAACGACATGGTGCTGATGCTGTGCAGCAGCGCGCTGCGCCGCCATTACGGCAAGCAGCGGGGGCTGCCGCGCAAGAGCCTGGTGGCCGCGGTGCCGATCACGCTGCGCCAGAAGGGCGACACCTCGGCCGACAACCAGGCCTCGATGAGCTTCATCAGCCTGGGCACCCACATCACCGACGCGAAGAAGCGGCTCGAGCACATCAAGGCGGCGTCGGGCGCGATGAAGTCGACGATGGGCCGGCTGAAGAGCATCCTGCCTACCGACTACCCCTCGCTGGGCGTGCCCTGGCTGATCGAGGCCGCGACTGCGCTCTACGGCAAGGCGCGGGTGGCCGACCGCATTCCGCAGGTGGCCAATCTCGTGATCAGCAACGTGCCTGGCCCGACGGTGCCGCTGTACATGGCTGGCGCGCACATGCTGACCAACTATCCGACGTCCATCGTCGTGCACGGCCTGGCGCTGAACATCACGGTGCAGAGCTACGACCAGAGCCTGGACTTCGGCCTCATGGCCGACGCCGCGGCGATGCCCGACGTGGCCGACCTCGCCGACGCCATCCGCATCGCCTTCGACGACCTGCGTGCGCTGCCGCGCCCCGGCGACGCGGCCGACGACGAAGCGTCGGAACCCGGCCTCGTCAGCCTCACCACGCAGGCCACGAAGCGCCTGGCCGGCGGCCTGACGGACGCGATGACAGGTGCGATGACGGGCGCGATGACAGGCGCCACCGGCGCGATGAGCGGCGCCCTCGGCAAGGCCGCCAAATCGATGATGGGCAGCGCGGTGGACGCCGCTGTCTCGAAGGTGACACGTCGACCTAGGGAAGCCGCCCCATCGCGGCGGCGCCGCGGTGGCTAACATGGCCGCATGAGTCTTCCGAAGCGCCGGCGCCGGCCGGCCGCCGTAGTGGCAAACGCCGAACGGCACGCGCACCCCGCACCCGACCCCTTTGCGCCGCTGGACGCGCGTGAACTGGTCACCGCGCCAGGGCCCTGGCGCCTGATGCTGGAAGCCCGCGCGCCCTGGGAATACGCCGCCATGCTGGCCGCCGCGCCCTGGCTGAACCGGCTGCCCAGCGGCGACGGCCACCCGGTGCTGGTGTTCCCCGGCCTGGGGGCGTCGGACATGACGACCCTGCCGCTGCGCAATTTCCTGCGCGAGCGCGGCTACACACCCTATGCCTGGAAGCAGGGCTTCAACTTCGGCCCGCGCCACGGTGTGCTGCAAGCCTGCCGCGACCACCTGCGCCAGGTGGCGACACGCCACCGTGAACGCGTCAGCCTCATCGGCTGGAGCCTGGGGGGCATCTACGCGCGTGAGCTGGCCAAGGAACAGCCCGAGCACGCGCGCTGCGTCGTCACCCTGGGCACACCTTTCAACGCCCATCCGCGGGCGACGAATGCCTGGCGCTTCTACGAACTCGTCAGCGGCCAGAGCACACACGACGCCGAGCTGATCGAGCAGATCCGCGGCACACCGGCCTGCCCGACGACCTCGATCTACAGCAAGACCGACGGCGTGGTGGCCTGGCAATGCAGCCTGAACCCGGCCGCGCCGCACGCCGAGAACATCGAGGTGCATGCCAGCCACCTGGGCATGGGCATGAACCCGCTGGCGCTGTACGCCATCGCCGACCGTCTGGCGCAGGACCCGCAGGCCTGGAAGCCTTTCGACGTCAAGGGCGCGCGACGCTGGTTCTACAAGCTCACGCACCACTCGCCGCTGCAGGCGATGGCGGGGCTGTAGACGCGATGCGCATCGTTGCCAACGGCATCGGCATCGAGATCGACGACCAGGGGCTGCCCGGCGGCGAGCCGCTGCTGCTGATCATGGGCCTGGGCATGCAGCTCACGGCCTGGCCCGATGAACTGGTGCAGCTGCTGGTCAGCCGCGGCTTCCGCGTCATCCGCATGGACAACCGCGACGTCGGGCTGAGCCAGGGTTTCGACCACCTGGGCGTGCCCAATGTGCCCATCCAGGCTATCCGCTACAGCCTGCACCTGCGCGTGAGCGCGCCCTACGGTATCGCCGACATGGCGCAGGACGCGCTGGGCGTGCTGGACGCGCTGGGCCTGCCGCGTGCTCATGTCTGCGGTGCCTCGCTGGGCGGCATGATCGCCCAGCACCTGGCCGCGAAGCATCCGCAGCGCGTGAAGAGCCTGACGCTGATGATGACCACCACCGGTTCGCGCAGGCTGCCGCAACCCGGGCTGCGTGTGCGGCGCGCGCTCGTCTCGCGACCGGACAGCAGCGCGACGGCCGACGTCGTTGCGCATCTGGAGCATGTGCTGAAGGTCATCGGCAGCCCCGCCTACCCGGCCGATCGCGAACGTCAGCGCCGGCGCCTGGAGGCCAACGTGCGGCGCGCCTGGCGGCCGGCGGGCACCGCACGCCAGATCGTGGCCGTGGTGGCCGATGGCGACCGTTCGCCGCTGCTGCCGCTGATCACGGTGCCCACGCGCGTCATCCACGGCGAGGCCGATCCGCTGGTGCGCGTGGCCGCGGGCCACGACCTGGTGCAGCGTATCGCAGGTGCCGTGGCCGACATCGTGCCCGGCATGGGGCATGACCTGCCGCTGCAGCTGCTGCCGCACTTTGCGCAGGGCATCGCCGAGAACGCGGCGCGCTGAGCGCGCCTTGGGGCAGGGCGCTCAGGGGCCCCAGGGGCGCGACAGCGGGTCGCCCAGGAACAGCCCCTGCCCGGGCCACTGCACCGATTTCCAGTAGGCCTCGATCAGCGTGTTGCCACGCCGGTAGTGCTTGACCAGCACGCTGGCGCGCGGAAACTTCTGCGCGAAGTTGCACGGCTCCTCGACGGTGCCGTAGCTGCCGGTGGCGCCGGCCCGCAGCCACTCGGTGGCCGGCATCTGGCCGCCGCCGTCGGGCAGGTAGCCGGCGGAACTGGTGAGGTGGTCGGCCACGGCGCCCGGCAGGTAGCTGTTGGTGCCGATGTCGGGCACCTGCGGCAGGCCGGTGAAATAGAAGAGCACGTTGCGCTGGTTGGTCACGGCGTTGCTGCCGCCGCCGCTGGCGTTGTCGACGTAGTGCATCGCCACGCCGGGCACGGTGGCGGCGGCCAGCGTGCGGAAGTCGTCGTAGCGCACGCTGCGGCCCGCGTCGTTGGTTCGCACCAGCCAGGCGTGCGCGGCAACGCCGCCGCGGGACAGGCTGGCCTCGGCGGCGAGTCCGCGGTTGATGAGCGCCTGGGCCCCGGCCAGCGTGTCGGCGCCGAGCATCATCGACGGCCGCAGGCCGTGTTCCGTCCAGGGCCTGCCGCTGTCGCTGTCGTAATAGGCGCTGGCGCGGGTGGCGACGCAGCCGCCGCACTGGCTGGTGTCGTAGCCGAAGGCCAGCGCGCTGGTGATGCCCATCGAACAGCTGCCGTGCACCCGAGACGGCTGCGACCAGGTCACCAGTGTGGCTTGCACGCCTGCCGGCAGGCGTGCATCGATGGCGGCCTTGAGGCTGGCGAAAGCAGTGACGTCGATGGCCGCAGCGCCGGTCGGCACGGGCACGCGGATCATGTTCGCCTCGGGGATGCCGCGTGCCTGCTGGTATGCGCGGGCGACGGCCTCGCTGGTGGTGTCGCCCTCGGCAATCAGCACGGCCAGGTCGGCGGCACGCAGGCTGGGGTAGACGGGCGCCACCGGCGCGGCCGGTGCACCCCCTGCGCCCGAGCCCCCACAGCCGGTGAGGATCGCCAGCACCAGACCCTGCACCACGAGGCGGCGCGTCTTCGGCAGGGTGGGCGTCGTGCCGCCACCCGCACCGACGATGCGCCCGTCGGATTGCGCGACCCGCACTGCGGCGCTGACCCTGTGTGCAGTGGCATTCATGCCTGGCTTGTCTTCATCGGTTGATGCTAGCCGGCGTCGGCCCATCGGCCGCGGCAGGGGTCGCGGCCGACTCCGACCAGGAATGCTTCAGCCATCAGCGTTGTCAGGTTCAAGTTGCAAACGTTTGGCAGGGTGCGCTTGCGTAATTGGCAGGCCTCGCTTGTTCCTGCGACAGCTTGCGTCACCGACATCTGCTTGGCGTATGGTAGTTAACATAATATACATCGTATACAGTACAACTTGTCGATCTGATTTACAGGCTCTCCCCAATTCGGGGGGGCCTGAGCGGCAAGTGCTTCCAGCAGCGGGACATTCCGAGATGGGATCGGATCTTGCAGATGTACCTGAGTCGATACCGCGACCCGTGGTTCCTTCTGCGCTTCCCATGCACCGAGTCCTTCGATCCATTCTCGTCGCCTCATTCGCCCTTGCCGGCGTCGCCCACGCGGCACCCACCACGCCGGAAACCGGCGACAGCGCGGCTTCGCCAGAACGCGAGGAACGCGGGCTCCGCGACACTCTGCAGGGTACCGAAAATGCCACCGGCTCGAGGACGATCGACCTGCTGATCGACATGCAGCACCGCGGCGCCGGGCTGCAGTTCAACGAGCGGCGGACTCCCGGCAGCGGCGACATCAAGCTGCGCCAGCCTGCCACCCCGGCTGCAGCGGCGACGCCGGCGCTGACAGCGACAAGCGCCTCTGCGGCGCGCGCCGAGCCGCCGCCACCGACGCCGTCGGGGCTGTTCGGGTCGGGCGCCACGCCGATGGCGCAGTCGGCCCGCACCGCCAGCATCGAGCCACGTGGCGGCGCAGGCTCTGGGGTCGAGGTGTCGACGCCGCGTCGCGCTGGCCTGTCACCCAGCGGCGAGCCGCTGCCGCGGTGGCTGAAGCTGCCGCGCGAGCTGATCGAATACGTTCGAGAGAACCGCTGGCTGGTGCTGAGCAGCGTGGCTGGCGGCCTGCTGCTGATCTGGGGTCTGTCGGCGCTTTTCTCCCGCGCCGCCTTGAACGCTGGCCGGCCGCCGGCGTCGTCAGGCGTGCGCGCCGATCACGGGTTCAGCGGGGGTCGCTGGGATCCGCCTCGTCAGGAAGCCCGTTCTGGTCGCCAGCGTTCGCATCGGCGCCCACGGTGACCGGGCGGTCGAGCGGACGGCACAGGTGGCGGTTGAGCTGCCCCAGCCGTTCGGACTTCGCCATGGCGGCCAGGACGACCTCGGGGTTGATCATCAACATGAACGGGTTGCGTTCCGAAACTTGATGCGCCATGACGGACTCCTGCTGCTGCGAAGACTGCAGCTTCGGCAACTCTAGAACGCACTTCAGCGCCTGCCGAGTCCGCGAAACACCAATCACCGTGTCGGATGACTTCTGACACGGTCGCTGTACACGGCCGCCCTCAGCGCAGCGCCGCCTTCAGTCGCGCGGCGAGCGCTTCGCGAGCCGCCAGCTCGGCAAACTCGACCGGTCCCAGGCCGGCGTCGTTGCGCGCCCGCAGACTGGCGCCACGCGCCAGCAGCAGGTCGACCGCGCCCTCGGGCCCGTAACGCGAGGCCATCATCAACGGCGTGGTGCGGTTCGGCGACGGCGCCTCGAGCTGCGCGCCGCGTTCCAGCAGCAGCGCCACCAGCCGCGGTTCGGGGCCTGTCGCGGCGTAGTGCAAGGGTGTCCAGCCGGGCCGGTTGACGGCGGCGCCGCGGTCGATCAACTGGCGTGCACCGTCCAGATTGCCGCGCAGCGCGGCCATCATCAGCGGCGTCTCGTCGGCCGCGTTGGTGGCGTCGATGCGGGTCGAGGGGTGCGCCAGCAAGGCTGCCACGACCTTCGGCGAGTCGTCGCGTAAGGCGAGGTAGAGACCCACCTGGCCCTTCTCGCTGAGCGTGTTGGGGTCGAAACCGCGCGCCAGCAGCGCTTTCACGGTGCCCGCATCGTCGACGTTGACGGCGCGAAAGAAGTCCACTGCCGGTTCGGCGCGCGCAATCGAAAATGTTGTGAGAACAAAGGTATATACAAGATATCTAAAGTACTTCATGAGCATGCGAGGGTCTCCTTGGCGAGCGTCGGCAGGCCGAAGAGCGCCTCGGCGTTGGCCGTCGTGGCGTGCGCCACGGTGTCCAGCGGCAGATCCTTCAGCGCCGCCAACTGCACCGCCACATGCGCCACCCAGGCCGGCTGGTTGGTCCTGCCTCGGTGCGGCGCGGGCGCCAGGTAGGGGCTGTCGGTCTCGATCAGGCAGCGTTCAAGCGGCACCGCGCGCGCCACCTCGCGCAGGGCCTCGGCGTTGCGGAAGGTCAGGATGCCGGAAAACGAGATGTGGAAACCCATCTCCAGCGCCGCCATCGCAACCTCCATGGTCTCGGTGAAGCAGTGGAAGACGCCGCGCACGGCGCCCTGCCCCGATCCCGCCTCCTCGCGCAGGACGGCCAGCGTGTCCGCGCTGGCGCTGCGTGTGTGGATGACCAGCGGCAGCCCGGTGGCGCGCGCGGCACGGATGTGGACGCGGAAACGTTCACGCTGCCAGGCCATTTCCTCCACCGGGCGGCCGTTGAGCCGGTAGTAGTCGAGGCCGGTTTCGCCGATTGCCACCACACGCGGCAACGCGGCGCGCTGCAGCAGGTCGTCCAGGGTCGGCTCCTGCACACCCTCGTTGTCGGGGTGCACCCCCACCGTGCACCAGAAGTTGTCGTGGTCCGTGGCCAGTGCGTGCACCTGCGGGAACTCTTCCAGCGTGGTGCAGATGCACAGCGCGCGGTCGACACGCGCCGCGACCATCTCGCGCCGGATCTCGGGCAGGCGCGCGCTCAGCTCGGGGAAGCTCAGGTGACAGTGGGAATCGATGTACATGCGGCCAGTGTGTGTGGCAGGCGCCGCGGCAGCGCCGGGCCGCCGGCCCGCGCCCTACAGCGTCTGCGTGGGCTTGGACGAGGAAATGCTGGTGCCCAGCACTTCCTCGATCTTGATCTTCAGCTGGCGCGACTTTTCGTCATTCGGAAAGCGCACGCCGACCCCCTGCGTGCGTCCGCCCGAGGCGTTGGGCGGTGTGATCCACGCCACCTTGCCGGCCACCGGAAAACGCTGCGGGTCATCGGGCAATGACAGCAGCAGGTAGATGTCCTCGCCCAGCCGGTATTCGCGGGTCGTCGGAACGAACAGGCCGCCGTCTGTGAAGACCGGGATGTAGGCCGCGTACAGCGCCCCCTTCTCGCGGAAGACGAGCTGGATGACGCTGGGCCGGGACGCAGCAGGACCGCCAGGTGTCAGTGGCGGCCCAAGGCCGCCGGCGCGGGTCGTGACGCGGTCTTTCATCTGGCGAGTGTAACCAAGCCCCGCGCCACCACAGGCCCGCGCGGCACCAGGGGCGCCAGCGCATCGGCACCGCCGCGCACCAGGGCTTCGATCAGCAGCGCCTCGCTCCACGGATGCTCGGCATGGCGGGCCACACGCTCGAGCTCGCGCGACCAGGCCGCCAGCCGTGCCGGCGCTGCCCGGCCGGGCACGGCGGCGTTCGGGAAGTAGCGCGCGCTGCCGCCGGTGGACCGGGCCAGCGCGTCGTGGCACAGCTTCTGCAACGCGTCGAGCGCACGCGGCACCGACCAGCCGGCCAGCGCCCCGGGCTGGCCGGCGGCCACCGCGGCAGGCAGCCCGGCCCAGGCGCGTGCGTCGACCCCGCCTTGCACCATCGCCAGCGCGTCCAGCGGGCGCCCGCTGCAGGCCGTCAACAGCACCTGGGCGTCGGCAGCGTCCTTTACACCCTGGCCCTGCAGCCAGGCCAGCGCAACGTCGGCGGCGGGTTCGGTCAGGCGCAGCAGTTGGCAACGGCTGCGCACCGTGGGCAGCAGCGTCGCCGGGTCGGACGTCGTCAGCAACAGGCGGGTGCCCGGCGCCGGCTCTTCCAGCGTTTTCAGCAATGCGTTGGCCGACTGCGTGTTCAGGACATCTGCCGGGTGCAGCAGCGCCACCTTGGCGCGACCTCGGGCGCTGGTGCGCGTGAGCCTTTCGATGAGCAGCCGAACCTCGTTGATGCGGATCTGACGGCTGGGCTTGCGCTTGGCATCGTCGCTGTCGGTCTTGTCGTCGGGCAGCGGCCAGCCGTGTTCGCGGCGCAGCGTCTCGGGCAGCAGCACTGTCAGGTCGGGGTGCAGGTGGCTCTGCACCAGGCGGCAGCTGGCGCAGCGTCCGCAGGGGCGGCGGGTAGCGGCTTCGGCCTCGCACAGCCAGGCCTGGGCCAGCGTGAAGGCGAAGGCCATCGCACCCACGCCGGGACTGGCGTGCACCAGCAGCGCATGACCGCGGTGCGTGGCCAGCGCCTGGGCCAGGGGTTCGGCCAGCCAGGGCAGCGGCAGGGCGCCGGTATCGTCGACGAGCATGGCGCTCATCAACCCAGGCCGTGCTGCAGCAGCACGGTTTCGACCTGCGCCCACACGGCGGCACGGTCGGCACTGGCGTCGAGTTGCGCAAAGCGTGCCGGCGCGGCGGCGCAGCGTGCGGCGTAAGCGGCGTCGACACGCGCAAAAAAGGCCGCGTCCTGCGACTCGAAGCGGTCGGGCGCACGCGCTGCGGCGCGCCGGGCCGCGGCAGCGGCGGGGGCGATGCGGAACCACAGCGTCAGGTCGGGCTGGCGGCCACCCTGGACCCAGGTTTCCAGCCCGGCCAGCACCGCCAGGTCGAAGCCGCGGCCACCGCCCTGGTAGGCGAAGCTGGCGTCGGTGAAACGGTCGCACAGCACGGTGGCGCCACGCGCCAGCGCCGGCTCGATCAGGTGCACGAGGTGGTCGCGGCGCGCCGCGAAGACCAGCAGGGCCTCGGTCATCGCGTCCATCGGCGCGCGCAGCACCAGTTCACGCAGCCGTTCGGCCAGCGCCGTGCCGCCGGGTTCGCGTGTCACCACCACCTCGGGGCCATGGGCACGCAGCCAGGCCGCCAGCGCCTCGATATGCGAGCTCTTGCCGGCGCCGTCGATGCCTTCGAGGGTGATGAAGCGGCCGCTGGCCGGGGGGGCCGTCATCGGCCGCGCTGAAACTGGTTCACGGCGCGATTATGGTCGGCCAGGCTGTTGCTGAAGACGCTGCTGCCGTCGCCGCGGGCGACGAAGTACAGCGCCTTGCTGGCTTCGGGCCGCACCGCCGCGCGCAGCGAGGCCAGCCCCGGCAGCGCGATGGCTGTCGGCGGCAGGCCGCCGCGGATGTAGGTGTTGTAGGGCGTGTCGGCCTGCAGGTCGCGTTTGCGCAGGTTGCCGTCGAAGGCATCGCCCAGGCCGTAGATGACGGTGGGGTCGGTCTGCAGCGGCATGCCGATGCGCAGCCGGTTCACGAAAACCGCCGCCACCTGTCCGCGGTCGGCCGGCAGACCGGTCTCTTTCTCGACGATGGAGGCCAGGATCAGCGCCTCGTCGGCGCTCTTCAGCGGTGTGTCGGCGGCGCGTTCGGCCCAGGCCGCTTCCAGCCGCTGCTGCATCGCGCGGTGAGCGCGCTTGAGCACGGTCAGGTCGCTGACGTTGCGGCTGTAGATGTAGGTGTCCGGAAAGAAGCGCCCCTCCGCGGGCTGGCCCGGCGCGCCCAGCGCTGCCATCAGCTGCGCTTCGCTCCAGCCGGCGGTGACGGGTTTGAGGTACGGCGCGCGGGTCAGCGTGGCGCGCAGCTGGCGCAGCGTCCAGCCTTCGATGAAGCGCACCTGTTCCAGCGTTTCGACACCCTGCACCATCTTGGCCAGCAGCGCTCGCGGCGAGGTGCCGGCGTCGATCTCGTAGCTGCCGGCACGAATGCGACGGGCCTGCCCCGACCAGCGGAACCACTCGTAGAGCAGCCGTGGCGAGGTCGTCACGCCGGCGTCGACCCAGGCCTGAGCGACGTCGCGTGGCGTGGCGCCGGCCTCGATCGAAAGTTCGGCCGTGGCTGCGGCCAGCGGCAGCGGCCGGTCGAGCCACCAGTAAGCCCCGCCGGCGAGGGCGAGCGCGAGCACGATGGGTAGCCCCAGCAGGCCCAACCAAAGAACCCAACCCCGGGAGCGACGTGACATGGCGGCTGATCATAATGATGCGATGAGCCCCACCCTGCCTGCAAACCTGGTCGACGCAACCCCGTCGCCTGCCCTGCCCCACGGCGTCACGCGCCTGGACGACTGGGGCGTGATCCGCGCCAGCGGCACCGATGCCGCCAGCTTCCTGCACGGCCAGCTGACGCAGGACGTGCAGCACCTCGACGAAGCCCACGGCCGGCTGGCCGGCTACTGTTCGGTCAAGGGGCGGCTGCTGGCCAGCTTCGTGGTCTGGCGGCGCGGGCCCGAGGAGATTCTGCTGGCCTGCACTGCCGACCTGCTGCCTGGCGTGCTGAAGCGGCTGTCGATGTTCGTGCTGCGCGCCAAGTGCAAGTTGACCGACGTCAGCGCCGAGTGGCCGCTGTGGGGCCTGGCCGGTGACGCCGCCGCGGCTGCGCCGGCTGGCGCCTGGGCGCGCGCCAACGTCGGCGACGCCGACATCCTGCGTCTGCCCGACGCCGTGGTCGACGGCCAGGCCGTGCCGCGGGCGCTGTGGGCCGGCAGCACGGCGCCGGCCGGGGCGCCGCTGGGCGCCGAAGCCTGGCGCTGGCTCGAAGTGCGCAGCGGGGTGGCGCGCATCACGGCCGCCACGTCCGAGCAGTTTGTGCCGCAGATGGTCAACCTCGAACTCGTCGGCGGTGTGAACTTCCAGAAGGGCTGTTACCCCGGGCAGGAAGTCGTGGCGCGCAGCCAGTACCGCGGCACGCTGAAGCGGCGTGGCCACATCGTCGAGGCGACGGTGGCGCTGCAGCCTGGGCAGGACGTCTTCCACAGCGCCGATCCCGGCCAGCCGGCAGGCATGGTGGTGCTGGCAGGGCGCTGGGGCGGCCGTTTTGCCGCGCTGGTCGAACTGAAGCTGGCGGCGCTGGGCGGCGGCAGCCTGCATGCCGGCGCGGCCGACGGCCCGGTACTGACACCGGCTGCCCTGCCCTACGCCTTCCCGGCAGAAGCCGCCTGAGATGCCGCGCGAACTCTTCGTCTACTGGAAGGTCGAGCGTGCGCACGGCGCCGAGGCGCAGGCCGCGGCGACCCGCATGCTGCAGCGGCTGCGGCGCACGCAGCCGGCACTGCAGTCGGGCCTTATGCGGCGCGCCGAGGAAGCGGGCGACAAGCTCACCTTCATGGAAACGTACAGCGCGCTGCCCGGCGGCGTGACGCCGGCGCTGCAAGCCGCCATCGAGACCGCGGCGGACGAAGCGTTTGCGGCCTTCGAGAGCCTGTCACGCCACGTCGAGGTTTTCGAGCGGCTGGACCCGCCGTCCTGAAGCGCCGGCAGCGCCGCCAAAGCGCCCGCCGCATCGTCTGGTGCGGCACCCCGGCGGCCTCGAAGACCTCGCCCTCGCGCTCGAAGCCGTGGTGTTCGTAGACCCCCACCGCGGCGGTCTGCGCCTGCGGCATCACGGCCGTGTCGCCGCGCTGGCGCGCCTGATCCATCAAGCCGCGCAGCACGGCAGCGCCGAGCTTCGCGCCACGCACCGTGGGCAGCGTGGCCGTGCGGCCGAACCTGCGCCAGCCCGAGTTCACGCTGCAGCAGACGACCGCTTGCCACCGGCACGCCCAAGCGGTTGTAGGCGACGGCGTGCAGCGCAGCGTCGTCGGCAGCATCGACCACCCGCTCGGCGTCGACGCCTTGCTCGTCGACGAACACTGCCTGGCGAATGCTGCTCGCGTCGGCACCCAGCGCGGCCCAGATCCCCGTGCGCAGTTCGAGCACAGCCTCGCCGGCCTCGTAGGCCTGCAGCAGTGCCCGCAAGGGTGCCGGCACCGGCCTGGCTTGCTGCGCGACGGCGTCGGCAAAAGCGTAGACCAGTTCACCCTGCACCAGCAGCCGTTGGCCGCGAAACACCGCGGCGGCGAAACGCAGCGAGCTGTTGCCGATGTGCGCGCAGCGCATGCCGATGTCGAGTTGCTCGTCGTAACGCGCCGAGCCCAGGTAGTCGAGCGTCGCCTTGCGCACGTAGAGGCCGCCGCCCAGCGCCGCCATGCGGTCGGCATAGGGCAGCGCCAGCGCGCGCCAGCAGCCGGCCACGGCGGTGTCGAAGTACATCAGGTAGTGGCCGTTGAAGACGATCTTCTGCAGGTCGACCTCGGCCCGGCGCACACGCAGGCGCTCGAGGTGGCGGAACTCGCTGCGTTTCATGGTGACAGGCTCTCCTTCAGCGCCGCGGCGGCGAAGTCCAGCGCGCGGCCGGCCTCCTTCAGCGCACGGCCCATCTTGATGAAGTCGTGGGTCATGCCCCGCACGAGGTCCAGGCTGACCGGTACGCCAGCGGCACGCAGGCGGTCGGCGTAGGCCAGGCCTTCGTCGACGATCGGGTCGCACTCGGCCAGGATGATGCAGGCCGGCGCGACGCCGTCGACGTCGGCTTCCAGCGGCGCAAAACGCCAGTCGTGGCGGTCGTGCACGGCGATGGTGTGCTCGAAGAACCAGGCGATGGTGTCGCGGTCGAGCAGGAAGCCGTGGCCGAAGATGTGGTGCGAGGCGCTTTCGGTGCGTGCGGCGGTGCCGGGAGTGATCAGCAGTTGCAGCGCCAGCGGCAGGCCCAGGTCGCGCGCGTGCAGTGCGCACACGGCGGCCAGCGTGCCGCCGGCGCTGTCGCCGGCCACGGCCAGGGGATCGGCACTGAGGCCGAAACGCGCCGGCTCGGTGGCCAGCGCCTTCATCGCCGCCCAGGCATCGTCCACGGCGGCCGGGAATCGGTGCTCGGGCGCCAGCCGGTAGTCCAGCGCGATGACGGTGCGGCCACTGCGCAGCGCCAGCTGGCGGCACAGGCTGTCGTGTGTTTCCAGGCTGCCGACGACGAAGCCGCCGCCGTGCAGGTAGAGCAGGCCGGGCTGTGGCGCGTGGCTGTTGGCGTAACGGCGGGCCGGCCGAGGTGCGCCGTCGCCGCCGGGCAGCAACAGGTTCTGCACCAGCGGCAGCCGCGCGCGGGGCAGGTCCAGCACCTCGGCGCCGGCTTCGTAGGCGGCACGCGCCGCGGCCGGGCTCAGCGCGTGGAAAGGCGGGCGGGCAGCGCGGCGTATGCGGTCCAGCACGCCCGCCATCTGGGGTGTCAGCAGGTGGGTACTCAAGGCAGGCAGGAGCATACTTTGCGGCCCACCCTGCCCTCCCGACTCTCCCAGACGCAGACCGCTGCGCACCGCCATGGCCCGCATCCTCTACCTGACCCAGATCGATATCGACCCCGGCGTCGTGCGCCTGCTGCCTGCCGAGTGCAATCGAACCGGCATGAAGCGCCCGCTGGTGGTCACGGACGCCGGCGTGCGCGCGGCCGGCGTGCTGCAGCAGGCGCTGGACGCGCTGGGCGCGCTGCCGTACGCCGTTTTCGACGGCACGCCCAGCAACCCGACTGAGGCCGCCATCCGCGCTGCGGTCGACGTCTACCGCAGCGAGGGCTGCGACGGCCTGGTGGCCGTGGGCGGTGGCAGCGCCATCGATCTGGCCAAGGGCCTGGCCATCGCCGCCACGCACGAAGGGCCGCTGGCCACCTACGCCACGATCGAAGGTGGCAGCGCGAAGATCACCGAGCGGGTGCCGCCGCTGATCGCCGTGCCCACCACGGCTGGCACCGGCAGCGAAGTGGCGCGCGGCGCCATCGTCATCGTCGACGACGGCCGCAAGCTGGGTTTCCACAGCTGGCATCTGATGCCCAAGGCAGCGCTGCTCGACCCCGAACTGACGCTCGGCCTGCCGCCCGGACTGACGGCCGCCACTGGCATGGACGCCATCGCGCACTGCATGGAAACCTTCATGGCGCCGGCCGTCAACCCGCCGGCCGACGGCATCGCGCTCGACGGCCTGGCGCGCGGCTGGGCACATATCGAACGTGCCACGCGCGATGGCCAGGACCGCGGGGCACGCTGGAACATGATGAGCGCCAGCATGCAGGGCGCGATGGCCTTCCAGAAGGGGCTGGGCTGCGTGCATTCGCTGTCGCACAGCCTGGGCGGCGCGAACCCACGGCTGCACCATGGCACGCTGAACGCCGTCTTCCTGCCGGCCGTGGTGCGCTTCAACGCCGCCGCCGAGAGCATCCAGCGTGAACACCGGCTGCAGCGCCTGGCGCAGGCCATGGGGCTGGCGGGCTGCGACGAGCGTGGCACCGAACTGACCGCGGCCATCGCCGCGATGAATGCGCGCCTGGGCCTGCCCAGCGGGCTGCGCGAGATGGGCGTCGGCGAAGAGATGTTCGAGAAGGTCATCACCGGCGCCATGGCCGACCACTGCCACAAGACCAACCCGCGCATCGCCACCGGCGAGGACTACCGGCGCATGCTGGCGGAGAGCCTGTGAGCGCCGGCCCGCTCTTTCACGTGGTGGACGGGGCGCCCGACCCGGTCGCCCCGTTCAGCCACGCCGTCGAGCAGGACGGCTGGGTTTTCCTCACCGGCCAGATGCCCTTCACCGGCACGGCCAACGACTCGGCCTACCCGGAAGGCATCGAGGCGCAGACGCACCAGGTCTTCGCCAACCTGCGCCGGGTGCTGCAGGGCCTGGGCCTGGACCTGCAGCAGGTCGTGCAGGCGCGGGTCTACCTGCGCCACTTCGACGAGGACTACACACCCATGAATGTGATCTACGCCAGCTACTTTGCGCCGGGGCGTCGCCCGGCGCGCACCTGCATCGGCGTCAGCGGGCTGGCACGCGGGGCGCGCATCGAGATCGACTTCATCGCCCGCCGCCCCTGACCGCCGGGGCGCTCGGCCCGGCGCGCATGCTGCCGGTCGCCGCAGCTGGTCGGCCCTTGCTGCAGACCGTCGCAAAACGCCGGACGGTCTTCGGGACGCTTGTTATGGTGTGCTACATCACCAACACACCGACAGGCACCGCGTCATGCAGACCTGGGACGACAGACAACCGATCTACCAACAGCTGGCCGACATCCTGGCCGCGCAGCTGCTCGACGGCGAGCCGAGCGAGGGCGCGGCGATGCCTTCGGTACGCGCGCTGGCCGGCCGCTACCTCCTCAACCCGCTCACCGTCAACCGTGCCCTGCAGGCGCTGGGCGACGAAGGTGTGCTGGAGAACCGGCGCGGGATGGGCCTTTACGTGACGGCCGGCGCCCGCGAACGGCTGCGTGTCGCCGAACGCGAGCGTTTCCTGCACAGCGAATGGCCGCGGCTGCGCGAACGCCTGCGTCGACTGGGCATAGGCGCAGAACAACTCAACTGGGAGGCGCGTTGATGAACGCCGACGACAACACCATGCTGGTGCAAGCCAAGGGCCTGAGCGTGCGTTACGGTGCCAAGCGCGCCGTCGACGACGTCAGCTTCAACATCCCCAAGGGCCGCGTCGTCGGCCTGCTGGGCCACAACGGCGCCGGCAAGACGACGTTGATGAAGGCCCTGGTCGGCCTGGCCACCGCCGAGGGCGAACTGGCGGTGCTGGGCCTGAACCCGCGCCGCCAGCGGGTGCAGCTGCTGGAGCAGGCCTGCTACATCCCCGACGTGGCGATCCTGCCGCGCTGGGCGCGCGTGGAGGATCTCATCACGATGATGAGCGCCCTGCACCCGCGCTTCTCGGCCGAACGTGCGCGGGCGCTGCTGCGCCGCACCAGCGTGGGCCTGTCGGACAAGGTCAAGACGCTGTCCAAGGGCATGGTCGTGCAGGCCCACCTGGCGCTGATCGCCGCCATCGATGCCAAGCTGATGATCCTGGACGAGCCGACGCTGGGCCTGGACGTGCTGTCGCGCAAGGCCTTCTACGAGATGCTGATCGACGAATGGTGCGACGGTGAGCGCAGCGTGCTCATCAGCACACACCAGGTCGAAGAGATCGAGAGCCTGCTGTCCGACGTGCTGATGCTCAACGAGGGCAAGCTGGTGCTCAGCATCAGCCTGGAGGACATGGAGCGTCGCTTCGTCGGCGTCAGCCACGACGCCGCGGTGGCCGAACAGATCGCTGCCGCGCACCCCTTGTTGCGCTACCGCACGGGCACCGGCCCTGCAGGCAACGCCGCCATCTTCGACGGCGCGCCGCCCGAGCACGTGCAGGCCCTCGGCCAGCGCATGCGCCCCAGCCTCGTCGACCTGTTCGTGGCGCTGACGCGCAAGCCCGAACTCGACCGCACCCACTTCTGAAGGCCACCGCCATGAGCAAGCTTGTTCCCCTGATGCAGCGCGAGTGGCTGCAGTACCGCTTCGGCTGGATGCTGATGGTGCTGGTGCCCTTCGCCATCGCCCTGCTCTTGCTGGCCTTCGGGCAGATCCAGATCGGCCCCGAGCACGTTGACCGCGTCGGCGAAGGCCTGGCACCGATGCTGGCGATGGCTGCCATCGCCGGCAGCAGCGGCGTGATGTTCGCCATCGCCAGCCTGAGCTCGCTGATCATCGTCTCCAGCATCGCTCGGCGTGACCACGCCGACCGTTCGATCGAGTTCTGGCTCTCGCTGCCCACCAGCCACAGCGCCAGCCTGGGTGCACCGCTGCTGGTGCACCTGCTGCTGGTGCCGGCTGCGGCGCTGTTGCTGGGCCTGGCCGGCGGGCTGCTGGTGTCGATGGTGCTGGTCGGTCGCGTGGTCGGCATTTCGGCCTGGTTCGCGCTGCCCTGGGGCGACCTGTTGCCGGCCGTGTTCAGCCTTTTCGCCCGCTTGTTGGCGGGTCTGCCGCTGGCGCTGTTGTGGCTGTCGCCGCTGATCCTGCTGGTGGTGCTGCTGGCCGCCTGGTTCCGCCGCTGGTCGTGGGTGATTCTCGGCGTCGGCTTCGGCCTGGGCGGCCTGCTGCTCGACCGCGTCTTCGGCCAGCCCCTGTTGTCGCAGACGACAGCGGCCTTGCTGTTGGGGGCGCAGCAGGCGTTGATCTCTGCCGGCGAAGGCTTCCAGATGGGTGCGGCCGAAGGGTTGGAAGGCCTGCGCAACCTGCCCGCCTGGGCGCTGCACGACTTCGGGCTGGCGCTGGGCAAACTCTCCTCGCCGCTGCTGGCCGGGGCGCTGCTGTTCTCCGCGGGATGTTTTGCCTTGCTGGTGCTCTGGCGCCAGCGCGGCGCCGGCGCGGCGGGCTGATCCGGCGACCGATTCGGAGACTGATCCGGCGAGCCCCGGGCACGCCAAAAGAGAAGAGGCCCCGTGGGGCCTCTCCGTCATGCAGCGCCCGATTTCAGTGGTGCGTGCCGTCGAAAAACTGTTCGTCTTCGGTGCTGCCCTTCAACGCGGCGGTCGACGACAAGGCCTCGATGGTCGTCGTCACGGCGTCGAAGTAACCCGTGCCCACCTCGCGCTGGTGCTTCACCGCGGTGAAGCCACGCTCGGCGGCGGCGAATTCCTTCTCCTGCAGTTCGACGAAGGCCGTCATGTTGTTGCGCGCGTAGCCATAGGCCAGGTCGAACATGCCGTAGTTCAGGCTGTGGAAGCCGGCCAGCGTGATGAACTGGAACTTGTAGCCCATGGCGCCCAGTTCACGCTGGAACTTGGCGATGGTGGCGTCGTCCAGGTTCTTCTTCCAGTTGAAGGACGGGCTGCAGTTGTAGGCCAGCAGCTTGCCCGGGAACTTGGCGTGGATGGCGTCGGCGAAGGCCTTGGCGAAGGCCAGGTCCGGCTTGCCGGTTTCGCACCAGATCAGGTCCGCATAGGGCGAGTAGGCCAGGCCGCGGCTGATGCTCTGCTCCAGGCCGTTGCGGCTCTTGAAGAAGCCTTCCACCGTGCGCTCGCCGGTCAGGAACGGCAGGTCGTTGCTGTCGACGTCGCTGGTCACCAGGTCGGCGGCTTCGGCATCGGTGCGGGCCAGCAGGATGGTGGGCGTGCCCATCACGTCGGCGGCCAGGCGAGCGGCGACGAGCTTGGCCACCGCTTCACGCGTCGGCACCAGCACCTTGCCACCCATGTGGCCGCACTTCTTGACGCTGGCCAGCTGGTCTTCGAAGTGCACGCCGGCCGCACCGGCGTCGATCATCGACTTCATCAGCTCGAAGGCGTTCAGCACGCCACCGAAACCGGCTTCGGCATCGGCCACGATGGGCGCGAAGTAGTCGATGTCGTTCTTGCCTTCGCTCCACTGGATTTCGTCGGCGCGCTTGAAGGTGGAATTGATGCGCTTGACGACCTTCGGCACCGAGTCCACCGCGTAGAGCGACTGGTCGGGGTACATCTCGCCGTTGCTGTTGGCGTCGCCGGCGACCTGCCAGCCCGACAGGTAGATGGCCTTCAGGCCGGCCTTGACCTGCTGCATGGCCTGGTTGCCCGTCAGCGCGCCCAGGGTGTTGACGAAGGGCTCGGTGTTGATCAGGTTCCAGAGCTTTTCGGCGCCGCGCTTGGCCAGCGTGTGTTCGATCTGGATGCTGCCGCGCAGGCGCACGACGTCGGCGGCGCTGTAGCCGCGCGTGATGCCCTTCCAGCGCGGGTTTTCGGCCCAGTCTTTTTCAAGGGCGGCGATCTGCTGTTGGCGTGTGAGGTTCGTCATGAGGGCTCCCGGGGGGTGGCTGTGGTTGTTCCGACCGTGGTCGAAGCGAAAAAATCACGTGCTCAGCGTACCGCCAACGCATTCGCATGGAAATACTTATGTCTTATATAAGACATAACAATGAACTGAATGAAATCAGGCACTTGCGCGCTTTTGCCACATTGTGAAAATGCATTCTTCCGTATGGTGGATTTTTGCTGCGGTGCAGCGACCACCAATCCCACAATACGGAAAGAGATTACAGCCATGCGAAAGCCCGCCCAACGACGCCGGGCACCCTTTCGGGCGCCAGGCCGACCGCTCAGCGCCCGGCGGCCAGCGACAGCCAGCGCGTGTAGATGCGGTCGGCCAGCACCTGTTGCGCCACCAACTGCGTGTTGATGCCCGCTCGCATCGTCGCCGGACTCTGCACGGAGGGCAGGCGCTGCGCGGCGTCGTCCTGCAGGTCGGCGTCGCGCGCCCAGCGGTCGAGCTTCTCGGCGTCGAGCTCGACATGGAACTGCATCGCCAGGTGCGGGCCGATGGCGAAGGCCTGGTGCGCACAGGCAACGCTACTGGCCAGCAGTTCGGCGCCCGCAGGCAGCGCGAAGCTGTCGCGGTGCCACTCGAAGACACGGCGCGCGCCCGGCGGCCCGAACCAGGCCGCGGCCGTGGTGCTGTCGGCCACCTGCAGCGCATG
This sequence comes from Burkholderiales bacterium, assembly GCA_038205425.1. GTDB lineage: Bacteria > Pseudomonadota > Gammaproteobacteria > Burkholderiales > Burkholderiaceae_C > Rubrivivax. The sequence goes on along the minus strand of JBBRBW010000006.1, from coordinate 61,036 downwards.
CCAGCCGATCTCCGGTACGGCGGCCCGACTCACCGCGGCACCCAGCGCGCGCGCCATCAACTGGCCGCCCAGACAGTGGCCCAGCGTCGGCACACCCACCGCCAGCGCCTGCAGGAACAGCGCCTCGGCCTGGCGCAGCGAAGGCAGCGCATCGTTGGCGCTCATCTCGCCGCCCAGGATGGCCAGCGCGCCGTAGTCGGCGATGTCGGCCGGACAGGCCGCGCCGGCTTCGGCATCGAAGACCTCGAAGGGCACGCCCTGCCGGGCGAGCCAGGTACCCAGGTAGGCCGGGCCGTCGCTCGACAGGTGCTGCAGGATGAGGACGGGTTTCACGGTTCACTGCGTTCGTATGATCGCGCGGCAGTGTGCCCCAGGATGAACCCATGACCGACTTCGCGTTTCTCTCCGATACCGGTTTCCTCAAGGTTGGCGCGCCCGCGGCGGACACGCCCTTCGCGGTGGCCGGCATCGCCTGGGACGGCGCCACCACCAACCGCCCCGGTGCGCGTCTGGGCCCGCGTGCCATCCGCCTGTCCAGCCACATGCTGTGCGACGGCACGCACCCGCACTTCGATGTCTCGCCGCGCGGCCAGCTGGGCGACGTCGGCGACCTGCCGCTGCCCAACACCTCGCTCGTCGGCCTGCGCGCGGCGCTGGAGCCGATGGCCGCGATGCTGGTCAAGCGCCATCACATGGCCTGGCTGGGGGGCGACCACTCGGTCACGCTGTCGCTGCTGCGGGTCTACCGCCAGCACCTGGGCCGGCCGCTGGCGGTGATCCACTTCGATGCCCATTGCGACACCTGGACGGACCACTTCGCCGAAAGCAGCGGCCACGGCACCTGGGTCTACGAAGCGATGCAGGAAGGCCTGGTGGTCGACGCCTGCTTCACGCAGATCGGTATCCGCTCTGCCGGCGACCGCGCGGCGCGTGAGCACGTGCTGGCGCGCGGCGGCCAGGTGTTCACGGCGCGGCAGCTGCGCGGGCTGAGCTCGCCGGCCCAGCTGGCGCCGGTGCTCGACGCCATTCGCCAGCGCCTGGCGCAGCACGGCATGCCCCCGGTCTACATCAGCCTCGACATCGACGTGCTCGACCCGGCCTTTGCGCCCGGCACGGGCACGCCCGAGCCCGGCGGCCTGAGCACGCCGCAGGTGCTGACGCTGCTGGAAGAACTGGCCGACCTGCCCTGCGTCGGCATGGACTGCGTCGAGGTGGCGCCCGCCTACGACCACGCCGAAATCACCAGCCTGGCCGCCGCCCACTTCGTCTGGACCTACCTGTGCGGCCGCATCGCGCAGGGCGTCCCACGGGCTGACGCGCAGGCTTGATCCGGCGCAAGCCGGGGCCGGCGCGGGCGCCGAAGAATGTGCGCAAACCCCGGAGGCCCCCATGACGCAGCCCAGCCCCCCCACCCGAACCGCCCGCCCGGCCCGGCACATGCGCCCGCGCAGCGCCGAACTGCCCGAGTTCGAAGCGCTGGACAACGCCCACCGCGCCGCGCTGCAGATGCTGGACAGCTTCCACCGCCTGCTGGCCCAGTTGGACAGCACGGGGCTGGACGACAGCGCACGCAGCTCGGCGCGCGAGATCCTGGCCTTCTTCAACGGCCCCGGCCGCCACCACCACGAGGACGAAGAGAAACACGTCTTCCCCGGTCTGCTGGCCGAAGGCAAGCCCGAGCTCGTCAGGCACATCCACCGTCTGATGCAGGACCATGGCTGGCTCGAGGAAGACTGGCGCGAGCTCTCGCCGCAGATCGAAGCCATCGCCGACGGCTACAACTGGTACGACATGGCGGTGCTGTCTTCCGCGCTGCCGGTGTTCACCGCGCTCTACCTGGACCACATCGCGCTCGAGGAAAGCCTGGTCTACCCAGAGGCCAAGAAGCAGCTGGCGGCGCTGAAATCCGGCCGTGGCGGCGTGCTCAACTGAGCGGGCCTCGGCGCTGAGCGGGCGCTACAGCGCCAGCGCGGTGGTCTTCTTGACGGTGCGCAGCACCAGCATCGAGTTGCTGCGCACCACGCCCGGCAGGCGCGCCAGCACCTCGGTGTGGAAGCGCTCCAGGTCCTCGGCGTCGCGGTAGGCAAAACGCACCAGGTAGTCGTTGGCGCCCGCCACGTAGACGCAGTCCAGGATCTCGGGTGTGTCGCGCACGGCCTGCTCGAAGCTTTCCAGCTGTCCCGGCTGCGTGCTTTCGAGGTTGATGATGGTGTAGCTGGTGCCGTGGCGCCCCACCGCCTTCGGGTTGAGCAGCGCCACGTAGCCGGCAACCACCCCGGCATCCTCCAGCGCTTTCACGCGCCGCAGGCAGGCGCTGGGCGACAGGTGCACACGCGCCGCGAGTTCCTGGTTCGAGAGCCGCCCGTCGGCCTGCAGCTGGTTCAGGATGGCGCGGTCGATGCTGTCGAGCTGCGCATCGGATTGCATCCGTAAGCCGGTTGTTCGCATGAAGTTGTGCCTCGCTATCCGTTGGCCGCATTATCTTGTGCCGGCAAGGGTGAACCCCCGCCCGAAGCGCACGCACATTGCGCGCCGGCCTCTCTAGACTGCCCGCTGGCACCGTCGCACACTGCGGCCACCGCCTCACCCAGGAGCTGCCATGAACAAAGCCGTCGACCCCGCCCTGATGCACGCCGCCGAGGCCACAGGCTCGACCACCGGCCTGACGCCGGCGCAGCTGGCCGCCTACTGGCTGCCCTTCACCGCCAACCGCCAGTTCAAGAAGGCGCCGCGCCTCTTGACCAAGGCCGCCGGCATGCACTACTGGGACCACCAGGGCCGCCAGATCCTCGACGCCGTGGCCGGGCTGTGGTGTGTGAACGCCGGCCACGGGCGGCCACGCATCACGCAGGCCATCCAGGCGCAGGCCGCCGAGATGGACTTCGCACCGCCCTTCCAGATGGCGCATCCCAAGGCCTTCGAGCTGGCCGAGCGCGTGGCGCAGCTGGCGCCGGCCGGCATGGGCAAGGTCTTCTTCGCCAACTCGGGCTCGGAAGCGGTGGAGAGCGCGCTGAAGATGGCGCTGGCCTACCACCGCGTGCGCGGCGAAGGCACGCGCACCCGGCTCATCGGCCGTGAGCGCGGTTACCACGGCGTGAACTTCGGTGGCATCTCGGTGGGCGGGATGATCGGCAACCGCAAGACCTTCGGCCTGGCCGTGGCCGGTGTCGACCACCTGGGCCACACCCACGACCCGGCGCACAACCTGTTCAGCGTCGGCCAGCCGGTGCACGGCGCCGAACGCGCCGACGACCTGGAGCGCCTGGTGGCGCTGCACGACGCGAGCAACATCGCCGCAGTCATCGTCGAGCCGGTGGCTGGCAGCACCGGCGTGCTGATCCCGCCGCAGGGCTACTTGCAGCGCCTGCGCGAGCTGTGCACCCAACACGGCATCCTGCTCATCTTCGACGAGGTCATCACCGGTTTCGGCCGCACCGGCGCACCCTTCGCGGCGCAGACCTTCGGCGTCACGCCCGACATGATCACCTGCGCCAAGGGCCTGACCAACGGCGCCGTACCCATGGGCGCGGTGATCGTGAAGGACGAGATCCACGACGCCTTCATGACCGGGCCCGAGCACCTGATCGAGTTCTCGCACGGCTACACCTATTCCGGCCACCCGCTGGCCTGCGCCGCCGGCCTGGGCACGCTGGACACCTACGCCGAGGAAGGCCTGCTCACGCGCGCCGGCGAGCTGCAGGACTGCTTCGCGCAGGCCGTGCATTCGCTGCGCGGCGAGCCGCATGTGATCGACGTGCGCAACATCGGTCTGGTGGGCGGCATCGAGCTGGCGCCGCTGCCGGGCGCGCCGGCGATGCGCGCCTTCAACATCTTCCTCGACTGCTACGAACAGGGCCTGCTCATCCGCACCACCGGCGACACGCTCGCGCTGTCGCCGCCGCTGATCATCGAGCGCTGCCAGATCGACCAGATCGTCGACACGCTGCGCGGCGCGCTGCGGCGTGTGGCCTGAAGCAGGCCACGCTTTCCACCTGCCGACGAAGGACCCTGCCTAGCGCACAGCCTCATGCCCCTGCTCGACACCGACCTGGACCTCGCCCGGAACTCGTACTACGCCGCCACGGCCGTACGCGGCCCCGCCTTCCCGGCACTGGCAGGTGACGCCGATTGCGACGTGGCGGTGGTGGGCGGCGGGCTCGCCGGCCTGAGTGCGGCCATCGACCTGCGCCGCCGCGGCTTCAGCGTGGTGCTTCTGGAAGCGCGTGAGATCGGCTTCGGCGCCAGCGGGCGGAACGGCGGCCAGGCCATCCACGGGCTGGCCTGCGACCAGGCCACCATCGAGGCGCAGCTCGGCCTGGACGAGGCGAAACGCGTATGGGCGATGTCGATCGAGGCGCTGGACCTGCTGCGCGAGCGCATCGCCGAGCACGACATTGCCTGCGACTGGCAAGACGGCTACCTGGGCCTGGCCACCACACCGGGCAAGGCCCGTGAACTGGCGGCCTGGACCGATCGCATGGCCGGCGTCTACGGCTACCCGCTGCAGCGCGTGGCGCACGGCGACATCGGCAACTGGATCGCCAGCCCGCGTTTCCACAGCGGCGTGTACGACGCCCGCTCGGGCCACCTGCACCCGCTGAAGTACACGCTGGGCCTGGCCCGGGCCGCGGCCGCGGCGGGCGTACGCATGCACGAGCAGACACCAGTGTGTGCGCTGTTGCCCGGCGCCTTGCCGGCGCTGCGCACTGCGGGCGGCACGGTGCGCGCGCGCCAGGTGCTGCTGGCCGGAAATGTCTACCTGCAGGGCATTGCGCCCGCACTCCAGGCGCGCATCATGCCGGTGGGCACGTACATTGCGTGCAGCCAGGCCCTGGACGCCGACCTGGCGCGCAGCCTGATCCCCAGCCGCGCCGCGGTGTGCGACACCAACTTCGTGCTCGACTACTTCCGCCCCACGCCCGACCACCGCCTGCTCTACGGTGGGCGCGTCAGCTACAGCACGCTGACGCCGGCGAACCTGGCCGAAAGCATGCGGGCCCGCATGCAGCGCAGCTTCCCGCAGCTGGCAGACGTCAAGGTCGACTACGCCTGGGGCGGCTTCGTCGACATCAGCATGAACCGCGCGCCCGACTTCGGCCGCCTGCCCGCGGCCGTGCCGAACGCGCCGCAGAACGTGTACTACCTGCAGGGCTTCTCGGGTCATGGCCTGGCGCTCACCGGCCTGGCCGGGCGCCTGGTGGCCGAGGCCATGGCGGGTGATGCTTCGCGCTTCGACGTCTTCGCGCGCCTGCGCCACCGCGCCTTTCCTGGCGGCACGCTGCTGCGCACGCCGGCGCTGGTGCTGGGCATGGCCTGGTACCGGCTGCGGGATATGCTCGCCTGAGAAGACATGTCGACCCCCAGCTCACTTCGTTCGCGGCCCCCGTGGGGCTCGTCAGTCCCTTCGGGCGGCCGTGCGGGACTGCCATGACACCACCGATCGTCCTCGTCACCAGCTGCAACCACCGCTTCGGCGAGCACCCCTTCCACATCGCCGGGCGCAAGTACGTCGACGCGGTGCGCCTGGCCGGGGCACTGCCGCTGATCGCGCCGCCCTTCGAGGCGACCGAGCTCGACGGCCTGCTCGACATCGCCGACGGTCTGCTGCTCACGGGTTCGCCGAGCAACGTGCATCCCTCGCACTTCGGCGAGCACGTGCTGAACCCGGCGCTGCCGCTGGACCCCGAGCGCGACGCCTGGGCGCTGCCGCTGATCCGCCGCGCGCTGGCGCGCGGTGTGCCGCTGCTGGCCATCTGCCGCGGCACGCAGGAAACCAACGTTGCACTCGGTGGCACGCTGCACCAGGCCGTGCAGGACGTGGCGGGCCTGAACGACCACCGCAGCCGCGAAGGCGCCTCGGCAGCAGAACAGTACGGCCCCGCGCATCCCGTCGACGTGGTGCCGGGAGGGTTGCTGGCCGGCATCGTCGGCAGCGCCACCGTCACCGTGAATTCGGTGCACGGCCAGGGCATCAAGGCGCTGGCGCCGGGGCTGCGCGTCGAGGCGCTGGCGCCAGACGGCCTGGTCGAGGCCTTCTCGCAGCCCGCCGCGCCGGGCTTCAACCTTTGTCTGCAATGGCACCCGGAATGGCAGGCTGCAGGCAACCCGGTGTCGATGGCCATCCTGCGCGCCTTCGGCGACGCCGTGCGCGGCTACCGCGACCGCGTGCGCGGCCCCTTGCCACGTGCGGCCGTCAGACCCTGATCCGCCGCGCCCTGCCCCTTGCGGCACCCGCGCGCCGACCCGCCCAAGCCCACCAGGTGACCCATGAATACCAGAGACCATTTCACCTTCGCCGAGCTCGAGCAGTGGCTCGACAACAACCACGTCACCGAGATCGAGTGCCTGGTGCCCGACCTCACCGGCGTGGCGCGCGGCAAGATCCTGCCGCGCCAGAAGTTCACCGAAGACCGCGGCATGCGCCTGCCCGAGGCCGTGGTGGCCATGGGCGTGACGGGCGAGTTCCCGGAAGAGGGGCCGTACTACGACGTCATCACGCCCACCGACCGCGACATGCACCTGCGCCCCGACCCGACCACGGTGCGCATCGTGCCCTGGGCCACCGACCCCACGGCGCAGGTCATCCACGACTGCTACGACCGCAACGGCCTGCTCGTGCCCTTCGCGCCGCGCAGCGTGTTGCGCCACGTCTGCGACCTCTACGACGCTCAGGGCTGGTCGCCGGTGGTGGCGCCCGAGCTCGAGTTCTACCTGGTGGCGCGCAACACCGACCCCGACGTGCCGCTGAAGCCGCCCATCGGCCGCAGCGGCCGCAGCGAAACCGGGCGCCAGGCCTACAGCATCGACGCCGTCAACGAGTTCGACCCGCTGTTCGAGGACGTCTACGCCTACTGCGAGAAGATGGAGCTCAACGTCGACACGCTGATCCACGAGGTGGGCGCGGGGCAGATGGAGATCAACTTCTTCCACGCCCACCCCCTGGGGCTGGCCGACGAGGTGTTCCTTTTCAAGCGCACGGTGCGCGAGGCGGCGCTGCGCCACGACATGTTCGCCACCTTCATGGCCAAGCCCATCGCCGGCGAGCCCGGCAGCGCGATGCACGTCCACCAGAACATCATCAGCAAGGCCACGGGCATGAACATCTTCAGCAACCCCGACTTCACGGCCAGCAAGGAGTTCTACTGGTACATCGGCGGCCTGCAAAAGTACATCCCGGCGGCGATGGCGCTGTTCGCGCCCTACGTCAACAGCTACCGCCGGCTGGTGCGCAGCAACGCCGCGCCCATCAACATCCAGTGGGGCACCGACAACCGCACTGTCGGCATCCGCAGCCCGCTGGCCGGGGCGGCGGCGCGGCGGGTCGAAAACCGCGTCATCGGCGCCGACGCCAACCCCTACGTCGCGCTGGCCGCCACGCTGGCCTGCGGCTACCTGGGCATGATGAACAAGATCGAACCCACTGCCGAATGCAAGGGCGACGCCTACCTCGGCGACTTCCAGCTGCCGCGCAGCCTGGGCGAGGCCCTGACTCTGCTGCGCGACGAGGCCGACCTCGCCCAGGTACTGGGCAAGGCGTTCATCACCGTCTACACCGAGGTGAAGGAGATCGAGTACGCCGAGTTCATGAAGGTGATCTCGCCCTGGGAACGCGAACACCTGTTGCTGCATGTGTAGGCCCCCAGGCTCGCTATCGCTTGCCACCCCCCGAGGGGGCTCTGGCGACGGCCCGGCAAAGCCGGCTCCGGGCCAGTCCTTGATGGAACAACCGCTATGAACACCCGCACCACCGCGCAATGGCAGGCCGCCGACGCGGCGCACTTCCTGCACCCCTTCACCGACTTCCAGAGCCTGGCGCAGAAGGGCTCGCGCATCATCACGCGCGCCGACAACATCTACCTCTGGGACAGCGACGGCCACAAGATCCTCGACGCGATGAGCGGGCTGTGGTGCGTCAATGTCGGCTACGGCCAGCAGGCGCTGGTGGACGCGGCGGCCAGGCAGATGAAGGAGCTTCCCTTCTACAACGCCTTCTTCCAGACGGCCACGCCGCCGGCCATCGAGCTGGCCGAGCTGCTGAGCGAGGTGACGCCGCCGCAGTTCAAGCATGTCTTCTTCAGCGGCAGCGGCAGCGAAGGCAACGACACCATCGTGCGCATGGTGCGCCGCTACTGGGACCTGCTGGGCCAGCCGCAGCGCAGCGTGATCATCAGCCGCGACAACGCCTACCACGGCAGCACCATGGCCGGCGCCTCGCTGGGCGGCATGAGCGGCATGCACGCGCAGGGTGGCCTGCCGATCCCCGGCATCGTGCATATCGGGCAGCCCTACTGGTGGGACCTGGGGCGCCCTACATCCACAAGGACAGGCCTCACCCGCGAGGCCTTCGGCCTGCAGGCCGCGCACTGGCTGGAAGAGAAGATCCTGGCGCTGGGCCCCGAGAACGTGGCCGCCTTCATCGGCGAACCCATCCAGGGCGCCGGCGGCGTGATCATCCCGCCCTCGACCTACTGGCCCGAGGTGCAGCGCATCTGCAGCAAGTACGGCGTGCTGCTGGTCAGCGACGAGGTCATCTGCGGTTTCGGCCGCACCGGCCGCTGGTGGGGCAGCGAGACGCTGGGCTTCCAGCCCGACCTGATGACCTTCGCCAAGGGCGTGACCAGCGGCTACGTGCCGCTGGGCGGCGTGATGGTGGGCGACCGCGTCGCCGACGTGCTGATCGAGCGCGGCGGCGAGTTCAACCACGGCTACACCTACAGCGGCCACCCGGTGGCCTGCGCGGTGGCACTGGCCAACATCGGGCTCATCCGTTCGCTGAAACTCGTCGAGCATGTGCACGACGACGTCGGCCCGTATCTTGCTGAAGCCTTTGCGCAACTGGGCGGACACCCGCTGGTGGGTGACGCCGAGACCTGCGGCCTGATGGGGGCGCTGCTGCTCGTGAAGGACAAAGCCAAGGGGACAGCCTTCGATGAATCGGTGGGCATCGGCATGGTGTGCCGTGGCCACTGCTTCCGCGAAGGCGTGATCATGCGCGCCGTCGGCGACCGCATGATCATCGCCCCGCCGCTGGTCATCACGCGCGTGCAGATCGACGAGATGGTGGCGCTCATCCGCCGCTGCCTCGACCTCACCCTGGCCGACGCCCAGCGTGAAGGCTGGCTGCACTGAACGCAGCGGAATGCGTCCCGCCCGTTGCTAGACTTCGCCTCGCCCGAACCGAACCGCCCCCGAGCAGCCCTGGAGCTTGTCAGCATGAATTCCAAATCGATCGTGTCCGCCCTGGCCCTGGCCCTGGCCCTGGCCTTCACCACCACCCTCGCCGTGGCGCAGGAAGAGGAGAAGGTGCTCAACGTCTACAACTGGTCGGACTACATTGCCGAAGACACGCTGCGCAACTTCGAGAAGGAAACGGGCATCAAGGTCCGCTACGACAACTTCGACAACAACGAGATCGTTCACGCCAAGCTGGTGGCCGGCAAGACGGGCTACGACATCATCATGCCCAGCTCGAACTGGGCCAAGCTGCAGATCGACGGTGGCCTGCTGCGCAAGCTGGACAAGGCCCAGCTGCCCAACCTGAAGAACCTCGACCCGGTGGTGCAGGCGCAGCTGGCGCGCATGGACCCGGGCAACGAGTACATGGTGAACTGGCTGTGGGGCTTCACCACGGTGGGCATCAACGTCGACAAGGTCAAGGCGGCGCTGGGCAGCACGCCGATGCCCGACAACGTCTGGGACCTGGTCTTCAAGCCCGAGTACATCAGCAAGCTCAAGAGCTGCGGCGTGAGCTTCCTCGACAGCGCCAGCGAGGTCGTTCCCGCCGCACTGCACTACCTGGGCAAGCCGTCGTTCAGCAAAAACGCGAGCGACTACGGCGCCGCGGCGCAGCTGCTCAAGTCCATCCGCCCTCACGTCACGCTGTTCAGCAGCTCGGGCTACATCAACGACATGGCCGGCGGCAGCATCTGCCTGGCACTGGGCTGGAGCGGTGACATCAACATCGCCCGCCAGCGCGCCATCGACAACAAGAGCGGCCAGAACATCCAGGCGCTGATCCCGAAGACCGGCGGCCTGCTCTTCTTCGACGTGATGGTGATCCCGGCCGATGCACCACGTCCGGGCAACGCGCACAAATTCATCAACTACATCATGCGCCCCGAGGTGCATGCGGGCCTGACCAACAAGGTCTTCTACGCCAACCCGAACGGCGCCTCCAAGCCCTTCGTCAAGCCCGAGGTGGCCAGCAACCCGACCGTCTTCCTGGCGCCTGCCGACATGGCCAGGATGATCCCGCCCGACTCGCTGAACAACGACCTGCGCCGCCTGATGACGCGCACCTACACCTCCTTCAAGACCGGTCTCTGAACCCCAAGGACGGACCGCGCTTCATGGCCACTTCGAGCAGCGCACCGACCACCGCGGCCGCGCAACCGGCGTTCCTGCAGATCCAGAACGTCGTCAAGGACTTCAGCGGCTTCAAGGCCGTGAACAACGTCAGCCTGGACATCGCCAAGGGCGAGATCTTCGCGCTGCTGGGCAGCAGCGGCTGCGGCAAGAGCACGCTGCTGCGCATGCTGGCCGGCTTCGAGACGCCCACCTCCGGGCGCATCGTGCTGGACGGCAAGGACCTCGCCGACCTGCCGCCCTACCAGCGACCGATGAACATGATGTTCCAGAGCTACGCGCTCTTCCCGCACCTCAGCGTGTGGGAGAACATCGCCTTCGGCCTCAAGCGCGAGGGCCTGCCGCGCGACAAGATCGCCGAACGTGTCGAGGCCAAGCTCAAGCTCGTGCAGCTGACGAAATACGCGCAGCGCAAGCCGCACCAGCTCTCGGGCGGCCAGCAGCAGCGCGTGGCGCTGGCGCGCAGCCTGGCCAAGGAGCCGCAGATGCTGCTGCTGGACGAACCGCTGGGTGCGCTCGACAAGAAGCTGCGTGAAGAGACGCAGATCGAGCTTGTCAACATCATCGAGGGCGTGGGCGTGACCTGCGTCATGGTCACCCACGACCAGGAAGAGGCCATGACCATGGCCAGCCGCATCGCGGTGATGAGCGAAGGCCGCTTCCTGCAGGTCGGCGCACCGGGCGACATCTACGAGACGCCGGCGACACGCTTTGTCGCCGACTTCATCGGCAACGTCAACCTGATGGATGGCCGCGTCACCGAGGACGAGCCCGACCACGTGGTGATCGACTGCGCCGACTGCCGCCACTACGTCGGCCACGGCATCACGGGCAACGAAGGCATGCCGGTGACGGTGGCGCTGCGGCCCGAGAAGATCCACCTCGTGCGGCACCGGCCCAACGACGAGTTCAACAGCGTCGCCGGCCGCATCAAGGAGATGTCCTACTTCGGCAGCTTCACGGTCTACCACCTCGAATTGAAAAGCGGGGCGACACTCAAGGTCAGCGTGGCCAACACGCAGCGCCACCGTGACGAGGACTTCACCTGGGGCGACGACGTCTGGGCGCACTGGTCGCGCTCGGCCCACGTCGTGCTCACGAGCTAAGCGCAAGGCAGCGCATGCAACGCCTGCAGCACGTCTTCAGCGGCCGCGGTCTGGTGATCGCGATTCCCTTCGCCTTCCTGCTGGCGTTTTTCCTGCTGCCCTTCCTGATCGTCGGCAAGATCAGCGTCTCGGAGATGGAGACGGTCAGCTTCAAGGACCTCGTCACCTACAGCGACGGCGTGCTCGCACTGACGCTGAAGTTCAGCAACTACGTCTTCATCACGCAGGACTCGCTGTACTTCAAGACCTACATCGCGAGCCTGCAGTACGCGGCGGCCACCACGCTGCTGTGCCTGGCCATCGGCTACCCCTTCGCCTACTTCCTGGCGCGTGCCCGGGCCACGCTGCAGCCGGCGCTGCTGATGCTGGTGATGCTGCCCTTCTGGACGAGCTTCCTGCTGCGCGTCTACGCCTGGCGCGGCCTGCTCACCGAGGGCGGCTGGGTGGCCGACCTCATCGTCGATCTGGGTCTGGACCAGGTGCTGCTGGCGGCCGGCATGATCTCGTCTCCAGGCAAACTGATGCACACGCCCTTTTCGCTGGTGCTGGGCATGACCTACACCTACCTGCCCTTCATGATCCTGCCGCTCTTCGGCAACCTGGCGAAGATGGACCTGCGCCTGCTCGAGGCCGCCGCCGACCTCGGCGCCACGCCGTGGACGGCGTTCTGGAAGGTCACCGTGCCGCTGTCCAAGGCCGGCATCATCGCCGGCAGCATGCTGGTGTTCATTCCGTGCGTCGGCGAGTTCGTCATCCCCGAACTGCTGGGTGGCCCCGAGACGCTGATGATCGGCCGCGTGCTGTGGGACGAGTTCTTCAGCAACAACGACTGGCCGATGGCCGGCAGCGTGGCCGTGGTGATGGTGCTGCTGATCATCGTGCCGCTGGCGCTGTTCAACAAATACCAGGCCGAGGCGCAGGAGAGACATTGATGCCCCCAGGCTCACTTCGTTCGCCACCCCCTGGGGCCCGAAGGGACCACGTTGTGGTCTTGGGGGCTTGCCTCCTTGGGGCGGCCCGGCGAGGGCACCCATGAAGCTCAAGGCCGCCACCCTCTACCGCTGGTTCGGCCACGGCTGGCTCGGCCTGGGATACCTCTTCCTCTACGTGCCCATCGTGGCGCTGGTGATCTACTCGTTCAACGACTCGCCCATTCCCAACGTCTGGCGCGGCTTCACGCTCAAGTGGTACACGGCGCTGGCCAGCGACACCGAGATGCTGGCCGGCCTGTGGCTCAGCCTGAAGATCGCCTTCCTCACTGCCTGCGGTTCGGTGGTGCTGGGCACGCTGGCGGCGTTTGCGCTCGTCAAGTACAAGCGCTTCTGGGGGCGCACGATGTTCAGCGGCATGGTCAACGCGCCGCTGGTGATGCCCGAGGTCGTGGTGGGCCTGTCGCTGTTGCTGATGCTGGTGAGCGTGCAGCGCGCCCTGGGCTTCCCCGAGCGCGGCATGATGACGATCTGGTTCGGCCACCTGCTGCTGGGCATGGCCTACGCCACCGTGGTCGTGCAGTCGCGTCTGATGGACCTGAACCCGCAGCTGGAAGAGGCCGCGATGGACCTCGGCGCGCGGCCGCACCAGGTGTTCTGGCTGGTGACGCTGCCGATGATCGCGCAGAGCCTGGTCTCGGCCTGGCTGCTGACCTTCACCCTCTCGCTCGACGACGTGGTGCTCTCGGCCTTCCTCTCGGGCCCGGGCAGCACGACGATGCCGCTGGTGATCTTCTCGCGCGCGCGCCTGGGCCTGAACCCCAGCGTCAATGCCGTGGCCACGCTGATCATCGTCGTCGTCGCGATCGGCGTCGTCGCGGCCAGCTATTTCATCGCCCGCGCCGAGCGCCAACGCCAGCGCGACATGGCAGCGGCGGCCAAGGGCTGACGCCTACGCACATGCACAGCCCCCACGACATCCGAAGACCGAAGGAGAACCCATGAAGAGCTTCGCCCCGACCGCCTGCGCCCTGGCGCTGGCTGCTGCCTTCCCCGCCCTGGCGCAGAGCAACGAGGAACTGTTGAAGGAGTTGCGGGCGCTGCGCGAGCGGGTGCAGCAGCTCGAACAGAAGCTGCAGACCCCGACGCCGCCGACCGCGCCCGCGGCGGGCCAGTGGGGCATGACGCCCGAACAGGCGCGTGAACTGAACCGCCTGGCCGTGAAGACCGAATCGCTGCAGGACAACTTCGCCGACCAGGGTTTCAAGGGCCTGAAGATCACCGGCCAGATGGACCCAACCTACATCTGGAACAAGCGCCAGAACAACTCGAGCTTCGTCTTCCTGAACAACGGCGACGCACGCTACACCTACGACAACAGCTACTTCGGCATGCTGGTAATCGACTTCGAGAAGGAAACCGAGAGCGGCACCAAGTGGAAGCTGACGCTGGCGCCCGAGCGCGGCACCGGCGCGCTGGTCAACGGCGGCTCCATCGTGCACGAGGCCTCGGTGTCGATACCGTTGAGTGACCTGCAGACGCGGCTGTGGCTGGGCCAGATTCCCGACTGGACGGGTTACGAGATCACCCTGCCGGCCGGCAACAAGCTCATCACCCACAACCTGCTGTTCGACTTCATGGCACCCACGGCCTACACCGGCGCGGTGCTCGACGTGACACGCGGCAAGTGGTGGATGCGCGCCGGCCTGGCCAACCTGAACACGCCGCGCAGCACGCCCGGGAACAAGGCGCCGGTGTTCATCTACCGCGTCGATTATTCCAAGGGCGAGTACGACGGCTTCGGTTTCACCGGGCTGCACGGCAAGACCGCCAACTTCGCCGCCGACGGCAGCTGGCTGAACGACACCGGCGCGGTCGACATCAATGGCGACCCGGTATTCGAGGAACTGGGTTTCGACAGCGCCGGCAAGCACACAGCCGTCAACCTGTTCGAGTTCGACGCTTACTACATCCGGGGCGACTGGTCCTTGTTCGGCCAGGTGAGTTATGGCCAGCAGAAGCGCGCCGCCATCTTCAACCGCGACGGCCAGTTGCGCGATGCCAGGTGGTGGGGCCTGTCGGCGACCGTGGGCTACATGATCACGCCGCGCATGGAAGCCGTGCTGCGTGCCGACTATGTCGAGAACAAGAAGAACGGCGGCGGCCTGCTTGGCTACAGCTATGACGACGGCGTCAACGGTATCGGCCGCGGCGTGCTGGCCGACGGCAGCTACGCCAAGGGCGAAGCGGTCGGCGCCAACCGCTACGCGCTGGCCCTGGGGCTGAGCTACCGTGTCGACGAGAACTCGACCTTCAAGATCGAATACCGGCTCGATGGCTCGAACCAGCCGGTATTCGGCAACGCCGACTTCACCAGCTTCAGCAAGACCAACCACCTGCTGGGCGCGTCGATGGTCGTCAGCTTCTGACCCGCCGGCCGGGCCGCCATGCCGCGGCCCGGCCCCACGAACGCAGCGCAGGCGGGCAGGAATTTCCTGCCCGCCTCGTCACTTGAGGGCATCCGCATGAGCACACCGAACTGGCACACCCGCGCCCGCGAACTTCGCATCGATGGCCGTTGCCTCATCGACGGCCAGCGCCGCGCGGCCGTCAGCGGCGAGACCTTCGACACCGTGTCGCCCATCGACGGCCGTGTGCTCGGCGCCGTGGCACGCGGTGCCGCCGCCGATATCGACGCCGCCGTGGCCAGCGCACGCGCCGCCTTCGACGACGGCCGCTGGGCGCACCAGCCGCCAGCCGCACGCAAGCGGGTGCTGCAGGCGTTTGCCGAGAAGATCCTCGCCGCGCGCGACGAACTGGCCTTGCTCGAGACCCTGGACATGGGCAAGCCCATCCAGTTTTCGCTGAGTGTCGACGTGCCCAGCACGGCGCGCTGCATCGCCTGGTACGCGGAAGCCGTCGACAAGGTCTACGACGAGATCGCACCCACCGGCCGCCATGCGCTGGCCCTGATCACGCGCGAACCGGTGGGCGTGGTCGGCACCATCGTGCCCTGGAACTACCCGATGATCATGGCCGCCTGGAAGCTCGGGCCGGCGCTCGCGGCGGGCAATTCGGTGGTGCTCAAGCCCAGCGAAAAGAGCCCGCTGACGGCGCTGCGTCTGGCCGAACTGGCGCTGGAAGCCGGGCTGCCGCCGGGCGTGTTCAACGCCGTGCCGGGTTACGGGCCCGAGGCCGGCGAAGCGCTGGCGCTGCATATGGATGTTGATGCCCTCGGCTTCACCGGCAGCACACGCACCGGCCGCCGCATGCTGGAGTATTCGGGCCGCAGCAACCTCAAGCGGGTCTACAACGAGCTCGGCGGCAAAAGTGCCTTCATCGTCTTTCCCGACTTCGCCGACCTCGCCCGTGCCGCGGCCACCGCCGCCGGCAGCCTGTTCTTCAACCAGGGCGAAAGCTGCAACGCGCCTTCGCGCGTGCTGGTGCACGAAAGCATCGCCGACGACTTCGTCGCCGCCGTCGCGGCCCAGGCGCCGCAGTACATACCTGCCGATCCGCTGGACGCCGCCACGGTGATGGGTGCGCTGGTCGACGGCGCGCAGATGGCCAGCGTGCTGGGCTACATCCAGGCCGGCATGGACGAGGGCGCATGCTGCGTCACCGGCGGCCGCCAGGCCCTGGCCGAGACCGGCGGCTGCTACGTCGAGCCGACCGTCTTCGACTGCGTCGGCAACGAGATGAAGATCGCGCAGGAAGAGATCTTCGGGCCGGTGCTGTCGGTGATCCGCTTCCGCGACGAAGCCGAGGCGGTTCAGCTGGCCAACGCCAGCGCCTTCGGCCTGCAGGCCAGCGTGTGGACGGACAACCTCAACCGCGCCCACCGCGTGGCGCGCGCGCTGCGTGCGGGCACGGTGCACGTGAACCAGTACGACGAGGACGACATCACCGTGCCCTTCGGCGGCGTCAAGCAAAGCGGCAACGGCCGCGACAAGAGCCTGCACGCCTTCGACAAGGTCACCGAACTGAAGACGACCTGGCTGCGCATCGAGCCCGATTGAAATGAAGCCCCCAAGTTCGCTTGCGCTCCACGCAACGCCAGATGCGTTGCTTGCTCGGCCGTCCAATTCCGCGCAGGCGGACTTGGAGCCGCGGCCTTCGCCCCCCCGAGGGGGCCGTCCGCCAAAGGACCGTCGCAGCCGGATCCATGGCGGGAAACTTGGTTGGGCGGCGGCGCTGCGTGCGCCGCTGTCTGCGCGAAGCGCGGTGGAGCGACTGAATTGATCGCGCTGCGCGAACGCCTGCACGCGCAGGGCGTGCACACGCTGCTGGTGCAGTTCACCGACTTGCATGGCGTGGCCAAGGGCAAGCTGGTGCCGCTGGCCCACCTCGACGACGTGCTGACGCTGGGCGCTGGTTTTGCCGGGCCGTCGATCTGGGGCACCGGGCTGCCGCGAACCGGGCCGCGTTCGGAGTACTACGCCCGCGGCGACGCCGCCACCGTTCAGTCGCTGCCCTGGCTGCCTGGCGTGGCGCGCATCGTCTGCGACGGCCATGTCGACGGCCTGCCCTTCGACGCCTGTCCGCGTCAGGTGCTGAAACGCGCGCTGGCGCGGCTGGCCGAACGCGGCTGGCAGCTGCGCACGGGCATCGAGCCCGAGTTCTTTCTGTTGCAACGGGGGGAAGGCGGCAGCTGGCGGCCCGCCGACGAGCACGACCGCCTCGACAAGCCTTCCTACGACCTGAAGTCGCTGCCGCGGCAGCTGGATTTCCTGCACACGCTGCACGAGACCCTGGCCGCCTGCGGCATGGACGTGCTGCAGTTAGACCACGAAGACGCCCACGGCCAGTACGAGCTGAACTTCGCCTACGGCGAGGCGCTGCTCGGCTGCGACCGGCTGATGCTGTTCAAGCTGGCAGCGCACGCGCTGGCCGAAGCCCGCGGCATGGTGTTCTCGATGATGCCCAAGCCGTTTGCGAACCAGCCGGGCAGCGGGCTGCACTTCCATGTTTCGCTGTGGCAAGGCGACGTGTGCCTGTTCGACGCGCCCGACGCCACGCACGAGCTGGGCCTGCTCGGCCGCCAGTTCGTCGCCGGTGTGCTGGCCCACGCGCCGGCGCTGTGCGCTCTGGCCGCGCCCACCGTCAACAGCTACAAGCGGCTGACGGTGGGTGAATCGCTGAGCGGCACCAGCTGGGCGCCGGCGACCATTGCGCACGGCCCGAACAACCGCACCGCCGCCGTGCGCACCCTGCCCGGCCGTTTCGAATGGCGCGTGCCGGACGCCAGCGCCAACCCCTACCTGGCCACGGCGGCGCTCGTCGCCGCGGGCCTGGACGGCATCGACCGCGGCCTCGATCCTGGCCCGGCGGTCACGGCCGACCTCTTCACCTGGTCGCCGGCCCAGGTGCGCGCACACGGCCTGGGCCTGCTGCCGCAATCGCTGGACGAGGCGCTGGACGCGCTGGAAGGCGACGAGGTGGTGTGCGACGCGCTGGGCGAAATACTCACCGCCGAGTTCCTGCGCCTCAAGCGGGCCGAGTGGATCGAGTTCGCGCGCCACGTCAGCCCCTGGGAGCTCGACCGTTACGCCGCGGCCTTCTAGATGCCGCAAACGCACACACTTGCCCATCCGCCAGCCTGGGCCTACCTGAGCCTGGCGGCCAGCATGGCGCTGGTGGGCAGTTATGTCGGGCTGAGCAAGCTGCTGGTGGCCGCCTTCCCGGTGCTGCTGCTGGCCTGGCTGCGGTTTGGCATCGCCGCGGTGGCGATGCTGCACTGGGTGCGCCGTGTGCCCGGCGAAGCGAAGCTGTCGCCGCACGACCGCCGGCTGCTGTTCTGGGAAAGCTTCCTCGGCAACTTTCTGTTCAGCATCTGCATGCTCTATGGCGTGATGCTGACCTCGGCATTGGCCGCCGGCGTGACGATGGCGGCCATTCCCGCCGCCGTGGCGGTGCTGTCGCGGTTGTTCCTGGGTGAAGAGATCCGGCCGCGTGTGCTGGCGGCCATCGCCTGCGCCGCGGCGGGCATCACGCTGCTGGCGCTGGCGCGGGGTGATGCCACCGCCGGCGCTGCCGCTTCACCGCTGGGCTACGCGCTGCTGCTGGCGGCGGTGCTGTGCGAGGCCAGCTACGTGGTCATCGGCAAGCGGCTCACCGGCAACGTCTCACCACGGCGCATCAGCGCGCTCATCAACCTGTGGGGGCTGGCGCTGGTGACACCCTTCGGCCTGTGGCAGGCCTGGTCCTTCGACTTCGGCAGCGTGAGCCCCGGCCTGTGGCTGCTGCTGGGCTTCTACGCCATCGCCGCGAGCATGGTCACGGTGTGGCTGTGGATGCAGGGCCTGCGCCACGTGCCTTCGTCGCGCGCTGGCGTCTTCACGGTGCTGCTGCCGGTGAGTGCGGCGCTGGTGGGCGTCGCCGTGTTGGGCGAGAGTTTCGGCGCCGCGCACGTGGCCGCGTTCGGGCTCGCGCTGGCCGGGCTGCTGCTTGCCACCTGGCCCGAGCGCGCGGTGGCGCGCTGAGCGCTCGAGGCCCCGCCACGCAGGCTAGAATTTCCGTCGACGGGAGCGCAGTCATGCCCGCCTAGGGCCTAACTGCAAAGAGGGGTGTCATGGAACTGGTGCATACCGTCTACGTCAGCCACGCACGTGCCGACCTCGACACCGAGGCGTTGCGCGACATCCTGGCTTCGTCGATCCGCCACAACGACCCCGCCGGCATCACCGGCTTCCTGCTGCACGGTCATGGCCTGTTCATGCAGGTGCTGGAAGGCGAGCCTGCCGCGGTCGAGGCCACCATGCAGCGCATCCTCGCCGACCCGCGCCACGACCGACTGCAGATGCTGGACCACGGGCCCATCTTCCGCCGCGAGTTCGGCGACTGGGCCATGGGCTTCAAGGACCTGGACAAAGAAGCGCTGGCAAGCGAGGCCTTCCGGCCCTTCGTCGGCCGCGCGCTGACGCTGGAGCAGCTGAACCTGCGCCCGAGTTATGCGCTGAAGCTGCTGCGCAGCATCTCGGCGCCGCGCTGACGGCGTCACGGCCTCAACGCCGCGCGGTTTTGCCGTAGGCCTTGAACTTCGTGATCACCTCGGCCATCTGCTCGGCGCTCAACAGCACCGGTTCGGCCACGGCCAGCGCCTTGAGGTAGACCTCGCACAGGCTCTCGATTTCCTGCACCACCTTCATCGCCCGCCCCATGTTCACGCCCGCGGCGACCAGGCCGTGGTGGGCGAGCAGGCAGGCATCGCGCCCCGCCATGGCGGCGCCCACGGCCTGCGAGAGTTGCTCGCTGCCGAAGGTGAAGTAGGGCACCAACGGCACGTCGTCGCCGCCGGCCACCGCCACCATGTAGTGCACAGCGGGCAGCGGGCGGTCGAGGCAGGCCAGCGCCGTGGCATGCGTGGAATGCGTGTGCACGACGGCCTGAAGTTCCGGCCGCGTGCGGTAGACGGCCTGGTGGAAGTGCCATTCCGATGATGGCTGCCAGGCCCCGCGGACGCGGCCGTCGGTGCCCACCCACACCAGGTCGCCAGGCTGCAGTTCGTCGGCGCCCATGCCGGTGGGCGTGATCAGCATGCCGTCGATGCCGTCCAGCGCCCAGCGGTGGCTGGCGTTGCCGGTACTGCCGCGGTTCATGCCCAGCGTGTCGAGCCGGCGCACCGCCGCCACCACCGCGTCGCGCGCCTGCGCCTCCGTCACGTCCACGCTCACGGCCGACCCGCCATCAGCTGGCGCAGCGCGGCGGCTTCGGCCGCCACGATGCCGTGTTCGGTGATCAGCCCGCTGAGCAGCCGTGCCGGCGTGACATCGAAGGCCGGGTTGGCCGCCGCCGAGCCGTCGGGCGTGAGCTGCACCTCCACCACCTCGCCCGCCGCCGTGCGGCCGCTGACGTGGGTGAGCTCGCGGCCGCTGCGTTCCTCGATCGGGATGCCGTGCACGCCGTCGGCCAGGGTGAGGTCGAGCGTCGAGGTCGGCATCGCGACGTAGAAGGGCACGCCGTTGTCGTGCGCCGCCAAGGCCTTCAGGTAGGTGCCGATCTTGTTGCAGGCGTCGCCGTTGGCGGCCACGCGGTCGCAGCCGACGAAACACAGGTCGACCTGGCCATGCTGCATCAGGTGGCCGCCGGCGTTGTCGGCGATCACCGTGTGCGGCACGCCGGCCTGGCCCAGTTCCCAGGCCGTGAGGCTGGCGCCCTGGTTGCGCGGTCGTGTCTCGTCGACCCACACGTGCACGGCAATGCCGGCGGCATGCGCCTGGTAGATCGGCGATGTGGCAGTGCCCCAGTCGACGGTGGCCAGCCAGCCGGCGTTGCAGTGTGTCAGCACGTTCACAGGACCGGCCTTGCGCGCCGCCACGGCCTGCAGCAGCGGCAGGCCGTGCTGGCCGATGGCTGCGTTGACACACACGTCGTCTTCGGCGATGGCGTCGGCGCCGGCCCAGGCGGCGTCGGCGCGTGCCGCCGCGGGCAGCGCGAGCAGCAGCGCCAGCAGGCGGTCGACCGCCCAGGCCAGGTTCACCGCCGTGGGCCGTGCGCCCTTCAGCAAGCTGGCGGTGTTGCGCAGCGCGGCGTCCGACGCATCACGCCGCGCCTGCAGCGCCAGCCCGTAGGCCGCTGCCGCGCCGATCAGCGGCGCACCGCGCACCCACATCTCGCGGATGGCGACGAAGACGTCGCGCGCCGAATGCAGCGCGCGCATCTGCAGCGCAAAGGGCAGCAGGCGCTGGTCGATGACTTCGATGCCCTGCCCGTCCGGCAGCGCGCGCAAGGGGCGCAGGGAGATGCCGTTGACCTTCATCTGCGGCGCCTCAGGCCCGCGCCGCAGGCGGCGGCAGCACACGAGCGGCGATGCAACGCAGCCGATCCACCACCGCGGGGTCGCGCGCCTCGGGCGCGGTGATGAGCGCGCTGTCCAGCGCGTGGCGGCAGCTGCAGGCGGCGGCCAGCGGGTCGGCCGTCAGCGTGCCCGCCAGCCCGGCCACCAGCGTGCGCGCCACCTGCGCGTTGCTCAGCAGCACCTGGATCACGGCGTCGACCGTCACCGCGTCGTGCGCCGGGTGCCAGCAGTCGAAGTCGGTGACCATGCCGACACTGGCATAGCAGAGTTCGGCCTCGCGGGCGAGCCGGGCCTCGGGCATGTTCGTCATGCCGATGACACTGCAGTTCCAGCTGCGGTAAAGCTGCGATTCGGCCAGCGTGCTGAACTGCGGCCCTTCGATGCACAGGTAGCAGCCGCCGCGCACGTGCGGCACGCCCTGCCCCTGCAGCGCCGCCGCCACGTGCGTACCCAGCCGCGAGCACACCGGGTGCGCCATCGACACATGCGCCACCAGGCCGGTGCCGAAGAAGCTGCCGGCGCGCTGCGTCGTGCGGTCGATGAACTGGTCGACGACGACGAAGCTGCCCGGCGGCAGGTCGGCGCGCAACCCGCCCACGGCGGAAAGCGACAGCACGTCGGTGGCGCCCAGGCGCTTCAGCGCCGCGATGTTGGCGCGGTAGTTCACCTCGGAAGGCGGGATGCGGTGGCCGCGGCCGTGGCGCGGCAGGAAGGCCAGTTCGGCGCTGATTTTGCCTTGCACCAGGCGGCCGCGGAAGATCTGGTCCGAAGGCGCGCCCCAGGGCGTGTCCACGGTCTCCCAGCGGGTATCGGTCAGGCCGGGCAGGTCGTAGAGGCCGCTGCCTCCGATGATGGCCAACAGGGGCGATGTCACGCTGGGATGTCCTTCCGGGTCGGGAACACACGTTGCGGCGCCATCGCGGCCACCGACGCTTCGATCAGCTGGCGCAGCACGTCGAGATCGACGTCGGCCAGGCGTTTCAGGTACAGGCAGACCTTGCCGGTCTTGTGCCGGCCCAGGCGCTGCAGAAGTCCGGCATGGCGCTCGAAACCGGGCATCAGGTAGACGGTGAGGTCGTTCTTGCGCGGCGAAAACGCCACCACCGGCCAGTCGCCGCCTTGGCCGCTGGCATAGGTGTAGCGGTAGCTGGCGCAGCCGACGATGGCCGCGCCCCACATTTGCCCGCGTTCGCCGGTGGCGGCCTCCATCAGCCGCAGCAACGCAGCGCAGTCGGCACGGCGTGCGGGTTCGGCCACGGTGGCCAGGAAGTGCGCCACAGGCACGCCGGTGGGCACGGTCTTGGGTGTCGACTTGGCCATGGCGGTGCTCCTCGACGCAGCGCTTCAGACAGTGGCAGTGGCGATGGTGTCGGCCACAGCCGCCGACCGCAAGCCCTGGCGAGCCAGCGCCGAGACCTCGGCTGGGGGCAGCGCCTTGAGCTTGTGGTCCGACCAGACCTGGCGCCAGCGCCTTGCGCCCGGCAGGCCGTTGTGCAGGCCCAGCATGTGGCGTGCGGCGTAGCCCCAGGGGGTGCCCTGCGCCACCAGCCGCTGCATGTAGAGCACCATCGCCGCCTCGGCCTCGGCGCGGTCGTGCACCGGGGCTGTGGCGCCGAAGAATCGTTCGTCCCAGGCGGCCAGCGCCCAGGGCTCGTGGTAGGCATGCCGGCCGACCATCACGCCGTCGACATGCTGCAGGTGCTGCTCGATCTGCGCGTCGGTGGTGACGCCCCCGTTGATCACGATGGTGAGCTGCGGGAAGTCGGCCTTCAGGCGGTAGACCTGCTCGTGGCGAAGCGGCGGCACTTCGCGGTTTTCCTTCGGGCTCAGCCCCTGCAGCCAGGCGTTGCGGGCGTGCACGATGAACACCTCGCAACCGCCGCGCTGGTGCAGGGTGCCGACGAAGTCGCGCACGAAGCCGTAGCTCTCACCGCGGTCGATACCGATGCGGTGTTTCACCGTCACCGGCAGGCTGCAGGCGTCGCGCATCGCCTTCACACCGTCGGCGACCAGTTCGGGCTCGGCCATCAGGCAGGCGCCGAAGGCCCCCCGCTGCACACGTTCACTGGGGCAGCCGCAGTTCAGGTTCACCTCGTCGTAGCCCCATTGTTCGGCCAGCTTCGCGCAGCGCGCCAGGTCTTCCGGTTCGCTGCCACCCAGTTGCAGGGCCACCGGATGCTCTTCGCCGTTGAAGTCGAGGTGGCGCGGCACGTCGCCATGCAGCAGCGCGCCGGTGGTCACCATCTCGGTGTACAGGCGCGTGTGTCGCGTGAGCAGACGGTGGAAATGGCGGCAATGGCGGTCCGTCCAGTCCATCATCGGGGCTGTACACAATCGCCAGCGGTTAAGTGGTTGATTTGATTGCACTAATTTTCTCTTTGTCGGTCCACTCATCGGTCGGACGGACGATGTCGGGGTGCTCCTGGTATCAGACCCATTTGTGTATGTTAATCAATGGGTTGCGAGTGATACTCATGCGACACCCGTGGCGGGATTGAGGATCCCTCTGGGGCTCGCGGTGGTCTTGCGCGTGCCGGAGCCGGCGACGCTGGCGCTGGTCGGGCTGGCCTTGCTGGGCTTGGCGGGCCTGCGCACGGGCCAGCGCCGCCGATAGAAGCGGGCAGAGGCGCGCTGGGGCGCACGTCCGTCCTCAGCGCCCGGATCCTGCACGAGGCGGCGCGCGCGGGGAGGCCTTGCGCGCCGTGTTCTGAAGGCCCCGTCGCGACACTCAGCCTGCGCGGCCGGGCTGCAGGTCGAAGGCGGACACCACGTGCATCAGCGTCTGCGCCTGCGCCTCAGGCTCGCGGCTGGCGGGGCCCTCTATCCCACCAGCACGGCGGTCTGCTGTGGCACCAGGTCCATCTGACTCACGGCCTGGCCGATCCGGCTGACATCCTGGCCCTGCCCGGCGCTGAACCTACGGATCTCGCCCACGATGTCGGTGACGCGGCCTTGCGCGCTGGCGCGCAAGGCTTCCATCTCGCCGCCCTTCACGGCGCACTGCTGGCGCCGAGCGAGAACTGGTTGGCCTGGTGTACGTCATCGGCGTTGTGCCGTACGGTGGCGCCCAACTGCTCCATCGACGCGGCGGTCTGCTCCAGCGGGTTGGCTTGCTCGTCGGTGTGCTGGCCGAGGGCGGCGTTGCCGAGGGCGATCTGTGCCGAGCCGGCAGCGATGCTGTCGCTGCTCTGGCACACCGTCCAGACAATGCCCACCAGGCCCAAGTTCATGGCCTTCAGCGCGGCCAGCAGCGGGCCTTGGCGGTCTGGTGCGTCACGCCGACGCAAGCGCGCAAGCTTGGCGGGTCTTCGGGCCGCCGCGGCGAAGTCGGCCGGCTGCGCGGCGCCTGCTGCGGCGGCCGCACAATCGCGGCGTGAGCGCTCCATTCGTCCTATTCGTACCCGGCTTCTTCGGCTTCACCGCGGTGGGGGCGGTGAGTCATTTCGCAGACGTCGAACGAACGCTGGATGCCGCGTTGCGCCGGCTCGGCGTCAAGGCACGCATCGTGTGTTGCAGCACGCGGCCGACGGCCTCGATTCCTCGGCGTGCCCATGCGCTGCCGCGCGAGGTGCGCCGCCGTGGCGCGCTGAAGGCGCCGCCGCTGCACTTCGGCGGCCACTTGACAGGCGGCCTCGACATGCGGCTGCAGCGGACGCCGAGGCTGCGGCGTGTCTGCGGCGCCGCGGCGGCGCACTTCGCCGCGCCGACACGCACCGAAATTTCCGTGGCCACACCGCAGCACGGCACGCCACTGGCGAACCACTTCACCATCTTGCACGGCCAGACGCTGTGGATGGTGCTGAGCGCGCTGGCCACTTTGGTCCAGGGACGGGGTGTCATCGTGGCCGCCGCCCACGCCATCGCGCTGGCCGCGCGGCTGCACGACTGGCCAGGGCGCGCGCAGGGCCCGCTGGACCGCACAGCCGCCGACTTGCACGACAAACTGCGCTTCGACCGCAACGACCCGGTGTGGCGCTACCTCGACGAGGTCTCGAACGACCACGGCGCGGTGTTGCAACTCACGCCGGAAGCCATAGACCACTTCGACGCCGCCATGTCCGACCACCTCGACGTCGTGGGCCACTACACGCTGGCCGGCGGCCACACCGCCGACTGGCTGCCCTCGGGCGCCGGCTACATAACGCAGGCCTTCGCGGCCACCTGGGACGCGGTGGCCGCGGCCATCGCAGGCGAGCGCTGAACACGATGGCCATCCAATGGTTCCCCGGCCACATGCACACCACGCGCCTGGCGATGGTGAAACGGCTGAAGTCGGGCATCGACGTCGTCATCGAGATGCTCGACGCGCGCCTGCCGGGCGCCAGCGCCAACCCGCTGCTGGCCAGCCTGACGGCGGGCAAGCCGGCGTTGAAGCTGCTGAACAAGCAGGACCTGGCCGACCCGGCGCGCACCACGCTCTGGCTCGAGCACTACAACGCCCTGCCCGCCACCCGCGCCATCGGCCTGGACGCCAGCGAGGCCGCGCCCGCGGCGCGCCTGATCCAGGCCTGCCGCGCGCTGGCGCCCCTGCGCGGCGGCATGGTCAAGCCGCTGCGGGTGCTGATCTGCGGCATTCCGAACGTCGGCAAGAGCACGCTCATCAACACACTGGTCAAGCGCAAGGCCGCCAAGACCGGAGATGAAGCCGGCATCACCAAGACCGAGCAGGTCATCGTGCTGGCCAGCGACGTCACGCTCTACGACACGCCCGGCATGCTGTGGCCGCGCATCACGGTGCCGGAAAGCGGCTACCTGCTGGCCGCCAGCGGCGGCATCGGCCGCAACGCCTACGACGAACACGAGGTGGCGCTGGCGCTACTGGAACGGCTGCAGGGCGCGTATGCAGCGGCCGTCGCCACGCGCTACAAGTTCGACGACGCTGCGGCGGTGGCGGCGATGCACGCCGACGCGCTGCTGGAACGTATCGCGCGCCAGCGGGGTTACGTGCAGGCCGGCGGCAGCCTGAACCTGCAGAAGGCGGCCGAGGCGGTGCTCAACGACTTCCGCTCGGGCGTCTTGGGCCGCATCACGCTCGAGACACCCGAAGAGCACGCGGCATGGGTGGCCGCGGGCGCCGCCCAGGAGGCCCTGCGGCAGGCGAAGAAGGAACGCGGCGGCGCGCGGGTCGACAGCCGCGCCGCCGGCGATTCGGCGGCCTGAGCGCCCGTCGCCCCACGCCGCCGGCACAAGCTCCGGCACAACTTCCGGCACCTGGGCTGGCTCTGGGCTGGCTCTGGGCCCGCAGTAGCATGCCGGGCACCACAACACCCACAGGAGACCCCCCCATGAAATTGCATTTGCCGCGTTTCGCCAGCCTGCTGGCCGCACTGAGCGTCGTTGCACTCGCCGGCTGCGGCACCGCGCCGCCAGCCGCCAAGCCGGCACCCGTGGTGTCGACCGAGATCAAGTCGCTGCTGTGGGTGGGCAACAGCTTTTTCTATTACAACAACTCGATGCACGGCCACGTCGGCCGGCTGCTGACAGACAGCGGCGCCAAGGGCATGCGTTCGAGTTCGGCCACGATCAGCGGCTCGGGCATCAACTGGCACGACGTCGAGGCGCACTTCAAACCCGGCGGCATGGCCAGCTATTCCTTCGTCGGCGACAACGAGGTGCGCTTCAACAACTTCGACAAGCCCTTCGACGGCGTGATGATGATGGACTGCAGCCAGTGCCCCATCCACCCGCAGCTGCAGCCGATCTTCTACGACTACGCCGGCAAGCACAGCGCCACCGCGCGCAAGAACGGCGCGGCGCCCATCTTCTTCATGTCCTGGGCCTACCAGGACAAGCCCGAGATGACGCAGCAACTGGCCGCCGAGTACATCAAGGCCGGCAAGCAGAACAACGCGCTCGTCGTGCCCGCAGGTCTGGCCTTCGCGGCGTCGACCGCCAAGCGGCCCGAACTGAACCTCTACGTCGCCGACAAGCGCCACCCCAGCCTGGCAGGCACCTACCTGGCGGCCTGCACGGTGCTGGCCTCGGTCTACAAGACCAGCCCGGTGGGCCTGAAGTACACCGCCGGGCTGCCGGCCGACGTCGCCGCGCACCTGCAGGCCGTGGCCTGGGAGACATCGCAGGCCTTCCACGCCAAGGAAGGCCGAGGCAGCCTGTGAACGGCCGCGGGTTCGCCGCTTTCTTGCTGACCGCGGCCCTGGCGGCCGCTGCGGCAGACGGGCCGGCGCCGGTGCCGTTGTTGCCGCCGGCGCCGCTGGTGCCCATCGCAAGGCTCGACCTGCCACGCTACATGGGCACCTGGTACGAGGTCGCGAAGTTTCCGAACCGCTTCCAGGCCCAGTGCGTCGGCGCGGCCTCGGCCGAGTACAGCGTGCTGCCCGGCGGCAACGTGCAGGTGGTGAACCGCTGCCCGCTGGCCGACGGCAAGGTCGATCAAGCCATCGGCGAGGCGCGGCGCATCGGTCCCGAGGGCTCGCCGAAGCTCGAGGTGCGCTTTGCGCCGGCCTGGCTGTCGTGGCTGCCCTTCGTCTGGGGCGATTACTGGGTGGTCGACCTCGATGCGGGCTACCAGCTGGCCGTGGTCAGCGAGCCTAAGCGCGAGTTCCTGTGGGTGCTGTCACGCCAGCCCACGGTGGCGCCGGCCACCTGGGACGCGCTGCAGGTGCGCCTGCGCCTGCAGGGTTTCGACCTCACGCGGCTGCAACGCGCCGGCACCGCGCCCTGAGCCCGCCGGCCCGGGCGCAGCGCGCGGCCGGCCGTTCAGCTGACGACGACGCGCGGTGAGCCCGCGGCCACCTGGCCGATCACGGCCGCGTCTTCGAAGCCATGGCGGCGGAAGACGGCCATCACCGCGTCGAGCGCGTCCGATGTGCAGGCCACGAGCAGGCCGCCGCTGGTCTGCGGGTCGGTCAGCAGGGTGCGGTCTTCGGCGGCGAAGCCTTCCGGCACCACCACGCCGCCGTCGTAACCGGTCCAGTTGCGGCCCGAGGCGCCGGTGGCAAACCCGCGTGACACCAAGTCGCGCACGCCAGCCAGCAAGGGCACAGCGCTCCAGTTCAGCTGCACTTCGCAGCGCGCGCCGCGGGCCATTTCCAGCGTGTGGCCGGCGAGGCCGAAGCCGGTGACGTCGGTCAGCGCGTGCACCCCCGGCAGCGCGGCCAGGTCGGGGCCCGCGGTGTTCAGCTTGGTCGCGTTGGCGATCATCTGCGCGTAGCCGGCGTCCCCCAGTTCACCCTTCTTCAGCGCCGCGCTCATCACGCCCACGCCCACCGGCTTGCCCAGCACCAACATGTCGCCGGGCCTGGCGTCGGCGTTGCGCATGATGCGTTTCGGGTGCACCAGGCCCAGCGCCACCAGACCGTAGATGGCCTCGACGCTGTCGATGGTGTGGCCACCGGCGATCGGGATGCGTGCCTCGCGGCAGATCGAGGCCCCGCCTTCCAGGATGCGGCCGATGGTGGCCGTCGACAGCACGTTGATCGGCATGCCCACCAGCGCCAGCGCCATGATCGGCCGCCCGCCCATCGCATAGACGTCGCTGACGGCGTTGGTGGCCGCGATGCGCCCGAAGTCGAAGGGGTCGTCGACGATGGGCATGAAGAAGTCGGTGGTGGCGATCAGCGCCTGCTCGTCGTTGAGCTGATAGACCGCAGCGTCGTCGGCGGTCTCGATGCCGACCAGCAGTTCCTTCGGGATGGGCATCGCGGCGGTGCCCTTCAAGATTTCGCTCAACACACCGGGAGCAATCTTGCAGCCGCAACCGCCGCCATGCGACAGCGACGTCAGCCGGGGTTCGGCTGGAGGTTCAGGGGCGTTCATGGCGGGCTCCTGGGGAACGGGGATGGGGAAGTGAGTCGTGGTCGCTGGCCTTGCCGGCCAGCAGCCGCGAAACCAGGCCTGCAAGCGCGGCGCTTTCGGCCTTGGGGGAAAACAGCGGCGCACGCAGGGCAAGCCGTGTTTGCAGGGTGGTCAGCATAGCCGCATCGTCGCGGGCACGCTGCAGCAGGGCCGCCAGCCCGGCCGCATCACCCACGTCGAAGACGCCTGCGTATTCCTTGCCCAGCAGCCCGAGGTTGCCGTCGATACGCGAGGCCAGCACCGGCGTGCCGCTGCGGATGGCCTCCATCACGACATGCGCGCCGCCTTCGATTCGGCTGGGGTGCACGAGCACGTGCGCGCGCTGGATGTACCGGCGCACCGCGGCGTGCGGCAAGCCACCTAGCCAGCGGTAGTTGGCCTGCGCGGCAGCCAGCGCGCTGGCCTCGGCACCGAGTGCGGGGTCCAGCGCGTTGCCGATGTGGTCGAGCAGGATGTCGCGCCGGTGCGCCAGCAGGCGCGCGGCGGCAAACCAGGTCTGCGGATCTTTCTCGTTGCGCAGGTGGCCGACCATCAGCGCACGCAGGTGGCGCGCCGTGCGCGGCAGTGTGCGGCGTGCGCTGCATGACTGCAGCACGACGTGGCATTTCGCGCGGTGTTCGGCGGGCAGTTGCCGCGCGCCAAGCTCGTTCAGCACCACCAGCGCATCGGCCATTGCCAGCGAGCGCTGCGCGCTGGCGTCGGTGTGGATGTCGCGGTAGAGGTCGGTGCCGGTCAGCGCCAGCAGCAGCGGGCGCGTCGGGTGCACCGCGCGCCAGGCGGCCACCGACGCCGCCGAGCGTCGCGCATGCAGGGCGATGAGCAGGTCGGCATCGGCCGCGCCGCTGGCCCCGTCCCAGCAGCCGGCCAGGCGGACACGGTAAGCTGAGCCCAGGAAACGCGCCCAGCGGCGCGCGGTCTGCCAATTGCCGTTGTTCGCGTCCGCGAACGCCGGCGTGACGATGACGATGGACTCACGATGCATGACGCAAGCCTAGCGCCTGCCGGTCCGGGCACGCTGCCCGGTGACGACGACGGCCCGCATGCCCACGCTGTGGGCGCGCCCGCCCGCCTGGCGCGACAGGGCGATGCCGCAGCGCTGGCGCAGGCGCTGCAGGACAGCCGGCGCGACACGCTGGCCACCTTCGCCACCTATGAAGCCGCCCTGCCCGGGCTTCAGGTGCCGCAGCGCGACGAGCTCAACCCGCCGCTGTGGGAGCTGGGACATATCGGCTGGTTCCAGAGCTGGTGGCTTGCGCGCTTCCCTCTGCGCACGCAGGGCGTGGACGCCGAACCCGACGCGCCGCGCCGCGCGCCAGCTCGCAGCGACGCCGACCACCTCTACAACTCGAGCCGTGTGCCGCACGACATCCGCTGGCAACTGCCGCTGCCCGATGCCGCCGCCACCCGTGCCGACCTGCAGCAGCAACTGGATGAAACAGGGGCGCTGCTGGCCCGGCTGCCCGTCGACGGTGCCGACGACCGGCGGCTCTACTTCTTTCGCCTGGCGCTGCAGCACGAAGACATGCACCACGAAGCCGCGCTCTACATGGCGCAGGCCCTGGGCATCACCATCGCTGACCCGCGCTGGCGACCCACCCCGCTGCTGCTGCCGCCGCCGGCGCTGCATCAAGCGCCGGGGCGCTGGTGGCTGGGCAGCCCGGCGGACGCCGGTTTCGCTTTCGACAACGAACTCGGCGCCCACGAGGTCGAACTGCCGGCCGTACAGATCGACGCCCAGGCCGTGCGCTGGGCCGAGTTCCTGCCCTTCATCGAGGCCGGCGGCTACCGCGAAGAGCGCTGGTGGACTCCCGCCGGCCGCGCCTGGCTGGCCAGCAGCGGTGCCCGCGCGCCGCGCTACCTGCAGCACGATGGTGGCACCTGGCTGCAGTGGCGCCACGGCCGCTGGCAGGCGCTGCCCACGGACGAAGCCGCCTGCCACCTGACGCAGCACGAGGCGCTGGCCTGGTGCCGCTGGGCCGGCCGCCGCCTGCCGACCGAGGCCGAGTGGGAACGCGCCGCCGTCACCGCAGGCCCGGCCTTCCGTTGGGGCGATGTCTGGGAATGGACGGCCAGCGCCTTCGCGGCCTACCCCGGTTTCCGGGCCCATCCCTACCGCGACTACTCGGCGCCCTGGTTCGACGGCCGCCCGGTGCTGCGCGGCGCGTCCTTCATGACCCAGCCGCGTTTGCGCCACCCGCGTTACCGCAACTACTTCCCGCCAGGGCGCAACGACGTGCCGGCCGGGTTTCGCAGTTGCGCGGCGTGAGACCTCAGCCCGTCGCCAGAAAGACGCCGAACCACCCCTGCGGGTCGGTCCAGCGCCGTACGCCGGCAAAGCCGGCCTGGCGCAACAAAGCCTCGAAGTCCTGGGGCTGCCACTTCACCGAGTTCTCGGTGTGGATGCGTTCGCCGGCCCTGAAGCTGCGCTCGCCGCCGGGCCAGCACACCGTCAGCGTGCGGCGCGCCTCCAGGTGCATCTCGATGCGCGACGCCTCGGCATCGTAGAACGCCACGTGGCGCCAGTCGCGCACGCGGAAGTCGGCGCCCAGCAGGCGGTTCAGGTGGCTCAGCAGGTTGAGGTTGAAAGCCGCGGTGACGCCCAGTTCGTCGTCGTAGGCCGGCTCCAGCACCGCCGCCGGCTTGACGAGGTCGACACCGATCAGCAGCGCGCCGCCGCCGGCCGTGGTGCGCGCCTCGCGCAGCAGGCGCAGCGCCTCGTCAGGCGCGAAGTTGCCGATCGACGAGCCGGGGTAGAACACCAGCGCCGGGCCGTCGGCCAGCGCCGCCGGCAGTTCGAGCCGCGACGAGAAGTCCAGCCCGACGCCGACGAGCGACATCGCGGGGTGTTCACGCTGCAGCGCGGCCAGCGCCTGGCGCAGGTAGTCGACCGAGATGTCTACCGCCAGGTAGCGCCGCGGCGCCAGCAGGCCGAACAGCCGTGCCGCCTTGGCGCAGTTGCCGGCGCCCAGGTCGACCAGCGTCGGCGAGGGGCCGGTGGCGCCCAGCACCGCATCGGCGATGGCCGCGCCGTGCTGGCTGAAGATGGCCGCCTCGGTGCGCGTCGGGTAATACTCGGGCAGCTCGGTGATGGCGTCGAAGAGCCGAGAGCCCAACGCGTCGTAGAAGAACTTCGGCGACACGCGGGCGGGCGACGTGGCCCGCAGACCGTCGATAGCCTGGCGCGCCAGTTCGGCGTCGTCGACGCGGTGGATCTGCAGGAACTCGGGTGTCTTCATCGTCAGTTGCCGCCGGCAGCCCGTATCGGGCCGATTTGCCTTACGGCCCACTCTAGCAGCGCAGCGCGGCTAGAGTCGAGACCAGCGCTGTAGGCGCCTGCCTGCCGCCCCTGCCCGGCCACCCACTTCCGGAGACTCCTCATGATCAGCCTGTCCCCCTCGCGCACTTTCAAGGCCCTGCTCAGCTGTGCGCTGCTCACCTTCGGCGCCCTGGCCCACGCCCAGCAGGTCTTCCGCGTGACCACCATCCCCGAAGAGGCGGCCACCGAACAGACCCGCAAGTTCGGGCCTATCGCGGCCTACCTCGAGAAGAAGCTGGGCATGAAGGTCGAGTTCACGCCGGTCAGCGACTACCCGGCGGCGGTGGAAGTGATGGTCAACAAGAAGGTCGACCTGGTGTGGTTCGGCGGCTTCACCTTCGTGCAGGCCAGCCTTCGCTCGGGCGGCAAGATCATCCCGCTGGCGCAGCGCGAGGAAGACACCAGGTTCCAGTCGGTGTTCATCGCCAAGACCGACTCGGGCATCAAGACCCTGGCCGACATGAAGGGCAAGCAGGTCAGCTTCGGTTCGCAGAGCAGCACCTCGGGCCACCTGATGCCGCGCAGCAACCTGCTGAATGCCGGCATCAACCCCGAGAAGGACTTCCGCCGCATCGCCTACAGCGGCGCGCACGACGCCACCATTGCCAGCGTCGTCAGCGGCAAGGTCGACGCGGCGGCACTCGACATCACGGTGTGGAAGAAGTTCGTGGCCGAGAACAAGGTCGACACCCAGGCGGTGAACGTGTTCTTTACCACGCCGCCGTTCTACAACTACAACTGGTCAGTGCATGCCGATATGCCCGCCGACCTGCGCGAGAAGGTGAAGAAGGCGCTGCTCGACATCGACCCGGCCACGCCCGAAGGCAAGGAAATCCTGCAGCTCAACCGCGCCACGCGCTACATCCCCACGTCGGCCGAGAACTACAAGGGCCTCGAGGCGGCCGGCCGCAGCGCCGGGCTGATCTGAGCCAGCGTTTGTCGCGCGCGTGAAACTCGAACTCGACGGCGTGGCCGCGCGCCACCCGGCGGCGCGGCCCGGTGCGGCGCCTGCGCTGCAGCCGCTGCGGCTGCAGGTGGCCGCCGGTGAACACGTGGCGGTGATCGGCCCTTCCGGCGCCGGCAAGACCACGCTGCTGCAGGTGCTGGCGTGCGCGCTGCCGCCCACGGCCGGCGCGCTGCTTGTTGATGGCCTGGGCCCGTGGGCCCTGCCACGGCGCACGCTGCAGCGCCTGCGCGGGCGGCTCTTCCTGGCACCCCAGACACCGCCACTGCCGCCGCGGCAGCGTGTTGTCACCGCGGTGCTCGCCGGCCGGCTGCCGGCGATGGGGCTGTGGGCCAGCCTGCGCTCTCTGTTCTACCCCAGCGACATCCCGGCCGCGCACGCGGCACTCGAGGCCTTCGACCTCGCCGAGAAACTCTTCGAGCGTGTCGACCGGCTGTCGGGCGGCGAACGCCAGCGTGTGGGCCTGGCGCGTGCGCTGCTGGCGCCGGCGGAGCTGTGGCTGGTCGACGAGCCACTGTCGGCGCTGGACCCCACACGCTCACGCCAGGCCATGCACACGCTGGTGCAGCAGGCGCAGGTGCGCGGCGTCACGCTGGTGGCCACGCTGCACCAGGTGGACATGGCGCTGGCGCACTTTCCGCGCATCGTGGCGCTGCGTGAAGGCCGGCTGGCCTTTGACCTGCCGACGGCCGAAGTCACGCGCGAACAGCTGGAGCGCCTGTACGCCCAGCACGAACACGAACTGCGCGGCGCGCCGGCGCCGGCCGACGACGCCCCACCAGCCGCGCCCGCGCCGGTGGTGATGCACTGCCGCTGAGGCGTCTGGGCCGATGGAACTCGCGCCGCGCGCACCGCTGAAGGCACCCGTCACGGCGCCCGACCGCGACCCCGCCTGGCTGGCCCGTGTGTTCTGGCTCGGCGCCGGCCTCGTGCTGCTGTGGCCGCTGATGGTGGCCACCGAGTTCAGGCCCTGGATACTGGTCGAGCCCGCGAACCTGAAGGTCACCGGCCAGTTCCTCGCCACCTTCCTGCCGCCGGCACACGCGCCCGAGTTCCTGGCCATGGTGGCGCGTGAATCGTGGCGCACGGTGGCCATCGCCACGGCGGGCATGACGCTGGCGCTGGTGATCGCGCTGCCGCTGACGCTGCTGTCCACGGGCATGCTGTCGGTGTCGGCGCTGTCAGGGCGCATGGCGCGCGGGCCCTTCTGGCTGCGCCAGGCGGTAAGGGGGCTGCTCATCGTGCTGCGCAGCGTGCCCGAGCTGGTGTGGGCGCTGGTCTTCGTGCGTGTCGTCGGCCTCGGGCCGACCTCGGGCGTGCTGGCCATCGCCCTCACCTATGGCGGCATGCTGGGCAAGGTCTACGGCGAGATCCTGGAAAGCGGCGAAGGCCACGCCACGCAGACGCTGCTGCGCAACGGCAGCTCGCGCCTGCAGGCATTTTTCTTCGGCCTGCTGCCGCAGAACGCGGCCGAACTGACGAGCTACACCGTCTACCGCTGGGAATGCGCCATCCGCAGCAGCGTGGTGCTGGGCTTCGTCGGCGCCGGCGGGCTGGGCCAGGAGATGGACAACTCGATGAAGATGTTCCACGGCGGCGAGGTCTTCACGATGCTGGCCGTCTTCGTGGCGCTGGTGGCGCTGGCCGACCACGTGAGCGCCGGGCTGCGCAAGGCGCTGGGCTGAGAGCCGCACCATGGACCCGCGCCCCGCCGCCAATCCGCCCTACAAGCTGCCGCCGCCGCTGTTCAACGCACGCTGCAAGGCCTGCTGGTTCACCGCCGCGCTGCTTGTGCTGGTGGTGGCCAGCTTCTGGAGCCTGGACCTGCAATGGGCCCAGTTCCTTTCGCTGGACGCGGCGCGCAGCATGGGCCGCTTCGGCGCCGAATTTTTCCCGCCCGACACCTCGCCCGAGTTTCTGCAAAGGGTGGCCGTGGGCACCTGGGAGACGCTGGCGATGTCGGCGCTGGGCACGGTGCTGGCCGCCGCCGGCGGGCTGCTGCTGGCGCTGCCGGCCAGCCGGCTGCACGCCGAAGACAGCGCACCGGGCCGCGGCGCCACGCGGCTGCTGCTGAACGCACTGCGCGCCATCCCCGAACTGGTGTGGGCCGGGCTGCTGCTCATCGCAGCGGGGCTGGGGCCCTTTGCCGGCACGCTGGCGCTGGCGCTGCACACCACCGGCGTGCTGGGGCGCCTGTTTGCCGAAGCGCTGGAAAACGCCCCGCGCGAACCCGCCGCCGCGCTGCGTGCGCAGGGCGTGCGCAAGTCGGCGGTTTTCCTCTACGCCACGCTGCCGCAGGTGCTGCCGCAGTTGCTGAGCTACACGCTCTACCGCTGGGAAAACAACATCCGCGCCGCCGCCGTCCTGGGTGTGGTGGGCGCCGGCGGGCTGGGGCAACTGCTGTCCTTCCACATGGGCCTTTTCCACATGGGCAAGACGGCCACCATCCTCGGCGCGATGTTGCTTCTGGTGGCCGCGGTGGATGCGCTCAGCTACGGCGCGCGGCGCTGGATGACACGCTGACGCGCTCGCTGCAACGACAGCTTGATGCCGGTCGTCAGGCCGCCGAGTTCGAGCACCATGCCCACGGTGACGGTATCGGCCAGGAAGCCCTGGGCGCCGATGCGCGCGCGCTGCGCGCCGCCCATCGACGTGCTGCACGCCCGCGGCTGCTGCTGCGACCCGCGGGTGAACTTCGACGTCAACCACGCCAGCAGCAGCTGCCCCGCGCTGCGACCTTCGGCGTCGCGTGGCCGGACGCGCAACAGCTGAACGACGCCAAGGGTTGAGTCGGTGCCGAACCGGGCAAGCGAGGCGGCAGAATGCCGCAACGCCACCGCCTGCCCATGACCCCCACCAGCGTCTTCGCCGCCCTGCTCTGAGCCGTGATGTCATTCATCGCCATCCGCCCCGGCCCGTCGCTGGCCGGCACGCCGCTGCCGGGCGGGTACACATCCGACCTCAAGGGCTGGGTGACGCTGGCGCTGCCGGTCTTCTTCGCCGGCACCCTGCCGTTGTGGATGCGAGGCCACGCGTTGGACATGAAACAGATCCGCGTCGGTGTCGACAGCCAGTTCGAGCCCGGCGCCTGCGATCGCTTCGTCGCCACCGTGCGGCCGCTGCAGCTGCTGGCAATGGCGGGTGCCGTCACCGGCATGACCTGCCTGCTGGCCAGCCGCGGTGCCGACACGCTGCCCGCGGTTTACGCTACCGACCCGATTTTCCTCTCGGCGGGCATCGGCTTCGTCGCCTGCCTGCGGCTGCTGCGCCGGCGCAGCCACCGCATCGAGTGACACACCCATGCTGCTGAAGACCGCCGACGAAGCCGCCGCGCTGGTGCAGCCCGGCTGGACGGTGTCCTGCGCCGGCTTCGTCGGCGCCGGCCATGCCGAGGCGGTGACGGCCGCGCTGGAAAGGCGTTTCCTGACGACCGGCGCGCCGCGCGACCTGACGCTGGTGTACTCGGCTGGCCAGGGCGACCGCGGCCGGCGCGGCGTGAACCACTTCGGCAACCCCGGCATGACGCGCGTGGTGTGCGGCGGCCACTGGCGCTCGGCGCCGCGGCTGTCGGCGCTGGCGCTGGCCGAAGCGTGCGAGGGCTGGAACCTGCCGCAGGGCGTCATCACCCATCTCTACCGCGCCATCGCCGCTGGCCAGCCGGGTCTGTTGACGCGTGTGGGCCTGCACACCTTCGTCGACCCGCGCACGGCGCTGGACGCGCGTTACCAGGGCGGTGCCGTCAACCAGCGTGCGCTGCAGGCGCTGGCCGCGGGGGGCCGGCCCTGGGTCGAGGCCGTGCACTTCCGCGGCGAGGCCATGCTGTTCTATCCCGCATTCCCGGTGCATTGCGCACTGCTGCGCGCGACCAGCGCCGACGCCCGCGGCAACCTCAGCGCCCACGGCGAGGCCTTCCACCACGAGCTGCTGGCGGTGGCGCAGGCGGCGCGCAACAGCGGCGGGCTCGTCATCGCGCAGGTGAAGGAAGTTGTCGACCACCACGACGCGCTGGCGCCGATCCGCGTGCCGGGCCACCTGGTCGACGTGGTCGTCGTCAACACCGACCCTGAACTGCACCGCATCACCTTCGGCGAGCAGGACAACCCGAGTTACCTGCAGCCCTGGCGCGGCGAGGCCGCCGATGCCACCGAACTGGCCGCCGCGGCCGCGGCCGTCGACGTTGCGGTGCTGGACGCACGCACGCTGGTACAGCGCCGCGCCGTGCTGGAACTGGCGCACCGTCGTCACCGCGTCGTGAACCTGGGCGTCGGCATGCCGGCGGCCGTGGGCGCGATGGCGCGCGCGGCCGGCGTCGGCGGCTTCACGCTGACGGTGGAAGCCGGGCCCATCGGCGGCACGCCGGCCGATGCGCTGAGCTTCGGCGCCTCGGCCTGGCCCGAGGCGGTGGTCGACCAGCCGGCGCAGTTCGACTTCTACGACGGCGGCGGCATCGACCTCGCGGTGCTCGGCATGGCCGAACTCGACGCCGTCGGCAACGTCAACGTCAGCCGCTTCGGTGCCGGCGACGCGGCCTCGATCGCCGGGGTCGGCGGTTTCATCAACATCACGCAGGGCGCCAGGGCGCTGGTCTTCGTCGGCACGCTCACCGCCGGCGGGCTGCAGGTGCAGGCCGGCGACGGCCGGCTGCGCATCGTGCATGAAGGCCGCGTGAAGAAGCTGGTGCAAGACGTCTCGCACCTCAGCTACAACGCGCCCTACATGGCGCAGCGCGGGCAGCAGGTGCGCTACATCACCGAACGGGCGGTGTTCGAGCTTCGTCCCGATCCCCACGGCGTGCCGCGCTTGACGCTGATCGAGATCGCGCCGGGTATCGACCTGCAACGCGACGTGCTCGACGCCTGCGCCACGCCGATCGCCGTGGCCGCCGACCTGCGCCGCATGGACGAGCGCATCTTCCGCGCCGGGCCGCTGCGGCTATAGGCCGCGCTTCAGGTCGCGCTTCAGGCAGCGTCTATGGCCGGCCCAGGGTCGGGCCAGTCCAGCAGTTCGGCCAGGCGGCGGATGACCCAGCGCGCCTCGGCCACGTTCACCACACCGCCATCGGCCAGCAGGCCGCGCTGGAAGCGTTCCAGCACGTCGACTTCGGTGACGCCGAGTTCCCACTTCTTCGCCGTCGCCTGCTCGGTGAGCATCTGCGCCAGGTCTTCGCAGAGTTCGTAGCGCGCGCCGATTTCATCGCGCCCCGCCGTCGGCTTGATGCGGCCCGGCGGCACAAACAGGGCGACGAAGGACGGCGGCACGACGATCTGGCTGTCTTCGGACATGGGCCATTGTGGCCGCGGCTGCACCGCAGCCCGACGCCGGCAACGAATCGCGACGGCGCGGCGGCACGCTCCTTGCGAACCCGGAAGAATCCCTGGTCAGTTTCCCGTAAGCCGCCATGCAAAACCCCAGCCCCCTGCCCTGTGTGCTCGACATCGAGGCATCGGGCTTCGGCCGCAGCAGTTATCCCATCGAGGTGGGCTACGTGCTGCCCGATGGCCGCGCCGCCTGCATGCTGGTGCGGCCGGCGCTGCAGTGGACACACTGGGACGCCAGCGCCGAGCAGGTGCACGGCATCACCCGCAGCGTGCTGGCCACGCACGGCCGCGATGCGCGCGAGGTGGCGCTGGCACTGAACCGCGACCTCGCCGGCCAGACCGTCTATTGCGACGGCTGGGCGCACGACTACACCTGGCTGGCCGCGTTGTTCGAGGAAGCCGGCTTCAGCCCCGCCTTCAAGCTGGAATCGGTGGGTGCGCTGCTCGACGAAGACCACCTGGCGCAGCTCGACCAGGCCCGGCGCGACGCCGTGGTCGAACTCGGGCTGAAACGCCACCGCGCCAGCAACGATGCACGCGCGCTGCAACGCGCACTGGCGCTGGTGGCGGCGCACTGACGACGCAAGGGCGCCGCAGCGTGCGGCGCGGCGCGGCGCATCTGCGCCGTCGGCCGGCAGGCCCCGTCCGAACACGTACCCCCCGAAGTAGAGGGGTGGTCGGCCTGCACGACGGGGAGGTGTGGCACCCCCATAGCGCGGTATCGTCCGCCGACTTGCGGTTTCACCCAACTCAGCTGGAGGGTCTCGATGAAGATTTCACGAAATCGGGTCGGTATGGCGCTGGCGCTCGCCGTAGCCGGGGTATTGACTGGCGGCGCCCTCAGCGCGCACGCACAGAAGACCGCCGTCGGCACCGAAAGAGCGCAGTACTGGTCGGCCTCCAGCGGGACGGTTGGCGTGCGCTGGAACCGCGACCTCGCCGCCGACATCGGCCTCGTGCTGGGCGCGCCCAGCAGCCGGCAGGGCGCCCTCAGCCCGAACGGGCACGAGTTGTTCGATCTGCGCCCGACCGGCAGCCTCGACTTCGACGTGCGCAATGGCAATCTGCGCAGCTTCGTCGGCGGCTCGCTGCAGGCCAGCGGGGGTTATGTCATCGACTCGCGCGCCGGTCGCATCGACCTGACCGACTTCCGCCTTGTGCCGCGCGTCGGCGACGCGC
The DNA here is from genome assembly GCA_038205425.1 of Burkholderiales bacterium. GTDB lineage: Bacteria > Pseudomonadota > Gammaproteobacteria > Burkholderiales > Burkholderiaceae_C > Rubrivivax. The sequence continues at coordinate 21,247 of JBBRBW010000006.1, read as the reverse complement.
CCATCCTCGACGTCGTCGGCAGCGACGGCAAGTCCTGGTTCTACGTCGACCGCCTGATGTACGAGCTGATCGACGGCAAGCAGCGCCTGGCGGTACGCACGATGGACGTGCGCATCACAACCGCATTGGCCGAGCGCCTGGGCCAGCCCGAGCTGGCCGGCTGGACCATCGCCGAGATGGAGCTGACCACCAACGTGTCGCGACAGGGCGCCGACGCCACGCTGCTGGCCACGCCCAAGTGGCACGGCACCGCGGTGCCGGGTGTGCCCGGTGCGGTCTACCAGGCCGACCTCTTCATGCAGACCTTCAGCATGCAGTACAGCCGCTGCGACACCTGCACCGGCATCGGGGGCAACGGCAATGTCGTCTTCACGCCGTCGTCGACGCTGCGCAACAACGTCAACAACGGCTCGCAGCAGGTCACCATCGCCGGCGACCCGCGCGGCACCAGCAGCGCGCTGTACACCGCCGACATCCCCTGGTATTCGAAGTTCACGGGCAACTTCGCACCCTACAACAACGACCAGCATCCCTACCTGATCTGGAACCTGTACCGCTTCAACGCCGACGGCTCCATCGACCAGATCGGGCGCTCCGGCGTCAAGCATGCCTTCCTGACGCTGAACACCGCCTGCCTCGACAACCCGGGCGACAGCCACATCCTCGGCCGCGGCTGCTCGGACGTCTACAGCGTCAGCAACAACGACAGCAGCAACGCGCTGGGGCCGCGCTCGGAGATCATCGCGTCGACCAACCAGTGGGGGCGCTGTGGCTCGATCTACGACACCAATTGCGACAGCGTGGCCAATGCCTCGGGCAACGGCTCCTACGACCAGCGCCTGCTGGTGCGTGAATCGCAGTTCAGCGGCACCGGGCAGACCGGCGCAACCTATCTGTTCGAATCGTGGTACCTGGCGCGCGAGGACGTCAACGTCTACAACTCGATGGGCACAACCCGCGCGACCTTCACGCGCAGCGGGTCGGTCTGGGCCGTGGGCGGCAACGACCAGTACAAGCTGGGCCCGGCGATCGACCGCTGGGTCGACCCGGCCGCGCCGGGCACCAACGCCCGCACGACGGAGCTCGCCACGCCCGAAGGCCGAGCCAAGGTGGCGGTCAAGGTCACCAACCTGGGCGGCGGCCGCTGGCGCTACGACTACGCGGTGATGAACCTGGACTTCTCGCGCGCCAGGACCGAAGGCGCCGAGCCCAACCTGCGGGTCGTCAGCAACCTCGGCTTCGACAGCTTCAACGTGCCCGTCGGCACCGCCACCGTCACCGACCTGGCCTTCAGCGACGGCGACCTCGACAGCCAGAACGACTGGGTCGCCAGCGTCGGCCGCAGCGGTGTCACGTGGACCGCGCCGAACGCCGCCAATGCGCTGAACTGGGGCACGATGTTCCGCTTCTCGTTCATCGTCAACCTGGCGCCGGTGAAGAACACGGTGGCCTTGCGTATCGCCACCAGCGGCGAGCCGAAGGCGCTGAAGGCCGCCGGCCTGCTTTCGCCCGGCACCCGGCGCATCGATTGAGGGGTGGCCGGCGCCAGGAGGCGCCGGCCGCCGCACTCAGCCCACTCAGCGTGGGACCGCGGCTTCCTTCTCCTGCAGCAGCCGCCACATCACCTTGCCGGCGCCGCTGCGCGGCAGCGCCTCGGCGAATTCGACGGTCCGCGGTGCCTTGTAGACCGCCATGTGCTCGCGGGCCCAGTCCACCACCTGCTGTTCGGTGACCTGGCCGCGCGCATCGGTGCGCAGCACGACCACGGCCTTCACGCTTTCGCCGCGGTAGGCGTCGTGCGTGGCGATGACGCAGGCTTCCTGCACCCACGGGCACTTGAAGAGCAGCAGTTCCACCTCGCTGGGCCAGACCTTGTAGCCGCTGGCGTTGATCATGCGCTTCAAGCGGTCGGTGATGAAAAAGTAGCCCTCATCGTCGCACCGGCCGAGGTCGCCGGTGCGGAAGAAGGCCTTGCCGTCGATCTCGAGGAAGGCCGCCGTCGTCGCGCCCGGGTGGCCCCAGTAACCCTTGAAGACCATGGGCCCGTGGGTGACGATCTCGCCTACCGCCCCGTTGGGCAGTTCCGCCAGCGTGTCGGGGTCGACGATGCGGCTGTCGACGCCGAAGATGGGGATGCCCAGGCACTGCAGCTTGGCGCGTTCGGGCGGGTTGCCGTGGCTGGGCGCTGCGGTCTCGGTGAGGCCGTAGCCTTCGGTGAAGGTGATGCCGAACTCCTGCTGCAGCCTTTCAGCCACGGCGTACGGCATGGCGGCGCCGCCGCCCGATAGGTAGCGCAGGCTGCTGAGGTCGAAGCTGCGGTAATTCGGGCTGCCGAAGAGGTCGATGATCATGGTCGGGATGCAGGTCCAGTGCGTGATCTGGTGGCGCGAGATAAGGCGCCCGGCGAGTTCGCGGTCCCAGCGCGGCAGGATGACCACCGTGCTGCCCAGGTAGACCGGTTGCAGCACGCCATAGAGCATGCCGGTGGCGTGGAACATCGGCACCACCGCCAGGCTGACGGTCTCGGCGCTGGCCTGCGACCACAGCCCGCCGGCCACCGTGTTGGGCATCAGCGTGCGATGGGTGTGCATGCAACCCTTGGGCAGGCCGGTGGTGCCCGAGGTGTACGGCAGCAGCGCCAGGTCATCGGGCTCGGCGCGGCTGAGGCCGGGGTTATGGCCGGCGGCCAGGGCCTCGGCCCAGGCCGTGGCGCCCGGCGGCAACGGGTGTTCTGCGCGCAGCCAGTCCAGCATCGCGGGCAGTGGTGTCTCGTCGGCATCGAGTTCGTCGGGCAGGGCCTCGGCCAGCCGCGTCACCAGAAGCCGCTGCAATTGCTGCGCTTCGGGCAGGCGCGCGTTGGCTGTGCTCACAGTGGCCGCCAGGTCGGCGCTGGTGATGGCCACGTGTGCACCAGCGTCGGTGATGTAGTGGGCGAACTCGTCGGCACGGTTCATCGGATTTACCGGCACCGCCACGGCGTCGGCGCGCTGCACGGCGTAGAAGGCCACCAGGTACTGCGGGCAGTTCTGCAGGTAGATCAGCACACGGTCGCCACGCTGCACGCCCTGCGCCTGCAGCCAGCCGGCCAGCGCTTCGGCCTGGCGCAGCAGTTCGCCGTATCGCAGCGCACGGCCGAAAAACAGGCAGGCCGGCTTGTTCGGGTAGCGCCGCGCGCTGACTTCGAGGTTGAACCACAGCGGCGTATCGGGCACCGTCAGGGTGGCGGGCAGGCGACGCGGCCAGGCGGCGGCGTGGGGGCGCAGATCGGCAGACGGCAAGGGGCACTCCGGTGATGACACCCGAGGGTGTAGCGCCGAACGGGCCCCGGCGGCATCGCGCAATACCCGCAGCGGGCGCGCGGCCTGGCGCCTAGTTGCGCGGCTCGCGTCGCGCTTCGGCGCGCCACTTCAGGCAGTCGGGATGGCTGCCGAATTCCGAGCGCAGACATTCACGCTCCATGCAGACGAAATAGCGCAGCAGGTTGCGCGATCCGCACTTCGCTTCCGGGCCTTCGACGACGGCGGGCTTGCTCTGCGCCGCAGGCGCCACCACCGGCGCTGCGGCCGCCGACGGCGGCGCCGGAGCGGGCGCCACCGTGCGCCCGGGCTCGGGCGCCCGGGAAACTGCGGGAAGCGGCGACGGCACCGCTTGCGGGGCCGTCGTCGTCGCGGTTGCCGCGCGTGGGCGCGCCGGGCTGGGCGGTTTGACGACCGGGGCCTTTTCGGCTGCCGGCGGTGCCGGCGGCGGCAGCGCAGCGCCCGTGCCGGCCGGCCGCGGCGCAGAGGGGCCGGGCACGACGACGGTGGTGACTGTCGATTCAGGCACCGTGTTCACCGCCGGGGTCGTCAGGATGGTGTCGGGCACCGCCAGCGACGCGGCGGCGGCAGGCGCCGATGCGCCGGCCGGCGCGGCTTCAACGCCGAGCAGCGCCGGCGGGCGCGGCCACAGCAGGTAGGCCACGGCGGCCACCGCCACCACCACCCCACCGGCGGCGGTCGGCAGCCACTTCTTCGTCGCACTGGCCGGGGGTGTCGTAGCGACGGCCTGCATCGCCGACACCGGCGGTGCCGAGAAGTCGCCGTCGGCCTGGCGCGGCGCCGGCGCCGCGGCAGGCGCTGCCGGACCCGGTACGGCCGAGGCCGCAGCGGCTGCCACCGCGGGCGCAGGCGGTGTGGCCGGGGCCGGCGGCAGCACGCGGGTGCGGTCGTCGTCGACGCTGAGATCGACGGCTGCCGGCGCCGGTGGTGGCGCAGGCGCCGCCTGCCTGGCCACCGTGGTGGTCGCCGATGCGCTGTCGAGCACGACGGTACGGTCCCATTGCGAAGGCACCGGGCCCGTGTCGACGCGCCGCCGCGGCGGGTTGGCGTGGCCGTCCAGCACCTCGCGCAGTGCGGCCACGCTCTGCGGGCGGTCACTGGGGCGCGGCGCCAGCATCCAGTCGATGGTGCGCAGGAAGGTCTCGCTGCAGCCCGGGCAGGTTTCAGTGCCCAGCGCCGATGCGTCGTCGTGCACGGCGCGCGCCGTCGCCGGCGGCGGCGGGCGGTTCAGCAGCAGGTAGTGCAGCGTCGCGCCCAGCGCGTAGAGGTCGGTCCAGGGGCCCTGCTTCACCGCGCCGACCTCGGCGTACTGCTCGATGGGCGCGTAGGCCGGCTTCAGGATTGCGGTGAGCGTCTGGCTCTTGTCGCTGATGACACGGCGCGCGGCGCCGAAGTCGAGCAGCACCGGGTGGCCATCGGGCTCGATCTGGATGTTGTCGGGCGCGATGTCGCGGTGGTAGACGCCTTCGGAGTGCAACTTCTCGATGGCCCCCAGCAGCGGCACCAGGAGCGCGCGCAGCCAGGCCTCGTCGGGCGGCGACATCATCGCGGCGCGCACCTCCTTCACGGTGCCGCCGCGCATCACCGGCATGGCCATGTAGGCCGTGCCGTTGGCTTCCCAGAAGCGGTGCACCTTCAGCAGCGAAGGGTGGTTGAAACGGGCCAGCAGCCGCGCTTCGTTGACGAAGGAGCGCAGGCCGAGCGCAAAGGTGTCGGCGTCGGACTGCGAGCGCACCGAGACATGCAGGGTTTCGGTGCGGCCGGCCAGCGAGGCCGGCATGTACTCCTTGACCGCCACCTCGCGCTCGAGTGCGTGGTCGAAGGCCAGGTACACAATGCCGAAGCCGCCGACCCCCAGCAGGCTCAGCACCTCGAACTCGCCCAGGCGGGTGCCCGGTGGCAATGCGCTGGGGTTGTCGCGCTGCAGGCGTTTAGTGGTGTCGGACATGCAAGAACGAGCTTATCAGGGATACCCCGGCGGCAGCAGGCGCCCCGCGCCCTGTGTGCACGCCATCCGTCCCCAGGCCGATGGAGATCGTGACGCCCGCGGCTCCGTGCCCGCGTCTGACACACCGCGCCAGTGAGCGCCGGCGCCGTTTCGCTGTGGGCCTACCCGGCCTACACCCGGCTGTGGTTTGCGCGCCTGGCCGGTGTGTCGGCGAGCCAGATGATGATGGTCGCCGTCGGCTGGCAGATGTACGACCTGACCGGCTCGGCCTGGGACCTCGGGCTGGTCGGCCTGCTGCAGTTCGCGCCCGCGCTGCTGCTCACGCTGCCGGCCGGGCACCTGATCGACCGCCACCATCGCGGCCGCATCCTGGCGCTGTGCCTGGGCCTGCAGGCGCTGTGCGCGCTGCTGCTGTGCCTGGGCAGCGCCGGCGGCCATGCCACGCGCGGGCTGCTGCTCTTCGTCAGCGTGGTGCTGGGCGCCGTGCGCGCCTTCCAACTGCCCACCCAGCAGGCGCTGACGCCGCTGCTGGTGCCCAAGGCCGTGCTGCCACGCGCGCTGGCCTTCAGCTCGACCGGCATGCAGGGCGCCATCATCGGCGCGCCGGCGTTGGGCGGCTTCATCTACACGCTGGGCGCGCCCGCCACCTATGGCACTTGCGCGGTGCTGTTCACGCTGGCCTGCGGCCTGTGCCTGACGCTGCGCTACACGCATGTGCCGCCGCCCGACGAACCCGCGACGCTGGACACCCTGCTGGCCGGCGTGCGCTACGTCTGGCAGAGCAAGGTGGTGCTGGGCGCGATTTCGCTCGACCTCTTCGCGGTGCTGTTCGGCGGCGCCACCGCGCTGCTGCCCATCTTCGCCAAGGACATCCTGCATGTCGGCCCCTGGGGCCTGGGCCTGCTGCGCAGCGCGCCGGCAGTGGGTGCGCTGCTGATGTCGGTGGCGTTGACACGCTGGCCGGTGCGGCGCCGCACCGGGCCGGTGCTGCTGGGCGCGGTGGCTGTGTTCGGCGCGGCGACGCTGGTGTTCGGGCTGTCGACGAGCGTCGTGTTTTCGATGGCCGCGCTGGCGGTCACCGGAGCCGCCGACATGGTCAGCGTCGTCATCCGCCAGACGCTCGTGCAGTTGGAAACCCCCGACCACATGCGCGGCCGTGTGAGTGCCGTGAATTCTGTGTTCATCGGTGCGTCGAACCAGCTCGGCGAGTTCGAGTCGGGCGCCACCGCCGCAGCAATGGGGCCGGTGGGCTCGGTGCTGCTGGGCGGCGTGTGCACGCTGGCGGTGGCGGGCCTCTGGCTGCGCTTCTTTCCCACGCTGGCGCAGCGTGACGAGTTGGTGCAGGCCGGCACGGCGAAACCCGGGGGTGGGGCACGGGCCTGACAACACACGCACGGCCCACGGGCGGGCGGCACGGCGTCGGGGTTGAAGGACCAGCTGGGGCCGGCACGCCGGACGCCACACCGATGGGTGTGCGCCGGGGCACGGGGCCCTCAACCACGGGGGGGCTCACGTTTGCCCTCCAGCCGCGCCCGTCCGGCACGGCTGCGCACCTTCCACTGCTGCACCTGCACCTTGCGCTCCAGCGCGGTGAGCGTGTCGCGCCGCGCCTCGCGCAGCAGCTTCTGGTAATTGCGCAGGCGCTCGCCGCTCACGCCTTCGCGCACCGCGCAGCCCGGCTCGGCCTCGTGCTGGCAGTCGCGGAAGCGGCACAGCGGCGCCAGGCGCGCGATGTCGCCGAAGGCGGCCTCGACCTCGCCGGCGTCGCCGTCCAGGCGCAGCGTGCGCAGGCCCGGTGTGTCGATGATGCAGGCGCCGGCCGCCGTGGTGTGCAACGACCGTGCGGTGGTGGTGTGGCGGCCATGGCTGTCGCCGCGCCGGTTGGGGCCGGTGGACTGCACCAGGCTGCCCGTCAGCGCATTGGTCAGCGTGCTCTTGCCGGCGCCGCTGGAGCCCAGCAGCACCAGCGTCTGCCCGGCCTGCAGCCACGGCGCGAGCTGCACGCCGGGTTCGTTACCCAGCGCGTTGACGGCCACCGCCGCCACGTCGGCCGGCAGCATGGCCTGCACCTGCTGCAGGCGTTCCGCGGCATCGGGTGCCAGATCGCGTTTGCTCAGCACTACCACGGCCGCAACACCGGCCATGCGCACCATCGCCACATAGCGTTCCAGCCGACGCAGGTTGAAGTCGTGGTCCAGGCCCATCACCAGCAGCGCCGTGTCGACGTTGCTGACGATGACCACACGCGCGACCTTGTCGCGGCCGTCGTGCAGCCGGCGCGCCAGCTGGTTCAAGGGCGGCAGGCGCGTGTGCACCCACCATTCGCCGTAGGTATTGCGCTCGGCCAGCACCCAGTCGCCGCAGGCGATGGCGTCGCCCTCGACTGCAAGCGTGGTTCGCAGCGCGGGCAGCAGACGCGCCGGGTGCTCGGCCGCGCCGTTATGCAGCAGCAGGCCTTCACGCTGCACTTCGACGACGCGCAGCGGCGCGGTTTCGGCGTCGGCAAGACCCGCCTGCGCCAGATGGGAGAAAAACGACGGTGCGAAGCCGATGCCACGCAGCCGTTGCAGCAGGGATGAATCGAACATGGTTGAGAGCGTTCCGTGCAGGACCAGCCATCACGCCGCACCGACCGTTCGATCGAAGCTGCGCGAGAGAGCCACGGGCGAAAAGGCCCGGGGCGACGTCAGGGGATGGGGTGCTGTCGGCCGCGACGCAGGGTCACGGCATCACGGAACGGCGTGGGAGGGAACGCGCGGTGTTTTGCGGTTCCCGGCCGCTGCGGCAGGGTGCCGCGGCGGGGGCTTCGACGCTGCGGCGCGGGGCCGCGGGCGGATGCGTGGATCAGTGCGTGCCGGCCGACAGGAGGGCAATGTCTTGGGTCTTCATGCGGGCCTCCTGTGGATGGATGGGAACGGGGCGGAATGTGCGCCTGCCGCGGGCTTGCGTCAAGGCCTAGTCTTGTCGCGCGGGGCCGACAACACGCCATGCCGTGCTGCCACTCAGCGCGGCGTGCCGTCCGGCGTGAAGGCATCGGCGGCGATGCGGCGCACCGACAGCACGGCGACGGGCGGCCGGAGGTACTGGTCGTCGGACCGCCCCAGCCGGTGCAGCGCCTGCACCACCGCGCGTCCGGCCACCACCTGGCCGAAGGCCGCGAAGCCCTGGCCATCCGGGTTGCGTCCGCCCCCGAAGTCGAGCGCGGGCTGCGCGCCGACGCAAATGAAAAATTCCGATGCTGCCGTGCCCGGCCCCAGGCGCGCCATCGACACCGTGCCGTCCAGGTGGCGCAGTCCACTGCCGGCGGTGGTCTCGTGCCCGATCGGCGGCAGCGGCGGCGCATGGCCGTCGTCCAGGTTCATGCCCCATTGCACGACGGCGATGCGGTGCTTCGTTGCCGGCGGCTGGTTGGCGTCGTTGACGATGCGGTAGACGGCACCACCGTCGAGCGACTTCGCGTCGACATAGGCCAGGTAGTTGGCCACCGTGACCGGCGCCTGCGCGGGATTCACCGCGATGACGAAGGCGCCCAGCGGCGTCTCGACCCGGGTATGGACAATGCCGGGCGCGGCTTTCGAAGACTGTGCGGCTGCAGTGGCAGCAGCACCGAACAGAGGCAGGGCAAGCAGGGTGCGGCGTTGCATGCGGGCGCCAATCGTGAGAAGCGGGACTGTCGATTGAACACCAGCCCGCGCCGCATCGGCAGCCGCCGCGCCGGCCCCGATATCCTGCCGGCCATGCATTCCGTGAACCTGCTCTACGCCGACGACAGCGTCATCGTCACCGACAAGCCCGCCGAACTGCTTTCGGTGCCGGGCCGCGGTGACGCCGGGCGCGACAACCTGACCGGTCGCGTGCAGGCGCTCTACCCCGACGCGCTGGTGGTGCACCGGCTCGACATGTCGACCTCGGGGCTGCTGCTCTTCGCGCGCGGCATCGAGATGCAGCGGCGGCTGAACGCAGCCTTCGAGCAGCGCGCGGTGAGCAAGCTCTACATCGCCGTGGCCGAAGGCTGCATCGAAGGCGACACGGGCCAGATCCACGCGCCGCTGGCCGCCGACTGGCCGAACCGGCCGCGGCAGGTCGTCGACGTCGTCAACGGCCGGCCGTCGCTCACGCACTGGCAGGTGCTGGCGCGCGGCGACGGCTGCACCCGGGTGGCGCTGTCACCCGTCACCGGCCGTTCGCACCAGCTGCGTGTGCACCTGCAGCACCTGGGCCACCCGATACGCGGCGACGAGCTCTACGCACCGCATCCCATCCGCGCCGCGCGCCTGCTGCTGCACGCGGCCGAGATCGGCTTTGCCCATCCGCTCGATGGCCGGGCCATGCACTTCCGCAGCGAACCGCCGTTCTGAGCACCCCCAGGAAGTGACTTCGTCATTCCTACCCCCAGGGTTCAAGCAAAGTGGCAAAGCCTCAATTCCTTGAGAGCCCCGGCTACAGTGCGCCGGCGCCCTGCCACCCCACTCACCCCGACACCCGAACCCGCATGAAAACCCACCTCAGCATCGTCACCGGCGGCTCGCGCGGTCTCGGCCGCGCCCTCGTCGAACAACTGCTGGCCCGCGGCCACCACGTGCTGGCGCTGGCCCGTCGCCCGACCGAACTGCCGGTGCCGGCAGGCGCGCGACTCGAGGCGTGGACAGTAGATCTGGCCGACCCGTTGCCCGTGGCAGAGCGGCTGGCGGGCTGGCTTGCGGCGCAGGACCCGTCTGCATGGCGCTCGGTGACCCTGGTGCACAACGCCGGCGTGGTGTCGCCGCCCGCGCCGCTGTCAGCCAGCGCCCCCGCCGAGCTGTCGAACGCGCTGCGTGTCGGCCTGGAGGCGCCGCTGGTGCTGAGTGCGAGCTTCCTGCGCGCCACCACGGCCTGGGCCGTGCCGCGCAAGCTGCTGTTCATCTCGTCGGGCCTGGGCCGGCGCGCGATGGCAGGCAGCAGCAGCTATTGCGCCGCCAAGGCCGGCATGGACCATCTCGCCCGCGCGCTGGCTCTGGAGGAAGCCGCGCAGCCCCACGGCGCGCGGGTCGTCGCGCTGGCGCCGGGTGTCATCGACACCGACATGCAAGTCCAGCTGCGGGAGGCCGACCCGACCCTGTTCCCCGAGCATGCGCGTTTCCAGAGCCTGAAGGACAACGGCCAGCTCGACAGCCCTGCGCAGGCAGCGGCGAAAGTGCTGGCCGTGCTGGACCGCGACGACTTCGGCAGCGTGCCGGTGACCGACGTGCGGGAGATGGCATGAGCGCGCAGGGCCGCTCCCAAGCGCGAATCCCGAGGCGCGCAGCGCGGAGGGTCGCCCAGTGACCGACCCCAGCTCCGGCCGCGCCGCCGCGCTGATCGCCGAACTCGGACTGCAAACCCACCCCGAGGGCGGCCACTACGGCGAGGTCTTCCGCTCGTCGCACGCGGTGGCCACCGGTGACGGCCGTGTCGGCCGCGTGGCGCTGACGACCATCGACTTCCTGCTCACCGCCGGCCAGTGCTCGGCCTGGCACCGCGTGCGTTCCGACGAGGTCTGGCACCTGCTCGAAGGTGCCGGGCTGCGGCTGTGGCTGGCGTCGCCCGACCTGTCGGGCTTCAGCGCCGTCGAGCTGGGCGCCGTGGCCGCCGGCCGGCGACCGCGCCACGTCGTGCCGGCAGACTGGTGGCAGGCCGCCGAGCCGCTGGGCGCCTACGCCTACGTCGGCGCCAGCGTCGGCCCCGGCTTCGACTTCGCCGACTTCAGCTTCGGCCGCGACGACGCCGCCCTGTGCGCCGCGCTGCACTCCGACGCGCCAGACCTGCGCCGGCTGCTGTAGCCGCCGCGCCACCGGCGCACCTTCAGCGGCCCACCGCGTGCAGCTGGGCGTTGTTGATGGCGTAAACCAATCCGTCGGGCCCCACCACGGTGGCCGTGTAGGCCTGACCGACACCGGCGTTCATGCGCACGCCTTCGCTGAGCGTGTTGCTCGGCAGGTGCCAGCGGTAGAGCACGCCGTCCTCGTTGTTGACCAGCACCGAATTCGTCGCCGGATCCACCGCCGCGGTGTTGACGCACCATTCACGCACACCCCCGACCGTGCCGGGGTCGGGCGTCGGGCCGGTGACCACGCGCACTTCCTTCATCACCGTCACCTGCGCGCCGGCCGGCGTGTAGGCGTCGGCCTGCGTACCCTGGGGGTCGAGCACCGCCATCTGGTTGCGGCCGTCGCCACGGCCAGCGCCGTAGTAGTTGTTGTACTTGACCAGCAGCAGGTAGCTGGAAGTGCCGGTGTAGTCGGGCACCATGGCCGCGGGCACGATGGAAGGTGTGTCGTCCCAGCCGAAGGAGCCCGGTGTCTTGACCGTGCCCAGCATGGCGTCGAAGTGCAGCAGCCAGCCGCGGCCGTTGTGGTCGTCGCGTGTGCCGTCGAGCACGCCGTAGTACACGTCGCCGTCGGGGCCGACGGTGGGCGACGCGCTGGAGCTGTCGCTGATGCGCGCCGCCACGCCCGTGCGCGGCTCGCGCAATGCCTGCCGCGTTCGCAGCGCCAGCGTGGTGGCGTCCAGGGCCAGCAGGTAGCCCGACTGCACGACCCCGCTGACGGGGTTGGCATTGACGGCGATGTACACGGTCTGCCCGTCGTTGGACAGCGCCGGCGCGCAGTTCATCGCCGGTTTGGCGATGGCGGTGTCGGCCGTCAGTTCGAACACGCCGCGCCAGACGGCGCTGCCGTCGGCGGCCACGCGGGCAATGCCGCTGCTCAGACGGGCGGCGTTGCCGGGCGTGGCGATGAAGCCGAAGTAGACGTTGCCGGCGGCGTCGACCGTCAACGGCGTGTTGATCAGCACCTGCGTGTTCAGCTCCGCCGCCGACGCGGCGTAGACCGCATCGCCGTAGAAGGCCAGCGTGCGCACGCTGCCGGCGTTGCTGTCGGCCTGCTCGCGCACCCGCAGACGACCGCCGGCGGCCGGCACGTAGAGGCGGTTGTTGGCGTCGACGGCCAGGTTGAAGCTGGGCGTCCAGCTGCTGGCCGGCAGGACGTAATCGCTGTCCAGCTGCCAGACCAGCGCGCCGTCGCTGCCGCGCCGCGCCTCGACGCGGAAGTTGCCCGTGGACGTGGTCTTCACCGGCACCAGCAACGTGCCGGCGCCGGTGACGAGCGGCGAGCCGTAGTGGATGAGCAGGGAGCCGCTGCTGCGGTAGGGCGGCACGAGGTCGACCGGCGTGCTCCAGACGATGCGGTTCAGCGGCTGCGTGGCGGCAGCGCTCAGCGCCGTGTGCTGGGCGTTGCCGGCATGCCCGCTCCAGACCGGCGGCCCGGCGGCCGGCGACGCCGGCGGCACCGTGCCGGTTCCCGGCGCTGGCGCGGGCGTCGGGCTGTCGCTGCCCCCGCCACCGCAGGCGGCCTGCAGCAGACCCGACAGGGTGGTGAGCAGCGCAAAGCGGCGTGTGGTCATGGGGTCCTGTGCTGCGCATCTGCGCCCGGGCGGCCCTTGGTCAGAATCGGGGCTGCCCGGCCGCCTTGCGCCGGCCGTTGGAAGAGAGGCGATGACGATAACGCGGCTTTGCCTGCACGGGCTCGGTGCGCTGCTGCTGGTGGGCTGCGGCGGGGGTGGCGGCGTCGACAGCGCCGCAGTGAGCCCGACGATGAGCCCGCTGGCGCGCCTGGGCGAACACATCTTCCACGACCGCAACCTGTCGGGTTCGGGCCGCATGTCCTGCGCCACCTGCCACGACCCCGAGCGCTTCCACGGCCCGCCGAATGCGCGGCCGGTGCAGGTGGGCGGGCAGTTCGAGACCGAGTTCGGTCAGCGTGCGGCGCCCTCCCTGCGCTACCTGGCGCAGCAGCCCGCCTTCGACGCCGCTCAGCGCCGCGGCGGGCTGATGGCCGACGGCCGCGCCGACACGCTGGCGCAGCAGGCCCTGCTGCCCTGGTTCAGCGCGCTGGAACTGGACAACGGCAGTGTCGAGGCCCTGGCGCGCCGGCTGCACGCCGCGCCCTATGCCGGGCAGTTCACAGCGCAGTTCGGCGCCGACGCCGACGCTGCGGCCACCGTGGCCGGCATGGCACAGGCGGTGCAGGCCTTCCAGCGCGAAGACCCGCGCCTGCAGCCCTTCGACAGCAAGTTCGACCAGGTCGCAGCCGGCCGCGAACGCTTCAGCGCCGCCGAGCAGCGCGGCCGCGAGGTCTTCGACGACCCGGCACGCGGCAATTGCGCCGCTTGCCATCCGTCGCAACCGACCGACGGCCGCCCGCCCCTGTTCACCGACTTCGGCTATGCCGCCACCGGCGCGCCGCGCAACGCGGCGATCCCGCACAACGTCGACCCGGCCTACTTCGACCTCGGCCTGTGCGGCCCGCTGCGCAGCGACCTGCGGCAGACGGCGCTGTGCGGCCTGTTCCGCACGCCCAGCCTGCGCAATGCGGCGCAGCGACCGGTGTTCTTCCACAACGGCATCTTCACCTCGCTGGCCGAGGTGGTGGCCTTCTACAACACACGCGATACGGCGCCGCAGCGCTGGTACCCCAGCGTCGGCAGCGTGGTGCAGATGTTCGACGATCTGCCTGCCGCCTACCACCCCAACGCCACGCTACGGGCGCCGCTGGACGGCCGCCCTGCCGCATCTGCGCCGCCGATGACCGACGCCGAGACGGCCGATCTGGTGTGCTTCCTGCGCACGCTGAGCGACGGTCACGTGGCCGGCACGGCGCCGCCGCCGGCCTGCCTGTGACACCACGCGCGCGGCCGCGCGGCGGCCTCGGGGCCGTCAGCGGTCGCCCAGCGACACGCCGATGCCGCGTGCCGCCAGCAGCAGTTCGTGGTCCAGCGGCACGTTGCGCGTGCGGCCGGCCACCTCGTCGAGCGATGCGCTGACGCAGCGGTCACCCTGCAACGCGACCATGCGGCCGTACTGGCCGGCCTTGACCAGCTGCGCCGCGTGGTACCCGAAACGCGTGGCCAGCACGCGGTCGAAGGCGGTGGGCGTGCCGCCGCGCTGGGTGTGGCCCAGCAGCGTGGTGCGCACCTCGGCCTGCAGGCGCGGCTGCAGCTCGTGCTGCAGCCAGTGACCCACGCCGCCCAGGCGCAGCGGGTCGGGGCTGTGCGCCAGCGTCTCGCGGATGGTCATGCCCTGCCCCGCCGCGTGTGCACCTTCGGCAATACAGATCACGGTGGCCAACCCGCGTGATTCGCGGTCCTGGCACAGCCGCGCCACGGCCTCGATGCTGAACGGCACTTCGGGGATCAGGATGACGTTGGCGCCGCCGGCCATGCCGCCTTCCAGCGCGATCCAGCCGGCGTAGCGGCCCATGGTCTCGGCGATCATCACGCGGCCGTGGCTGCGTGCCGTGGTCGACAGGCGGTCCAGCGCCTCGGCCACCACGGCCACCGCACTGTCGAAGCCGAAGGTGCGGTCGGTCAGCGCGAGGTCGTTGTCGATGGTTTTGGGCACGCCGACCACGGGCAGGCCCAGTTCCTCGAAGCGGTGGGCGATGGTCATGGTGCCGTCGCCGCCGATGGCCACCAGCCCGTCCAGGCCCAGCTCGCGCACGAAGGCCATGGCCTGCGCCGAGTGGTCGGCGCCGTCGGCGCCCTTGAACGGGTTGCAGGTGTTGTGCGTGCCCAGGATGGTGCCGCCCTCGGACAGGATGCCGGCCACGTCCTGCGGGCCCAGCGTGCGCGCCTTGCGGTCGAGCAGGCCGAAGAAGCCGCGTTCGATACCCGTGACACGCGCGCCGCACTCGTTGTGCAGCGCCATCGTCACGGCGCGGATGACCGCGTTCAGGCCCGGGCAGTCGCCGCCGCCGGTGAGGATGCCGACGTGTTTCGGCGTGCTCATGAAGGTTGCTCCATGGTGGTGCTCCAGCGACATCCGCGACATATCAAGCCGACACACCAAGGCATTGCGTGGATCCGGCTTCGCCCGTCCGACTCGCCCCCCGCGGGGGGTAGCGAACGCAGTGAACGTGGGGACTTCATTTCAACCACGCCCCCACGTCGGCCTTCAGCTGCTGCAGGTCGGCCTGTCGTGTGTACATCATGTGTCCGGCGTCGTAGTAGCGGTGGGTGACGCGCGCCAGCACCTCGGCCGGCGCGTTCAGTTGGGCCAGCGACCAGTCGCTGGCGCTGTAGGGCGTGCCGAGATCGTAACGACCGCTGGCGGCCAGCACCTTGAGGTGCGGGTTGCGTCGCAAGGCACGTGCCAGGTCGGGGCTGGTGCTGCAGAAGCCCATCTCGCTGTCGACGCCGCGCTGCCACTTCCAGGCCTTGTGGGCCTCGTAGTTGAGCACCTCGTAGCGGTGCTCGAAGTTGATGCCCAGGGTGCCGCGGTAGAAGGCCAGCGCCGCCATCGTGTAGGGGCCGGCAATGGCCTCGATGCCGGGGTCGAACTCCATCTCGGGCAGGCGGCTGGCGGCTGCCGGGCCGGTGGCGCGCGCCTCGAGCCGGCCCACCACCTGGCCGCGTGCGCGCAGCGCCTCGACGAAGTAGGTGCGGTCGCTGATGCGCAGGTTCTGCTCTTCCACCAGCGTGCGCGGCAGCCCGGTGAGCTCGGCGATGCGGCGTGCGATGGCGCCGCGGCGTTTTTCGCTGAGGCGCGCACCCGCTTGCAGCGCAGCCACGTAGTCGTCGTGCACAAAAGCCTCGGCCGCGGCCCGCGCGGCCTCGGGCGAGGCGCCCGGCGGGCCGCTGAGCAGGCCGTGGTACTGCGAGGTGTTGGCAAACGCCGGCAGGAAGAGACCGTAGGGCAGGTCGTTGGCCGGCGCGAAGACCAGGCTCTGCAGGTCCATCGCGCACGACACCAGGATCACGCCGCTGAGCACCGCGCCCAGGCTCTGCATCTTGTCGACCAGGCCGGCGCCGCGTGTTGTGCCGTAGCTCTCGCCGGCGATGTAGATCGGCGAACCCCAGCGCTGGTGGCGCGTGAGCCAGGCGCGCATCACCTCGGCCAGCGCTTCGATGTCGCCATCGACCGAAAGCAGCTTCTTGCGCGCGTCTTCGCTGGCCGATACGGACCAGCCGGTGTGCGGCGGGTCGATGAAGACGAGGTCGAAGTGCTCGAACCAGCTGTGCGGGTTGTCCTCGACGGTGTAGGGCGGGCGCGCCATGCCGGCGTCGTCGGGTACCACCACGCGCTTGGGCCCCAGGGCGCCGAACTGCAGCCAGATCGACGCCGAGCCCGGGCCGCCGTTGAACGCAAAGCACAGCGGGCGCTGCGCGGCATCGGCGCCCTGCAGCAGGTAGGCGGTGGTCATCACCGCGGCTTCGGGTTCGGCCGCGCCGCCGGCCAGGCTGGCCGGCATCACCGGCATGAAGGCGGCGTGCACGCGGTAGTCGAGCGCGCGGCCGCCCAGCACCACGGTGGCGGTGCTTTCGGCGGCGGGGCGGGCGAGCAGCTTGTCGACCTGGTCGCGCAGGCGCCGGGCGGCGTCTTTCTCGGCGGTGGTAGGCGTGGGCGTGGCGGGAGCGGCGTCGGCCATGGCTGAAGGGCCGTCGCAACGACGGCAGGTGAAGTCGAAGCCGCGACCTTAGCGCAGCCGGGGTTCTCAGGGCTGCGCGGCGCCCGCCAGCAGCGCCGCGTAGCGCCCGATATCGACGTTGCCGCCGCTGACGATCACGCCCACGCGCCGGCCCCGCACCGGCACCACGCCCTGCAGCGCCGCCGCCGCACCCAGGCAGCCGGTGGGTTCGACCACCATCTTCATGCGCTCGGCAAAAAAGCGCATCGCCTGCACCAGCTGCGCGTCGCTGACGGTGACGATGCCGCTGACGAGCTGCTGGATGACGGGGAAGGTGAGCTGCCCGCTGTGCTGTGTCTGCGCGCCGTCGGCGATGGTCCTGGGCGTGTCGATGTGCACGATGTGCCCGGCGGCCAGGCTCTGCTGGGTG
Organism: Burkholderiales bacterium; assembly: GCA_038205425.1. Classification (GTDB taxonomy): domain Bacteria; phylum Pseudomonadota; class Gammaproteobacteria; order Burkholderiales; family Burkholderiaceae_C; genus Rubrivivax. The sequence continues at coordinate 4,132 of JBBRBW010000006.1, read as the reverse complement.
TCGTTGCCGGCCTCGGGTTCGACGCCGATGACCTCGATGCCCGGGCTGAGGTGGTGCGCGGCCACGGCGCAGCCGCTGATCAGGCCGCCGCCGCCCACACACACGAGCAGCAGGTCGAGCGGGCCGGCCTCGTCGATCAGCTCGGCCGCGGCACTACCCTGCCCGGCCATCACGTGCGGGTGGTCGTAGGGCGGGATCAGCGTCATGCCGCGCTCGGCGGCCAGGCGTGCGCCGATGGCCTCGCGGTCCTCGGTGTAGCGGTCGTAGAGCACCACTTCGCTGCCGGGCTGGCCCTGCTGGTAGCCGCGCGTGGCAGCCAGCTTGGCGGCCGGCGAGTCCTGTGGCATCACGATCAGCGAGGGCATGCCCAGCAGCCGCGCCGACAGCGCGATGGCCTGCGCGTGGTTGCCCGAGCTGAACGCGATGACGCCCGTCCGGCGCTGCGCGGGCGTGAACTGCGCCAAGGCGTTGTACGCGCCGCGAAACTTGAAGGCGCCCATGCGCTGGAAGTTCTCGCACTTGAAGAAGAGTTGCGCGCCGGTGAGCGCGTCGGCCGTGCGCGAGCGCATCACCGGCGTGCGGTGGGCCACGCCCGCCAGGCGGGCGGCCGCCGCGGCGATGTCGTCGGGGTGGATGGCCAGCGGCTTCATGTCTTCTCGCTTTCGTCGGGCCCCTGGAAGGCGCCGCGGCGGTAGGTCAGCACCAGGGTGTCGCGCCAGGCAGGCAACGTGGCGTCGACGGGCTGGATGGGCGTGGTTTCGTGGATCACGCGGGCGTCGTCGAGCAGCAGCGCGCTGAAGGGTTCATGCAGCGTGAAACGCACACCCTGCGGGCCGCGGGCCTCGAAAACCCGCGTCTCGCCACCCTTGACGTTGTGGCGGTCGACGATCAGCACCACCACCAGGTCGACGCCGTCGCGGTGCGCGCCCTCGGGCGTGGGGCGGCCGATGCCGTCGGTGGTGTCGATGCGGAAGGGATGGGCCTCGACGAACCACTCGGCCGGCCCGTGCAGCAGTTCGGCCACGCCGGCCAGCCCCTGCAGCAGCCGCGCCCAGGCCGGGTCGGCCACCAGCGTGGCCGGCAACGGCTCGAACCAGCGCTGGATGCCGCCGTGCAGCGCGTTGTACTCCACCGGCTGCCAGTGCGCGCGGTGTGGCTCGGCGACGACGCTGTCGGTCGTGACACGAAAGCAGCCGTGGCGCCGGCGTCGGTAGCGGCCGCCGTCGCGCAGGTGGGGGTCGGGCGGCAGTTCGGGCCACAGTGGCGGCCAGGCCTGCAGGGCGCTGTTGTCCATTCGGCACAGCGCGTAGAGGCTTGAGGCATCGATCACGGCCCAGCCGGCAGCGGTCAGCTGGGCCGGCAGTTCGGCCAGGGCAGTCAACGGAGGGAGAGCTTGCATGTTCTGTCGCGGTGGGGGTGCCGCACAGCCCGGTTGCACCAGGCTGGGGCAGGAAATGGGGGAAGCCCTCCAATCCACTGTCAGCAAACCAAGGGTCGATGACGTTAAGGTGATTGCAGACCATGCAAGCCACCCCGTTGAACACCGTGCCCCAGGCCACCGCCAGTTGCCTCGTCGAGATCGTTGAAGTGAAGTGGCTGCTTCGAGGCTATGGCATTGACGTTCACGTCGAGCGTCTGCAGAGCGATGCGGAGTATGCCCGCCGTACGCTCGACCACGCCGCCGCCACCCCCAATGCCGCGCTGCGTCAGGCGGCGTTGCGGCTTCGGCGCTGCCTGCAGCTCTAGACGCCGCACGGTGCGACGCCGGTGCCCGCGCGGGGCCCTGGTGGCGGCCCGCTGCGCGGCGTAGGATGACGGGCGTCGGGGCGCTTCGTGGAGGTCCGCCATGTTCCTTGCATCGCCTGCCCATGCGACGCCCGCGCACGGGCGTCGCCTGACCTTGCACCTGCAGGCCCGCGAAGCCGCACTGCGGCTGCTGACGGCGGCCCTGGCCGGCGCACTGCTCGGCGGCTGCGCCACCGCGCCCGAGAGCGTGCCCCCCGCCGCCGCGCTGCTGCACGACGGGCTCTTCGCCGCACCGTCCGAAGCGGTGGACGTGGCTGCGGTTTTTGCGATCAGCCCGCCGATGCGGCAGTTCGCCGACGCGGCACGCGCCGCCGCCCGCGGCCCGCGGGACCTGCGCCACACGCTGCTGCACGCCCTGGGCGAACGCGACCAGCTGCAGCTGGACTACGACGACGGCCGCACGCGCAACGCCGCCGAGGCCTTCGACAAGCGCGCCGGCAATTGCCTGTCGCTGGTGCTGATGACGGCGTCCTTCGCCAAGTACCTGGACCTGCCGCTGCGCTACCAGAGCGTGCAGGTGCGCCCGCTGTACAGCCGCGCCCCCGACCTGACGCTCGCCAGCGGTCACATCAACGTCGTGTTGTCGAGCCGGCTGCGCGTGGCGCAGCGTGACCTGGTGCGCGGCGATGAGCTGACGGTCGACTTCGTGCCTCCCGAAGACCTGCGCGGTGTCAGCGTGCGTCCCCTGGCCGAGAACACGGTGGTCGCGATGTACATGAACAACCGTGCTGCCGAGACGCTGGCCGCCGGCCAGAACGCGCAGGCCTACGCCTGGGCGCGCGAGGCCCTGCACCACGACCCTCGGTACCTGCCCGGCATCAACACGCTGGCGGTGATTTACCTGCGCAGCGGCCACACGGCGCCGGCCGAGGCCGCGCTGCGCCACGTGCTGGCCTTTGCCCCCGAGGACGAGGCGGCCTTGTCCAACCTGGCGGGCACCCTGCACCGCGCCGGCCGCGGCGCCGAGGCGGAGGCCGTGGCAGCGCGGCTGGCACGCATCCAGCCCTACCCGCCCTTCCACTTCCTCGATCTCGGGCGCAAGGCGCTGAACGAGGGCCGTGTCGACCAGGCACGGAAACTGATCGCCCGCGAACTGCGCCGCCAGCCCTACCAGCACGAAGCCCACTTCTGGGCCGCGGTGGTGGACGCCACGCTGGGCGATGCCGACGCCGCCGCACAGCACCTGCGGCTGGCGCGCGACTACAGCGGCAGCCCGCAACAGCAGGCACGCTACAGCGCCAAGCTCGAGGCGCTGCGTTCACCCGAGCACCGCTGAACGGCGCGAGCCACCCGCCAGGGCGGCGCCAGGTCGGTGCCTGGGCCGCGCCTGGGCGGCATGGCACAGTCCAGGCATGCCGACGCCGCCGAGCTTCGCCCCCACGCTGCCCGCCGACTGGCCCCCAGCCGCCGGCGGCCTGCAGCCGGCGGCCGAAGAACGCCCGACCACCCCGAACCCGAACCCCTGACTTCCCGCCCTGCGAAGACCCATGAAAAAAGCCGGCAAACCCAACCCGCTGCTCGAGATCGGCATCACCGTGCTGTTGCCCGCCTTCATCCTGATGAAGCTCAGCAGCCCCGAACGCCTTGGCACGCTGGGCGCACTGCTGCTGGCGCTGGCCTTCCCGTTGTGCTGGGGTGCGTGGGACGGCATTCAGCGCCGCAAGCTGAACTGGCTCAGCGTGCTGGGCGTCGTGAGCACGCTGCTCACCGGCGGCATCGGCCTGCTGGCGCTGGACGCGCAGTGGCTGGCCGTGAAGGAGGCCGCCGTGCCGGGCCTGATCGGCATCGCCGTGCTGGCCTCGACGTGGACGAAGTCGCCGCTGATCCGCGTGCTGGTCTTCAACGCCCAGCTCTTCGACATTGACAAGGTGCACAAGGCGCTGGAAGCGCGGCGCAACGTCGTGCCCTTCGAACTGCGGCTGCGCACCGGCACCTTCCTGCTGGCGGGCACCTTCTTCTTTTCATCGGTGGCCAACTACGTGCTGGCGCGTTTCATCGTCAGCGCACCGGCCGGCACCGAGGCCTTCAACGAGCAGCTCGGGCGGCTGACGCTGTTGAGCTACCCCATCATCGCCATCCCGAGCATGCTCATGATGATGGCGCTGATGTTCTGGCTGGCGCGCGGCGCGAAGACGCTGACCGGGCTCGACCTGGGCGACATGCTGCAGACGGGCTGAGGCGCCCTGCGACGGGCCGGCTGGCCTAGGAGCCTGTCGGGCTTTCACGCCTACCGCAATGGGGCGGTGACCGAGACAATGGCGACATCGATTTGCCAGGCACCCATCCCATGAGCCGCTTCATAGCTGTCGACCGAGAAACCGCTTAC